>NZ_BAAAQS010000006.1:0-536 GCF_039531795.1 Pedococcus bigeumensis | reverse complement strand
CCCGCTCCCTTGTCCCCCGGCGCCTACGCCATCCCGTTCCTCGGCGCGGCAGACGACGCACCGTGGGGCAGGCTCGAGGTGCCTGCCGGATGGGGTCAGGACCGGATGGTCCTGGCCACGGGTCGTGACCTGGACCCGCACCTGCGGCGGCTCGAGCTGTTCGCCATGACCAGCGTCGCGCCCGACCCCTGCGCAGGAACCATCGCACCGGTCAAGGCCACGGTAAGCGACATCGTCACGGCACTGACCACGCAACGGACGGTCCGGCCCAGCAGCGCCAGCCCGGTCTCGATCGACGGGTACTCCGGTCAGCTCGTACAGACCACCGTGCCACCCACCCTGGACGTCACCCAGTGCCACGGCCAGACCCTGCGACCCTTCGCCAGCGACATCGGCTACGTCACGGTCTTCCCCGGCTGGACCTACCGGACCTGGGTCCTGGACGTCCAGGACCACCCGCTGGTGATCATGGCCGCCCACGGCCCGGCAACCACCCCCACCGAGCTCACCGAGCTCACCACCCTCGTCGAAGGCCT
>NZ_BAAAQS010000005.1:0-838579 GCF_039531795.1 Pedococcus bigeumensis | reverse complement strand
GGCACCTCGAGCCTGCCCCACGGTGCGTCGTCTGCCGCGCCGAGGAACGGGATGGCGTAGGCGCCGGGGGACAAGGGAGCGGGGTCCGCAGCACTTCCACGGCCGGCGTCCAGCACCTGCACTGGACGGCCCGGCGTCGCTGGCTGCAAGGTCCGGCGCGAGTCACCACCACCGAGGCCCAACGCCACCACCGTGATCACGGCCGTGGCGGCAGCCAGCCCCACGGCATACGCCGCGCGACGCACCAGGTTGCGCCGCCCAGCCCTCTGGAGCAGCGTTCCGAGGGCTGCGTCCACGTCGAGGTCGCCGTCGTCGAGGACGGTTGGCAGTCCAGCGCGGAGCCGGTCATCGATGGGCATTGCCGGTCACCTCCTCCATCGACTCGCCGAGGCGTTCAGCCAGGTGTGACCGTGCCTTGAAGAGGTGCTGCCTGACGGTTGCCGGGGCGACCTCCATCAGCTCCGCGACCTCGCTCACGGGCAGGTCCTCGAGGTAGTGGAGGGCCACCGCAGCCCGTTGCTTGGGCGGCAAACCGCCCACCGCGCGCAGCAGGTCGATGTCCGGCGGCCGCTCACCGGTCGTCGGTGTGTCGACCGGCGCCATGACGGACACCACGCGTTCTCGTCTCGCGCGACGGATCGCGTCGCGGACGGCGACCCTGCGCACCCATGCCTGCGGGTGCTCGTAAGTGACCGCGCCACCCCACCGCTCGTACAGGCGCAGGAACGCGTCCTGCGTCACTTCCTCTGCACGACCTCGGTCCTGCAGCACGAGGTACGCGGTTCGGAGGACGGCGGCGTACGCAGAGCGGAAGACCCGCTCGAACTCGTCCTGGTCGCGCTGCCTCACGTTCTCACCACCGCTCTCATGCATGGTCCCACCCATATAGAGGCGCGAGAGGGGGTAAACGTTCACCCTCCTCGGGGGGCACACGCGGTCACAGGCTCCACGCGAAGGTCGCACCGGTCCCGGGGTGTGGGCCGGCTCCCGACGGCGAGGCCGGCGTCGGAATGCGGTGTGGGACCAACGGCCCTCTGGGACCAACGGCACCCTGGACCAACGGCACCCTGGACCAACGGCACTCTGGGACCAACGGCACTCTGGGACCAACGGCCCTGTGGGGCCCGCGCCGAAAGGGAGACGGTGATGGTGGAGGGGGCTGTCAGACCAGGAGGTGACGCGATGGCACAGGTTCCGCAGTGATGTGGTGGCCTACGTCGTGATCAACGGCGCCTTCATCGTGGGGATCTGGGCGCTGACGGGTTCCGGCTACTTCTGGCCCGGTTGGATCCTTGCCGCGTGGGGCATGGGCTTGGTCCTCGCCGGCTGGGACGTGTTCTTCCGTCGCGACGTGACCGACGAGGACATCCAGCGGGAGCTGCGCAAGATCAGGTGACCCGGTCACGTCGGTCTGGTGACCACCGCACTCCTGCTCCAGGCCGAGCTGGGCAAGGTCCAGGAGGGGGTCAAGACCGAGGGGCAGCGACTCGCTGTGCGACTTTTCAGCCCGTGATACCGGTGTGACGCTTGGCTGGCGCGCACTCGGCTCGACCGGGCCACGAGACCAACGTGACCGCTGAAGGTTCTACTTGACCTCGGCGCGGCGGACGACCAGCAGCCCGATCGCCATTGGCAGGAGCAACCACAGCCCACCGGTCGCGGCAAGGTGTTGCCACTGCTGGCTGGTGAGGCCGCCGTCGAAGAGCGGGCTCTGCGCGTAGTTGTAGTCGACCCACGGCTGCAGGTCGGCAAACCACTTCTGGTTCGCCGCGAGCAGCCCGAGCAGCGGCGGCAGGACGAGGGTGTACACGAAGTACGTGACGATGGCCCCCGCGGAGTTGCGGATGAGCAGGCCCAGCATGAAGCCGAAGACCATGCCGAGGACGCTGCCCAGGACGATCGTCGCGAAGTGGCCCACCGAGACGTTCCAGACCGGGTCCACGCCGGCGATGGCACTCCCGACGACCGTGCCGAGGACACCGACGACGAGGGCGACGAGCATCGACGCGACACCCACCGTGATGGCTGCGAGGAACTTGGCCCCAAGCACTCGACCACGGTGCGGCACGAGGGTGAAGGTCGTCAGCCCGCTGCGCTGGCTCCACTCGCTGGTCACCGCGAGGATCCCGATCATCGGCAGGATGACGGTCATCGGGGCTCCGATGGCGGCCGCGAAGTTGTCGTAGGTGAGCTGGTCGTCCGGTGCGAACACGATGATCGCGGCCGTGGCGAGCACGCTCGTGATGACGATGCTGGCCATCAGCCAGAAGCCCGAGCGGGTGTCGAACATCTTGCGCAGCTCGACCCCGACGATGCGGGCCAGTGGGATCCGCGCCGTCGCTGTGCGTGCGCGGGGGGCGGACGTGGCCGACTCGGAGGTCGGGGTCCGCAGGGCGGTGGTGGTCATGCTGCTGCTCCTTCGCGCTGGGTGTCTGCGGTGAGCTCGAGGAACATCTCCTCGAGCCCGGCCCCGTCGGCAGTACGGAGCTCGGTGAGGACCACGTGTGCGGCGAGCGCGATCTCGCCGACCTGGTCGGGGGAGGCGTCGGTGTGCACGCTGCCGTCAGGGTGAGCCGTGATGGCGAGGCCGGCGCTCTCCAATGCCACCGTCAGGGCGGCAGCGTCGCGGGCGCGGACCACGGTGCCGGCCGACGCGAGCAGGTCCGACTTGGTGCCCTGGGCCACGATGCGTCCCTGGCCGATGACCACGAGGTCGTCGGCGATGACCTCGATCTCGTGCAGGAGGTGGGAGGAGAGCAGGACGGTGCCGCCTTCGTCGGCGAATCCGCGCAGGAGGTCGCGCATCCACCGTATGCCGGCAGGGTCCAGTCCGTTTGCTGGCTCGTCGAGGACGAGCACGCGCGGGTCGCCCAGGAGGGCGGTGCCGATGCCGAGGCGCTGACGCATCCCCAGGGAGTAGTCGCGGACGCGTCGGTCGGCCTCGTTGGCGGTCAGGCTGACGCGGTCGAGCATCTCCTGGACCCGGGTCCGGGGCAGGCCCATCGTCCGCTGCGCGAGGGTGAGGATCTCCCGTCCCGTGCGCCCGGCGTGCTGTGCGGAGGCGTCCAGTAGGACACCCACCTCCGTGCCTGGGTTGGGCAGGTCGATGAACCGGCGCCCGTCGATCGTTGCGGTCCCCGAGGTGGCCGGCGTGAGGCCCACCAGGATGCGCATCGTCGTCGACTTGCCGGCGCCGTTGGGGCCGAGGAACCCGGTGACCCGACCGGTGGCTGCGGTGAACGAGACGCCGTCGACGGCGGTCATGCCGCGTCCGTAGCTCTTCGTGAGTGATTCGACTGTGATCATGTCGAGAATGGTGGCGCTCATGGCCCGACGCCCACATCGGGGAGGCGCCTGAGCCTCACCCTGAGGCGACCCTGACCGGCCTCAGGGGTCGCGGTGGACACGAGAGGTGTGACCCACCCTCAAGTGCGCAGGGAGGCAGCAGTTGGAGCGCCGGTCACCGGGGGCGGGTAGCGCGCCGCCGGCGGCCACGGCCAAACGCGCCCAGTCGGCCGAGACCGCCCGCCACGCGCGAGGGCGCGGTGGGTGACCCGTGGGCGAAGAAGCGAGGTCAGCCGCCGAGGGAGGCCAGAAGTGCTGGCACGGGGTGTGGCCACGTGCTCACGTTCGCCAGTGCCAGCAAGAGGAACAGGCCTCCGGCCGCGCCATACACGATGGTTTGGACGAGCCACGTCGGTCGTGGGGACCGGTCCGACCCACGGAGCCGCCACCGCCGCCAGACCGCGCGCAGGGTCACGGCGGAGAGCAGGCCGCCCGTGGCAGCAGCCATGACCGCGAACACCGCCTGGTAGAGCGTGAAGTCAGCCAGGAGCTGGCTCGCGAGACCTCCAGTGGGTGAGGGCGTCCCGGACGCCACGGCCCCCCGCAGGTGGCTCAGGACCACCTCCAGCCCACCTGTTCCATGGCCGGTCGGCAGCAGCGACGCCACTGACGCGAAGGGTGCGGCTGCGCCCTGCACGTTCGCGAGCAGGACGGTGAGCGCTCCGAGGAGCCAGGCGACCACGCCGCCGTAGACCGAAAGCAGGAGCCGCCGGCGACGACCACGTGGGGCGGCCTCCGCTCGACGGCTCGTCGTCGAGGCCAGTCCCACGAGGGCCAGGACGAGCAGGCCGGCGATGACCGCTTTGACGAGGTGGAACTCCCGCCACAAGGCGGTCAGCTCGGCCAGCGCCTGCGAGTCGGCTAGGGGACCCGACACGTCGGCGCGGACGAAAGCCGATTCGGAGGCCGCCACGAGCTCGGACTCTCCGCTGTAGCCGCGGCTGGAGACGAAGCCAGCCGGTGCGAGGAAGACGGCCGGTGTGAGCAGGGCCGCGGCCCACAGCATGAGGTGGTGGCGCCCCGGTGCAGGGGCCGTCAGAATCCGGGCTTTCGCAGGCGCGGCCCGACGTGCAGCCTTCCGACCGGTAGCCACCCAGCGACTCGCCAAGGCAGGTTGCGCGCGACCGGTGCCGACAGGGAAGGCGCTCGGCGTCGCCGCCGCTGATGTCATGGCGCTCATTGAGGTCCTCTCGGATGCGCTGCTCGACGCCCTTGTCGACCAGGTCTTCCGCGAGATGGCCCTACCCGAAGGTGAGGACTGGCGAGCCGGGCTCCGCACGAGGTCGGTGTCGGAGCGCCTGGCCCTGCGTCGGCACCCTTGGGCCATCGGCCTGGTCGAGTCCCGGACCGCGCCAGGTCCGATCACGCTCGCCCACCAGGATCACGTCATCGGCTACCTGCGCGAGCGGGGCTTCGCTGCCCGGGCGTCGGCCCAGGTCCTGGCGTTCCTGGACGCCTACGTCTACGGCTTCGTCCGGCAGGAGCTCGCCCTGCCCGCAGACCCCGCCCCGGTCGTCGAAACGGCGCGGGACCACGGAGGGCCGAGCCCCTATCCCAACCTCGAGGCCCTCGTCACCGAGGTCATCGATGCCGGGTATGACTTCGCCGATGAGTTCGACGTCGGTCTCGACCTGCTGCTCGACGGGATCGCGGCTCTGCGCGGCTGAGCGATGGCGGGCCGGCCAAACCCGCCAACTGGCTATCGGCTGCGCATCTCACGAACGAAGATCCAAATGAGCCATAGGCCACCCGTCACCAGGGTGAGAATCGCATCGAAGACGAAGTTCAAGAAGCCATAGCGCTTGCGGGCCACGGTAGTCCTTTCGAGAGTTGCGACGCGCTCGACAAATCAGATGTCGCGTGCGTGCTCGACCTCTGCCGAGCGGCGGCCATCGTCGCACGTTACGACCGTGAAGCAGATGCTGCGCGTCGAGGGTTCGCGCAGCGTTGGGACGCAACAGCGCGTCCGCGGGATCACGCACGTTCAAAGCGGGCATGACCGGCAACACTTGCGGCGACACAGGAGCAGAGACAGGCGTCCCTATTGTGTGGCGAGGGTGGGGTTGTCTGAGATGAACTCCAGGTCTAGAACCGCACGAGGCTGGCCGAGCTTGTAGGCGTCGTAGAAAATCACGAGACGCTGTCCCTGCCCTCGGTCGATGAAGGTGCACGCCGGCTGGGGGCCCGCGTTGTCGCAGCCGACCAGTGACCATCCTGGACCGCCGCGGTCCATGGTGCCGAAGAGCTTCTTCACTGCTGCGACTGTCGCGTAGCGGCGCGCCCTGCTCTGGTCGCCGACGCCCCAAGCGCGAACGAGCGCGGAGGTGTAGTCCTGCTGGGAGTCCGAGTACGTCACCGACTGCCCGGAGGTTTGCGTGGCGGTGGTACTCCGCGCCGACGAGGGTGTGGGAGCGGCGGACGACGTGGGGAAAGACGAGGTGGTCGCGGCGCTCGGCCCCCCGGTGTCCGACGGCGCGCCGGGACCACATCCCGACATGAGGACTCCCAGAACTGCCACTGCCACACAATGGTCGGCACGCGCACGCATGTGCCGAGTCTGCCCGACGTCACAGCCACAATCGAGATCAACTCATGAGTGCCTGCGTTCACCACCGTTGTTTGTCGCGACCGCTGTCTGTCGCGCTGGCGGAGCGGTCGACAGGGATGCCGGGTGGCACGGGATCAAGGCTGCCCACCTCGCGGCGAGGTGACCAACCTCGTGCGGGGCGTGCGGATCAGGTGTTTGGCGAAGTGCGCTCCCCCTTCGGACAAGGAGGCCGCGGCCCTGACGGAACTGCCGGCCAGCACGCTGCGCTGCTACGAGTCCATCGGCGTCATCGAACTATTCAAAGCGGAGCGGGGCCGGGGCCGCCCGCTCACCCGTAGCTGACGGTGACCGAGCCGGCGCTGCTGTGCGCACGCACCTCCCGCGTCGCGGAGGGAGAGGTGCGGACGTCCACCGTGGTCGAGCCGGCCGAGGTGTCGGCCTCCACCCGGTATGCCGTGCCTGGCCGGTCCGGCAGCAGGACGGACACCGAGCCAGCCGAGCTCTCCGCCGACACGCGCTGGGGGTCGGCTTCGCCGGCCCACCGCAGGGTCACCGAGCCAGCGCTGCTCTGGGCGTTCACCTGCGCTGACCGTAGAGCGACACCCGAGACGCTGCCAGCGCTGCTGCTCAAGGTCAACGCACCGCTGAGCCCGTCGGCCTGGACCGCCCCGGCGCTGCTTTGTGCGTTCACCTCCGCCGCTGGGGGCACCTCCACCGTCAACGCGACGCTGCCGCCGAACGGCGACCCGCAGTGGGTGCTGACCACGACGCGTCCGCCCTCCTCGCGGCTGGTCACGCTGGGCGTCATGCCGAATCTCGTGGTGACGCGTGCCTGCGTGCGGACCACACCGCCGCCGCCCTCGCGCACCTTGACCGGCCCGCAGCTGTTGTCGACGCGGACCGCATCGGTTGTCGTCGTGGTGCTCAGCTGCTCAGTGCGGGTCTGCCCCAGCGGACCCTTGCCGGACAGTGCGCCGACGAGCAGGCCCGCAGCGAGCGCAACCAGGCCGAGCAGGACCGCGCCGACGGCGGCCACGACCAAGCCGGTCCGGCGGCGTGGTGGCGGAGGGCCGGGCCGGAGCTGCTGATCCGCGGGTGGGGGTTCCTGCGCTGGCGCGGGCGCCCGCCCCGCACCCGGCTCCTCCACCCAGAAGCGCCACCCCTCGGGCGCGGGAGGCCATGACGGGTCCGGGTGCCATCCGGCTGGAGGGGTCCAGTCGGATGGCGGACGAGGCCAGTCCGGCGGCGGGTTGAAGCGCCACACCATGCCTTGATGGTATGGGTGCCGACACCTGCGCGTAAGTGCGCTTCGCCATACCGGGCGAGGGACATTCACTGGCACGGCTATCGCCGCACCCCCGCTGGCACAGGACCTCGCCGCCGCGATCCGCGCCATCATGGCAAGAAGCGTTGGGCGCAAATTCGGGCACTTCAGACCGCGTACCCGGCGGTATGACCGCTCTCGTGTGGCGTGCACCGACTTCATCGGGGCTGAGCGAGGGATGCCCGCAAGGACAACGGGTCCTTTGGCCCTGATTCCCCCTGGGAAGCCCTGCTCAGATGGGTGTGGACCGGACTTCACGGTGAGATGGAGGAGGCGCTCCGATGGTCGTCGTACGCATCGTTGCGGGAGTCCTGTTCCTTGCTCATGGCCTGGTGCACTTGCTGTACTTGGTGCCGGACGTCACCCAGTTCTCGACCCAGCGCTCGTGGTTGGTTCCCGAGGCGGCGCGCCAGGACGTGGCGGTGGCCCTGATCGCGGCCGTCATCGTGGCGTCGGCAGCGCTGGCTCTGGCCATATGGGGTGTACCGGGCCTTACCGCCGCGTGGCCGGTCCTGGCCGTCCTCGCCGGCGGTCTGTCTTTCGTCTTGCTCGTGGCGTACTGGGACACGCAACTGGTCCTGGGGGTAGCCATCGATGCCACGATGGTCACGCTCGCCGTCGTACAGCCGGGCTGGCTGAAGGACTTCCTGACCTAGGCACGCACGCCCGGGGGATCGAGAGGCGCCGTCCACCATTGGGCGGCGCGCCCGAAAACACACCGCTTCGCGGCATGAGAGTGCATTCGTGCACGGCTGCCGCCGGCGTCCGGGCGAGATATGGCGGGCCGGACCCTACTCTGGCGCAGCCTCGCATCATCGCCCGCGAGTGTCGTCATCAGGGATGCGCCGTTGTAGGTGCTCCTCGATACGTGCCAAGCGTGCGTCGAGCGCGCCCAACCGCGCTTCGAGGCGCGCTTCCAGAGTCCTCCCCTCGGCCTCCAGGATGCCTTCCTCGCGGCGTGCGACGGCCGCGGCGAAGATCAGCGCCACGACCGCCGCCACCGCGCCAAGGACTGCCACGCCCATGACCATGATCATCGCAGCGATGACCCGTCCGGACGTGGTTTCGGGCACGTGATCGCCGTAGCCCACCGTCGTCATCGTGGTCAGAGCCCACCAGACGCCGTCGCCCCAGGTGCGGAACGTGGTGCCAGGCCGGTCGCGCTCCATCTTCCAGACCGCCGAGCCGCCCACGAGGACCACGGAAGCGGACACCACTGCGGTCGCCAGCGCAAGCCGGAGAACGGAGGTGACGGTGACAGACAGGCCGCGATGCATTGTCCCATCCTGCCCCGCCCGGCTGATTCCCCCGCCGTCGACATGGGGGCGTACGAGCGTGGCGTGGCGGAGGTGCACGCTGAATCCTCTGCGGGCTGCGCGGCCACCACGGCCGATGCGTCCGTGACTGGCACATCTCGCTACAGCTTGGCGAATCACGCACATCGGCAAGAGAGTGCATATCGCGTTGCCCCGCTCGCGGCGGTAAAACGCAGTTCCTGCCCGTGCGTCGGTATGCGATGGCTCAGCCGGCGTTGGCGTACGCCTCTTCGAGCCATCCGCGAACCTCGTCGTCGATCTGGCTAGGGGTGTGTAGCTCGAGGTGATGCATCCACACGTTCGTCGACGGGTGGACGACTTCCTTGAAGCGATCGGACCTGACCTCATGAGGCAGCGCGATGGAGAGCACCGCCGGCACATCACTGTGGATGTACTGCCCAGGACGCCAAACGTACGCAAAGCCCTTGCGACGCCGGAATGCGACCTGGCTCTTTGATACCGCCACAGACGCTTCGCCAATCGTGAATACGGCCCGCTGAACCTTGCGGAATATCGCGACGACTTCAGGAAGGCCCGCAAAGAGATCTTCGGGACTTCGTTCGGCGGCGTCGCCCATCTACGGAGGCTACTTCACCCGCGGATGGGCGGGACCGCCAACGAGAGCACCCCTCATGCCACGTCGGCAAGCGGCGGAAAGACTCAACAGGGCTGCACGCACCTGCTGGCCCTTGCAAGACGTTGGCGGCTAACCTTCTCTTGTCAGACGGAGACATACATGCTCCGAACCGGGCCGAGCGACTTCAGTCGCGAACCCACCGTGCCGGGCTGGATATGGGCCAGCTGAGCACGCGCCCTGAGGAATGGTCGCGGTGCTCGACTGCTCGAAGAAGTCCCATCCAACTCAGTGGGCCGCAGAGCGCGCCCTTCACGCGATCCAAGGATCCAGCCGGTCACCTGATCGGAAGACTCCGACGGGGTCCTACTGGTGCAGCTCCTGCAGAGCCTGGCACTTGACCTCAAAGTCGAAGAGCCAGACTCCGCCATGGCTTAAGGCAAAGCCAAGTTCCGGGCATTCTGGGTTGAGCAGTCGCGGCGGATAGACGCGTGTGTGCGCCCGTCGGCAAAGCAGAGGATGATGGCTTGCGTGGTCATCGTCCGGGGCACCCGCAAGTTCTTGATGCGGCTCTCCGGACCAGTGGCAGCCGACGCGGAAAGGTCTACGACCATGCTGGGCGATTGGTACGCCACCGTGCTGCCGTGGCGCCCACGTCAGATTGCGCTGCTGGTCAGTGAGACCACGTTGCTGCCGGTGATCGTGCCGATGGCGCCGGCATCGACACTGCTTGAACGTTTCCCGACCTCGCTGGCTGCCGTCCTTCGCCGACACCGCGTCGATGAGGCCGTGATCGCCAAGGAGTGCAGCGGAATGGTCGACTACCGCGTGGGTACCACTGAGAGCAGGAGCCTGATCGGGTCGATGAATGAGTTCACGCACCTGGCACGTGCCTACCGCGCGGACCAGCAGGACCTAGACCTGCTCGATTTATCTGTGCGGTTGTCGAGGGTTCCATGCGGCCCGCTGTACCAGCGACATGTCAGTCCCGACCGGGAGCTTCTTGCCTTGATCCAATCCGCCACCACGAATGGCTAGGCGACTCCGCGCGGCGGAGTGGGGCAGGTCAGGCGGAGTGTTCTCGGTCGAGTCGTTCCAGGATCCACGACCGGACCAGTGTTGATGCAGGCAGGTGCTTGGCAGCTGCGACTCTTTGAACCTCGGCTTCTTCCTCGGCGCTGAGTCGGACGGAGTACACCTTCTGGCGGTTTGGCCGCCGGCCCGTAGAGTCCGCGGGGTAGGCGTCGTCCTTGGTTTGTTCGGATTCGCGCCGGAGCCGTTCAGCCAGTGCTGGATCAATCGTCTTTGCCATCGTCGTCTCCTTGCCTATAGAGCCTTAGGTCTGCCCCCGTGGCCGGCCATGCGTTGATGCCGTGCAGGTCACCGTCGAGGTCGCGGTAGGCGATCACGACAAGCACCCGCCCGGCAGATTGGGAATGGCCGATGAACCGAGACGCTCCGATCCGGGATTTCGGGTCCGGTTCCAAAGCCAAGAGGTCCACGTCCGACGACCTCCTCAGTCCATTCCCTTTCGATTCCGACACCATCGGCGTATCGCTGGCCGCGGGAGCGGATATAGGCGACGGAATCGGCGTCCCACCAGATCTCTTCACCCACTCCGGCAGTGTACGTCATTGTCTGACGATGTACTACAGAATGGTGCATCGAGCCTGGTGCGATCAGACGCCGGCGACGTAGGCCGTCAGGAAGTGGACGCCATGTCGGTCAAGGTTGCCGCGGGCGCGGTCGTAGTGATCGGTCGTTCTGGGATCGGCGTGGCGAGCGAGGATCTGGGCATCGCGTAACGGGACGCCGGCGTCTAGGGCGTTGGTGATTGCGGCGTGCCGCAGCGAATGCGGGCTGATGTGTCGCGGGATGCCGGCAGCCTTCGCCACCCTCGCGACCATTCGATAGACATCCCTCCGGTCGACGGGATTGCCCGTGAGCGGCCGCAGAATCAGGGGCCCGCTGGTCCGTTCTCCGCGGCAGGCTTCAAGAACGCGAAGCACCGGAACGGTGATCGGCATGGTGGCTGGCTTGTTGCCCTTACCGACCAGATGCAGCACCCGATGTCCGCGCAGAGTCTCGGCGTAGTCCTGGATCCGGACGGCAGCTGCTTCTGAGGCGCGGAGGGCATTGATGCCCAACAGAAACGCCAACGCGCCGTGGTGGACGGTGATCGTCTGCGCGACCTGCAGGAACCGGATCAGCTCGAGTCGGTCCAGACCCTGAGTGCGCGACTCGTCGCGGTGCACCTTCGGCAGCCTCGCGTAGACAGCTGGGTCGGACGGAATCAGGCCGTCAATATGCGCGAACCGGAAGAAGCCCCGCACGCCGTGCATCATGGTGACCACCGAGGAGTCCATCAGCCCGCGGTCACCGAGCTGTCGAATGTACAACTCCACGTGTGCGCGTTGGACGGCCACGAGCGGGTCGAGGCCGTGAACCTCGCACCACGAAAACCACTCCCGGAGCTGGTACTCGTACAAGGCATGCGTGTGCCCGGAGTAACGGGCCAAGTACGACACCGCAGCGAGTTGCGCGGTCGACATCGATGCGGGCTGAAAGGGCAAGAGAACTGTTGACTCCGACATGGCTTCACCTCATGCGGCGACAGCATGAACGGCCCGACCCCGCCCGCCGCCACCGCGGTCAGGCACTCGGACCCAACGACGGTAGCCCCGGCCTCGAAGCGGCGATTAGACGCAGGTCTGCGCCCTCGCGTGGAGCTCTGGACGCAGGGCGGTGAGCCGAACCGTCGACACGTGGGTAGCCCTTGGCGGAAAGTGGCACCCTTCAGGCATCAGCCGGGGCTGCTGAAGGTTCGGTCGACACTGCCGGTCTGGTGGTTCAGTACGCGTGAGCGGCACGGTTGATGGTCAACAACCCGACCGGGGTGAGCCTGCCGAGGCGCGATGCCGTCGCCGGTGGTGGTGGGTGCACTCGGTCCAGGTAACGATGGCGAGGCGGAGCTCGTCGCGGATCTCCAGCACATCGCCCGGCGGCGCAGCGCGGTGACGTGGGTACCTGAGCGCGGCTGAGTGAACCGCACTCACGTGCCGCAAGGCGCGCAATCGTTCCCGCCGGTGTTGGACGCGCCGTGACCGCTCACGGCGAGCTCCCCGCCGGCGTCTCCGCGTCCAACACTTACAGCACGGCCGGCTGCGTGCTGAGCGCGCGGGCCCGCGGGTCGAGTGCGAGCACGGTGCCGGCAACGAGGACTGGCAGGGCTGCGAGCGCGAAACCCCATGAGGCCGAGCGGGACAACGCGAGCCCGAGGATGGTGATGGAGACGGGTTCGAACACCACTCGGGGAAGGCCGATGACCGAGTTGATTCGGCCAAGGAGTTGACTCGGGGTCTGGGTCTGGATGAACGTCGGCAGCGCCACATCACTGCTGTACGCCACGCCTATGCCCACGACGAACAGCAACGCGGCCGCGGCCCAGGCGGAGGGGACCAACCCGAGCGTCGTGAACATGGCAGCCTCCACGAGGGTCATCCCGATGATCAGCAACCCCCATCGTCGGGGGAGGCCGGTGACGGCGGCGGTCAGTGCGCCGGTGAGCTGGCCGGCCCCCCACCCGGCCACCATGAGCCCGAGAGTGCCAGCCCCCCCGAACGAGGTGGCCAGCACCGGCAGACCGACGGCGAAGACGCCGCTGTAGCTCAAGGTGGCGGCCGAGATGACCATCAGTACCAGCCGCACCTCGTGGGACCGTCGAGCGTGCCCTATGCCCTCGGCGATCTGTCGGAGGATCTCGGTCGCGGAGGGCGCTTTCGCGCCGCGCCGAACGGTTCTCGGGGCCGCCAGTACCGTGAGTCCGGCGACCGCAAAAGTCAGGGCATTGAAGCCCACCACCACCCAGATGCCCGCGACCGTGATCAGGGCGCCACCGATGACCGGCCCGACGATGAGAGACGTCTGCTCGAAGACCCCGCGGACGGCGTTGGCCTGGGCGAGCTCGTCCTCCTCGACGAGGCTGGGCACAATGCTCTCGGATGCCGGTCCGAAGAACGCCGCGGACACCCCCATCGTGAGCGCGAGGGCGGCCAGCTGCCACAGGGCTAGAGGGCCCGAGGCCGCGGCAACCGCCAACACCGCGAGCGCGGCGGCTCGCAGGCCGTGGGTCACGATCATCACCGACCGCGGTGAGCGCCGGTCGACGACGGCTCCGCCCAGCAGCAGCAGCACACCGCGCGGGACTGCGTGGAAGAGCAGCACGCCCGCAAGCGCGGCCACCGAACCGGTGGACCGCAGGATCGTCCAGGCGAGCGCGATCTCGAAGGCGGCATCGCCGATCATCGACAGTCCCTCGCCCACCATGACGGTGGCGAACCGGCGGCGCCTGAGGACGGCCATTGTCCTGTTCACTACACCACTCCCTTGTCGAGGTAACCCTGCCCCGGACATACCGTGGCCACGCGACTTCAGACTCTCTGCCACGCCACCGTTGCACGGCCCGTCGCTGGGCCGTTACCGCTGGTCGTTGAGCGCGCCCGGTGGACGGGGTCATGGACCCCGTCCGGAGATCCGCGTTCGAGGGTCGAGCGATCCCGCCCACCACCCGGCGGGGCCGCTCGACCCCTCAGGCGTTCGTGCAGCTCACCTTCGGGTTCCAGTCGTCGAAGATGCCGCGTGGGTTCTCGTTCCACACCCACAGGTGCAGCTCCCAGAACGCCGGCAGCCCGAACCGGTTCTGGTTCGCCTCACCCGGCCCGGGCTGGTACTCGAACGACTGCCCGAACAGCTTCGGCGCGCCGGGGTCCTTCCAGTCCGAGGCGAGGATGACGTACTCGAGCGCCCCGAGCTTCATCGACCCGTCGGCCTGCGGCTCGTAGACCAGGGCCTCGGGCAGTGCCGGGTCGAGCACCGAGTCCAGTCGGGAGCCGTTCACCAAGTGCACGCCCATGCCCCCGGCCGGGTTGTCGATGCAGGCGATGCCGGCGGCGTCGTCGAGCTCGGTGAAGTCGGTGGCCTTCCTGATGTCGTGGTACTTGGCCGTCGCCGCGCGGGCGGCCGCTAAGCCGTCCTGACGTGGTGACCGGTCGTAGGCCGACGCCGACCCGGCCCCTGCGCCGATCGCCGCCACCACCGAACCGGTCAGGGCGGTCGCCGCGAGGCCCGCGGCCAGGCGGGCCCGCATCAGGAGCCCTCCTGCACCTGGTAGATCGCGTCGGCCACGAGCCCGTGCGCCTGGCGGTGCACAGTGTGGGCTGCGTCGGCCGAGGGTGCCTCGACGAGGCAGAAGATCTTCCCCTGGCCCTCGTCGACCCAGTACCGCAGGTAGCTGACGTCGTGTGCTCCCTGCTTCTCGAGGTCGGCCTTGTGGGCGTTGGCGACGTCGCCGAGGGCCACCCCGCCGTCGAGGTGGTGGACGTCCATGAACAGTGGCATGTGGTGCTCCTTTGGGGTTTGTGTCTTTTTGACACCGACGACGCTAAGCGCGCGCCGCGACCGGGAGATGGGCCATCGATGCCCATCTAGCCCATACCGCTACCCGTGTTGTCCGCGGGCCTGCCCACAACCGTCTGGGATGCCGCTCACGGGCTTTGCAGCCTCGGCTCACCTACCGCGCGGCCGGCCCCCACCCATGCCGGATGGCGGGAGCAGGCCACGCCTGCGCGCCTGGGCCACGGCGTCCCGCCGACCGGACACTCCCAGCTTCGCGAGCACCGCCGACACGTGGTGCGCCACCGTCCTGCTCGAGATGACCAGGGAGGCGGCGATCTCGTCGTTGCTCAGCCCCTGCCCGAGCAGCACGAGCACGTCCTGCTCGCGGCTGGTCAGGCCGGCCGGGTGCTCGAGCGTGGTCGCCCGTGGCGCGCCCGGCATTGACCGCACGCCGGCCTTGCGCAGTTGGCGCCGCACGACGGCCGCCACCGCGGTCGCGCCCAGTGCGTCGAGCCGGCCCAGCGACTCGACCTGGTTGTCGGCCGACGGTGAGAACGCGAGCACAAGAGCCGCCTCGTACGGCGAGCCCACGGCATCCCACCCGGTGACGGCACCGGCCACGTCGCCGCGCAGCTCGCGCGCCCACCGCTCCGGCACCGCCGACGGCTCGGGGTGCGGCAGGCCTAACCGGCGGGCCCACACCGCGGTGCTTCCCCCGAAGCGCCTGTCGAGCGGCGCCAGCGCGGCAGCAGCAAGCGCGCCCGACGCGGCGGCCCCGGCCCGCTCGAGGTGGCCGCCTAGCCACTGCCGCTCGACGTCGAGCAGACGGAAGGGAACGAGCCACTGCGGCTCGCGGGTGCCCTCGGCACTGGCGAGGCCCTCGTCGAGCAGCGCCGCCGCGTCGGCGTCCCCGCGCCGCACGCCGATCCGGGCCAGGCTGAGCAGCGCACCCATCCGGCGCACCGGCGAGACCGACGGGTCCTCGAGATGGGTCCGGCCGGCCGACACGGCCTCCAGCCACCGCCCCGACTCCTCGAGCGCGGTGACGCGGTTCGAGCGCAGGAAGTGGCCCGCCGTGAGGACCTCGCGCTCCTCGCAGAACGCCATGCCGGCCGCGAAGACCTCCTCGCTGTCGTCGATCCGCCCCGCTTCGACGAGCCCGCCGTAGTAGTTCATGAAGGCCCGGCCCACCTGCTCGTCGCACCCGGCGTCGAGGCCGACCGCCAGAGCACGCCGCATCGTCGGCACCCAGTCCTGGTCGAGCGACATCATCGAGCAGGCGCGGGTGTTCAGCACGTCGCTGAACACATCGGGCAGGTCGAGATGCTGCGCGAGGGCCGCGGCGCGGTCGCACGTCTCGATGGCCTCCGCGTTCGCCCCGTCGTGCCACTGCACCGCCGCGAGGTACTCCACGCTGCGCGCGAGTGCGGGCGTCGACCCGAGGGGCTCGAGCACGGCGAGCGACTGGTCGACAGCCTGCCGGGCCTCGGCGCCCCGCGCCAGCCGGGACAGCGCGCGAGCGTGCATGCGCCGCGAGTTGCCCTCGTGCAGCGGGTCGTCGAGGCCCTGCCAGAGGCCGATCGCCTCGGCCCGCCAGTGCTCGGCCTCCTCCCAATGGTCGAGCAGCCCCAGCTCGGTGGACAGGTCGTCGAGCACCTCGGCGCGGCTACGTGGTTCCAGGCCGAGGCGCGTCGCAGCCGAGAGGGTCCGGTGGAGGTGCTCCACGGCCTCCCGGTGCGAGGCGAGCGCGGCGGCGCGTGTGGCCGCTGCCCGGGAGTACTGCACCACGGCCGGCAGATCACCCGCGCCGCCGGCGTGGAAGGCGAGCCGTGAGTCGTCACCGTCCCCGCGGTCCAGCAGCGCGGCGAGGAGGCGCCCGTGGAGGGTCGTGCGCCGTGGCTCGGGCACGGCATCCGCGACCGACAGGCGGGCGATCTCGTGACGGAACCGCAGCGCGCGCCCGTCGGTGACGAGCAGCCCGGCGTCGACGAGGGACGCAAAGGCCGCCTCGGGCGCGTCCGTCACGGCCGCGAGGAGCGCTGGGTCGACGCGGTTGCCGGCCAGTGCCGCGACGTCGAGCAGGTGCCGGGGGGTCAGGTCGAGGTGCTCCGCGCGGGCCAGCACTGCCTCGCGCGCGGATGCCGGGAGCCCGCCGTCCGCGCTTCCCACGACCTCGGCGAGGAAGTAGGGGTTACCGCCGGTGAGGTGGTGCACCTCGACCGGGTCGAGGCCGGTTCCCGCGACGACCTGGGTGACCGCACGCAGCGTGAGTGGAGCGAGGGTGACCCTGCGGGTCGCGCGCTGCCTCGCCAGCTCGCCGAGCGCCTTGCGCAGGGTGCTCGACGACGCCGAGTCCTCCTCGCGGAACGTGACGAGCAGAAGTGCCCGCTCCTTCTGGATGCGCCTGCCGAGGAAGCGCAGCAGGTCGAGGGTCGCCTCGTCGGCCCACTGCACGTCCTCGAACGCCAGCACCGTGAGGCCTGGGTCGGTGCGCACCGCATCGAGGAGCGCGGCGAAGAGCGCCTCGCGGGACCCGTCGGCCAGCGACGCCGCGAGAACGGGGCCACCGATGCTCGCGGCGATGTCGCGCAGCGGCGCCAGGGGGAGCGGTGTGAACAGGCCGTCGCAGGCGCCCCAGTGCCAAGTCGCGTCGGGAATGCGCACCTCGACCCGCTCAAGGAGTGTCGACTTACCACCGCCGGCCTCACCCTGCACCAGCACAAGGCGCCCGGTGCCGGCACCGGCCTCGGCCGCGTACCCGATCACCGCGTCGACCTGGTGGTCACGCTCCAGGAACGACGGGTGCATGCCGGCCTCCAGCCCTCTGGTGCAGCCTAGACCGGCACCGACACCGTGCGCGACGGGGATTGTCGGGTCTGCCTGAGAGCGAATGTCGCTCGGGCCGGCCCATGCCTCGTGATGTTCCTGCTTCCGACAGCATGGCGAGACCCATCTGTCCGCGGGTGCGCCGGACCGCGCCACCTGAGCTCCACCGGACATCAGGGTGAGTCACGTACCGGATGTGCCGCGATGCCGGCGGTCGGCAGGAGCCTACTAGACGATTCCTATAGGGCCGGCGTCTGGCCAGACTCGGTCCAGGTGATCGGCGGGCAGCTCTCCATGCGGCTGCCCACCGGTTGAACTGGTGTGGCTCTCTTTCGGTCTGCGGCCCGCCGGTCACCGTGACGAGGCGTGGCTCAAGAAGGGAATGCCCTGCTCGTAGAGCAATGCCCACCTCGCCGTCCACATTGGGAACGAGCGCAGGCGGGAGCAGCACATGCAACACGCGGAGCACGTGGTCATCGGGGTCGATCCACACAAGTTGTCGGCCACGATCGAGGTCGTCGACCATCACGAGAACCTGCTGGGCTCAGGACGGTTCACCACCGAACGAGCCGGCTACGCGGCGATGCGCAAGTACGTTGCCGGGTGGCCGGACCGTGTGTGGGCGGTCGAAGCCGCAACGGTGCGGGGCGGCCGCTGGCGCAGCGACTGCTCGAAGATGGCGAACATGTTGTCGACGTGCCGGCCAAGCTGGCCGCCCGGGTTCGCCTGTTCGACACCGGCCACAACCGCAAGACCGACGCCCGGGACGCGCACTCGATCGCGGTCGTCGCGGTACGGACCCCACCCTGCGGGTGCTGCAGCTCGACGGCGAGCTCGAGGCACTGCGCATGCTCACCGACCGCCCTGAAGCCCTCACCCGGCGACGGGTCCAGACCGTCGATTCGACTTCAGGCGTTGTTGGCCGAACTCCTTCCGGGACAGGCGAAGAAGGACATCACCACCGGCCAGGCGAAGACCATGCTGGCCACCGTCCGTCCCCGCGACATCGCCGGCAAGACCCGCCGCCGGATCGCCGCGGAGGAGCTGGCCGAGCTGGTCGCGGTCGAGGCCAAGATCAAGAAGTCGACGGCAGAGCTCAAGGCCATCGTGCTCGAACGGGGGTCACACCTGATGGACCTGCGCGGAGTCGGACCCGTCGCCGCTCGAGTGCTGGCCGACGTCGGGGATGTCACCCGGTTCGCTGACCGCAACCGGTTCGCGTCCTGGACCGGCACCGCACCCCTCGACGCGTCCTCCGGGGAGCACAGCCGGCACCGCCTTTCCCTGGCCGGGAACCGGCGGATGCGCCGCATCTCCGACGCCATCTTTCGGCAGCTGGTCGCCGACGCGGCAGCAAGCCGATCGAAAGCCGTCGAGGCGGGTCCGGGAGGGCACCGCGGGGCGTCACTTCAATCCAGCGCGGCCGGCTCACACCCGCACACCGACACTTCGGACCAGCCACGTCTCGGACCCGCAGCACTGACGCTACGCCGCACCGTCACGCCACTGAAGAGACACCTCGAACGCACCAGTTGACAACAGAAGGGAGCCGGAAAGACGCGCCGCCCAGACCGCGGTCGTTGAGAGCCGGTCGAACCACGGTCGAGGGCCTGAAGCTCGGGTCATTCGCGCCAGGGTAGCGTCGACGCATTGCATGCCCGTTGGGCTTCAGCGTCGACCCCTCGTCGCAGTCTCGGAATCCCCGCCATCAGCCCTCGCGTGACAGCCGAGGGCAGCGGACCAGCAATCTCATCTCGCTTCCCCGGCGCACCCGTGCGGGTCCAACCCGTCCCGACGGGAACTGGCCTACAGGGTGGTGATGAGACCTCCGTCGATGGTGAAGTCGGCCCCAGTGATGTTCGCTGCGCGTGCGCTGGCCAGGAACACCACAAGGTCGGCGACTTCGGTGGGGCGGGTGAACCGTCCGGTCGCTGCCGCACTGGCGGCTGACGCTGCGACGGCGTCCGGGCTTGCGCCGCTGGCCTTGGCGACGGTCTGCGCGACCCCTGTCGAACCCAGCCAGAGGTCGGTGGCGACCGGGCCGGGGCTGACCGTGTTGACGCGGATGCCGCGCGGGCCGACCTCCTTGCTCAGGGCCTTGCAGAAGTTGGTCAGGGCCGCCTTGGCGGCGCTGTAGTCGAGCACGAGCGGGTCGGGCAGGAACGCGTTCACCGAGCTGGTAGTCACGATGGAACCGCCGTGGTCCAACATCAGGGGCAGGGCGCTGCGGGTGGTGCGCACGGCCGCGAGCAGGTTCAACGTCAGCGAGGCCAACCACTGCTCGTCGGTGATGGTCAGGAACCCTTCTGGGCGCGGGGTCACGGCCCCCACGTTGTTGACCACGATGTCCAGACGCCCGAGGTCGGCGGCTGCCTCGACCAAGGCTTGCGGGCCTTGCGGTGTGGCGAGGTCCACGCTGACCGGTCGGACCCGTCCGCCGGCGGCCAGGTCGTCGAGCCCGGCCGTGGCGTCGCGGGCGCCGGCGACCACGAACGCGCCCTCCGCGGCCAGGGCCGCCGCGATGGCCAGCCCGATGCCCTTGCTGGCGCCGGTGACGACGGCGACCTTGCCGTGCAGTTCGAGGTCCACGACTTACAGCCCGTTCGTCTTGAGCCAGTCAAGGACCGCGTGGGCGACCTCGGGCCACCCGGCGTCGATGGTCAGCGAGTGCCCGCGGCCTTCGAACTGCTTGAGCTCGGTGACCGCGGCGGAGTCCCGGTACTGCTTGAGGGTGGAGCGGGTCACGACGTCTGGCACGGTGTGGTCGGCGGTCCCGGAGATGAGCAGCAGGGGCCCACGGGTCTGGTTCGCGGTGTCGACCGCCGCCTGGGAGTGCATCACGAAGTTCGCCGCCGCGGCCTGGAACAGGGGGCGCGCCGGTGAGGGGATGGTCCACTTCTCGTACAGGGCGTTGGACTCTTCCTCGCTGAGCGCGTTGCCGAACCCGAACCGGAACTCCTTGGCTGTCAGCGACACCGCCTTGTGCAGGTTGGCAGGGTTGCCGAGGCCGGGCAGGCCAGCGCGCAGCTGGGCCAGGGGGAGTGGCAGCACGCCCTTGATCTGGGCCGGGTCGATCGCGACGGCGCCGGCACCGATACCTTCACCGAGCAGCTTCTCGACGATGAGACCGCCGAACGAGTGCCCCACCAGGACCGGGACGTCGTCAAGGTCGGCGATGATGTCCGCGAAGTGCTCGGTGGCTGCGTCGATGGTTGTGTCGGCGACCAGCTCGGGGTGGTTGCGGGCTTCTTCGACGGTGTCCGGCTCGCCGGGCCAGCCCGGTGCGATGGGCTGGTAGCCCTGGTCGCGGAACAGGTCCATCCACGGTGTCCAGCTGGTCGCGTGCAGCCACAGCCCGTGGACGAAGACGACGGGGCGGCCGGTCATGACGTCGCCGCCGTGGACGCGACCTGCTCGATGAGCTTGGTGAACCGGGCGGCATAGTGGGTGAACCCGCCTGCGTGGCTGGCATCGTCGAACGTGACGGTCGTCGAGCCAGCACGGGCGGCCATGGCGCGCTGGAGCGCCGGGTCGATGATGCGGTCCGCGCCGGAGATGGCGTACCAGGACGGGACGGTTGCCCACGCCGGCGGGCCGGATGGGGTGAACAGGACGCCCAGGTTGACCGGGTTCTGGGCGTCGGCCATGTGGGCAGCCAGCTTGGGGTTGAGGTCCTGGGCGAAGTCGGCGCGGAAGAACCCCGGGTCGATGATGGCTGAACCGGTCGCGTCGATGAGCAGGTGGCCGGGTGGGAACGGTGGCGCGAGAAAGGCGGGTGGTGTGTACCCCTGAGACAGGCTGCCGATGGACTCCCCCTGTGCAGGCAGATATGCGGCGGTGAGCACCAGCGCGGTGACGTCGCTGCGACCGGTGGCCGCGTTGGACACGACCACTCCGCCGTAGGAGTGCGCGACCAGGACCTTCGGGCCGGGGATGGCGTCAAGGGTGGCCGCCACGATCTGGGCGTCGGCGGCGACCGACTGCAGCCCGAGCGCCGGGACTGCTGTGGCGTACCCGTCCTTGCGCAGGGACGCGTTGACCTCGTCCCAGGCGGTGGGGGCGGCGAACGCGCCGTGGACCAGGACGACGGTCGGTGCCGTCGACCCCGCGCTTCTGGCGGCGGTCGTCACACCGGAGGTGGCCTGGGCGGGCAGGGCCGCCGCGGCGAGCGCAGCGATGGCGGCGACGGCGACAAGCAGGCTCCGACGACGCGGTTTCGGGTGGACGTTCATGGTCACCTCTCGGGTGGTGTTGTGGAGTGGTCAAGGGTTGGGGTGAGAGTCCGGGGTTGGTCGCGGTAGCGCTGCTGACGCCACGGGTCGCCGTACGGGTGCAGGCCCAGGGCGGCTGGGGTGCCGGGGACGTCGCGGTCGGTCAGGGCGAGGTCGGTCAGCCACTTCACGCTCTGGTGCAGGTACAGGTGGGGCACCAGGAGCCGGGCCGGGGCCCCGTGCGCCGGGCTGAGCGGGTGCCCGGCATGCCGGAGCACGACCCAGGTGGGCATCTCGAGCAGGTCGTCAACCGGAAGGCAGACCCGGTACCTGTCGGCGCCGGTCGCGACGGCATACGACGCTGACGTGTCCAGGCCGGACAGCAGCAGCCGCACCGGCACCCCCTCCCAACTGCTGCCGATTAGCGACCATCCTTGGACGCAGTGCACGTCCGTCTCGAACGGCACCTGGGGCAGCGCGTTCAGCTCGGCCCAGTCCCATGCGGCGAGCTGGCCGCGCTCGGTGGTGACGGTGACTGTCCATTGCTCCAGCTCGATCGTCGGGACGGGGCCCCTGCTCACCTCCGGCAGCGTTGCCACCGCGTGCTGGCCGGGTGGAAGGTCCGACCAGCGCTCGCCGCTGGTTTGCGAGTCCTGGTGCGCACGTGGCGGTTTGCCATCGTGGTGGCGCCGGTGGCCGGGCATGCCTGCCACGAAACACCCCCACGACAGCCTGCGTCCAAGACCTGTATCGGCCCGACTGATAACCGCCAACCCTGCATTCGTCCGGCCGCCGGGTCTACCGTTGACGCACGTGCGGCCCGAACTACGGGGGCGCGCTCGGAACACTGGCGGTGACCCGGATGGACTTTGACCTACGCCTTGTTCGCTACTTCGTCGCGGTCGCCGACGAGCTCCATTTCGGGCGAGCCGCCGCAAACCTGTACATCAGCCAACCGGCCCTGTCCAAGCAGATCCGCAAACTGGAGGAGCAAGTCGGGGCGCCTCTTCTGGTGCGCGACACCCGCCACGTCACCCTCACCCCGCGCGGACAGCGATTCCTCGACGATGCACGCCAACTGCTCGCCATCGCGGCGAGCATGGCCCAACCACCACGGGGCGACGTCGTACGCATCGCGCACATCTTCGAGCTCGACACCAGCCGACTGGTCGCCGACGAGTTCATTCGGGCGCACCCCGACGTCGAAGTTCTCGAACACACCATGGACAGCATCAGCCAGCTCGAGGCACTCCTAGCGAACCGCCTGGACGTGGCCATCCTGCGCGTCACGCCCCACATGCTCGCCCAGCACCCGACCGGATGGCGACACCAGCCGCTTCGGCTTGAACCCTTGGTGCTCGTCGGCGCCCCAGGCGACTTGCCCCAACAGACCGCGTCCCTGCACGAGCGCCCCCTGCACGTGTTCGGTGACCCACCCGAGTCAGGGCGATACAACGCGCACGGACAGTACCTGACCGCGTTCGAGGAGCATTTCGGCATCACCATGCGTTGGCTGGGCACACCGGGCGCGTTCAGCCACTGCCTAGTCCACGTCGCGCGCGCCACCCCCGAAGCCCGCTACCTGGAGTTCCGCAGCTACGCCGACCGCTACGCCGACATCGGGCTACCCGTGTACCAGCCCAAGGAGGCCCAACCCGCCTACCCGTGGTCCCTCGCCTGGCGTGTTGCGGACCCATCACCGGCCACGCACGCGCTGCTGAGCAGCGCCCTCGACCTCTCTCACAGCAACCATTGGCTCACCCCGGAGACAGCACCCGGTGCCCACATCTGGGTGCCCACAGGCGAGCCGCTTGGCGCACCGATAACGGACGCGCCCGTCCCAGCGACAAACTAGCCGGCGCCCCGCTGGGCAGGTTCGGTGGTGACGCCCCAGCCGCGGAAGAGCGACACCCGACAGGCGGCGGAAAGACTCAACATGGCTGCACGCGCCTGCTGGCCCTTGCAAGACGTTGGCAGCTAACCTTCCCTTGTCAGACGGACACGGACATTGCTCTGAACCGGGCCGAGCGCCGTCAGTCGCGAACCCACCGTGCCGGGCTGGATATGAGCCAGCTGAGCACTGAGGAATGGTCGCGGTGCTCGACTGCTCGAAGAAGTCCCATCCAAGTCAGTGGGCTGCGGAGCGCGCCCTTCACGCGATCCAGGGGGCCGGCCGGTCACTTGATCGGAAGACTCCGACGGGGTCCTACTGGTGCAGCTCCTGCAGAGCCTGGCACTTGACCTCAAAGTCGAAGAGCCAGACTTCGCCCTGGCTCAAGGCAAGACAAGCTCCAGGCATCTTGGGTTGAGCAGGTATTCGGCGGAGAGGCGCTTGCGTCGCATCGCGGCCAGCATGGGTGCCCGGCTGGCGGATCTCGCGGTGTATTTCATGGACCGGGCGCAGAAGGAAGCGGGTGGCGCGGCCCGTTGATGCTGGCATCTGCGGTCGCTCCCCCGACGCTTGGGGGTAACCACATGCGGCACGGCGAGCGTGACGCCGGATCGCGCGGGCGCATGTCCCGCGCTGAACGGGGTACAAGGCACCAGACCTCGGAGCTCGGGTGTAACGGGAGGCTCCGGGGCCAGCGAGTGTCAGTCGCTAGGTCGTCGACCCGGACCGTGTCGCTTTCGCGGATCGCATCCAAGCACGGACCGGTACCGACCTTGGACTGGATCTTGTCCGCAAGCTCAGGCACTTCGCTCGTAGCCGCGACCGTCGTGAAGTGGCCCGCCCGAATGCTCGTGATCGACGCGTGATCCCCGCCGACGGTCCTCAACGCCAACTCGCACACGGTATCGGCGATGTCAGGGTCAGCGGTGTGACTGCGAGGAGGCGCGCGACCTCAGCGAAGTCGTCCAACAACTGCCACGTCTGATCGAGTTCGTTAGGCACCTCATGCTCCTCAAGACGTGTGCGAAGAACCGGCTCGGGTGTGCCAGGAAGGGAACCCCGCACCGCCAACTCTAGACCGGGAACCGTGCGTGCCGAACGGAACGGCGCAAGCCAGATCAAGCCGTTGACCTGCGCGTTTGCCGAGCAGCCTGAACGGGTATCGATGTAGGTACCGCGGCCCGTGGTTGAGGTTCCGATCCCCCTCGTGCCCTCCCTCGGGTCGCGGCCAGCAGGGATGCGCTGCGGCCCGGTGCAGGGGTGACACGGAAACGCCCGGGCCGCGGTTCCTCCCCTCTCGCCTCAGGGAGGGTGCCATTTCCCCGATTTGGAGGACGTCCGGGTGTTGATTGTGCTCCGCTGTACGTGTGACTTCGCGCCGCTTGATCGCCGCCCTCTTGGCGACATTCATCTCAGCCGGCGTGGCTCTTGGAGCTGCCGCCCCTGCTGAGGCAACCACCACGACCGCCAGGTCGCTGCTGTTCAAGATTGGCGTGGCGTCCGAGTACAACGCGGGCTATGACAGGGCGAAGTTCCAGGACTGGATCGACGCAAACGGCGACTGCCAGAACACCCGCGCCGAGGTCCTCATCTCCGAGTCAAGGGTGCCGGTTACCTAGACCTCGAGCAGCCACTGCTACGTCAAGTCGGGCAAGTGGATCTCCAAGTGGGACGGACGCACCTGGACCAACCCCTCCGACGTCGACATCGACCACCACGTCGCTTTTGCCGAAGCGTGGGGCTCGGGCGCCCGCTACTGGAGCAGCACGGACCGCCACCGCTACGCCAACGACCTCTACTACCCCCAGTTGAACGTCATCACGGACAACCTCAACTCGTCCAAGGGCGCGTCTGATCCGGCCCAGTGGCTGCCTCCGTTGTCGTCCTCCCGGTGCCTCTACGCGATCTACTGGGTGCAGGTCAAGTACCGATGGCGGCTGACGATGGACACTGCGGAGCGCAGCAAGCTCTCGAGCATCCTGTCCGGCACTTGCGGCGCGCGGACCATCACTATCCCGGCGAGGGCTCGCTAAAGAAGCAGCCTCGGATCAGAGAGCGGAGTCTGCGACTCACGAGAGGACGATGCCATCTCTTGTTCTGAAGCGCGCGAATAGGGTTGCGGAACGACTGCCACTCGCGGGCCACCTTCGACGTTGAGTACGCCAGAGGAGGCGGTTAGGCGGCGGGAAGACGCTTGTCCTCGTCGCGGCATGACCGCTCATTGGCTGGTCGCCGGGCTAGATTCTGCCCCGTGACACAGAGGAAGCCCAATGGGTTCGCGCGGCTAATGAACAGCCGAAGGATTGCATCGGCCCTCCTGGTCGTCGCCGCCATCGGTTGCCTCATCGGGCTTGTCATCACTTATCAGTCGGCCGCGTCACTACGAGACCAGGGTGTCCGGGCCAGCGGCGAGGTCCTGGAGGTTCACACCGAGCGGCGGGACAATGTCGTGGTCGTGAGGTTCCCGGATGTCCGCGGGAGAGAGATCTCCGCGGAGGTTGGCAACTACCGCTGGGAACCAAAGCCGCGCGTGGGCGACGCGGCCGAGTTGATCTACGACCCCGACAATCCGTCGGGCAACGTCGCCGATGCGCGCATGGGGCCAGACTTCTTCTCTGTCTGGGCCTTTGCGGTGGGGGCCCTCGCAGCAGCGCTGCTGATAGCGCCCACGTGGACCGGACGTTTGGATTGGAACAAGCTGCGGTGACTTACCGTCCCGGCGTCCTCTCATCGGCAGGACCCTCGCGGTCAGCGGCAGATGCGTACATCCGTGTAGTCGTGGGGCGGGCCGAAGGTTTGCGACCCGAATGTCGATTGGTGACCGCCCCGAACGTCATGTAGTTATCAGACCCTGAATGAAAGGAGGCGTGGTGACCGACTACGTCGTCATGTTCCCCGCCGACAACGAGGCGGAGTGGGAGCTCGGAACCGAGTCCGATCACCAAGCCACCTTCGATACCGACCACGAGTTCGCCCTACTGCTCAAGGCGGGTGGCGGCGCCGTGATCGGTGGCGCCGGGCTTGCGCACAGCAGCAAAGCACGGACGATCAAGCGCGGACCGAAGTCGAACGTGCTCATCACCGAAGGGCCGTTCGCGGAGACTGTCGAGCAGATGTCCGGTTTCTACATCGTCACCTGCGACGACTACGACGAGCTTGTGGAGGCCGCGCAAATCCTCACGCGGGCACACCCAGTAGTGGAGATCCGACCTGTCGAAGAGTCCTGACCCCGCGGTGACTTAGTGACAAGTTTGCCGGATCCGGTCATGCGCAGTGAGTGAACATTCGACGCCCCGGTTCGCGGCGGTATGACGCACCGCGCGAATGCGCCATGAGCTGATGGCGCAGCAACCGCCCTGCGGCGAGTGTCAGTTGATGAGTTCAGATTCAGTTTGCGAAGCTGAACTCCTGCAGCCATGTAGAGCACTGTTGCTCGGCGTCAGCTATGCGGCCGCTTTCTCCTGACTCGCTATAGCAAAGAGCGACCCAGCCGAAGCCGTCGTGTGTCGTCAAGACTTGGATGGCCAAGGCGTTCGGCCCGTCCACCGGGCAATGAAATGCACGCATCCGGGCAACCTCGCCCCCCAGCGTCGCGGCCCGCTCGTGCTCCGGAGCGACGCACTCACCGTAAGTGATGTCCTTCCGTGCGGTCATCTCAGCGATCCATGCCGACAACGAAGGATGTCCGGAGAGCCGACGCCTTTGCACAACGAGCCATGGATCCCCGTCTTTGGACCGAAACGTATCAACGTCGGGCAGGTCCTTGTGGGCGGGACCAGCTTCCCAGTCAATCGACCCTTCGTGTGCAGACCACCCAGCCGGAACGATGAACCTATAGCCCAATCTGGAGAAATGCGTGGGTGTCGGCGGCGCAGTAACAGATTGTGGCTGACTCGCACCGTCGCTCCTCGGTGTGCTCCCAGAACATCCAGAAACCCAAACCGCTGCCGAAAGCGCCACCGCTGCGGCCCGGACCGCGCAATTCGAGCCCCAGACTGAGTACATGCAGCCAGAACAGCACTCCGCAACGTCAGGCACAAGGCGCTCACGGCACGGTAGCGGCATGAGCGGGCACTGGCTGGCATCTCGGCGACAATGTGTCCATGCCGGCGATCTTGAATGGTCGATTCAGCCTTGACCTTCTCGTGGACGCTCAGTCCCCAACGGGGCGATACCGGCGAGCACGGTGCACGAGGTGTATCGGTACGGATGGTTGCGGGACGGTTCCTGGTGCGCCTATGCCATGGACCGCGGTGGTCGGCCCGACGCTTCGGCGCGCTGGCACCATTGGGTGGCAGAAACCCTCCTGCGGCACGAGCACCGGGTAGATGAAGCGCTGGACGCTGTCGCAACAGGCACCGTTGATGGGCGTGTGATGACGCCGGCCCGCTTCACCCTTGCTGGTGAGGAGGAGCCAGTCGACCCCACGCACGAGTGGCCCAACTTCCAGACCGACTGCTACGGCTTCTGGCTCTGGGCCGCCGTCGACCACGTGCGCCGCAACGGCGGTCGTGTGGATTCGACAGTCGAGCGCGCCATGCGGCTCGTCGTGCGGTATCTGATGGGCGTTGGTGAGACGCCCTGCTACGACTGCTGGGAGGAGTACCCCGGCCTGTTGCACACCTCATCGCTGGCAGCGGTGTCGGCTGGGCTGCGTGACGCTGGGGATTTGCTCGGCGAGAGTGCGGCACGTGGCCAGGCCGAAGTCATCCGACAGCGACTGCTGGGCGAGGAGTTCACCCTGGCCAGCGGCTTCGTCAGGTCCGCCGGCGGCGACACGCGGGTGGACGGGTCCCTGCTCTGGCTGGGCGTGCCGTTCGAACTCGTGCCCTTGGACAGCGACGTCTTCCAGATCACTGTGAAGAGAGTCCGCGAGGAGTTGCGCGCGCCCGGCGGTGGCGTGCGCCGCTACCTTGGCGACTCCTTCTACGGGGGCAGCCAGTGGATCCTGCTGGCCGCGTCTCTGGGGCGGGTGGCCTTGGCCGAGGGCAACGTGGAAGAGGCGCGTGAGCTGTTGGCCTGGATTCAGGGAACGGCCACGAGCGAAGGGTTCCTCCCTGAGCATGTCGCCGTCGATGTGTGCTCGCCGCACATGCTGGCGTTTGGGGGGAAGCGATGGGGAGCGACCGCCGCGCCGCTGCTCTGGTCACCTGCGATGCATCTGGTCCTGCTCAAGGAGCTCCGACCGTAGCCGTTGGCGTGAGAGCGTGTCCGCAGGCGCGCTCATCGCGATGTAACGACTTCACCAACGGCCCGACTGGCGGCGGTAAGACGCGCCAACTGGCCGCGGCAGGTGCGGTCGTTGTGCCGTTATCCGAGGACGCTGAATACTGCCTTGGTGGGCGCACGCGACTTCCTGATCGAGGGTGTCTCCGGCACAGGAAAGACTTCAGTGTGCCGAGAACTGGAGCGGCGGGGACACGATGCCATCAAGGGTGACCGGGAGCTTGCCTACCAAGGTGATCCCCAGACCGGCGCATCCACCCAGACCGCGGACCATGAACATCACATCTGGGACGTTGAGCGAGTGCGAGTGTTGGTGGCGGACCAGCAGGAGCCGGTCACCTTCTTCTGCGGGGGCTCTCGCAACTTCTCCAAGTTCATCGATCTGTTCGATGCCGTCTTCGTCTTGGACGTCGACCTCGAAACTTTGGTCGAACGGCTCGAGCAACGTCCACTAGGCGAGGGGGGTTCTCAAGCAGCAGAGCGTGAGCTCGTCCTTCGCCTGCATCAGACCAAGGAGGACATCCCCCGAACAGGCACCTTGATCAATGCGAACTTGCCCCTGGCGGAGGTCGTTGACGAGATTCTCCGCCATGTGACCGAGTACGACCCCAACAGCGGAAGCTCTTAAGGCGAGGAACAGTCTGGGCACCGAATGAGGCAGCATGGCTGCCCGCGCGGTTCGCGGCGAAAAGACGCAGCGCAGCGATTTCCTTGGCCGCGATTCAGGCGCCGCCGCCGACTGTCAATCGCGCCTCGGCGATCGTGCCCCAGGCAGGGCACGTCGAGCCTACGAGGATGCTTAGCGGGAGAGTGGCACCGGGCGCTTTCGTCCAAGACTGGTTGTCGCGCGTCAGAAGCGCAAAGCGGACGACCGCGGTGCCGTAGCCCTCGGTGACGGTCGTGAACCCGGGTTGGATAGCGAGGCCGTTGTTCCAGTTGATACCGGACCCTCCGATGACGGCGCCTGACCCGCTCGGCCGGTCTGGGGTCAGATGTAGGAAGCTGCCCGTGGTGGGGTCTATCACCCCTGGGAGATAGAGCGACGTGACAGGGGCTGTGCCCAGGTCAGCCGCCACCGCAAGCACGGCATCCCCGTTGACAACCTGACCGTTCTTCCCAAAATTGCCCAAACGAATGTCGCCACCACTGGTGCCCATCCAGGACATCGAACTGACCGATGAGTTGGGACACTGCTGGAGGCGGTCGAAGTAGCGCAACGTCGCCCCCGTCGTGTCCACCTTGATAGGGCCAGCGATTGCTGGGGTCGACATGCCACCCATTAGAACCATGAGCGCTGCGATCACGGCGGCGCGCAAGCGCCATGACTTCATCCTCATGTCGTCACCCAAGCCCAAATGGACACCATGTGGGTACATCACCCGTCGTAGAACGCCGCGGCCCCACCAGCGTCCCAGCGAATCCATCGAGCACGTGCTCACCATCCCCGTCGTGGCGCCGTTTTGGACACTTTTCTATGGGTGGTCTTCCCGGATATCTGTCTGGCCGGATTCACCTTCGACAATACGGCGCTGGACCTACGACAAATTGCGGTGGCCGTCACCCTCGCGCCAGCTCCACGAGAACGGCTTGGACTGAACCGAAGCTAGGAAAGCCACTCCCGGTGCTCCGCCAATGAGGCTGGTCCGGTCGCGGCGGAAAGACGCACCTCGCGCCAAGGGCCGCCGCCCCTCGCGCGAAACAACAATGGCGAGCGCTGAGCTGGCCGTCGGGCTAGTCCTTAGGCTGCAGTTCGATCTAGAAGACGTACTTCTTACGCCAACGAAGTACGTCACGTTCTCATTGTGAGATTTGTTTGGAGGGGTCATGCTATTTAGTCCGATGCATGCAACGGGGGTGATGTTCGGGCTTGCACACGATGACGTGGTCCGGTTCATGGGCACCTGCTTTCTGTACGGCGAGGACGACTTGGTTGCTACCGCGAAGCACTGTGTCGCGCCGGAGGGACTGCTTGTTCGGTTCCCTCTCGCAGGGGAGGAAAGGAAGGTGGTGGAGGTTCACCGGCACCCGACCGCGGACCTTGCGTTGCTTCGTCTGGACCGGACTCTGCGAGATGTGACAGATCTACCCACTGGCAGAACCGGGGAGGCTCGTCCGCGGTACGCATTCTGGGGACAGTCTGCCGTCGCCGGGATCGGGTCACCGATTCAAGCGTTCGGGTACCCGGGTCCTGCGACGCCGATCGGCACCGCTCCCCAAGAGCCGAGGTTGTTTCGTGGGTACGTCCAAAGCTTCCACCGTGCGGGCGACTTCGGCCGCCACCAAGTTCACGAAGTCAGTTTCCCAGGGCCTCCCGGGCTTAGCGGAGGTGCCGTGTACCGGATGGACATTCCGGATCTCGTGATGGGCGTCGTGACAGGGCACGTGGACGGTGCCGACGGAAAGAACTATGGGCTGTTCCTCGGGCTCGAGGAGGTGGCTCCTTGGTTGAACGGCATCGTGCCGCCGCCAGGGCTCCCTTCTTAGGCAGTAGGCGCTCATGGAGGACGCGTACGGCTGACCGGTCAACGGGGGAAGTATGCGCTAGATGTGATGCCCAGTCACGTTGGTCGAGTCTGTACAACGGCTCGAAGCGATCCATCGGCTACCAACAGCCCGTTTGCCGGCCACTCCTCGTGCTGTTGTAGCACTGGCCGTCGTACAGGGGGCGAGGAGCCGCGGCGAAAAGACGCACGCCCGCGAATCCCCGATCCGTTTCTGCGGCAGGGGCAGGGCAGGTGTACAGAGCGTCGGGCCCAAGGGGACTTCGCACACCGTGCGTGGACATTCCGTGTACGGCGTTCGGTGGAAGCCGCCACAGTTGGGCACCAGTACGTTCATTCCAAGACGGGAAAGGGCGCGGTGATGAGGTCAGGGGCCAAAGTCGTGGGTCTGCTTGTCCTGATCAGCGCAGCCTTTGTCTGGGGCAAGAGCTCCAATCCAGGTGACCAATCACCCTCTCTCGACCAGCCAGTCGTAACCTCCACCGTGGTCTTGTCGACCGGTTCTGCTACTCCGCTGGCCCGCTCCGGCTCGAACTACACACCTCCTTGGAACGGTGAGAACCCATCCGAGCTGCAGCGCAGTTTGGACGACGCCACGGATGAGGCTGAAGCCAGATGCCGAGCCGTGCAGTCTGATGGCCTGTTTCGAGCTATGGAGCTAGAGAGAGTCGCGCGCACACTGCGCCAGCAGAGTTATGCGCTGGACCTCTTTGATCCCCGACGCTCCGAACTCGAGGACCAGGCGAGAACCCTTGAGCGCCAGGCGAACGAGTTGCGTTTCGTGCGGTGCTGAACGGAGCTGGTTGGCGGGGGCGCCTCTTAGAGAGTTGTCCGGCCCGACTGGCGGCGGTGTGGCGCAACTCAGTGTCTCAGTCCCCACGCTGGGGCCGACAGCCATTCGCCGGGCCGTTGTGTCTAGACGCGGCCGCCTTAGTGGCGCATAGTCGCGTCGCATGAGACTCACGCCCAGGAGGACGCATGGCCACGCTGGATGAGTTGCTGGACACGACCTTGCCCCTGAATCGGAAAGAGCGTTACTACACCGGCACGGTTCTGCCGGCGCTCCTGTGTGCCGACTCGATGCGCCACTTGGACCGGCTCGCGGGCCCGGACTTGCTCCACCTGGGCGAAGTAGAGGTGCGCGACGACCCGGAGGATTGCACCGTCCTCTTCTTCACCGAGTACAGCCTCATCGAGTCCGCGATCGGCAAGGCGGCAGGCCTGTACCCGGGAATGGCGGCGCTAGCCAAGGACACACCGGACATAGTCATCCTCATCACCGAGCCGTCTCCAGTCCTGATTGCCCTCGAGGCGAAGATGTTCGATCGGCCCAGCAAGCCAGACCTGGTGAAGCAGTTGTCGGCGCAGAAGGCGCAGTTGGACAAAATCTGCGAGCACCTTGCTGGCCACCTGGCTGTCGACAAGGTGACGCTGGCGCATTGGGCCCTGCTTCCTGAGGCGCTCGCAGCGGCGATGCCTGACCTAGGGACACCGATCATCACGTGGCAGCGACTCTTGGACGCCTACGCTGACGTCGATCAGCGCTACTTCCTAGGCGTCCTGGCCACGGCCCTGAGGCGATACCCCGATCTGGTCAGCAAGTGGGCTGGATACCAGGACGGCGACCTTGCTGGAGCGAAGCTTGTCGAACGGCACCTGGCAGGAGATCCCACGTGGCCATACATGGGCGCGCAGGGCGGACTCAATGGCAGCCGGGTTGCCGACCGCATCGCGAATGGAACGTGGGCCACGACCCTCTACCAGTGCCGTCACGAGGCGCTCCCTGGCAACCCGAACTGGTTTTCTGTCGAGGAGTTTGTCCAGAGACTTGCAGCAGCCGGCGTTCCGGTGGTCGCGCTGGCCCCGACACCAGACGACGCAAAGATCGGTTGAGAGCTCAGCGTTGAGGCAAAGTGCCAGTCGCGGCGGTAGGACGCAAGGGCGCCCCTCTTAGAGCCCCAGCCATCGAAACGCCGGTTGCTGACGAACAGCAGCACCTGGACTCGATCAGGACTATAGGGTCCTCGGGTGACCAGACAGTGGGGGAATCTCTTCAACATTTGGTGCCAAATGGGCATTTGCTTCCTCACTGTGGCGACGGCAGCTCTGCTTGAAGGGTTATGGCAGCCCCTTGGCAACCTTTGGCTCGGCTACTACTTCGCATGGTGCTATTGCGCGCTCTACTGGCGGCCGCGCTAGTTGGTCCGACGCTCGGCTATGGGGACCTCGGAAGCCGTATCGCGGCGCAATGACACGAGTGCTGTCGGGCCACTCGAAGGGGTGGGCGGGTCTCCAGAGTTACGCGCCGGCCCACGCAGTCAATTGGTCGATGTCCTCAGGGGTGAGTCCGACCTCAGTTCGCGGCGCCAGGAGCAGCCGCTTCAGACCGCGAGCGGTCAGGCTGCGTCGTTGCGGCTGCGGGGCGATCACCGAGAAGGTGGTCGTCGCACCACGCGAGTTCGCTCACCTCAGGGTGGCAATCCAGCCACGCCTCGAGCGCAGCGAATTTCCACCATCCGTGCTCGGGCAGCAGCGAGCCGATTGGTTCCGGTACCAGCGGCCAGTCTCGATCAAGAAAGGGGTGCAACGCGGCACGCATCCCGGCGCTCCAACTCGTCAACCACACGCATGACACCCCGACCGCCTGGCTCAGCTCGTCAAGCCGGGCGCACAGCGTTGGCGAAACCAGCACTGGACCAGAGACATCACCTGCGATGACGTCGTCCCCCCAAGGGGATCATCCCCTCAGATCAGGTGTCCGGGAAACCGGGTCAGGCTCCTTCGGCGGAGAGGTTGAGTCGGATGAATGGTCCCGATGGTTCTGCGGGAAACCATTCGCTTCCGGGGCGAGTAGCTGGTGGCGGTATCACGCAGGGCCTAGCGAGTTGCTTCGCTCAGGTCCGTGCCCTGGTGAAACCGGAACGCGGCCGATATGACGGCACGCGCGTCGGAGCCGGGCTGTGTCCCAAGGGTGCCCGGCTCCGCCCCGCGAGGATCTGTCGGGCGAATATTCCCGCGAGCACGACGACCTTCTCGCTGTCTTGACGTTGCCCCCCCAAGTCCATGGTCGGCGGGAAGCGAGCGACTCGGTGGTTGGGCGACGCATAGGGTTCCGGCATGGCGACGTTTGATGGAATCCCACTATTCGGCCCGGCGGGTACTGGCGGTGCCGTCCTCTTCCTTCGTGACCGCCCGAAGCAGAGTGCCGTCGCCACATTGGCTGGCGGTGTCGAGGTCGAGATTCGTGAAGGCGTCCTGGGTGCTGTCTTGCGAGGTGTGCCAGGGGCAATTACGAAACCGTCATGTCGCAGGCCGTAGAACTCCTCAACAGAGGACTTGACGTGTTCGCATTGAGAGGCCTCGGGGCTGCGTCGCTCGATGGAACCGGTGGCATCCGGATTGCCTATTGGGAATCAGCACAGGAGAAGTGCGTCAGGCTTTGGGCGCGGATGGACGCGGCCCTTTTCACAAGCGGCACCGCGGTCGTCCGCGCGCCAGATGGCTCGATCAAGGAGGAGCCAGAGCCAACGGTCTTGGCTTGGCAGGAAAGCATGCGCTATTACCGCATGTCGCAAGTGACCGACGATCTATTTGATGCATTCCGCAACGTCTATCTCGCCCTTGAGTCGATTCTCAGCGCCATCGAACCGATCAAGGTCGGCGCGCGCGGACGCGCAGCGGAGTCAGAGGAGACGTGGTTCAAGCGCGCCCTAGCGTCGGTTGCTGACAGCGTGGCTCTTGACACCTACTCCGCGGGAGGGAGCGGAAACGCAGTCCACGACATCTACGACGAACTGCATAATCGCGTGCGGAATCGGGTGTTCCACGCCAAGGACGGGCTGGGCGCCCTCCTCCCTCAGAGCTTGGAAAGTCGTGTCCAGGTGGGAGAGGCGAAGAAGCGTTACTCCGAGCTCTACTTGGAGGTCGCCAGCAAACAACTCAACACGCCTCTCGGGTCCGGATCCACCCGTCTTTCGGAATCAGCGATGGACGAAATGCGTGAGGGCATCCTGAGCCGCGGACCAAACCTTGGCTTTACCTCGGACACAACGCCCTTCGACAGTGCTGACACCGAGCTGTCTCCACGAGGTGATCCTTGCGTCATCGTGCCAGTGCAAGCGATTGATGACCCGCAGGCGAGTGAGGGATACGCCGCGGTGATCGGTCGTACCTCGGTCCATGAGCATGCGTCGTCGGTGACGACAATTGGGCGCTTTGGACTGCTGGGAGCGAGGGCGACGCCAGGGTGATCGCTGATCTGGAAGGCCGGCTGTCTGTTTGAGGGTTTCGACGTCTGCGAAGGCGTTATCTCGGTGCGTGCGATGGGTGGTCGGCGTCGCAAGTTCAACTACGCGACGTGATGCCGACTACGCGGCGGTTAGACGCACGGTCCGGATCGCGGCAGCTGCAAGGACGCCGCGCTGGCGCCCGTCGGCCGGGACCAACGAGATCACGGCGCCAGGGGCGCGATTCTTCGTGATGACCCCGTCATGGGTTCACTGTGGGAAGGAGCCTGCGGTCTGTTTGGTTGCTTCCACCATGACTTCCCTTGCCGACCGCGCCGTCCCGGCACTGCGCGCTAACCACGACATCCTTGCTGCGCTGGTGCCGGCCATGTCCGAGGAGAATCTGAACAACCCTAGTGGGGCGACGGGGTGGAGTCGCGCAGGCGCTCTCGCACATGGGTAGCGGTGCGGAAATCGGCCGCAAGCCGATCGCGACCGCCGCAGGCGAGCGGGTCGAAGCTGAGGACAATCAGGCGATCTGGGCCCGCTGGAACGCATCATCGCCGGCGGTCCAGGCAGCCGAGTTCGTCAAACATGATGCGGCCTACCTCGACACCATCGAGGCGCTCAGCGCGGAGCAGCGCTGGCTTGATGATCGACTTGGGCTTCCTTCCCGAGCCGGTCCCGCTGTTGGTCGCGCTGGGCATGCGGCTCAATGAAGTTGCCAACCATGCTTGGGACGTGTGCGTCGGAGTCGATCCGCTCGCGACCGTGGACCCGTAATCTGCCGAACTCCTCGTCGAGCTCTTCCGCGGACCGTTGGCCTTCCTGCTGAGGTTCTCTGCGAAGGCGGACCAACTCGAACAGGAAGTCCGACTGGCGATGCTGGGAGGCGCGCTTGAAATCACCGACGTGGTCACGGTGTCCGACTCCGCCGATCACCCAACGGCGAAATTCGAAGGTCCGGCGGAGGCCGTAGTGCGCCTGCTCAGCGGGCGGCTCGGCTCCGAACATTCCGCAGACGTTGGGGTGACCGGCAACGTCACGCTATCGAGTTGCGGAGGGTCTTCCCCGGCTACTAAGCCGCGACGGCCCCTACTCGCACCGGCGAGACACAGTCGCCCATAGGTGGCGGGGCACGAGCGGCGCCGTAACGCAGTCCCTGAACCGCTCGCCATCCGCCTTCGGCGGCGATTGGTGTCGCGTCGACGGGCAAGCAACCGACTTCAGGAGGTGCTGTCGAGAATCAGTCGGGTAGCTTCTCGTGGAGCGTCCCACTGAGGGAAGTGACCGCATCGCTCGAACCAGTGCAGCACCGCGTCGGGATACAGCTCCGTGGCGCGTGCGGCTTGCCTCGGAAGGGTCACCCAGTCACGACGCCCCCACCCGATCGTCACCCGGCCGGGCACCGTGCCAGCCGGGGCGCCCCCTTGCTTGGGACCCTTCGTCAAGGCCTCGAGGGCCGCTGCGGTCGCGGGGGAGTCGGCCAGCCCGCGCACATCTGGTAGCACCGTGTCGCGAGCGAGCGCCCAGGGCCGCGCCGACAACTGCGCCAGCAGCACAGTCCTGGCCACCGGGCTCGCGAGCAGTGATGGCAGTGCGCCGCGCAGCGCTCGGACCAAGGCGATCGATGGGCGCAGTGTGGCACCGAAGACGGCCAGCTCGCGGTCGCTCCAGAAACCCCCAGGGTCCAAGGCCACAGTGTCGCCGCCAACTCCCCGCCGCGCGAGCTCGAGCACCATGCGGCCGCCCATCGACTGGCCCACGGTGGAGACCCCGTCCAACCCCTGTTCCCGGATGAAGTCCGCGACGGAGTCGGTCAAGGTCGCGATCGATACCTCGCCGGACAACGACGGTGTCTCACCGAACCCCGGTAGGTCGACAGCGATGACCTCACGGTGCTCGGCTAGATCGTCGATGATCGGAGCCCAGGACTGCCACCCTGCGCCCAGACCGTGCACGAGTAGCAACGGACTTCCGCTTCCGCGTCGAACATGGTTTAGCGTCACCCCGCGACGCTATCCCAAGCGGATCCGGTGGGTTTGGCCACCACAAGCCGATCGTCCGGCCGGAAGGAAGAATCCGCCAATCGTTTCACGGCATCCGCGGCGAATAGACGCCGCCTGAGCTCGCAGGCATGAGCGGACGTTCCGATGCGATGGGCCGCGGAGCTGCCGCGGTGGCAAAGGCAGGCATACGCGGTGCATTCCTGACTGTCTCGGCAGGCAGATTGGAGCGTGGCCGACGGCGTGGGCATTCGGTCTGGCGTCGCCTCAGGCTTGGCGTCGATGGTTCGGCGAAGGCCATAGGTGCGGGAGTCAGAAGGTAAACGTTGCGCGGTAGTCCGATGGTGTGGTTCCGGTGAGCTCACGAAAGGCAGCGTTGAACGCGGACAGCGACCCGTAGCCCACGTCGTGGGCGATCGTGGTGACCGGGGTGTCATCGGCTGCGAGCCGCTCGACTGCCCGCAGGACCCGCATCCGCCGCAGGGTGGCGCGCCAGGTCATCCCGACCTCGGCCTCGAACCGGCGCGCCAGGGAGCGCGGAACCAGCCCGACCTGGGCCGCGACGTCCTCGAATCGGACCTCATCGGCGAGCCGTTCCTCGGTGAGCCGCAATGCGGTCCGCACCTCGGCGGAGCGCCCGGCCGGCATGACGACGGGGCTGGGTTGCTTGGCCAGCCGCCACACCACTGCGGCGAGGGCCGCGAAGATGGTGCGGGCATACGGCGGCAGCGGCTCGTCCGCCTCCTGCCACCCGCCGCACTCGGCGACGAGTGCGCGAGCCAGCGGGTCGAGGTCGACGACAGTGAGCCCCTGCGGGGGTGGTGGGACGAAGTCGATGTGGAAGAGCACCGAGGCGGTCGTCGCCGGCTGCGGGATGGTGACCGTGGCTGGTCGTCCCGCGCTCAGAAGGGCGGCCCGGGCCGGGGGCAGCAGCCAACGCTGGCCCTCGGCCTCGAGCCGTAGCGCGCCCTGGGAGGCGCACAACAGGTAGTGCCGGTCGACGAGCAGTTCGGTCGGCCCGGTCGGTGCGAAGGACCGGGTGAACGCGAACGCCTCACGGGTCACGGGTGGACTCCCACGCACCGATCGTAGGGATGTCGTTCCAGTCAGGCGACGGACTCGACGAGCTCGGCGCGGAAGCGACGGCTCACTGGTCCTTCGGTGACCAACGGTCGGAGAATGGCGTTGGACCGGGCAAAGGCGTCAGAGGCGAGGTAATCGTCAAATGACGCCTGGTCACTCCACTCATGGACGACCGTCACGGAGCGGTCGTCCTCGCGCGACTCGTAGACGCGAAAGGCGAGGTTGCCCGGCATCGAGCGGACGAGCGGCCGTTCGGCTTCGAGTTGGGCCAAGGCACGGGGCCGGTCTGGTGCGGCGGTCCCGAGATCGAGGATGGCGATGAACACGATGTCTCCCAATGCTGTTGGTGTGGATGGATGTTCCAGCCTCACCTGAACGAACCCCCGTCCGCCTCCGTGCAGCGGACCGGTACACACGGCTAGCGGACACACCGCGCATCGATGTGGATTCGGCCATCAGTATGTTCGACATGCGGCGAAATGACGCACGGCTGGAGACTCGGAGCATCGGGCATCCCTGCCGTAAGCAAACTGGTCGCGACGGTAGGTCGTACCGGCTTCGACTGCCTAAGGAGTGGGCTGCTTCGGTCAGGCACTAATCTGACTTGATTCCAAAAGCCGCGCCCGTGTTGTGGCGCCGAGGATCAGGACCAATTCCCGTTGGTTCCCTCGCGAATACCACCCCAGCCATCGAAAACCCCTGCTCACTGATCAGCCCAGGCTGCCGCCATCGCTCAGGGTGTGTGCCTTGATAGTCCGCGACGTAGTTCACGCTCACTGCGAATCGGTTCATTGCCTGCAAGTTGGGCTCTTCAACCCATACAACGATGCCGCTGTTTTGACTGGCATTGCGGGGAAGCGATGTGACAACTGCGCTGGCGCCTATGTGCTTGCCGAGGGCGGTCATCTCCTGATTGAGCTGCGCGAGTCTGTCCATGGCGAGGCGAGGGTTGCCGCAGTCGCTGCGCACGATGCGTTCAAGGTCGTCTTTCGCCTTCTGGATTGCTGGGTGTGAGACCTCCCCGTTCTCATCCTCGCCGCCGACGCTCCATAGGTTTGTCGTCCGCGACTTATCCATGGGGAGTGAGTACACCTCGAAGCGTGAATCCAGCAGTCGCGGATCGTAGCGGAGCTCGACGTCATCCCATGAGTTCGTCACGATCCAAGCATGTGGGATTCGCCGATTCTTCTGCGAGTGAAATCCCGCGCCGATAAAGGCATGCGGGATGCGCAGATTCAAGTCCTTGAAGCTCGATGTCGCTGCTTCGGCGAGGGCCTGGAGTCGACGCCCGGGTGCGACGCCCGCGAGCGCCTCGCCGAGCCACTCGTCAGTGAGCTGACGTCCAAGCCGCGCCAAGCCGGTGAATCCGAAGACCTCGTCGCTCCCCATGAGAGTTGTCTTCATGGCCCAGTCGCTTTGCTCAGTGATAATGCCTCCCTTCATTGCCGTAACGCGGAGGTCACTGCTGACGAACACGAATCGCGGACTCGTCACTACGGCTATGAAGGTCATATATGCTTCCTTCCAACGTGCGGTCGGCAGTCCACGGCCTGTCTCGCAGCGGGATCGCCCCGGCGACTTCGCTGAACGGGGCCAGAGCACTCCAGACTGCGAGTCAAGAATGATGGTCGCCACACCGCGCGCCGGATGGCCGGGACGATCTGGGAATCGGTAGACGGGCTGCCGAGACCCAATGACTCTCAGTCGCCGAAGCCTTTGGTGTTCTGATGCCCGGGGCGACAACTGCCATCCCGATCGTAGACGTCCGCGCCTCTCACAGTTAGCGCATTCGCGTGAGTTGGGGGAGGTGGCGAAGGAGTTAAGACTGCATACGCTGACGTCATCGTGAAACTAGAGAGGTCTGGAGACCTCAGCGGAGGCCGATCCGGCGACCCTTCACTCTTTGGTCCGCTTCTTGGCCCAGCCATAGGTACATGCCGAGGTTGACGGGCGGCGGTATGACGTACCGCAGGGATCGCGGCATGGGCGGGCGCTACGAACAAGCTCGCCCCTCGGTCACCAGGTGGAACCAATCCGCAGCAATCTGTGCTGCCTCATTGACCGACCAGAAGTTCACGACTAAGCCATGGGGCGGGTCGAGCGGCATCCCAATTTCGCGCCCCCGAACGCCGTCGTCCCAGTTCAAGTTGGCGGGACTACGCCCGCCGACCAGTTCGAGTCCATCGAAGTCGATACGCCAGGTAGCCACCATCACGCCACCCACCATGTCGTCATAGGAGGCGGTCATCCAGAGCGTTCCGTCAACGTCAGCGTGATACCAGTCCTGAGCCTCCGGGACCAAGGCACTCAATCGCTCGAAGAAGGCCGACTCGCTCGCAGTCGGAGGGGCATCACGCATGCAACTGAGTCTCACACGCGCAGTGGATTGCGGGCGCTTGTTGCTATGAGGGGACCTCTATGGCGCAGCCGACAGGCGGCGGAAAGACCTAGGACCAGAGGCGCACGACTCATCTCCCCTGGGTAGACGAAGGCTGCAGGCGGAGCTTCACCCCGCTGACGCTTGCAGGTGTGCGGAGGATGCAGCCGGTACACGGGACACCGTCGGAAGCGAGGCGGGCCAGTCGGAGGATCTGCGTTTGTCAGGAGTCGCGCTTAGGCGTCTGGCATTCTCATTCCATGCCTACAACGGGGCACGGCGCAGCGCTAGGTCTGGAGGACATCCGCGCGCGCGGGGCATCTGGCTCGACCTGGCACCTCCTGGGAGCGCCGCATCGTCTAATTCGCGCAGACGACCTACGAGCCTTCATTCTCGAGACGAAGCCCGAGGGTCGGAAGGTCGACATTGACGGCGCCATTGTCGAAGGGCCGCTCGACCTGAGTCATTGCCGGCTTGCGACGTCCGTTTGCCTTCGCAACTGTGAGTTCCGAGGTCATGTCAACCTGATTGACGCTCATGTTCTGGGAACCCTCGATCTGAGCGGATCGTCCTTCACGGGCGGTCATGGCGAGGACGGCACCCACCCAGAGGGCCGCACCGGTCAGGCCGTGCTCAGCGCTGATCGTCTGTCGGTCAAGGGTTCGCTCTTCATGAGTGGAGTGACCGCGCACGATCCAATTCGCCTAGTGCGTGCACGGGTCGATGGCCAGCTAAGCGTCGGAGCAGCCCGAGTGGAATGTTCCACAACGGCGGCTTCCGGGCTCTACATGGACCGCATCTCTGTGGGCGGGACCATGTTCATGAATCGAATGAGCGTCGGTTCAACGAATCGGCCGTTTTGGACGAATGCTGGGATTCGCCTAGTCGGGGCGGAAATTGGCGGAGACCTCGTCCTCGATGACGCTGACCTAGCCGTCGATGACCATCCCCATCGCGATCCCTATGCCTTGGCAGCTCGGGGGCTCAGGGTGGGCGGCTCGATCAGGATGGAAGGCGTGAACGCTGCGGCACCACTGCTTCTCCAAGTGGCCAAGGTCGAGGGTGCCTGGGTGCTGCGTGGGAGTCGGCTGGATGCCGGTCGCGACCAGGACGGCCGATGCATCGCCGCGCAAGGTATCCACGTTGGAGATGGACTGAGTCTCGAGCCCAGGACAAGTGACGGCGGACGCGCTTGCCACGAACCTGTCCGTGCTGTCGGAACCATGGTGCTGACTGGGGCCGACATCGTCGGAACTGTCAACGCGTCCGAAAGCGCTCTGTCAGGGGCGGTTGGCCAATCCGGACTCCCAGGACCCTGCTTCTCGGCCAAGCGAATCAAGGTGAACGGGAATCTCAAGTTCTGCGGCGCAAGACTCAATGGCGCCGTTGAACTGGTAGGGGGAGAAGTGACCGGAGCGCTGGATTTCGGATCCGCCCACTTGGTAGGAGCCCTCGATGAAGCAGCGAGCCACGGGACAGAGGCGAGGTCAGGGTTGTACGGCGAGGCGCTGAGCGTTGGAGGGACCGCCTTCTTCAACCGACATCCCGCTTATGCAACTCGAGTCTTCAAGTCCCAAGTCCCGCTCCGGTTGGTGGCTAGCACCATCCATTGCCTGAACGTCGTTCACACGCCTGGTCAAGATTGGCGACTGCATGGGATTAGCTTCACTCAATTGCGCGGCCCGATCCGGAGCAGCCGACAGCAAGGGCTTGCATGGCTGGAGCAAGGCGACACCAACGCGGTTCCCGTGTCGGTGATGTGGGACCTAGCCAACTTCTATGAGCGAGCTGGACGCCCACGAGACGCGCGAGCCGTGCGCTATCGAGCACAGGTCAAGCTGGCTCGGAAGCACAGACGGTGGGACCCGCGCCGGTGGTCGCGTCAAATCATCGGTTTCGGGTATTACCCATTTCGCGTCGTAGCCGTCTTGTTCGCACTGGTCCTGCTTGGCACGGCTCTTGCTTGGTCGCAACAGACCCACTTTCAGGCAACGGGATTCGTAGGGTCATCCTCCAACCTCGTTCGCCAACAGGTTACAGCCGACGTTTGTCCTGTGGACGTGTCCTGCTTCAACCCAGTTGCGTACTCGGCGGACACGGTCATCCCGGCCATCGATTTTGGCGGGCAGGACAGCTGGAGGCTCGACCGGACCGCTGGCTTGGCAGCGGCTGCGTTCGTCGGACTGAAGGTCTTGGGCTGGGCTGCAACGACCCTATTAGTCGCGGGCATTGGCGGCCTCCTGCGTCGGAGCTCGTAGCGCCAAGGGTCTAGCCGAGGAGTGCGTCGTCGCCCCTTTGTCCTGCTACCTCGAATTCCCGTTTGCTGAAGACAGTGTCGTCGCGAATCTTGATTGCCAGCGCCACGGTCCGTCGCGGCGGTGTGACGCAGACCCTGGCATGTGTGACAGAAGAGTCGACGAGCGGTACATGCCGGCTGTCGGTAGTACCGCCCATCATCTCGTGCATGGTCAGCCCGCTTCCCCAGGTGCCGTCAGAGCCGCCGCGGCCGCTAAGGCCCAGCGACCTGTTCGCGGAGGAATCCGATGGCAACGCTGTCAGCGTTTCCTTGCGCACGAAGTTCGTCGAATTCAAGTCAACGAAGGCCGGACAGCCTTGGGCCCGTGCTCGAGGGGGAGTGGCGCGGACATCGATTGCGTTGCGTCGTCTTTCCTCGGGCCTGGGCAACACTCGAGCGGCCCTCGCCTGGGGACGCAGTCATCGTCAGCGGAGAGCTCGCCTTTCGGGACGGGCAAGCCATCGTGTGGGTTCGGCACATGAACGTCATCTCGCCCGTCAAGCGCGTCTGATCGATACCGTGCGAACCATGACGGCGCAAACGCAGGACATCAGGGTTGGTCGAGCTTTGATTCCGCTTGAGACCGCCGCGACTTGGGTCCGCGAATACACCCACACGGCACACAACCTGGTGAGCGAGCACCCATATGCCTTTCCTGCCTACGACCGCTTCGACGGAGGCACCACCGAACCAAGCCGGCTCACGGACGGCGACTTGCTGGCCCCCGGGCTGCTGAATGTGCCCGTGAAAATCAGGTCGTTCTACGGACTGCAGAGCGTGCGAGGTCGGCTGGAAGAGGCGCTAAGCGACCCTCGTCTTGACACGCCACTGGCCGAGGTAGCAGATCGGGAAGAGCTTCGCCCGGCTGTGCATGCGTTGTACGGGGTTCTGGACGATCCAACCACTCGGCCGTGGGGTGTCAGCGGGACGACTCTGTCCAAGGTCCTGCACCGCAAGCGACCGCATTCTGTTGTTCTTCACGATCGTTGGGTGCGCGCTTGCTATGTCGGTGACGATGCGCCAGTCCCCGTGGAGAAGGGTCGCTCTTGGGCCGACTATATGGTTCTGATCACCGAGGCAATTCGGGACGACATCGCAAACCAACCTGTCGCCTTCAGCGTCCTACAGAGTGCCGTTGAAGGACCAGGACACCTCAGTGATGTCCGACTTCTCGACATCGTGGCGTGGAACTCAAAGGGCGATGCTCCAGCCGCCTCGTGGGATGAGCGCCCCCGCGACGGTGATTCGTTTGACTCCGACCATGCCCCGCAGACGAGGTAGCAGCTTGGCTCAGACGCCCTCGCGGCGGAATGACGCAACCCCAGAGGTTCTGGTGGCTCGAGAATGAGCGGTCGCGCACCCGAGGGAACCGCTGGCGCCGGAAGATCGCCGAGATAGCTCGCTGTTCGTACTCATCCTTGTGACTGCCACAAAATCCACGCCAACGCGACCGCCAGAGCGAGCAGGGCGAGCGAGAACAGCACCTTCAAGGCTCCGGAGAAGAATCATCCGACCGCTGAACGGCCCTTACGCTGCGGCCGCGTCACCGAAGGCGGTGCAGCTGCGTGTGGTTGCCGCGGCGCATACGCGACTCCCGGCCTCTGAGCCGGCGGTACGGGCGCAACGACGTAGACCGTCAGCAGCAGATCTCCAGGCGCGCCACCGAGCAGTCCGCGATAGCCACGACGAGCCCACCGCAGCTGCGGTGCAGCCTGCGCTGGCACATGCAACAACGACCCGTCGTGCGCGACTTTGACGGCGAACCCGGCTCGCCATTGGGCTGGCGTCACGGACACGGTCTGGTGGGCATCCGATCCGCGCAGCGCCGCGGCCAATTCCTCAGGGGTGTTGAACTCACGGCGTTCACCGCCCACGGTGAACGAGGCACCCGACATGTGCGTCACGGTGAACTCCACCGAACCAGACGTCGGTCCCGGCTCAGGCGGCCTTGGCGCTGGAGCTCCTGGCGCGGTCTGCGAGGGAGCAGGCCGGGAGTCGAGAGACCGCAACCAGGCGTCGTATTCGGATCGTCGCGGACCGCACAGGATCTCCTCCGCCTGACCGATCGCTTTGAACGTCTCAGCGTCACCGCCTCGGTCCGGGTGTGTGCGCTTCCTCCATTCGCGCACAACCACACGAATCGTCGCGGTGTCCGCCGTTCGCGACAGCTGCAACAACGCGTAGTAGTCCTGTTCAAATTCCATGCCGCCCCCTGACCGGACGCCGCCACCCGTGTTGGGAAGTTAGCACGGCCAACCTCAGGACCTGCTGGTCACAAAGTCCGTTGTGTTGCCTGACGCACCGGGTCTGTGGGGCTTTGCACGGTCCGCTTTCGGCCGCGCAGGAGAGACAACCTCGGCGGCGGTAAGACGCGACTCGATCGCTGAGCGGCGAAGTCGGGCGGCACAGGGCACGGCGCGGGAGAGTGGAGTTCATGAGCCGCGTCTGCGCCAACTGTCGAGTCACTCTGGGGGCGCGAGCCAGTAGCGGCACGCGCGGCCCTGACATCGCTTGGATGGCTCATTGTCGAGATTGCGCTCGGCTTGTGGACGGTCAGATGCGACTGTTACGGGCCCAGCCCAGTGGTACTGCCGTCGACATCTGGCAGTGCCTCGCCTGCGGAACCACCCGTGCGTGCCGCCCTGGTTGGCGCACTAGATGCCCCATCTGTCTCGACGATCGCACGGACTTGGATGCGGACACCATGGCCGACATGAAATCTCTGCTTCGACAGCGAGGGGTCCGGCGAGAACTCGCCGTGTTCTTCGGGACCGACCCGCGGGCTATCACCGGAAGCGACGCACTCGCAGCCGAATCCACTGTCTTCCTTGCCAACGCGGAAGAGAGCTACGCACGGCCAGGTTGGACGGTGCTGGCGACTGACGTTTCCGGCATGCCCTGGGGGTATCGCGATCCGTCTCGCAGCCACGGGACCTGGGCGTCTCACGACGATTGCGGCACCGTGCAGAAGCTGTCCCTGGCCCGAACGGAGTGCCGAGTTTGCCCTCCAGAGCCCGTCTCACGCACCCATCGGGCCAAGGCCGGACAGCCGCAGTACCTGTATCTCGTGAGGATCGGAGGCTTGCTGAAGTTTGGGCATGGAGACGCGAACCGCGTCAAAGCACACCTGCGGCGAGGGTGTGAGCCCATAAGTGTTCTGAGGGCACCGTTCCAACAGGTCGTGGCGGCCGAGGCAGCGATGAAGAGGGCCTATCGTGACAGCCTGATCGACCCGACCACGTGGGACTTGCCCACCACTTTCGGCGCCGGCACCGAAGTTGTCACCGATGACGTAGTCGTCGAATTGTCGAAGTACCTCCTGGGCGCCGGAGTTATTGAGGTGACTTCCCGGTTTCGGTAGGGGCCCGATCGCGGCCGTGGGACGCACCGCGAAAGATCCGCCCGGGCGTGGGTCGAGGATTGGATGGACATGCTGTCCTAGGGTCGCCGCGTGGAACCTGAACTCTGGGGCATGAACCTGGCGCAGTCATGGGCTGAAGCGTTCGCAGCTATTGGGACAGTCGCCGCGTTCTTGATCGGTGTTTTGGTGTTCGCGCGGCAGCAGGCGGACCGCCGGGATGACGAGGCCTCGCAAGCCCGGCAAGTTCTCCCGGGGCGTTCGTGCTACTCCCAGGACCTGGCCTATTCGGGCGGCACTGGCACCGACCACGTGCTCACGCTGAGCGCCGTCAATTACTCAGAACAGCACATTTACCAAGCGCTGATCCGTCGCGTTGCCGGTCGGCCGGGGGCCTGGGATGACCCAGTTTTCGGGTACATCACTGCTCACGCCGCCGAGTCCCTAGAGCCGGGGAGATCACAACAGCTCTACGAAGTTCACTCAGACGAGCCCTTCAACGAATACGACTGGGCAATCGAGTTCGAGTTCGTCGATGCCCGAGGTCGCCGATGGCTCCGCCGAGGGCTTGACCAGCCACGCCGCCTTCGGCAGCCCAGCCGCATCCGCAAGCGACTGCGTCGGGCGGGCGCCGATGGCTAGCCCCGTGCGATCGTGCGAATCGTCATGGTGGAAACGGGCGCATTGCAGCCGTTGACGAGCACAGATCGACAAATGCATAACCCAGGCGGAGGCCTCAAGCGCTCACCCACTACGTGTGGTTGCGGCAGCTCGACACGCTGTGTTGGTCGCGCGGATGCCGCCGCCTCGTCGTGCTCGTTGGGACGTTTCAACTGGCGGATGTGATCTTTTCAGCCACGAGTTCTGCGATCGTGGAGGCTTGCGATCGAAGATCGCCGGCTGGATCGAATGTCATCCCACCACGTGTCTTGGATTTGTCCCAGATGACCTCCGGCACCAAGGTCGACCAAATGGGAATGACGTGCCCTTGATCGAACCGCTCTTCAAAAGCGTCGCTTTCGAACCGAGTCCAGCGCTTCTGCCCGTAGGAGGGGCCAAGGACGACGACGACAAAGTCCGCTTCAGCTGAGTAGATGGGCTCGAAGAACCGCTCGAGGTCCTCGCCAAGTATCCGCGCTTGCTCGGTGTGGTCGTAGAACACTACGAGGCCACGCTCCTCAAGCTCGTCATTGAGGGCCTCGGCCATCGCGCGGTCCTCACCAGCGAAAGACAGAGCAACGTCGTAGCTCGTAGTGAACTCGACGCTGCGAAACCCCACCCGCTTAGCGAAGTCGGGCAAGCTCAGGCTGCGAAGGTAGAAGGCGGCCTGCGGGTCCTCGATCGCCAGCACCTTCGTCTGTTCATCCAGGTGGAACACGCCGCGCAGATCTGGATCGGCTACGAGATTCGCAAGGTAACCGTTCTTCATGACCACAGTCACGCTCGCGCGTGCCTTGGGATGCTGCCTCATCTCCTCGTCGAGCGCGATCGTCCAAGAATCAGCCTCGCTGAGCCACGTCAGAATCTGGAGGTATGGGGCCCGACCACCCGGTCGGAACTTCGTCCCTCGAGCAAACTTCGTGAAGACCGGGTCAAAGACGGCGCTGACACGTTCAACAACGTTTCGGCGCACAGTCGTGTACGGGAGATCGATATTGACGTGCTTTGTAGATGCCGAAAGCACCCCCGCGCCTGAACATGCTTCGTTGCAGAGAAGCTGTGCCAAGTAGAAGCTGCCATGAGCACCCTCCACAATTCCGTCCCGCGAGCGGAGGGAAACGTTGAGCGCTGCCTCGCCCTTTGCGATCATTTCTTCAATCTTTGCGGACGGTTCTACTTCCATGCGGAGCCGATCGAGGCGGTTCGCGACATCCGGGGCGTGATGTATCAATGTCTCGCCTGCGCGGTTGATACCGACTACTACCAGTTTGCTGTCGGTCGACTCATCGTCCGCCAGAGTCTTCAGTAGATCCGCCAGGCTGGCCTTGACGGCATCGTCGAGGCGATGGAAATCGTCAACCACCACGAAGCCAAAGCCGTTCATCTCGGGGAGCAGCCGGATCAATTCGAGGTCCGCGGCGCGGCGGGCCGACAGGATCTGAGCAGCGCCGGCATGGCCAAGCTGGGCAAGCGCTTGCTTGACGGCCGTTGTCTTTCCGATACCCGAAGGGCCCTCGATCACCAGGCCCCGCCCGGGAGTCTGGAGGTTTGAAAGTAGCGTGTTCCATCGACTCGGCTGAACGAAGGTCACCTCCGGAACGCCATTGATTGTGAACACCTGATCGAGCCGAAGCACGGGCCCCGTAGACAACGTCACGCCGCGAGGCTACAAGACCAGCCGCGTCGGCGTCCGCCGTATCCCCGGGGGTGCCGCCAGTCGCTGAACCATGCCGACGCACTTCCACCGAAGCTCGGGGGCGCCCATATTGGGCGGAATGACGGCAGCCGGCGTCGTGTACGTGGCGTGGCGGAAGCGCTATCCGTTCGCCTGGGTCAGCTGCACTTCACGAGGCCGAGGTCGGCCTTCAGGTCGAGCACCCGTGCCGCGGCCGCGTCGACCTGGTCGGCAAAGGCGGGGCTGGCCGCGCGTTTGGCCGCGATCGCCTTGAGCATGACCGGAGCCTGCGACGACCGTGCGGTCAGCACGATGTCGCCGCCAGCCGCGATGAACCTGGTCGCGCGCTGACCGACCGGCACCGCCGAGACCGCCCTGGCCGCGCCGACGTCGTCGGTGATGACCACGCCGTCGAAGCCCATGCTGTCGCGCAGCAGGCCGGTGACGATGGCCTTGGAGAACATCGCCGGGTTGTCCGCGTCGAGCTTCGGGTAGTGCGCCGAGGAGATCATCACCAGCGGCGCGCCCGCCTTGATGCCGGCCGCGAACGGCGCGAGGTAGGGGTCGTCGGCGTCGGTGGTGCGGTCGGTGATGCCGATGGTCGTCACGTCGGTGTTGCCGGTGATCCGGCCGAGCCCCGGGAAGTGCTTGACGGTCGGGGCGATGCCGGCGGCGAGGGTGCCGCGGACGAACGCCGCGGCATACGCGGCATTGGTCTTGGGGGAGCCGGGCGCAAAGTCGCGGCGGTAGCGGCCGATCGGCTGGTTGGCGGCTCCGAGCGACGTGGGCACGGTGTCCGCGACCGGGGCCAGGTTGATGTTCACCCCCGCCTTCTTCAGCTCGTGTGACCAGGCCTCGACGTTCTTCTGCTCGGTGCCGACGCCCGACTGGGCCTGGGTGCGGGCGGAGGGCATCCGCGTGAACCCCGACCCGCGCAGCTGCTGCACCTGGCCGCCCTCCTGGTCGGCGGCGACGAGCAGGCCGTCCGCGGCGGCGGCCTGCAGCCGAGTCGAGATCGCAGCCATCGACGTCGCGCCGTTCGACCACCCACCCAGGAAGATCACCCCGCCCAGGCCCTGCTTCTTCACCTGGGCTGCGAGTGCGCGCGAGCTGCCGGTGGGTTGCAACCCGACCATCAGCAGCTGGCCCGCGCGCTGCGCCGGGGTCATCGCCTCGGCCAGCCGCTGCCCACACGAGGGCGTGGCGGTGGTCGTGGAGCTCGACGAGCTCGAGGAGGACGAGCTGGAGCTCGGGCTGGACGATGACGTGGAGCTCCCGGACCCGCTGCTCGTGCCCGTGCCCGTGCCCGTGCCCGTGCCCGTAGAGATGGGTCCAGCTCCCGGGGCGCCCGAGTCGCAGGCGGCCGTCGTGGTCAGGGCCAGCGCTGCCAGTCCGGCCACGACGACACGGGCGTGGCGGGCCGGGTGCTCAGTCACGGCCCGAACCTATCCCGGTGGCCCAGCCGCGACGAAACCGCGACGAAACCGCACGGGAGGCGCGCCGCCCGCTCTGGCAGGATCGCGGCATGGCCATCCCCGTCGTCCTCGACGTCGACACCGGCGTCGACGACGCGTGCGCGCTGCTCCTGGCCGCGTTGCACCCGGCCCTCGACCTGCGCGCCGTGACCTGTGTCGGTGGCAACGCCGCGGTCGACGCCGTGGTCGCCAACACCCTGACCGTCCTGGACGCGGCTGACCGCCCCGACGTGCCCGTCGCCCGCGGTGCCGAGCGACCGCTCCTCGAGGACCCGGTCGACGCCCGGCACGTGCACGGGCAGGACGGCATGGGCGACCTCGACTGGCCGAAGTCGCAGCGCCGGCCCGACCCGCGCCATGCAGTCGAGCTCCTCCGAGACGTGCTCCTCGATGCGGCGGAGGGTGACCAGGCCCGCCGGGTCACGCTCATCCCGCTCGCGCCGCTCACCAACATCGCCCTCCTCCTGCGCACCTATCCCAGTGTTGCCAAGGGAATTCGCGAGATCGTGTTCATGGGTGGAGCGGTCGAGGCCGGCAACGCCACGGCGTCCGCCGAGTTCAACGTGTTCCACGACCCCGAGGCGGCAGCCGTGGTCCTTGATGCCTGTGCCGACCTCGACATCTCGGTGACGATGTACGGCTTGGACGTCTTCTACGCCCCACGCGTTGGGCGGGAGACCGCACGGACCTTGTCGGCGCCAGGGGGGCGCGACGCGGCCGACCTCGCCGGCCAGCTCATCGCGTTCCAGTGCGAGCGGTTCGGCACCGACGACGCCACCATCGGCGATGCCGGCGCGGTCTGTGCCGTGCTGGAGCCGGCCGGGGTCCGTCGTGAGCGCCTTCCGGTGCGGGTCGAGCTCGCTGGCACGTGGTCGCGGGGGCGCACGATCGTCGACCGCCGCGACTGGTCCGCCGGGCTCGACCACGACCCCCACGGGCAGGCGCGGTCGACCATCGAGGTCTGCCTCGACGTCGACGCCCAGCGCTACGCGACGCTGTGGCTCGACACGGTCGGCGGGGGGATGCGCTGATGGGCCGGGTCGTGGTGCTGGGCTCGCTCAACGTCGACCTCGTCGCCGCCGTCGAACGTCACCCGGGCCCGGGCGAGACGATCCTCGCCGACGGCGCGCTCGAGCGGTTCGCGGGCGGCAAGGGTGGCAACCAGGCCGTCGCCGCAGCGGCCGCCGGCGCCGACGTCGCCATGGTGGCCGCGGTCGGCGACGACGAGGGCGGACGCGCCTACGTCGAGCGCCTGCGCGACCGCGGGATCGACGTCTCGGCCGTCCGCACCACCTCGACCGCGTCGACCGGTCAGGCCTGGATCACGGTGGACGACGAGGGCGAGAACGCCATCGTCGTCATCCCCGGCGCCAACGGGCAGGTCGCTCCCGACGTCCTCGCCGACGCGCTGTCCGGCCTCGGCGCCGGAGACGTCCTCCTCCTGCAGCTCGAGGTGCCGGTGCGCACCGTCGCCGCGGCCGCCCGCCTGGCGCACGGCGCAGGCGCGCGGGTGGTCGTCAACGCCGCACCGTATGCCGCCCTGCCGCACGACGTGGCGGCGCTCGCCGACCCGCTCGTGGTCAACGAGCACGAGGCGCTCCAGCTCGCGGACAGCGACGCCCAGCCCACCTCGCTGCTGGTGACCTTCGGCGCCGCGGGATGCAGCTGGGACGGGGAGCGGCACGACGGCATACCGGTCGACGCTGCTGACGTGGTCGACACGACGGGCGCGGGCGACGCGTTCTGCGGTGCGCTGGCTGCGGCCCTGGCCCGCGGAGCGGACCGGGCCGCGGCGGTCGCGGCGGCGAGCCAGGCCGGCGCGGACGCGGTCCGGCACCGGGGCGCCCAGCGCGACCCCGAGCTCTAGCGACCCCGCTGACCCGAGAGGTGGAGGGCTGGAAGCCCACCGGGGAGGTGGAGGGCTGGAAGCCGACCGGGGAGGTAGAGGGCCGGAAGCCGACCGGGGAGGCGGCGGTCTAGAAGACCGAGACGTGCACGTGGTCCATGTGGTTCGCGGTCGGGCTGCCGCGGTCCGCCATGCCCTGCCAGCTGCCGCCGGGGTACCAGATGCGCTGGCGCCAGATGAGGTACTTGATGTTGAGCTCGCCGGCGTGGGCCTGCAGGAAGCTCGCGATCTCGTTGCCCTCGGCCGTGCCGCACATGATGTCGACGGCGTGGCCGGTGCCGTGGTCGAGCGGGTCGCCGGGGCGGTAGCCACCGAACGGCCCGGAGCCGGGGAACTGCGCCTTGACCGCGTTGATCACGGCGATGGCGTTCGGGGTCATGCCGCCGACGTTGGCCAGGCCGACGCGCGAGGTGTTGCGGGAGATGCCGGTCGCCGTCCGGGTGCTCTTGGCAGCCTGGGCAGCCTTGACCTTCGGCTTGGGGGCGGCCTTCGCGGTGAACCCGATGACCCCGTAGTCGGCGACCCGGGCGGGCGCCGACACAGCCTCGGCGCGGGCGACCACGGGCGGGTGGTGCACCTCGGCGGCGGTCAGCTCGAACGACGCTCCCGGCGCGGGGGCGGCGAAGGCGGTGGCGACTCCGAGGGCCGACGCAGCCAGGCCCAGGCCCTTGACGGCCGAGCGGTGGCTCGGGCGTCGCCACACCCGGGACAGCAGGGTCGTGGGTCGGGGACTGGTGCCGCGGTGGCGGCCGTAACCGTCGGAGTGAGGGGAGGACATCGCCGCCGAGGATACGAGATGGTAACGGCGCAGGGCCAACTCCCGGCGATTTCGGGCATCGCTTGCCCTGACTTGCCCCCGTTTGCCTGCGATTCGCCCGACTGTGCGCCGCGCGAGGAGGCCGCCTCAGGCCGGACGGACGATCAGCGCGACCTGGTTGCTGCGCACCCTGGTCAGGACGACCGTCGCTTCCTGGTGCCCCTTCGCCGGCAGCCGCAGCTGCCGTCGCAGCAGGTCGGCGTCCACGCTGACCCCACGCTTCTTGATGGTCAGCCGGTCGACCCCGTGGTCGCGCAGCCAGCCACGCAGCGCCTTGACGTTGAAGGGCATCGCCTCGACCACGGCATACCGCTTGGCGTAGGGGACGTCCACGGACCGGCTCGACCCGACGTAGCCGACCCCGGCGTCGAGCTCGGCACCGTCGGTCGCGGCGGTCAGGGCGCCGACCAGGCCGGCCCGGAGCACGGCCTTGTCGGGTTCGTAGAGCCAGCCGCCGAGGTCGGCGAGGTTCTGCAGCGGTGGGGGGTCGCCCTCGGTGTCGGCCTCGGTGACCACGACCGCGGGACCCGCCGCGCGCAGCACGGCGGCGGAGCGTCCGGCGGTCCGGACCAGGGGTCCCCACCAGACGGCGCACTCGACGACGTCGCCCTCCCACGAGGTCCACTGCGCCTCGGCCCCGGGCGGCAGGGCGGCGTGGGGGAAGGCCGGGCTGAGCTTGGCGCCGGTGGCGGGGAGGGCGCGGGCGACCTCCTGCACGGTCGCCCAGCTGGGGGAGATCTCGGCGAGGTTGAAGATCCGGCGGGTGCGACCGGTGACGTCGGCGACGCCGGGGGTGCGTCGCGCCGGGTCGAGCCAGGCACCGACCCCCCGAGCCCCCTCGCCGGCCGGGGCGGTGAACTCCTCCACGACACCCTGCTGCGCAGTGGAGTCGGGCCAGTGCCGCAGGTTGACCGCCGCGATGCCGGCGGTCAGCTCGTCGGCGTCGATGGCCCGGACCCGCAGGTCGAGCCCGGCCATCGCCATCGCATCCGCCCCGATGCCGCAGCCGAGGTCGTGCACGGTGTGGATGCCGGCGGCGCGGAAGCGCTGCGCGTGCTGCGCGGCGACGCCCAGCCGGGTGGCCTGCTCGAGCCCGTCGGAGGTCAGCACCATGCCGCGGGCGAACTCGCCGAACTTCTCGACGGCGCGGCCCCGCAGCCTGGCCTGGTTGAGAGCGGCCGCCACGAGGTCGGGGTCGAAGCCCGCGTCGCGCAGTCGCTGCTGGAGCGCGAGGGCCGACGACTCGTCGTACGGCGGGAGCGACTGCAGCAACCCCCAGCCCTCGCCGGTGGTCAGCCGTCGCAAGAGGGCCAGGTCCATGTCGCGCATTGTTGCGTATGCCGCGTGCCGAGGTCGCGGGTCGGCGCCCCCCTGATCGGGGGCTGAGCCTGCGGAGTGTGGCTCAGCCGGTGCGGCGCCACTCGTAGGGCGTGGTCGTCGAGACCTTGACGAAGCCGGACCGCTCGAGGATGGGCCGCGAGAACTCGGTCGAGTCGCTGTTGATGTAGCGCTTGCCGTGGCCCATCGCCGACCGTGCCCGGGCTGCCGTCAGGGCGCGGTAGATGCCCTTGCCCCGGTAGTCGGGCAACGTCGAGCCGCCCCAGATCCCGGCGAACTCGGTGCCCTCGACCGGTTCGAGCCGGCCGGCGCTGACGATGCGGCCGTCGTGCTCGGCCACCCACATCTCCATGTCGTCGCGCGTCCGCAGCCGGTGCAGGAGCTGCTCGACCATGCCCTGGAGCTCGGCCGGCTCGTCGCCGAAGACCTCGCCCTGCATGGCCGTCATGGCGCGGACCTCGTCCTCGTCGGTCACCCGGCGCACCGCGACGCCCTCGGGGAGCTCGACGTCGACCGCGAGCAGCCGGGCCTCGCCGATCATGATCGACTCCGGCTCGTCGGGCACGAACCCGTGGGAGACCAGCGCGTCGTGCAGCCCGGGGGCGTGGTCGTGGCCGCGGGTCTTCCACTCCACCCGGTCGATCTCGGGCATCGCCTCGTAGTGGGCCAGCGCCTGCTCGACGAGCTGCCGGACCGACTCCTCGCTCGCGGGGGTGCCGTCGACGTCGAGGGTCCGGTACGTGATGAACCCCCGGCCCCCGAGGTAGGTGGCGAGCACCAGGGGGCCCAGCCGGTCCACCGTGATGGCCGACGGCACCTCGGCCTCCTGCCGGAGCTGCTCGTCGTAGGCGCGGAGCAGCACGGCGGGGTCGCTCGGGGAGGTCGTCATGGGCCAGACCCTGCCCGCTCCGGGGTCTTCCGCGCCACCGGATATGGGTCGTGGAGTCCGCCCTCGGCGAACTCGGCGTCCAGTTCTGGCACTCGAGTTGACCGAGTGCTAACCGCGAGCCTAGATTTGCGTTGGCACTCCGGTTCGCCGAGTGCTAACGCAGCCAGCCGGTCGACCCCCGCGACGGCGACCGGATCGGCAGCACCCCGCACCACCACCACTGTCCAACTTCGACATTCCCGAAGGGGAGGTCCTCACCGTGTCGGTTTCCATCAAGCCGCTCGAAGACCGCATCGTCGTCAAGTCCGTCGAGGCCGAGCAGACCACCGCGTCTGGCCTCGTCATCCCGGACACCGCGAAGGAGAAGCCCCAGGAGGGCGAGGTCCTCGCGATCGGCCCGGGCCGCATCGACGACAACGGCAACCGCGTCCCGCTCGACGTCACCGTCGGCGACCGCGTGATCTACAGCAAGTACGGCGGCACCGAGATCAAGCACGGCGGCGAGGAGTACCTCATCCTCTCCGCCCGCGACGTCCTCGCCATCGTCGGCTGAGCATCCGCACCTCGTGAGTGACGTGCCCTGTGTGCCGGCTATCCGGCACATGGGGCACGTCGCGTTCACGGCCTCATCTCACTGCACTGCACCCGATTGCTAGAGAAGGACTTTCATGGCTAAGACGCTGGAGTTCAACGACTCCGCCCGCAAGTCGCTGGAGCGCGGCGTTGACGCGCTCGCGAACGCGGTCAAGGTGACGCTCGGCCCCAAGGGCCGCAACGTCGTCATCGACAAGAAGTGGGGCGCCCCCACGATCACCAACGACGGTGTGACCATCGCGCGGGAGATCGAGCTCGAGGACCCCTACGAGAACCTCGGCGCCCAGCTCGCGAAGGAGGTCGCCACCAAGACGAACGACGTCGCGGGTGACGGCACCACCACCGCGACCGTGCTCGCCCAGGCCATGGTCAAGGAGGGCCTGCGCAACGTTGCCGCGGGTGCCGCCCCGGCCAGCCTCAAGCGCGGCATCGACGCCGCTGTCCAGGCCGTCAGCGCCCGGCTGCTCGAGAACGCCCGCGAGATCGAGGGCAAGGACGAGATCGCCCAGGTCGCGTCGCTCTCCGCCCAGGACGAGACCATCGGCTCGACCATCGCCGAGGCCTTCGACAAGGTCGGCAAGGACGGCGTCATCACCGTCGAGGAGTCCTCGACCGCGACGACCGAGCTCGAGTTCACCGAGGGCATGCAGTTCGACAAGGGCTACATCTCGCCCTACTTCGTCTCCGACGCCGAGCGCATGGAGGCCGTGGTCGAGGACGCCTACATCCTCATCAACCAGGGCAAGATCTCGGCCATCGCCGACGTCCTGCCGGTGCTGGAGAAGGTCGTCAAGACCGGCAAGCCCCTGCTGATCATCGCCGAGGACATCGACGGCGAGGCGCTGTCGACCCTGGTGGTCAACAAGATCCGCGGCACTTTCAACGTGGTCGCGGTCAAGGCCCCGGGCTTCGGCGACCGTCGCAAGGCGATGCTCCAGGACATGGCGACCCTCACCGGTGGCCAGGTCATCTCCGAGGAGGTCGGCCTCAAGCTCGATCAGGCTGACCTCGACGTGCTGGGCCAGGCCCGTCGCGTCGTCGTCACCAAGGACACCACCACCATCATCGACGGCGCCGGCGACTCCGACGACGTCACCGGCCGGGTCAACCAGATCAAGGCCGAGATCGAGCGCACCGACTCCGACTGGGACCGCGAGAAGCTCCAGGAGCGCCTCGCCAAGCTCGCCGGTGGCGTCTGCGTCATCAAGGTGGGTGCCCACACCGAGGTGGAGCTCAAGGAGAAGAAGCACCGCATCGAGGACGCCATCTCGGCGACCCGCGCGGCCATCGAGGAGGGCATCGTCGCCGGTGGCGGCTCGGCCCTCGTCCACGCCTCCAGCGCCATCGACGACCTCGTGCTCGAGGGCGACGAGGCGACCGGTTCGCTGATCGTCAAGAAGGCCGCGGCCGAGCCGCTGCGCTGGATCGCCGAGAACGCCGGCATGGAGGGCTACGTCGCAGTCTCCAAGGTGCGCGAGCTCACGGTGGGCAACGGCCTCAACGCCGCGACCGGCGAGTATGGCGACCTCATCAAGGCCGGCGTCATCGACCCGGTCAAGGTCACCCGCTCCGCGCTGGTCAACGCCGCCTCGATCGCGGCGATGGTGCTCACCACCGACACGCTCGTGGTGGAGAAGAAGGAAGAGGAGTCCGAGTCCGCCGGTGGCGGTCACGGTCACGGCCACGGTCACTGACCCCACGGCATACCTCGTCGAAGGCCCGTCCCCACTGGGGGCGGGCCTTCGCCATGTCATGCCGCCGCCATGTCCTGCACCGACTGCGCGGCATACGATTCGGGAAGGGCAGGTGGCGAAGGACGAAGGTGGCCATGGCGGACCGGTTCGCCGAACCCCCCAGCTTCGACGAGTACGTCGTCGCTCGGGGTGGCGACCTGCTGCGAACGGCCTGGCTGCTGGTGGGGGACGACCGCGCAGCCGAGGAGCTCGTCCGCACCACGCTCTCCCGCAGCTGGCCGCAGTGGCGCCACCTGTCGCAGGTCGGTGCGGGCTCGTACGACGCGGGGCTGCGGCGGGCGCTCGTGGAGACCTACCTGCGGCGGCGGCACACCCGGGTCCGCCGCGTGGAGCAGCCGGCCACCGTGGCCGACCCGCCGTCCCGCGCCGAGGTGCTGGGCGCCCTGGCCGAGCTGGGTCCGCGCGAGCGCGTGGCCCTGGTCCTGTGGACCTTCGATGGCCTCTCTGACGGCCAGGTCGCGGCGGCGCTCGACGACGACGTCGCCGCGGCGCGACGGCATCGGGTGCGCGCGCTCGACACGGTCTGCGGCCGGCTGGGGTTCGACGAGGGCCGGCTCAGGGTGGTGCTCGACGCGCTGCCACCCCAGGACCCCTCCGTGGCCGGCCTCCTCGAGCAGCCGAGACCGTATGCCGCGCGCTGGCGGGGAGTGCGCGGCTGGGCGCTCGGGGGAGTGGCCCTGGTGGCCGCCGTCACGGTCGGCAGCCTCCTCGCCGGCCGTGGCCCCGACGGCGTGACCCCCCTACCCACCCCGCAGCCGTCCGCCGTGACCTGCCGTGACTCGCTCGCGCCGCCGACCCCGCCGCCGGTCACCACCGAGCCCCTGAGCCGCAGCGTGTCGGCCGTGCTGGTGTGCGCGCAGACCGACGACGGCTCGGTGTGGTCGGGCTTCCTGCCGCCGGATGCGCCGGTGAGCGTGCCGCTGGCCGTGGACGCCCTCGACCTGGCACCTCGCACGAGGGGCACCGAGTGCCCGCCCCTGCCGACCGGGCCGGCCTTCCGGATGGTGCTCCTCGGGGTCGACGGCGCGGTGCACACCTATGCGAACGAGGGCCTGGCCTGCAACGGCTGGCCCGCGCTCGCGAGCTACTACACCGCCCTGGCCGAGCAGGGGGCGCTGACCGACCCGGCGTCCGACGCCACGGAGGGTGGGTTCCTCGGCTGCCCCTCCGTGCTCGGGAAGTCGCTCGCGCCGCCGGGGGTGGCCCCGCCCAGCCTGCCCCGCGGCGCGGTGCTCGAGGCCGCCACCGCCTGCCTGCACCCGCGGGCCGTGCCGACCGCGGTCCCTCGGTTCCGGCCGGTGCGTGCCAACGTGCTCGGCGACCCGCAGCTCGCCCAGCTCAATGCCGACCTCGCCAGGAGCGGATCGGCGACGCGGGCAGGGAGCACCTGCACCACCGGGTCGTCGCTGTTCGTCGTCGAGGCGCGGCTGCGCAACGGGCGGACGCTCGAGCTGAGCAGCAACTGCGCGGACGTGTTCTCCGTGGACTGGCAGTCGCGCGACAACTGGGCGGTCAGCGCCCAGACCAGGGACATGCTCCGGGCCCTGCTCGTCGCCGAGTGACCGGGCGGGTGGAGGTGTCGGTGGCGCTGGCGGTGGAGGCGTCGGCGGAGGTGGGGGTGGAGGTGGCGGTGGAGGCGTCAGCGGAGCTGGCGGCGGAGCTCAGCCGCCGGTGACGACGTGCAGTGACTGGCCGGCATACGTCACGACCTGACCGGGGCGCACCTGCGCGCCGCGTCGCACCTCGACGGCTCCGTCGACGGTCACCTCGCCGAGCTCGATCACCGAGCGGGCCATCGCGCCGTCATCGACCACGCCGGCGAGCTTGAGGAGCTGGCCGAGCCGGATGGACTCGTCGCGGATGGGGACCTGGACAGGCTCGACAGGGCTGCTCACGCCGCCGAGTCTAGGTGTGTCACCAGCCGGGGGTCCGCCCGCAGCGGGCAGCGGTCAGCTGGCGGCGGGGACCGCGTGGCCGGCGTAGTGCGCCTCGCGCTCGTCCTCGGTCATCGCGCCCCACACTCCGTAGGGCTCGCGGACCCGGAGCGCGTGCTCGCGACACTGCGTGAGCACCGGGCAGGCGAGACAGACTTCCTTGGCCTGGGAGTCGCGGGAGCGGCGGGCCGGGCCACGCTCGCCTTCGGGGTGGAAGAAGACCTCTGGGTTGATCTGCCGACAGGACCCGTCGAGCTGCCAGTCCCACAGGTCGGCAATGGGTCCAGGAAGCCGTGACAACTCAGCCATGTCGTCCTCTTCTCCCGCGGCACGATGCCGCACGTCTCGGACGCTACCGTCGCGTGACCTGCGGAAACAGGCCCGTAACGTAAGGAGTTGTTCAAGGCCGTTCACACCCGGCCCGGCCATCCCAGATTCTGGACGGGACTGGCGAACCGGGCCGCGTGACTGCTCGTGACCGGCCACGAGCCGGCCCCGGAGGGCCGTCGTGGCTGGTGCTGGCGGCCCGTTACGATTGGGCAATGAGCCTTGGTGTGGACCTCGACGACCGTCACCGCCTGGAGGAGTCCGCTCCTTCCCCTGCCGCCGATCCCGCCGCTGCCGCGGTCCCCGCTCCCGAGTCCGAGGAGCACGACCCGTTCGGCAAGCTCGGCCTGACCTACGACGACGTCCTCCTGCTCCCGGGCGAGACCGACGTGATCCCCTCCGACGTCGACACGACCGCCCGGCTCACCCGTGAGCTCTCGATCCGCATCCCGCTGGTCTCGGCGGCGATGGACACCGTGACCGAGTCGCGGATGGCCATCGCGATGGCGCGGCAGGGCGGCATCGGCATCCTCCACCGCAACCTGTCGATCGAGGACCAGGCCTACCAGGTCGACCTCGTGAAGCGCACCCAGACGGGCATGATCAGCAACCCCGTGACGATCGGGCCCGACGCGACGCTCGAGGACCTCGACCGGCGCTGTGGCGAGTACCGCGTGTCCGGGCTGCCGGTCGTCGACGAGGGTGACCACCTGCTCGGCATGATCACCAACCGCGACCTGCGCTTCACGCCGGTCGCCGAGTGGGCCACCACCCTGGTGCGCGACGTGATGACCCCGATGCCGCTCGTGAGCGGTCGCGTCGGCATCTCCCGCGAGGACGCCACCGCGTTGCTGCGCCAGCACAAGCGCGAGCGCCTGCCGCTGGTCGACGACGAGGGACGTCTCGCCGGGCTCATCACCGTCAAGGACTTCGTCAAGTCGGAGCAGTTCCCCCACGCCAGCAAGGACGACCACGGCCGGCTGCTCGTCGGTGCCGCCATCGGCTTCTTCGGTGATGCGTGGGAGCGGGCGACCACCCTGGTCGAGGCCGGGGTCGACGTCCTCGTCGCCGACACCGCGAACGGGCACGCCCGACTGATGCTCGACATGGTCCGCCGCCTCAAGACCGACCCGGCCACCCGCCACGTCCAGGTGATCGGCGGCAACGTCGCCACCCGCGCGGGCGCGCAGGCCCTCGTCGACGCCGGCGTCGACGCCGTCAAGGTCGGCGTCGGACCCGGCTCGATCTGCACCACCCGGGTCGTCGCCGGTGTGGGCGTGCCCCAGGTGACCGCCATCTACGACGCCTCGCTCGCCTGCCGCTCGGCCGGTGTCCCCGTCATCGGCGACGGCGGTCTCCAGTACTCCGGCGACATCGCCAAGGCCCTGGTCGCCGGGGCCGACACCGTGATGCTGGGCTCGCTGCTCGCGGGCTGCGAGGAGTCGCCGGGCGAGCTGATCTTCGTCAACGGCAAGCAGTTCAAGTCCTACCGCGGCATGGGCTCGCTCGGGGCGATGGCCTCCCGGGGCAAGAAGTCGTTCTCCAAGGACCGCTACTTCCAGGCCGACGTCGCCAGCGACGACAAGATCGTGCCCGAGGGCATCGAGGGCCAGGTCGCCTACCGCGGCCCGCTCGGCAACGTCGTGCACCAGCTCGTCGGCGGGCTGGCGCAGTCGATGTTCTACGTCGGAGCGCCCACGATCCCCGAGCTCAAGGCCCGCGGGAAGTTCGTGCGGATTACCTCCGCGGGGCTCAAGGAGAGCCACCCGCACGACATCCAGATGACCGTCGAGGCACCCAACTACAGCGGTCGCTGACGCCAGGGCTGACGCCCGGGTGACGCCTGGGCCGACGCCTGAAGGCGCCGGTCCCCAGCGGTCGGTATGCCGCGTGGTCCGGCCGAAGCGCGCCGTGGCGACGGTGTCTGCACGACGTCCAGAACGGCATACGCAATCTGGGTGAGTCGCCCCGCGAGCGGGCAACCTAGGGTTGCGACACGGACGTTTTCACGTCCCAGCAGGGGTGCACTCAACGTCGTCGCTGACGGGCCACGGTCGGTCGCGACGATTCAAAGACGTCCCGTCGCCGGTCGCCCCCCTCACCCGGCGACGGGACGTCGCCCCGTCTCGCCCTCCCCCTCTCGCTCGTCGTCGCAGGCTCGGGCGTGGAGCACCGGTCGCGCCCGATAGCCTTGCGCGGTGACTGAGATCGAGATCGGCCGAGGCAAGCGCGGCCGCCGCGCGTACTCCTTCGACGACATCGCCGTGGTGCCCTCACGCCGCACCCGCGACCCCGAGGACGTGTCGGTGGGGTGGCAGATCGACGCCTACCACTTCGACATCCCCGTCATCGCGGCACCGATGGACTCCGTGATGTCGCCGGAGTCGGCGATCGCCCTCGGGCGACTGGGTGGGCTGCCGGTGCTCGACCTCGAAGGGCTCTGGACCCGCTACGAGGACCCGACGCCGCTGCTGGCCGAGATCGCCACGCTCGACCCGGCCCTCGCCACCGCGCGGATGCAGGAGATCTACGCCGCCGAGATCCAGCCCGAGCTGATCACCGAGCGGCTGCGCCAGGTGCGTGAGGCAGGGGTCACCGCGGCCGGCGCGCTCAGCCCGCAGCGCACCAACCAGTTCTGGAAGACGGTCGTCGACGCCGGGGTCGACCTGTTCGTCATCCGCGGCACGACCGTCAGCGCCGAGCACGTCTCCGGCCGGGCCGAGCCGCTCAACCTCAAGCGCTTCATCTACGAGCTCGACGTGCCGGTCATCGTCGGTGGGGCCGCGTCCTACACGGCCGCCCTGCACCTCATGCGCACCGGTGCCGCAGGCGTGCTGGTCGGGTTCGGTGGGGGAGCGGCCCACACGACGCGTCGCACCCTGGGCATCCACGCCCCGATGGCCAGCGCGATCGCCGACGTCGCCGCTGCCCGTCGCGACTACCTCGACGAGTCCGGTGGCCGCTACGTCCACGTCATCGCCGACGGTGGCATGGGTGACAGCGGCGACATCGTCAAGGCCGTGGCCTGTGGCGCCGACGCCGTGATGCTCGGCGCCGCGCTCGCCCGGGCCACCGACGCGCCCGGCCGGGGGCTGCACTGGGGCTCGGAGGCGCACCACCCCGAGCTGCCGCGAGGCGAGCGGGTCGAGGTCGGGGCGCTCGCGCCCCTGGAGCAGATCCTGTTCGGGCCCGGCCGCACCGCAGACGGCAAGAGCAACCTGATCGGTGCGCTGCGCCGCGCCATGGCCACGACCGGCTACTCCGACCTCAAGGAGTTCCAGCGGGTCGAGGTCGTCGTGGCTCCCTACCAGCGCAGCTGACCCCGCGTGGCCTTCCCCCGAGAGCCGAGGCCCTCGGGGGAAGACCGCTGGCTGCTCAGAGCCTGACCCGCAGGACCTCTCCACCGCCGGTGCACACCGAGCAGGTGCTCACGTAGGCGGAGCCGTCCATGAAGGCGACGCCGTACGGCGCGAAGAGGCCGCCAGCAATGGTGGTGTGGCTGCTTCCGTGCGGCGTGACCCTGACCAGGCTCCCGATCGGGCCGCCCGGGTCGGCGAGGCCCTTGTCGGCAATCTGCACGGCATACAGGTGGCCGCCGGGGCCGAAGGCGATGTCGGTCACGTTGGTCAGCCCGGTCGCCCACTTCTGCGGCTGGCCGCCGGGGGCGATCCGCCAGATGCTCGACAGGCCCTGCTCGAACGGGAAGCCGGTGAGCTGGCTGACGTAGAGCGCCCCGTCCGGTCCTTTGACCACCTCGGTCGGCACGGCGTCAGCGGGGAAGCCGGCCGGCGGTCCGGCGGGGGAGGGCTTCGTCGTCAGCGCTGGCGGAAGCGCAGCCACGGTGCTGAACGTGCCCCACGGGCTGACCTTCACGATCGCGTTGCCGCCGGCGTCCGCGACGTACCAGCTGTCGCCGACCCGCAGGATCCCCGTGGGGTTGCTGTCGTGGTCGGTGCCATCGGGGTTGTTGAGCGCCTCGTTGGCCCCGACGTCCGCGAAGACCCGGAAGCCCCGGTGTCCGAGCCGCCCGGTCAGCAGCGTAGCGAGCAGTGGTCCGCCCGCTCCGAACTTGTTGCGGTAGGCCGGATCCGCGCCGAGCCCACTGCTCAGCACCCAGGTGTTCCCCCTGAAGACGATGTCCGACGGCCCGAGGGCGTCCTCGCCGCTGGAGATCGAGGCCAGGCCGGTGATGACCCGCTTGTCGGGGCCCCAGGGGTTGACCCGCGTGACTGCCCCGGTGAACCCGAAGCAGAAGGTCCCGGGCAGCTCTGGGTGGGGAGCGCAGGGGCCGGTCCCGCCCCGGCCGGCCTCCACGACGTAGACCCGGCCGTCCGAGACGGCGAGGTGGCGTGGACTGTCGAGGCCCTTGGCGACGACCTGGGGTGTGGTCTGGTGGGCATCGGCAGGAGCCGCCGCCGCGAGCGCGAGCGTGGTGCCCCCTGCAGCCACGAGGGCCAACAGGCGCCGATGTGTCGAGACGAATCGCATCAGTAGTCCCTTCCCTTCTGAAAGCGTTCTGGACCCCTGCAAACGTCCAGACTGCTCCCCACGAAGGAGGCGGGACTCCCGCAGAGGTCCTAGTCCTGGACCACCCAGCGGGGCGGAAAGGGTGACGCACGTCTCGTGCGGCCACCGCGGGACGGGCTAACTTACTACTGGTAAGAAGGCGGCCCCGGACCTAGGCTGCGAGGCATGGCCCACGACGTCGTCGCCGACCCCGAGACCGACCCCACCGCCACGTATGCCGTGGACCCGGCACTGGTCCGACGGCTGGCTCGGCGGGTGGTGGCTGCGCCCAGGGCCGGGCACCACGTGAGCCACACGCCGCTGACCGGTGCGCCCCTCGGCTCGCTGCCGATGTCGACCCGCGAGGACGTCGCCGTGGCGGTCGATGCCGCGCGCGCCGCCCAGCGGGAGTGGGCACGCACGCCGATGGAGCTGCGTGAGCGGATCTTCCTGCGCTACCACGACCTCGTCCTCGAGCGACAGGTCGAGCTGCTCGACATCGTGCAGCTCGAGTCGGGCAAGACCCGCCGCCAGGCCTTCGAGGAGGTCGCGGACGTGGCCATCGTGGCGCGGCACTACGCCCGCTCCGCCGCGGCATACCTGCGTCCGCGCCGTCGCGCCGGGCTGTTCCCGGTGCTGACCCAGAGCACGGTGCACCACCACCCGCACGGGGTGGTCGGCATCGTCAGCCCCTGGAACTACCCGCTGTCGCTCGCGATCACCGACGCCATCCCCGCCCTGATGGCCGGCAACGCCGTCGTGCTCCGTCCGGACCTCCAGGCCTCGCTGACCGCCCTGCGGGCAGTGCAGCTGCTCACCGAGGCCGGGCTCCCCGAGTCGGTGCTGCAGGTCGTCCTCGGCGACGGGCCCACGGTGGGTCAGGCGGTCGTCGACCTCGCGGACTACGTCTGCTACACCGGCTCGACCGACACCGGGCGCCGCGTCGCCACCTCGGTCGCCGGGCGCCTGGTGGGCTACTCGCTCGAGCTGGGTGGCAAGAACTCGATGTACGTCGCCGAGGACGCCGACCTCGACAAGGCGGTCGAGGGTGCGGTGCGGGCCTGCTTCTCCTCAGCGGGCCAGCTGTGCATCTCGATCGAACGGCTGCTGGTGCACGGCGCCGTGGCCGACGAGTTCACCCGCCGGTTCGTGGCGGCGGTCGAGGAGATGAGCCTCGGGGCGGAGCTCGCCTACGGCACCGACATGGGGTCGCTCGTCTCCGCCCAGCAGCTCGAGCGCGTCTCGGCCCACGTCGAGGACGCCCGCGACAAGGGCGCCCGCGTGCTCACGGGTGGTCGCGCGCGGCCCGACGTCGGCCCGTACTTCTACGAACCGACCGTCCTGGACGGCGTGACCGCCGCGATGACGCTGCGCGACGAGGAGACCTTCGGCCCGGTGGTGGCGATCTACCGCGTGCACAGCGACGAGGAGGCGATCCGCTTCGCCAACGACACCGACTACGGCCTCAACGCCGCGGTGTACACCCGTGACGTCGCCCGGGGTCGACGCATCGCGACCGCCATCAAGGCCGGCACGGTCAACATCAACGAGGGGTATGCCGCCGCGTGGGGGAGCGTCGCAGCGCCCATGGGTGGCATGAAGCAGTCCGGTGTCGGTCGGCGGCACGGCAGCGAGGGCATCCTCAAGTACACCGAGTCGCAGAACGTCACCGCACAGCTCCTCCTGCCCATCGCCCCCGTCGCGGGGATGAGCGAGGAGACCTACACCCGCCTGATGACGGCAGCGCTGCGCGTGCTCAAGTCCGTGGGGCGCGCGTGACGGGTGCGGGTCCGGGCGGCTCGGGCACCGACTACGACGTCCTGGTCATCGGGTCGGGGTTCGGCGGCTCGGTGACGGCGCTACGGCTGGCCGAGAAGGGCTACCGCGTGCACGTGGTCGAGTCCGGACGCCGGTTCCGCGACGAGGACTTCGCCAAGACGTCGTGGGACCTGCGCAGCTATCTCTGGGCCCCCAGGCTGAAATGCTTTGGCGTGCAACGGGTCCACCGCCTGCCCGACGTGATGATCCTCGCCGGGGCGGGGGTGGGCGGCGGCTCGCTCAACTACGCCAACACCCTCTACGTCCCCCCGGCACCGTTCTTCGCCGACGCGCAGTGGGCAGACATCACCGACTGGCAGGCCGAGCTGGCGCCCCACTACGACCTCGCCTCGACGATGCTGGGCGTCGTCACCAACCCGTGCGAGGGCGTCGTCGAGGACGTCATGCGACGGACGGCCGAGGACCTCGGGGTGGGTGACACCTTCCGGAAGACTCCCACCGGCGTGTTCTACGGCATGCCCGGCAAGCGCGTGCCGGACCCCTACTTCGGCGGCGCCGGCCCCGACCGCACGGGCTGCACCGAGTGCGGCAACTGCATGGTGGGCTGCCGCGTGGGCGCCAAGAACACCCTCGTGAAGAACTACCTCGCCCTGGCGGAGAAGCTCGGCGTCACCATCGAGCCGATGCGCACCGTCGTGCGTGTCGCCCCTCGACGCGGCGGTGGGTATGCCGTGACGCACGAGGCGAGCGGCGCGTGGTTCCGCAAGGCGCGGCATACCGTCACTGCCGACCAGGTGGTGTTCGCGGCGGGGACGTGGGGCACCCAGAAGCTCCTGCACGCCATGCGCCAGACCGGCGTGCTGCCGCGGCTGTCGGCCCGGCTGGGCCACCTCACGCGGACCAACTCCGAGGCCGTCAACGGCGCGATGCTCGAGAAGGTCAAGCCCGGCCTGGACCTGTCGCACGGAGTCGCCATCACGTCGTCGTTCCACCCGGATGCAGACACCCACGTGGAGAACTGCCGGTACGGCCAGGGCTCCAACGCCATGGGGCTGCTCGCGACCATCCTGGTGCCCGGCGGTGAGCTGCCCCGCCCGGCCCAGTTCCTCGTCGAGGCGGCGCGGCACCCGGTCGTCTTCCTCCGCTCGCTATCGCAGTACCGCTGGAGCGAGCGCACCGTCATCGGGCTGATCATGCAGTCGCGCGACAACTCGCTGCACGTCAACGGCACGAGCGGACTGTTCGGCGGGAGGGGGCTCACCTCCCGCCAGGGGCACGGCGAGCCGAACCCGACCTACATCCCGGCGGGCCAGGAGGCGATGAAGGCGCTGGCCGCGCGGCTGAGCGAGGCGACCGGGCTCAGGGCGTTCCCCGGCAGCAGCGTCAGCGAGGTCGCCAACATCCCCCTGACCGCCCACTTCCTCGGTGGGGTGACGATCGGCTCGAACCGCGAGCGCGGCGTCCTCGACCCCTACCAGCGGGTCTGGGGCTACCCCGACCTGCACGTCGTCGACGGCTCGGCCGTCTCGGCCAACCTGGGTGTCAACCCGTCGCTCACCATCACGGCGCAGGCCGAGCGGGCCATGTCGCTGTGGCCCAACAAGGGAGAGCCCGACCCGCGCCCCGCGCAGGGCGAGGCCTACCGCCGGCTCGAGGCCGTCAGGGCGGCCCATCCCGCCGTCACGCGCTACACCCACGAGAGCGCCAAGGTCTGACGGCGGGCGACTTCCTGCCACCTGGTGGGGACAGCCAGAGGCGGTGGGCGACGCACGCCCCTGCGCTGCGCCGACCACCGCCTGAAGCGGTGTGGCTGGAGACGAGCCGGGGGGTGGGTCTCCAGCCACACCACCCAGACAACGAGGCTGGTGAGCAGGGGTTACGGCGGCCGGGGGACATTTCTGCGACCTGCTGCGCGGGGCCTTCGAGAGTGCACGACACGCTGGGGCGACCGCCCGCCCGTCAGCGTGTGGCGCACTCTCGACCGGTGTCCCGGCGGCAGCCCTGTGGATGGGCGGTCGGCGGTGCCCGGGAGTGCTGCACAGTGTCAGCGATGGGAGTGCCGTGGTTGCCGCCGGAGCTGGCCAACGGCCCCTTCTCGGTCGCGCAAGCGCGTGACTCCGGTATGCCGCGGTGGCGGGTGCGCGACCCTGCCCTCCACAGCCCGACCCGGGCCGTGCGGATGGCTGAGCCGCCTCGCACGCCTGAGCTGCGGGCGCGGGCGTTCGCGGTCGGCCTCCCCGACGACGTGGTGTTCAGCCACGTGACGGCATGTCAGCTGTGGGGCCTCGACCTCCCGAGCCACCTCGACGCCGCGACGGACCTCGACGTGATGCGCTCCTCGGAGCGATCCCAGATCCGGCGGCGCGGGTGCCGGGGCCACCGCGGGTTGCAGGTCCGGGCCACGACGGTGGTTCGGGGGCTGCGGGTCACGGGGCTCGCCGACACCTGGGTGGACCTCGGCGAGCTGCTCGGCGGCGGGGTCGGGGTCGAGGACCTGGTCGTGATCGGCGACCAGGTGGCGACCCGGCTCGCCGGCCGTCCAGACGCGGGGTCCTCGACTGCGCCGGCGGACCGGGGACGTGACGACCTGGCGTCGGCCCTGGCCAGGCGATGCCGCCCCCGCGGCAAGGTGGTGCTGACCGAGGCGCTCGACCTCGTGCGGGCCCCCGTCCGGTCACCGATGGAGACGAGGGCCCGGCTGATGTTCGGGCGTGCCGGCTTCCCGGAGCCAGCCGTCAACCGCGCCATCTTCCACCGGGGTGGGGGGTGGCTGCTCGAAGGTGACCTCGTGTGGGAGGCCCAACGCGTGATCGGGGAGTACCAGGGCAGTGACCACGCGTCCATCCGTCGACGGAGCCACGACGCCAGCCGGCAGGGCCTGGCCCAGGACGAGGGCTGGCGACTCCTCGAGATCTATGCCGAGGACGTCTACCGTCCCGCGCGGCGCGTGACCTGCCTCCGGCGCTTCGCCGACGCGCTCGGCCTCGACCCGTCGCAGCTCGACCTCCGGTGACCCGGCGCTGGCCCGCGCCTGGTGCTGCGGTTCAGCAGGTCGAGAGTGCACGACGCGCTGGGGCGACCGCCCTCTCGTCAGCGTGTCGCGCACTCTCGACCCGTCCTCGCCGGGTCAGTCGGAGGTGCTGTGGCCGGCCGACCCGCCGGTCACACCCGAGGCCGCCCCGGGCTGGTCGCGCCACGAGGCCCACAACGCGGCATACGGGCCGTCGGCGGCCACCAGCTCGTCGTGCGTGCCGATCTCACTGACCACACCGTCCTCGACCACGGCCACCCGGTCGGCGTCGTGCGCGGTGTGCAGGCGGTGGGCGATCGCGACCACGGTGCGACCCTCGACCACGGCGGCGAGCGAGCGCTCGAGGTGGCGAGCGGCACGGGGGTCGAGCAGCGAGGTGGCCTCGTCGAGCACCAGCGTGTGCGGGTCGGCGAGCACAAGGCGGGCGAGGGCGACCTGCTGCGACTGCGCCTCGCTCAGGGTGTGGCCACCGCTGCCGACCTGGGTGTCGAGGCCGTCGGGGAGCCCGGCCACCCACTCGTGGGCGTCGACGGCCCGCAGCGAGTCGTCGAGCTCGTCGCGGGTGGCGCCCGGCCTGGCGAGGAGCAGGTTGTCGGCGAGCGTGCCCACGAAGACGTGGTGCTCCTGGGTGACCAGGGCCACCTCGCCGCGCAGCTGGCCGAGGGTGAGGTCGACCAGCGGCACGCCCCCGACCTCGACGCTGCCCTCGCGAGGCCCGTCGATGCCGGCCATCAGGCGGCCCAGGGTGGACTTGCCCGCGCCCGACGGGCCCACGATCGCGAGCCGTTCGCCGGGTCGCAGGTCGAGCGAGACGCCACGCAGGACGTCGTGCCCGGGCCGGTAGGCGTAGCGGACGTCGTCGACCGCGAGGTCGGAGCCTTCGGGCTCCTCCCCGGTGGCGACGCGGTCGGGCGGCACGTCGCCCACCCCGATGACGCGGGCCAGGGAGGTGGCGCCGACCTGGATCTCGTCGAGCCAGCCGAGCACTTCGTCGAGCGGGTTGGTCATCTGGTGGATGTAGAGGGTGACGGCGGTTGCCGCGCCGGCGCTGATGTGGCCGTTGATCGCCAGCCAGCCGCCCCACAGCACCGCACCGGCGGTCGGCACGTAGTAGCCGAAGACCACTGCCGGGAACCAGTGCAGCCGCAGGTTGAGCGTGTAGCGCTCGGCCTGGAAGCACTCGCGCAGCGCCTCGTGGAACCGCGCTCGCCGGGCGCCGCCGAGCGAGAGGGCGTCGATCGTGCGGGCGCCGTCGACGGTCTCGGCGACGACGCCGTTGAGCTGGGCGTAGGTCGCGCGCTCCCAGAGGTAGCCGTCGGACGCGTGGCGCAGGTAGCGCCTCGTCGAGAACCAGTAGAAGGGCAGCCCGAGCAGGATCGGCAAGGTCGCCAGCGGCGAGGTGAACAGCGCCGCGACCGTCGTCATCAGCACCGTCATCGACGCGACGAACAGCGACGGGATGCCGAATCGCACGACGTGGGACAGCGCCTCGACGTCGTTGGTGGTGCGGGCCACGAGGTCGCCCGTGCCGGCCCGCTCGACCGTCGACAACGGCAGGTTGACCGCGCGCCCGACGAACTGCTCGCGCAGCTCGGCGAAGACGGTCTCCCCGAGGATGAACGACCAGCGCCGGGCGGCCCAGGTCAGCACCGTCTGCGCGACGACGGCCACGGCCAGACCGATGGCGATCTTGTCGACGGTGCCGGTGTCTCCACGGTGGCCGCTGACGACGTCGACGAGCCGGCCGACCAGCCACGGCGCGGCCAGGGCTGCGAGCGCGGCGAGGGCGTGCAGCCCCAGCACGCGGACGACGAGACCGCGGTGCTCGCGCACGAGCCCGCGGGTGTGCTGCCAGACCCCGGCCATGTCGGCAATGGGCAGGGTGCGTCGGGCGTGGTCGGTGATCACTGGTCGTCCTCCTCTCCGCGGATCACGATGTGTCGGTAGGTCGGGTGGTCCAGCAGCTCGCGGTGCGTGCCGGTGAGCGTGGCGAGCCCGTCCTCGAGCACCACAACCTCGTCGGCCTGGCCGAGCAGCAGCGGGCTGACGGTCGTGATGACCGTCGTGCGGCCGCGGCGGTGCTCGGCGAGCCGGCCCGCGATGCGCGCCTCGGTGTGGGCGTCCACGGCGCTGGTCGGCTCGACCAGCACGAGGACCGGCGCCTCGGTGAGCAGGGCGCGCGAGAGGGCGAGGCGCTGGCGCTGGCCTCCCGAGTAGGACCGTCCGCGCTCCTCGACGGTGCCGTCGAGACCGTCGGCCACGGCGTCGAGGACGTCGAGGGCGCTCGCGGTCGTGAGGGCCGCCAGCACCTCGTGGTCGCTGCCGTGGTCGCTCCCGACGCCGGCGGCTGCCGGTCGTCGGCCGGGACCGCCACGCAGCTGGTCGCGCAGCACCCCGGTGAAGAGTCGGGGGTCGGGCTCGCTGACCACCACGTGCCGGCGCACGTCGCCGATCGACAGGTCGTCGAGCCGCACGCCACCCCAGGTCGTCTGGTGGGGACCGGGTCCGTGTCGGCCGAGCCGGTCGGCCACGGCCGACGACTCCTCCGGCCGCGCGGACACGATGGCCGTCAGCCGTCCGCCGCGGATGACCGTGCCGGACAACGGGTCGACGAGGTCGGCGTCGGCGGCCGGCAGTGCGACGGTGCTCGGCTTCGCCGCATCGTGGTCGGGCTGGACCGCCATGACCCGCAGCATCTTGCCCGCCGCGATCTGCGCGCGGATGCCCCGGTCGACGACCTCGATCGCGGTCTGCAGCGGCATGGTGAGGAATGCCGTGTAGCCGTAGAACGCCACGAGCTGACCCGCGGTGATGTCGCCGGTCACCGCCTCGCGGGCGCCGAGCCAGGTCACGAGGACCACGAAGATGCCGGGGATGAGGACCTCGGCGGAGTCGAGCGCCGCCTGGATGCCGGCGACCTGGAACCCGCGCTCGCGGACCCTGGCCGACTGCTGTTCGTAGCGTCGCAGGAAGGTCTGCTCCCCGCCGATGCCACGCAGCACGCGCAGCCCCGCGACGGTGTCGGCGCCGAGGGTGGTCAGGCGTCCGGCCTCCTCGCGCTGCCTCGCCTGACGACGCTGGAGCGGGCGCACGATGAGGCTCAGGCTGGCCAGCATGACCGGGCCACCGAGCAGCACGAGCCACCCGAGTGCGGGCGAGGCGGCGAGCAGGATCGCCCCGACGACGGCGTAGCTGACGACCGCGCCGGAGAACCGGCCCATCACGTCGTAGAGACCGCCGAGCCGCATCACGTCGTTGGCGAAGACGGCGACCACCTCGCCGGAGGGCATGGAGCGCGTCAGCGCCGGCCCGGCACGCTCGGCCCCCTGGGCGGTGAGCTGCGCGCCACGGTAGGAGGCGAAGAGCCAGTTGTAGACGGCGAAGTAGTGCCGGATGGCGGCCGTCGCCGCGCAGATCGCGCCGAGGCCGATCAGCACCAGGGCCCAGCGGACCAGGCCACCGAGGTCGCCGGGGACGATGCCGTCGTCGACACCCTTGCCGACCGCCGCCGGCACCAGCGCGATGGCGAGCATCCAGGCCATCCCCGCGAGCATCCCGAGCACCTGGGTGCGCCACTGCTGCCGACCGACCCAGAGCATGAACCGCGTGGTGCTGCGGGTGTCGGGTCGGCCGGGGTCGGGGAACGGGATCGTCTGCATCAGGATCCCCACCGTATGCCGCGGCGACGACCCCCCGACACCGAATTTCGGCCCGCCCGGTGAGCCTTCGGGGTGCTCGCTCGCACGCGGCATACCGTGACCGACGGAAGGGGTGAGTGGCGATGATGGTGCGCAAGGAAGCCGTCTACGTGCGCCGCAGGCGCGTCGCGCTGCTCGTCGTCGTGGCCTTCCTCGGCCTGAGCGTCCTCGGCGTCGTCCGGCTCGTCGGCTTCCTCTCCGGTGGCACGGCGGAGGCCACGGCCGCCAAGCCGGCCGCCACCAGACCGGCGGCGGCCGAGCCTGCGATCCCGGTGCCGACGCTCCACCCGGTCGAGGCCCAGGGCGCTCCCGGGCCCTCGGCGAAGACCGCCATGGTGCGGGTCCTGCGGCTGACCGGCGACCTCACGCCGAAGTCGGTGGTGGCCTCGAAGCAGGGCCTCGTCTTCGCCCAGAACATGATGTACAAGCACACGGTCACGGTCTTCCGTCCCGACGGCGCTCGCCTGAAGTCCATCGACGACTCCGTCGACCTCGCGAAGTTCGGCGTGAAGGGTCACCCCGGCACCTCCAAGGGGTCGCCCGTCGAGATGGCCTTCACCCCCGGCGGCCGCTACGCGTGGGTCTCCAACTACTCGATGTACGGCCAGGGCTACGGCTCCGAGGGGCTCGACACCTGCACCAGGGGAGACGGCACCTCGCCCAGCACCGTCTACCGCATCGACACGAAGTCGTTCGCGATCGACAAGGTCGTGGCCGTTGGGTCGGTGCCCAAGTACGTCGCCGTGACGCCCGACGGCAAGACCGTGCTGGTCACCAACTGGTGCTCGTGGGACCTGTCCGTCATCAGTGCCTCGACCGGCAAGGAGGTGGCGCGGATCCCGTTGGGCGGCAAGTACCCACGCGGCATCGCGGTCTCGCCCGACAGCCGCAGCGCCTACATCGCCTTGATGGGTTCGGACCGGGTCGTCCGGGTCGACCTGGCGGCGCGGTCGGTGCACCCGTTCGCGCAGACGGGCGACGGCCCCCGACACATCGTCGAGAGCCCCGACGGGAAGTTCCTCTACGTCACCAACAACGGTGACGGCACCGTCAGCAAGGTCGACCGACGCACCGGCCAGGTCCTCGAGTGGGTCCGCACCGGTGAGCAGCCGCGGTCGCTGGCGATCTCGCCCGACGGCGCGGCCGTCTACTCGGTGAACTACGAGTCCTCGACGGTCACCAAGCTGCGCACCTCCGACCTCGAGGTCGTCGACGAGGTCAAGACCGACTACCACCCGATCGGCATCACCTACGAGCCGACCCGGAAGATGGTGTGGGTCGCCTGCTACGGCGGCAGCATCCTCGTCTTCGACGACTCGAGGCTTCCCGTAGCCTGACCCGGTGCTGCGAACCGCCCTGAAGCCTCGCTGGCTGGGCCTGTTCGCCCTCCTGCTCGCGATCATGGCCGCCTGCGCCCAGCTCGGGCTGTGGCAGCTGCACGTCGCGCAGGACAAGGGGCTCGCCGACGCCCTGCGCAAGGCGCACGAGGCGCGCCCGGCGCTGCTCGACACCGTCATCCGACCGCACGAGGCGTTCCCGAACCCCCAGTCCAACCGCGCCGTCACCGCGATCGGCACGTATGCCGCGTCGGACCAGTTCCTCGTCGGCCCGCGCCGCCTCGACGGCCGCACGGGCTACTGGGTCGTGACCCCCCTCGACGTCACCGAGACCGGTGCCCGGCTCGCGGTCGTCCGCGGCTTCGTGACCGACCCCACGACGCCGGTCGACCCGCCCGCCGGCGTGGTGTCGGTCGACGGCACGCTCGCGCCGGGGGAGTCCCCCGCGGCCGCGCCCACCGGGCTGCCCGGCTGGCCGAGGGAGGCGCTCGGGTCGATCGACTTCTCCGTGCTGGTCAACGAGTGGCCGGGCGAGCTCTACAACGCGTTCGTCTTCGCGCAGGGGGAGAAGACCGCCGCGGGAGTCGGCATCCCCGCTCCCGAAGGCGTGCGGCGGGTCCCCCCGCCGGAGGTGACGGGCGGGCTGAAGTGGCGCAACGCGGCATACGCGGTGCAGTGGTGGATCTTCGGCGGCTTTGCCGCGTTCATGTGGTTCAGGATGGTGCGAGAGGATGCGCAGGAGTCACTGGCCCACGAGCAGGCCGGAGCAGACGAAGGAGACCCAGAGCGTGAGTGAGCCAGTCAGCACGAGCCAGCCGGCGGACGCGAGCAGGATCAAGGACGTCGACGCCGCCCGCAAGGCGCTCGGCTTCTTCAAGGTGATGGCGTTCGTCGTCGGGGTGGGGCTGTTGATCCTCGTGGCGGAGATGGTGCTGCGCTACGGCTTCGACAACCACGTGCTCGACTGGTGGCCCCAGCCGCACGGGTTCATCTACATCGTCTACCTGGTCGCCACCGCCAACCTCGGGTTCAAGGTGGGCTGGCCGCTCGGCAAGATGGTGCTGGTCATGCTGGCCGGCGTCGTGCCGTTCCTGTCGTTCTGGGCCGAGCGCAAGGTCGCCAGTGAGACCGAGGCGCGGCTGGCTGTGGCACGCCGGTAGCCTGTGCGCGTGAGCGACCCCGCAGCCGCCGACGTGGTGACCCAGGCCCAGGACGACGACCGGGTGGAGGCCGCCGACGCCGAGCGTTCGGAGGAGCCGGCCACCCCTCTCCAGGCGCGGCCGGTGCTCGTCGTCGACTTCGGGGCGCAGTACGCGCAGCTGATCGCCCGGCGCGTGCGTGAGGCGAAGATCTACAGCGAGGTCGTGCCCCACACGATGTCGACCGCCGAGCTGCTCGCCAAGGATCCCGCCGCGATCGTGCTCTCTGGCGGACCCTCCTCGGTCTACGAGGAAGGCGCCCCCGAGCTCGACCGGGCGCTGCTCGAGGCCGGCGTGCCCGTGTTCGGCATGTGCTACGGCTTCCAGGCGATGTCCCAGGCCCTCGGCGGCACGGTCGCCCACACGGGGCTGGGGGAGTACGGCTCGACGCCGGCCAAGGTGTCCGACACGGAGTCGACGCTCTTCAACGGGCAGCCCACCGACCAGTCCGTGTGGATGAGCCACGGCGACTCGGTCACCGAGGCGCCGGCGGGCATGACGGTCACCGCGGCCACGGCCGGTGCGCCGGTCGCCGCGATCGAGGACGACGAGCGCCAGCTCTACGGCGTGCAGTGGCACCCCGAGGTGATGCACTCGACCTTCGGCCAGCGGGTGCTGGAGAACTTCCTCTACCGCGGCGCCAAGATCGAACCCGACTGGACCGCCGCCAACGTCGTCGACGAGCTGGTCGACGCGATCCGCGAGAAGGTCGGCGACTCACGGGTGCTCTGCGCGCTCTCCGGTGGTGTCGACTCGTCCGTCGCAGCGGCCCTCGTGCAGAAGGCCGTCGGCGACCAGCTGACCTGTGTCTTCGTCGACCACGGCCTGCTGCGCGCCGGGGAGGCCGAGCAGGTCGAGAAGGAGTTCGTCGCGGCGACCGGGGTCGACCTGGTGGTCGTCGACGCGCGCGAGCGCTTCCTGTCCGCGCTCGACGGGGTGTCGGACCCCGAGGAGAAGCGCAAGATCATCGGCCGCGAGTTCATCCGCGTCTTCGAGCAGGCCGCCCGCGACGTCGTGGGGTCGCGAGGCGACTCCGACCACCCCGTGGAGTTCCTCGTCCAGGGCACGCTCTACCCCGACGTCGTCGAGTCCGGTGGCGGCACCGGCGCGGCCAACATCAAGTCGCACCACAACGTGGGTGGGCTCCCCGAGGACCTGCAGTTCAAGCTCGTCGAGCCGCTGCGCTCGCTCTTCAAGGACGAGGTGCGCCAGGTCGGCCTCGAGCTGGGCGTGCCCGAGGCGATCGTCTGGCGCCAGCCGTTCCCCGGCCCCGGGCTCGGCATCCGCATCGTCGGCTCCGTGACTGCCGAACGGCTGGAGATCCTGCGGGCCGCTGACGCCATCGCCCGGCACGAGCTCTCGGCGGCCGGCCTCGACCGCGACATCTGGCAGTGCCCCGTCGTGCTGCTCGCCGACGTCCGTTCGGTCGGCGTCCAGGGTGACGGGCGCACCTACGGCCACCCCGTCGTGCTCCGCCCGGTGTCCTCCGAGGACGCGATGACGGCCGACTGGACCCGGGTGCCCTACGAGGTGCTCGCCAGGATCTCCACCCGCATCACCAACGAGGTGCGTGAGGTGAACCGCGTGGTGCTCGACGTGACCAGCAAGCCGCCGGGCACCATCGAGTGGGAGTGAGACGTGCGCGAGGTATGCCGAGTGGCTAGCCGGGTGCCGCGTGCGTAGCGAGGTGCCGCGTGCGGCCGGGTAGGGCACGCGGTCTGAGCACGGCCAGCGTGAACGACGCCGTGAGCCGGGCGGTGATGCGCTACGTGCTCATCGGGCCTCCGCTCAAGCTGCTCACCGGGTTGCACGTCGAGGGCCGCGAGAACGTCCCGCGCGAGGGTGGGCTCATCGTCGCGTCAAACCACCTATCGTTCATCGACTCGATCGTCATCCCGCTCGCCTCGGGGCGGCAGGTGCACTTCCTCGGCAAGGCCGAGTACTTCCAGGGCACCGGACTGCGCGGGGCGGCCGTGCGCTGGTTCCACTCGACGGCCGGCACCATCCCGGTCGACCGTTCCGACCCGCGGGCTGCCGCTGCCTCGCTCGAGATGTCGGAGGACGTGCTGCGCCAGGGCGAGGCGTTCGGGGTCTACCCCGAAGGCACGCGCTCACCCGACGGTCGGCTGCACCGCGGCCGCACCGGCGTGGCCCGCATGGCGCTCTCCACCGGTGCGACGCTGTTGCCCTGCGCCGTGATCGGCACCGACCACGTGCAGCCCTCTGGTTCCAACGGTTTCCGGCCTGCGAAGGTCACCGTGAAGTTCGGTGTGCCGATCGACGTGGCCGGTCTGTCGGCCCGCTTCCAGAAGGCCGCCCTGCTGCGAGCCATCACGGACGCCACGATGGACGCGATCGGTGAGCTGTCGGGACAGGAGCGGTCCGGTCAGTACGCCTCCGACGTGAAGGCCGCCATGGAAGCGGGCAAGACCTCCCCCTGAGCCGTGCCTTCCGTCCGGGCCACGCGCGGCTCCCCGCACCCGTGCGTCGCGAGTCAACGTGGTCGACGTCAGCCGGGGCGGGTCAACGGGTGATCTCCAGCCATGCGTCGTCGGGTGCATAGTCCCATTCGGTGGCCACCCCGTTCTCAGTGACGGACGCGTACGCATAGAGGGCCGTCGTATCGGGGAAGACACAGGGCTTGGGTGCGCCTGACAAGAAGAAGATGATCACATCTCGTGGGCGCTCAGCGACGCTCTCGCTGGGATGGGCGAAGTCGAAGGGCACGCCGTACGGCCCGCCGACCCGCTCGTCGGTGACGCCGGTCGTCAGGTTCTTGACCCACACCCGCAGCTGCCCGGGTTTCGGGGCGTCGGTGTTGATCCCGAGCTGGCAGTCCGCGGCTCCATCGCGATCGGTGTCGAAGACCAGGCCGTGCTCGATCACGCGGCCCCCAAGGTCGAGGGACGATGCCAGCTCAGGGCGCTCCCGGAGCTTGATCCCCCAAGACAGGGAGTGCGACGTGTCCCCGGAGGTGACCTCGCGGATGTCGATCCCGCCGTAGGAGGTGTCTCCTTCATCGACCTCGGACTGCCTGGCGGTGATCCGCCTCGAGGTGTCGGGGCGAAGCGGGGTCCAGTGCCTGGCCAGAACGTCCCCGATGGTTCGGGGAGTGGGGTGCTTGGCCGGCTGCGGAGCGGTGCGGTCGAAGCCGCCCATGAACGCGGTTCCGAAGGTGGCCAGGACGATGAGCACGGCGGCGGCAGCGGCGGTGATCACAGTGCGGCTCCGGCGTCGGTTCGCGGCGCGCTGCTCGATCGCCGCGAAGTCCGGCGACTGAGCCGCCTGAGCCGCAGCGAGGGACGTTTCGGAGTCCAGGAGCCGGTCGAGGTCAGGCATGGGGCGCCTCCTCCTGACGGTGGTCGGGAAGGTCGGCGAGCCGAAGGGCGAGAGCAGCACGTCCCCGGCGCAGCCGGGTCTTCACGGTGCCGACGGGGACGCCCGTGGCTTCTGCGACTGCCTGGACAGGGAGGTCGGCCAGGTAGTGGAGCGCGATCGCCTCCCTCTGGATGGTGGGCAGCGTCCGGAGGGCGGCCATGAGCGCCAATCGATCGTCCTCGAGCACCGGGTGCCTCGCGACCGTCGCATGCCCGCGGTCCCCGAGCAGCCTGCGTCGGCGCGCGCGGGTGCGGCTGACGTTGACCGCGACGGTGCGCAGCCACGCCTCCGGGTTGTCCAGGCGGTCGAACGTGCGTCGGTGCTGCACCGCGCGGGCGAAGGCCTCCGCGACGACCTCCTCCGCCTCCGTGAGGTCGCGGCACACGCCATACAGCTGTCCGACCAAGCGCCGGTACGACGCCTCGAACACCACGCGCACCCGGTCTGACTCACCCTGGACCTCGTGGTCCTCGAGGGGTTTCCCACGTCCCGCACTCATGGTGGATCTATCCCTCGATGCGGATCGAGTCGAGGGCGGCCGCCAGCTCGGCGTTGTCGGTGGCCGAGGTGCGTGCGCCCGTCGCGACCAGGAAGACTTGGCGCTTCCCGCGCACATCGACGACGTACACCCTCGCGCGTTGGCCGGGAAGCAGCACGAAGTACTTGTCCGCAGGCGTGCTCATCCAGACCTGGAGACCCATGACGTCGTCCTCGGCCAACCGACACTTCGCCAGGTCGAGGCCCTGTGGGACCTCGAGGTCGATCCGGGTTGCGGGGTACCCCCCGAAGACGCTGGCCTCAGGGGTGCTCTTGGTCGGCCCGGGCTGCTCCAGCAGCGCTGTGACGAGGTCTGCCACGCGTGACCCGACGGCCTTGGGCACTGCCTCGCCGCGGCACGGGTCGGTGAAGATCTCGTCGACCACGACGGCATAGAAGCCGAGTTCGTCATCCTGGTCGGCGTGCTTGCTGAAGACGTGGCCGTACTGCACCGACCAGCCCTCTCGGAAAGTCACCGTGTAGTCAGCCTGCGACCACGCGGAGGCCGGAATCCGGTAGGTGCCCGGATGGATAGCCAGGTGGGCAACGGAGGACCGGCCACTCGTCGTGGTGTCGCTCGCCCACGGGGGAGTCACCGGCTGGGGAGCCTTGTCCGTGGCGTCGCTCGTGCACCCTGCCAGGGCGGCCACGATCAACGCCCCACCCGCCACGACCCGGTGCCGTGCCGGGGCATTCACGCCTCGCAGGATCATGCCTGTCATGACCACACGACCGACGAGCGGCCGGAAAGGTTTCACACCGTCGACGATCCCACCCCTCTCGCGCCCACCGGAAGTGCGTCAGTCCGCCACGTGTGCAATCCGAGTCAACCGCCGCACACCGTGGTGGTGAGCCAACCTGGGGCGCTGTGGCAGGGTGGGCAGGAAGGGGGTGGTGAGGACCCCTGCGTGGCTCATCCACCCCTGGGCACCATGTGCGACACCCCGTCTCGAGCCAGCTTCGGGTCGGGCGTCGGCATGAGCCGTTGTGCCGTCCGCCGAAAGAGGAGCTGACCCCGTGCCGAGCAGTACGAGCCGCGATAACCAGGTCGGCGCCTGATGGTTGCGCCCAGCATCACCGTCACCCCGGTCCACGTCGCCGATCTGGGGGCGGCCGGACAGGTGATGCCTGGGTACACGCATGTCATCGACCACCCAGAGGAGCGAGTGCTGGTCCACACGGGGCTCACCGTGTCGCACCCCTTGGTCGCGGACATGGACCCACGCATCGACCCGCGCGGCATGCTCGAGATCGATCCCGCTCCGATCGGCGTCGTGGTCAACACCCACCTCCACTACGACCACTGTGGTGGCAACCGCCTCTTCGCAGGCAACCGATCTACGTCCAGCGCCAAGGGCTCGGGACTCCATCCCGTCGTCGTCGGCGACTTGGCGGTGTCTTCTCGCGATCTCGATGTACCCCAGACCCCCGGCCAGTTCCGGGTCCGTGACGTGGACCCAGCGCTGGTCTGGCTCTCGCACCAACACGAACCCTGGCGGCCGTCGAGGGCCTGGCGGAGCAAGGAGGTGCGTGAGCATGACGCCGACTGACCACTACCCGCCCGAGCGCCTGGTGCCCTACGACCGCCGATGGCCGGAGCTCTACGCGCGCTTCGAGTCGGACTTGAGGTCACTCCTCGGTGACGACTGGGACCTCGAACACGTGGGGTCGACCTCGGTGCCGGGCCTGCCTGCCAAACCCGTGATCGACATCGCTGTCCGCATGCCCCCAGGTACGACGGACGCAGAGGCAGGCCAGCGGCTCGTGACAGGCGGCTGGAGCCGGCCCGTGCCCGTGGGAGACCACTGGGCGGCAACCTTTCCGGCGACCGGCGTGCGGACCGCGATCGTCCACCTGTTCACGGCAGTGCAGTGGCCGGAGGCACACCTGCGGCTCTTCGCCGCGACATTGCGTCAGGACCCCCAACGGCGCGACGAGTACGCGGCGCTGAAGCAAGCCTTGGTCGCGGACAACGTCTGGGGCCCGGCATACACCGAGTCGAAGGGGCCCTTTGTCACGCGCACGGTCAACCAGGCTCGCGCCGCGATGGGGCTTCCGGAGGTGGACCACCCGCTCTGAGGCGCCGTGGTTTCAGCGCCAGCCCGGGCAACGACGGACCCGAGCCCCGCGGCATACCGACGTTTGCGACCACGACGTCCGGCTCACGGGTGGAGCCAGGTGCCTCGGCACCGCGCCCGGGGCCTTCTGGCCTACTGGTGGAGCAGGCTGCCGGCCGTGACGGTCTGGATCGTCGCCTCCTGCGTGGTTCCCGCGAACGAGCCGCCCGGCAGCCCAGTGATGGTGATGGTGGCCAGCGCCGGCCGCATCGAGCTTCGGCTGATGTCCATGGTCCAGGATTGGCCGTAGGTGTAGCGAGAGTGCGACTTCTGCGACTCCAGCGGACCGGTCGCCGTCCACTGCGCCGTTGCGGTCAGCGTGACGGTCACTCCGTTCGGCACCTCCTCGCCGGTCTTCGGGTCGACGACGAGCACCTCCGCAACGCAGGTCGGGATCCGCAACGCAGCCTCGGACAGGTCGCCCGCGACCGTGAAGCTGGCACTCTCGGTGACGCACCACAGCTCCGCCGGGTAGGGGTCGTCCCCAGGTGTGGTGCCCGGCATCGTCAGCGCCATCGCCAACACGGCTGGCTGGGGCGTGCGCTCGGGCTTGGCCCCCGGAACCCGGTGCACGGACATCGCGTCCGCGCCCGTGATGGACAGGATGCGTGGGGTGCCGACGTCCGGCTCCTGGCCGTCTGCGACGAACCACTTGGCGTCGGCCATCGTGCCCGAGAACGTGTACGACTCGTGGGTGACGCGGGCCGCGCTCGCCGGCAAGGCCAACGCAGTCAACAGGCCAGCCACGGCAGCCACCCCGAGTCCCCGAAACATCCTGACTTGCCTCATGACATCCGCCTTCGCTCTCACCGCAACGGGTGGCGTGCCAGGTGCGCTCCACCTCACCGTGCACGCTAATGAGGGGGGCGCTGGGTGAGACAGGGACGTACGTCCTCGTGTCTGTACGCGCGGGAGTGCCTGGCTCGCGGGCAGTCGGCTCTGGCTGACGTCCGGAGCCTGGCGCCTTTGCGAGCCCCCTCGGGCCGGCCGATCGACAAGAGGGCCCGAGCTCGCCAGCAGGTCAGTGGAGAGTCTCGTGGCGGTGACACATCTCGACGAACTTCGCGATGCGCGCAGCCCGGGTCTCCGGCTTCTTCGCATCGTGGACGCGGAAGAGAATCGCAAAGCGGTTGGAGCCCGAGAGGGTCTCGAAGAACGCCTTGGCCTCCGGGTCGGCGGCGAGGGCAGCGGCCAGGTCGTCGGGGACGCTCGCGCTCTTCTGGCCGGCATAGGCCGCCGCCCACCTCCCGTCGGCCTTCGCCGCGTCGACCTGCGCCTGACCGGCCGGGTGCATGCGACCGGCTTCGATCAGCGCCAACGCCTTGTCCCGGTTGATCTGCGACCACCTGCTCCGAGGCCCGCGCGGGGTGAAGCGCTGCAACCAGTAGCTCTCGTCATGGCGCCGCTTCTGGCCGTCGATCCAGCCGTAGCAGAGCGCGACGTCGAGCGCCTCCGCATAGCTGACCGTCTGTGCCGCGCCGGCTTTGCCGATCTTGAGCCAGAATCCGTGGCGGTCGGCATGGTGCTCGCGAAACCATGCCTCACAGTCCGGCGCCGTGGCGAATGAGATCACCGACTTTCCGGCCACCTCCTCGGGTGTCTCGCCGGGCGTCTCCTCGGGCGTCTCCTCGCGGGTCTCGCTGCGCGTCTTCTGGGGGGTCTCCTGGGGCGTCTCCTCGCCGGACATGCGGCCATCCTGTCATCGCTCACCGACAGGGTGGCCGGCTCCGCGCTGAGGGGGCGCGGCGGACGATCTCGCACGATGACGGTGCCCCGTCGCCCGAGCCCCACCCCGCATTGTGTGGATGAAGGCGGCGCGGGGTAGAGAGGTCCCATGCGTATCGGAAGAGTCGACGTCCGGCCCCTGGGTGGCGCCGCAGGCTGTCTGACGATGATCCTCGTGTCGGTGCTTCTGTCGGTCGTGCTGACGGTCGGGCTCAACCTGCTCCTGCGCTGAACGCCCCTGGTCGCGCCTACGCAGTCTCGGTCACCCGGCGCGCTTGTCAACGGTGGGAAGGGCAACCATTGCCGTGCGAACGAGGGCTCGGTGGGTCAGTGCTCGAGCTTCGTGACGATCCGCTGGACGGTCAGCCAGCTGCGGGTGGTGATGTCCTTGCCGTAGGCCTTCTCCAGCCAGGTCATCAAACGCGAGCCGCTGCTCGGGTCGCTGTTGTCAGTGACTGCCAGGACGGCTCGGGCTGGGGCGTCGTATCCGATGACCCGGGTGGCCAGACCGGGGGTCATCGGCGGGACGTCCGGCACGCCAGCAGCATTCTGGAGAAAGGTTGCGGTCAGGTACGAGCGGCGCTCGTGCCGCGCACCGCCGAAGGGATCGCTGTCCACGAGTGTGCGCAGCTCGGCGGATGAGCGAACGATCGTGCAGCTCCGGACGCCGAGAAGGCGGCTGAGTGCCTCCTCGATCCGTCGCTCGAGCGCTGGTACGTCCGTGGTGTCCGTGCTGAACGTGATGTTGCCGCTGGCCAGCACCGACCCGACGTCCGCGAGGCCGAGCTCCTCGAAGACCCCGGACAGTCTGTCGTTGGTCATGTTCTGCCCACTGGGGGCGATGCCGCGCAGGAGTGCCACGTACCGCTGCATGACCCGACCATACGGCGGCCCTACTCAGTCGTGGGTGCCGTCTCCCGCTCCAGCTGCGCTCTCGCGACTGAGGTACCGAACCGGCTTGCCGAGCGACTTCGCGTACGCGATCTCCCCTCGGGTCGACTCACCGATGTAGCCACCCGGATCCACGATGTAGACCTCGTCAGCCATGCGGATCTTCTGGAGGTGCAGCTCGCCGAGGCGCCGCTTCAGGTCGGAGCGGTCGGCCGTCCAGTCGTAGTCCGGCAGATCGCGGCGGCTGAACATCCCGAGGCGGATCACGACGCAACCCTCCATCGTGAGCAGCCGGTTGACCTCCGCGAACTCGGCCTCGAACCTGGTCGAGCCGCAGAGCGTGATGACCTTCGCATCGCCCCCGGCCGGCTGCGGCGCGCGTTCGTCCTCCATGGGGCCAATGATCGCTGACCGGCAGGACGTGTCGGTCACCGCCCCGGCCGGCCGCCCGTGGGGTGTGTGTGGTCCGTATGGTGCGTCGTGCCGCAGGCCGTTCAGGCGCCGCGACCAGGGAGCAGGGCGAGGAACCGCTCTGCGTCGCGTGCGCGAGGCAGGTTGTTGAACATGACGTACGGCGATGGTCGGCCGTCGACCAGGTCGCGCAGCCTGCGCAGCTCGTCGTCGGTGTGGACGTGCCGCAGACCCGTGGTGCCGTGCAGCCGGTAGTAGGTCCGCTCCGGTGTCACCGTCTCGGTCTGCATCGGGTCGACGACGTGGACGAGGTCCAGCTCGGCACAGAGCTCCGTGAGCAGTGTCTTGGGCCACTCGCCACGGGGCTCCCACAGCAGCCACCCGGCTGGCCGATCCACGCTCGACAGGAAGCTGCGGAGACGGCCGACGTTGTCGGGCGTCGGTCGAAAGCTCTTGGGGCACTGGAGCAGCACGGCGGTGGCCTGCAGGAGCCGGGCGCAGTCAAGGCTTCGCTGCCAGCCCGCCAGGACCTCGGGCGTCGTCCGGAACGCTCCGACCTGACCACGTGCACTGTCCGGTAGGGGCTGCTTCAGGCGCCGGTAGGTGGGGCTGCTGGACTCATGGGTCACGACCTGCCACGCCTTCATCGTGAACTCGAAGCTGGCCGGCACCTGGGACCTCCAGCGCGTCAGCACGGCATCCGTCGGCGGCTCGTAGAACGTGTGCTGCACCTCGACAACGGGGAAGCGACGCACGTACGAGGACTGGGAAACCGTCCACCCACACAGCCCTACCCGAACGTCCATCGGCCTGTCCGTCCCGATGGCGAGGATGACGCCAAGCTGGGTGGGTGTTGCAGGGCCATGAGTTCGCCTCTCGGGAGGAGCCCTGTCACAGCCAGTCCTTGCGCTTGAAGGTGAGGTACAGAGCGCCGGAGAGGATCGCGATCAGGAACGTCGAGGCAAGGAAGCCCGACTGGTGACCGAATCCTGGGTACGGCAGGTTCTGGCCGTAGAAACCAGTGATCGCGGTGGGTACCGCGATGATCGCTGCCCAGCTGGTGACCTTCTTGGTGATGATGTTGAGACGGTTGCCCTGGATCGTCAGGTTCGTCTCGAGGATGGTGTTCACGAGGTCGCGCAGGCTCTCGGTCCACTCCGTCGCGCGAAGCACGTGGTCGTAGACGTCCTGGTAGTAGGGGAGCAGCTCGTCGGACACGAGGCCGGTGTCGCGTCGCATCAGGGTGTTGACGACTTCGCGCATCGGCAGGACCACGCGACGCAGCTGCACCAGGCTCTTGCGCAGCTCGAAGCTGCGGCGTTGGACGCTCCGGTCGTGCGGCCGGTCATCGAACAGCAGGTCCTCAAGCTGTTCGATCTGGTCGTCGAGTGACTCCACGGCGTCGAAGTGCCCGTCGACCAGGACGTCGAGGAGGCCGTGAAGGAGGGCGCCGACCCCGAACTTGGTGAGCTCTGCCTGGTCATCCCACCGCGTCAGCACCGCGTCGAGGGAGAAGGAGTCATCGCGCCGGACCGTGATCAGGGCGGTCGGGGTGATGAACGCATGGATCTCACCGGTGACCAGCTGGCCACTGTCCACGTCGAGACACACCGAGTAGGCACTGAGGAAGTCGTGTCCTGAGTAGCGGTCGAGCTTGGGTCGCTGGCGACCCTGGGCGGCATCCTCGACGGCCAGCGCGTGCAGCCCGAGCTCGTTGGCCACCAGCTGCAGCTCCTCGAGGTCGGGCGCACACAGATCGACCCAGACCAAGGCCGTTGGGTCCTTCAGGTGGTCGGACACCTCGTCGATGGGGAAGTCCTCACCCGTGAGGGCTCCGTCGCGGTAGCAGCGAGTACGTGGCACAGGCCGAGTATCCGGCACGAGTGCGCACCAGGGGGAGCGCGCTGACCGAGCCGTCCCGGTTTGCCGTGGGGTGGACCGGGACGGCATCGACCAACCGGCCCGTGCGTCGTCGCTCAGCGGCTGGCGCGAGCCAGTGGCGTGCCGTCGAGGGCGATGCGGAAGGCCACCAGCGAGTCGAAGACCTGCAGCACGCCGGCCTCCTGCAGCTCGCCCACCGAGAAGCCGCCGGTGCGCACGCCGAGGGTGGGGATGCCGAGCTTCGCCGCAGCCTGGGCGTCGTAGATCGAGTCGCCCACCATGATGCCGCTGGCGCCCTCGACCTTGGCCAGCGCCGCAGCCACGATGTCCGGCTCCGGCTTGCTCTGCTCCACGTCTTCGGAGGTGGTCCAGGCGTCCGCGAGGGACTTGCCGTCGATGAGGTCGAGGAAGGCTTCGACGTGCTCGGTCTTGCCCGAGCTGGCCAGGACGAGCCGGAAGCCGCGCTCCTTGACCTCGGCCAGCAGCTCGTGCGCGCCCTCGAAGGGCTGGATCTCGCCGACGAGCTGGTCGAACTCCTCCGCCCAGGCGTCGCGCAGGGCGTCCCCGTGCGCGTCTTCGACCTCTCGGCCCGCGACCGCGGAGACGAACAGGTCACCGCCCATGCCGATACCTCGGTGGAGGCGCCACATCGGACGGGTGATGTCGTAGCGACGGAAAGCACGAAACCACGCCAAGGCATGCTGGTAGTTGGTGTCCACGAGGGTCCCGTCGACGTCGAAGATTGCCGTGTCTGCCATGGCTCCTTCCTACCCGCGCCGGGACGTTGCCACACGAATGCGGGCGGGTTGGTTTTCGCGAACCCGGGGTGTCCGTCGGCTCTGCGCAGGTGGGCTGACGACCATGCGCAGATGAGATGTCAGGAATGTGCAGGTGCGCTGTCGGGGCCAGGTCATAGCGTCGACCCATGACCGACTGGGGTGACATCACGCAAGCCATCGGGATCGCACTGGGGGGAGACGAGCACGGGGGACGCGAGGCCCTGCAGGCTTGTTGGGCCGGGACCGCCGACGGCGACCACGCTCAGCGGTGCATCCTCGCGCACTACCTGGCCGACCTGCAGTCGTCGCTCGACGACGAGGTGGCTTGGGACGAGACAGCGCTGTCCGAGCATGCGCATGTCGTCGACGAGGATCTCGCCCCCGTGGGCATGACCTCAGCAGCCGCCCTGGCTCCCAGCCTGCACCTCAACCTCGGCGACGGTTATCTGCGGCAGGGTCGGGTCGGCGACGCGAGCACCCAAGCGACTGCTGGGATGCGGGCCGGGAGCATGCTGCCCACCGACGGATACGGGGCCTTCATCCGTGCCGGTCTGCAGCGGCTCCAGGATCGCGTGCGGGACGCCGAGTACCGCTGAGCTCCAACGCCGCCAGCAGTGCCGTGCGGGCAACCGCGTGGGCGGGTGGAGGCAGCTCGTCGTGAGCGAACCATCCGAGGTCGTCGTGTTCGTCGGGAGCGACGTTGGCCGGCGTCGCCGACCAGTCGCGCACCAGCCAGGCGCTGAGCCGTGCGGGATCGTCCGCGGCGCCAACGGTCCCCCGACAGAGGTGGGACGCCGAGCCCGTCACGATCTGCACGCCGAGCTCTTCGTGCAGCTCGCGCGTCAGCGCATCCAGCTCCGACTCGCCGGCCTCGACGATCCCACCGGGCAGGTCCCACACGTTCGGGTAGGCCCGCTTGCTCGGACTGCGATGAACGAGGAGGACCCGACCTCCACGGACCAGCGCACCACACACGACCTCAGGCATTCGCCCATCAAACCGTGGACACCTGACAACGGCGTCCACACCGGCGCGATCCGTGCGCTACTCGGTGCGTGACTTCACTGCGTGGCCGGCCCACGGGGCTCGCGTCCTGGTCGGCGCCGACGACCGCTTCTTCCCGGTCGGCCTGCAGCGCCGGGTCGCTCGGGACCGGCTCGGCGTCGAGGTCGATGTGCTCCCGGGCGGGCACCTGCAGCCGCGGGCAGTGGCCGACTACCTGCTCGAGCCGACTCGACGCAGCTGAAGGTGTCACCACCGCTGAGTTTTCGATCGCAGCGTGGTCTCCTTGTCGACCACACCACCAGCACCCAGGAGTCCGCATGCGCAAGGTCGTGCTCTACACCCTCATGTCCCTCGACGGGGCGGTCGACGACCCCGACCGGTTCTTCGCCCAGAACCCTGACCGGACGGAGGTGCCCGAGTTCGACGCCGCGATGGAGGCGAACGAGGCGGAGATCATCGCCACCCAGGACGTCGTGCTCCTCGGTCGCGGCATGTACGACCAGTGGTCGCGGTTCTGGCCCACCGCGGAGTACGAGCCGTTCGCGACCTTCATCAACACCGTCAAGAAGTTCGTCGTGACCTCATCGCCCTTGGTGACGCCTTGGCACAACGCGGAGGCGGTGCACGGACCGATCGAAGACGTCGTGCGCGAGCTCCAGTCCACCCCGGGCGGAGACATCGGTGTGCACGGCAGCGTCCAGCTGGCGCAGTCGCTGCTGGCCGCGGGCCTGGTCGACGAGCTGCAGCTCGTGGTGGGCCCGACGGTCGGTTTCGGCGGACGCCGGTTGTTCCCCACGGGCGACCAGATCGACCGCCTCGACCTCGTGCGCGCGAGCCCCACGCCGAGCGGTGCCGTGCTGCTCACGTATGCCGTTCCGCGAGCGAAGGCGCGCTGACCGGCGGGGCCGCCTCGTCGTGATCGGCCGGGTGCCTGCGCGTGCCGGCGATCACGGCGGACGCCGGCTCCATCGCCACTCCCACACTGCGCGACCAGCGCGCGGGCGGCGGCCACGCCGAATCCCTTCCGCCGGAACTCGGGGGCCACCTCGTAGCCGATCTCGACAGTGCGCTCGGCGGGCGGCGCGGCATACCCACCTGATCCGAGGAGCCGCACGGTTGCCGGGACGAGTCGGACCTGCGGGTCGGACGACATTCCGAGACCGCCCATTGCGGTTGCGCCGTCAGTCGGCGATCGGTTCCCACACCAGCTCGGCGACATCCAGCACGAGGTCAGGACCACGCTCGTGCAGGGAAGTGGGCGTCCGCACTTCCCCGACGCAGACGCAGACGACGTCATTCAGCCGGCGGTAGGGGTCGCGGTCGCTGACGTGGAGGACTGAGCCGACGATCTGTCTCCGCCCCGGCGGGTAGGCGCGGCCGTAGCCATGGCACTCGAACAGGACCGTTGCGCCGTCGTCCGTCTCGATGGCTGCGCGGAAGTCGGGCACGAAGGGGCCGGTCCCGGTGCGCCGGAGGGGAAGTTGGCTCCTCGAAACCGGCCCGTGACCGCGCCGGTGCAGCGACCCTCGGCGAGGTAAAGGTGCTTCTCCCAGCCGGCCTCGAGGCCGACGCTCCACCCCTCGTCGTAGGCGAAGCGGACCCGTACAAGTGCTTGAGCCTCACCCTCGCCCCTCCCGCCGGAACCACCCAGCATCCTGCGCCCCACTGCGTGAGACTCGCAAGGCACGACCTCTTGACAGAAATATTTGTCAAGGAGCACCATCGACACCATGCACGACGTCGAAGTCATCGAGAGCGCGGACGCAGCCGCCTCCGCGCTGGATCCGGTCCGGGCCCGGCTGCTCGGCGAGCTGGCCGTCCCGGCCTCCGCCGCCGGCCTCGCCGCGAAGGTCGGCCTCGCGCGCCAGAAGGTCAACTACCACCTCAGGGCCCTCGAAGCGCACGGCCTGGTGGAGCTGTCGGAGGAGCGTCACCACGGAGGCATAACCGAGCGGGTGTTGCAGGCCTCCGCGGCGTCGTATGTCGTGTCGCCGGCTGCCGTGTCCGCCTCGGCGGCCGACCCGGGGGCGAACGACGACCACCTCTCGGCGGCATACCTCGTCGCGTTGGCCGGGCGGCTGGTGCGTGAGGTCGGCGCCCTGTCGCGCCGGGCCGGCGCCGCCGGCAAGCGCCTCCCCACCCTCACCATCGACACGCAGATCGGCTTCCGGTCGGCCGCCGACCGGGCCGCCTTCGCCGACGACCTGACCGCCGCCGTGCTCGACCTGGCCGCTCGCTACCACCACGACGACGGGCGGCCGCACCGGCTCGTCGTCGCCGCCCACCCACTTCCCGAGGAGAGCTGATGAGCACCACCCCGAACGTCCCGTACCGCCTGGAGTTCAGCGTCGAGGTGCCCGGCACCCCAGAGCAGGTCTGGCAGGCCGTCGCCACGGCGAAGGGCATGAGCGCGTGGTTCCTGCCGACCGAGATGGAGGAGCGCGAGGGGGGCGCCCTGCACTTCACCATGGGCCCGGAGATGGGCTCGGACGGCCACGTCACCGAGTGGGAACCGCCGAGGCGGATCGTCTACGAAGAGGACTGGGCCGCCCTGATGGGCCAGGACCCCGATGCCCTGAGCCCGCTGACCTCGGAGTTCCTCGTCGAGGCGCGGTCGGGCGGCACCTGCGTCGTGCGCGTCACCAGCAGCGGCTTCGGCACCGGCGCCGACTGGGAGTCGGAGTTCTGGGACGAGATGGGGGCCAGCTGGATGCCGTTCTTCGACAACCTGCGCCTCTACCTGGCGCACTTCCCGGGGCAGGAGGCCACCCAGCTCGAGGTCACCACCTCCAGCCCCGGCGACGCGGGGTCGGTCTGGGCGGCGCTGCGCGACGCGCTCGGGCTCGGCGCCGAGGGCTCGGCCGTCGAGGTCCGCGGAGCCACCGGCACCGTCGAGCGTGTCGGCGAGCGGCAGGCGCTGGTCCGGCTCAGCGGTCCGGTGCCCGGCATGCTCACCGCCTTCGCGTTCGGCGAGGGCGAGGGGAAGACGACCGCTGGCGTGCGCGCCTACCTGTTCTCCGCAGCGGCAGCTGACTACGTGCAGCGTGAGCAACCGGGCTGGCAGGCCTGGCTTGACGGGCTGGCCGTCCCGGCCTGACCTCGACGGTAGTTCGGAAGTTCCGCCGCACCTGGACGCGGCGGAACTTCCGAACAACGACTCGACCCAGTGGGGCCTCCTAGGCGACGGCCGTGCCCGCGATGTGGGTGTTGAACGGCACGAAGGGCGAGCGGATCCGGTAGGGAGCCAGGTCGACGCTGCTGAAGCCGGCGGACCGGATCGATCCCGCCAGGTCGCGCTCGCAGGAGCATCCTTCGAAGACCCAGGCCCATGGCCGGCGCAGGGTGCGCTGCGTCCAGCGGGTCAGGGTGCCCGGCCTCGCCACGACGTGCTCGGCGAAGCTGAAGCGGCCACCGGGACGCAGGACACGGCGGACCTCGGCGAGGACAGCCTCCGGATCGCGGACGCTGCACAGCACCAGGCTGGAGATGACGGCGTCGGCGCTGGCATCGGGCAGGTCGATCCGTTCGGCGACGACGCTGCGGATCTCGAGATCGACGCCGCGGGCACGGGCTGCGCGCCGGAGCCTCGCGTGCATGTGGGGGTTGGGCTCGATGGCGATGAGACGGGCGCCGTCCGGTAGGTAGCGCAGGTTCGCCCCGACTCCCGACCCCAGCTCGACCACCGTCGGCGGGAGGTCGGCGAAGGCCGTGGCCTTGTGGTGGCGCAGGTGCCAGTTGATGTAGCCGCCCATGGCCCAGAAGAACGCCGAGTTGAACCGCCCGCGGACCGGGTGGTCGTCGAACGCCTCGCCCGCCCCGGGCACCTCGACCACCTCGGCCACCTGGACCGCCACGGGCGGGTCGGGCGACTCGGTGCGGCGGGCAGTGGCGGGCGGGGATTGCTTGGAGTGAATGGTCATTCGTCGAGCGTGGCCGAGGTGTCCTCGTGTCGTCAGCAGTGGAAATACCGCAGTCCGTCCCTGATGAGGTCATCCCGCGAGCTCACCGTGAGCTGAGGTCAGCCTGCGAGGGGAGCCTGCGAAGTCGGCCCTCAAGGTCAGCCTGCGAGGTCAGCCTGCGAGGTTGGATGCCACGTACCACGCGGCGATCTGCGCCCGGGACCGGAACCCCAGCCGCGCGCGGATGCGTTCGACGTGGGACTCGGCCGAGCGTTCGGTGATGACCAGCCCCTCGGCGATCTGCCGGTTCGACCAGCCCTGCGCGACCAGTCCTGCCACCTCCAGCTGGCGCGGCGTGAGCAGCGGCCGCACGACCTCTCGCTCGAGCGCCCGGAGTCCGAGTCCTCGGCGCATGGCGTCCACCACGGAGTCCGAGTCGCCGACGAAGGGTATGTGGGTGCGACCCGGCAGCACGGTCAGCGTCGCGCCCTCGATGCCGGCGGCCAGCCGTTCTCCTTCGCTCAGCGGCACGGCGCGGTCGTCCTGTCGGTGGATGACCGACGTGGGTGCCGTGATGCGACCGAGGTCGTCGGCGACGGAGATGTCGTAGCACGCCGCCAGCAGGTGGTGCGCCCAGGTCGCAGATGCTGAATCCCGTTGGTACCGCGAGAACATCGCGCGGAATCCGGCGTCCGCGTCGGGGGCGAAGATCTCCGTCAGCACGTCCGACGCGAATCCCCAGTGCTGCGCGACCAGGCCCAGCACGTGCCCTTGCACCTCGGGTGCGGCGATGCCGTCCCCGTCGACCCAGCCGCCGTACAAGACCAGGCGCTGGACCGTCTCCGGGTGACGGGCTGCCCACTTCACCGCGAGAGGCGCACCGAACGACGCGCCGACCAGGTCGAAGCGCTCGACCCCCACCGCCGCCGCGACGGCACGGAGGACGTCCAGCTCCAGCTCGACGGCGTCCGTGCGGGCGGTCAGCTCGGACAGCCCGCACCCCGGCCGGTCGTAGCGCACCAGGGTGCGCCCGTCGCCCAGCGCCTCGTAGAGCCGACGCTCGGCCGGTACGGCCCACCCGAGCTCGAGGTGGGAGACCCAGCCCGGCACGTAGATCGCCATCGGGCCGCGGCCCGAGACGGCAAACCGTATGCCGGTGCCGTCCGCGAGGGTGGTCATGCCGAGCTGCTGCTCCACGACCGCCATTCTGCCGCCGAGCCGAACGCCCTGGTCTTCCTGTCGAGGTCGAGCGCAAGGTCAGGCGGCGAGGTCAGGTGGCGAGGTCAAGTGGCGAGGTCAAGTGGCGAGGTCAAGTGGCGAGGTCGAGGTTGACACCCGCACGCGACGGGTCGACCTTGGGGAGGTCGAAGCGTTGAGCCCGAGGGAGGACGCATCATGGCCAGCTCGATCTTCGCCAGGATCGGCACCATCCAGGGTGAGTCCCGGGATGCCAGGCACAAGGATGAGATCGAGGTCCTGTCCTGGGCGTGGGGCATGTCCCAGTCGGGGGGCCTGGGTCGCGGGGGAGGCGGCGCAGGCAAGGTCAGCTTCGACATGTTCACCTTCACGCACCACCTCGACAAGGCGTCGCCCAGCCTGATGAAGGCCTGCGCCACCGGCGTGCACCTGAAGGACGCCACCATCACCGTGCGCAAGGCCGGCAGGGGTCAGCAGGAGTACCTCGTGATCACCATGGCCGACGTGCTCGTGATGACCGTGTCCACTGCAGTCACCGCCGAGGGTGATGCCACCGTCGAGAGCGTGGGCCTCTCGTTCGGGAAGGTCGACCTCGAGTACAAGCCGCAGAAGCCCGATGGCTCACTCGACGCCGGTGTCCACTTCACGTACGACCTCAAGACGCACAAGGAGGGTTGACCGGCGCCGCGCGAGCCATCAGGGGGCTGTGCTGGTTACGGCTCTCCGCCGCCACCCGCCAGGAAGCCGGTGTGACCGTTGCAGGAGTCGCCGGGCTGGAAGCCGGACGCCTTCAGGTCCTGCACGGTGGCGCCGGCGGCGCGTTCGGCCTTCTGCACGTGGCCCCAGTTCTGGGGCGGGGCTCCGCCGGGTCCGGGGAAGCCGGCGCCGTCGCCGTCCTCCAGACCCGAGAAGGCGCAGATCGAGTTGGCGTGGGCCGACCCGAGGCCTTCGCCCCCTGGTGGCTTGCCGTTGCCGGTGATCTCGCCGGCACTTGCTGCGGACATGCCGAGAAGAACGAGCGCCCCGGCTGCCGCCGGGACGATGACCAGACGTGAGAGGCGCATGGTGCTCCTTCATTGACGGACGACTGCCCTGCCCAGCGCAGGGCGTGCCTCGACGCTAGGACTCGCCGGCCTCCGACCGCCTCCCCCTGCACGGTGACTCCGGGTAGAACATCTGCGGTGACAGACCATCCAAACCGGGGCATTCAGACCTGGCCCGCGCATAATCGCTTGCCTGCGAGCGGTCGGCGATGGACCCTCAGCGCATGACCTCCCCGGCCTTCGACCCGCCCTACGACCAGCTGCTCGCCACCGCGGAGCGCGTGGCAGCGGAACGTCCGGAGGTCGACCCGGACATGGCACGTGAGGTGTTCGAGGAGGCAGCGACGTTGCTCTACAACGGTCTGGCGCTCGAAGGACTGGACGACCACGACGCCCACCTGGTCGTCGCGGGCCTGTGCGACGACCTCGTGTCCGGCGACCCGAGTGCGGCCGTCCGCCGGCGCCCCGAAGAGGTCCTGGCCGATCCCGGTGAGCTGCACGACCCGCGGGGCGTCGCCGCGGCATACGAGATCAGCGCACGCATCCTGCAGCTCTAGTCGACCCGCGACACCCAACCCTGTCGCAGGGTCAGTGGGCGATCGCCAACCCGTCCATGATGACCTGCCGGGTGCCCGTGGTGCGGATCGTGACGGTGCCGTACCGGGTCACGGACTGGAGGGGTAGCCACTTGACCTGACGGGTTTTCGTCGTGGACGAGTAGAGGCTGACCCGACCCAGCTTCACGCCCGCGTGGTAGACGTCGATGCTGCCGCACGTGGCGCAGGTGGTGGCGACGATGGCGAGGTGGCGGCCGCGGACGCTTGCCACGGTGAGCTGAGAGGCGGTGCGGGTGGCTCTGGTCCACGTGCCGTGCAGGTACGCCGACGAGGTGCCACGGCTCCATCCGGTGGAGGCGCTCATGCTCCGGTCGTCCAGCGGCATCGACGTGCACCGGTCGGGGCTCCACGCCCCGGCATTGCCCGCCTTGTCATGGGCGCGGACGGAGAAGCAGTACTGGCTTCCTCCGGTCGGCGTCACCCCCAGGGACCGGGTAGTCCGCTTCTGCCACGAGGCGGGGTACTGGTAGCCGCCGAGGACACCCGACCGGGACGCGACACGGGTGCGGACGTCGTAGGTGCTGAGGCCCGAGCCTCCGCTGTCGGAGGCGGTCCAGGTCAGCGTGGTGGTCGGGGTTGTCTGCACCGCGGCTGGCGCAGCCAGTGCCGCCGTGGGTGTGCTGGCGTCGACGACCCAGCTCCTGGAGACCTCGGCGGAAATCCTGCCGCTGGGATCGGAGGCGCGGGCGGTGAGCTTGTGGGTGCCAGCCGCAAGCCCGGTGAGGGTCAGGCTGGCTCCGCAGTCGGTCCACGTGGTGGCGCTGTCCAGGCGGCACTGTCGTCGCAGGGAGCCCGAGGCGTCGTCACGGTCGGAGGCGCCGATGGTCAGCGTTGCCGTGCGAGTGGTGTATGCCGGCACGTTGACGCTCGCGGTCGGGGCGAAGGTGTCGCTCGCGGACCACTTGAGGTCGAGCCAACCCGCCGACGCGTCGGACAGCTGACGGGCGCCTGAGCCGTCCGCACCAGCTACCCACATCGTCGCCTGGTACCAGTCGGTGTAGCGCGCATAGGCCACGCGGGTGCCGGTGCGGTCGAAGACCACCTCGCGGTTGTCGCCCGCAGGAAGGTTGAGGGTGCGGCCCTCGCTGCCGTCCAGCTTCATGACGGTATGGATCCTGGGCCCCAACGTGTCGGCAGGGCTCTTGCGTCGCTCCACGACGAGCAGCCCTTGGGTGGACACGGTGAAGTCGTCAGCCCAGTCGGTGTTCGGGATGGGCGTGACCCGGCCGTCGCTCAGTCGCACGCGCTCGAGCCGCTCCACACCCGCAAGGCTGCGCAGGACGACCTCGTCCCCACTGGGCACAGCGGCCACCTGCGACCGAGAGGGAAGACTGGCCACCTTGCGAAGGCCGGAGCCGTCGGTGTGCACCACCCAGAGCGTCCGCTGCTCCTCGGAGTCGCCACGGAGGAACGCGATGCCGCCGTCGGGCAGCCAGGCGGTCCCACGCAGCAGGTCGGCCGCGCCCGTCGCGGCGGTGCCCGGCACCGGCGTGCACGCCCCGGTCGCCACCGCGCAGACGCTGACGTTCGAGTACGCATCGGTGACCCATCGCGTGCGTGACGGGTCCAGATCGACCCGCTCGACGGTCAGCTTGCGGGCGCGCGGGGCAGCGGCGTCCGTCGCGACCGACTGGGAGTGGCCGTACCAGTCGTTGCCGACCACCTCGCTGGCCACGACCGGGAGGTCCACGTCGACCTCGGGTGACTCGGCGAAGGTCCCGTTGGCGGAGACGACCGAGAGCGTCCTGGGTCCGCCCACGGGAACCTCGACCGTGGTGGTCGACGGTGGTGCGGTGGCCAGCAGGGTGCGGATGCCGTTCGTGGTGTCGTAGACGCGGTACTCGGTCCGCGGGAGGACGCTCGGCGCATCCCAGGCGATGGTCGCGGAGAGCCGGCCGGTTTCGGCGCGGGCCGCCGTCGGCGGCTCGACCGGGTTGTACCCCTCCAGACGCACCGGCACCACCAGGAGGGTGCTGGCGTCACCCCCGATCAGGAGGTTCTCGTCGATCATGTAGTTGGGCGCCGTCGCGCTGACCTGCACCGTGCACGATTGCCCAGTGGCAAGCGTGACTCCCGTGCAGAGGTTGGCGCCCGGGACGACCGCGAACCGCGGCGTGAAGCCGTTGGCCGACGCAATCGCCGCTGTGCCGACCTTCCACGGCTTGGGCCCCGAGTTGGTGACGGTCACGTCGTGAGTCACGACGGTACCCACCAGGGCACCGGTCGAGATTCGCGCCGGCGTCGCCCGCGGCACGGCGACTGCCCTGGTCGGCTCAGGGTCGCCGATCCTGATCTGGGCGCTGGAGAAGTGGCCACCTCCGATGCTGCAGGAGCCGGTGATGTCGGCCGACAGTGCGGAGACCTGTCCCGTCGCAGTGGCCTCCGCACGGTGCACCGTCAGGCTGCCACCCGTGTAGGTGCAGCTCTGTGCGCCGCGGGTGAGCCTGACCGTCTGTTCTGGGTCAGGTCCGTTGAAGTCGGTCCACCAGGTGCCGAGGTGCATCGGCCACGCGACGGTGACGCTCGCCGTGCCTCCGTGGGTGGGGTCGACGACGGAGAGGGTCACGGTGGAGGAGGCAGCGTCGAGCTCCACCCGCGGAGTTCCGGCGACCGGGCCCGGAGGTCGGTAGCCGCTGGACTGCTTCGAGGCCGCGTCCGTGTCGCCGATCACCACGATGTCGCTGCTGCCGTCGGCCACCGGAACGACGGCGGTCGGCACACCCGCGACGGCCGTCGGGGCGATCGCGACCGCTCCGACGAGTGAGCCGAGCACGACGAGTGCGCTCGCAAAGGTAGTCCCGCCCCGCACCGAATCCACCTCTGCCCGAAGAATGCCCGTCCCTCCGACGTGCCGGCCAAGCATAAGTTCACGCGGCGCGCCCGAGGGACGAAAATGGAGAAGTCGGACCGTTCGACCTAGGCGACCCCTGCGGCGGGTCAGAGAGGGCGACCCCTGCGACCGGTCAGGCAGACGGCGGCCCTGTCAGCGGTGCAGGAGTGCCCCGGCGAAGGACGCGGCGGGCTCCAGCGACGGCAACAGGGCGGCCTGGTAGGCGTGGTAGACGTCCGGCTTGCCGGACCAGACGGTCGACGCGGGGTGGTTCGACGGGTCCAGCTCGTGCCGCCACGAGCCGTCTTCGCGGTCGATGAAGTACCGCTCCGCCTGGGCCCACCACGCGGCATACCAGTCGCCGTAGGACGGGTCGTCGACCGCGCGGCCCAACGCCCACGCGGCACCGATCGCCTCGGCGAGCACCCAGTGCAGGCGGTTGCGCACCACGGGCTGCCCGGCGAAGTCGGTCGTGTAGACGAACCCGTCCTCACCGTCGGCGTGCCACCCGATTCCGACCGCGGTGTCGAAGAGTGCCACCGCGTCGTCGAGCAACCACGAGGGAGCGGCGTCGCCGAGGGCGGTGCGCAGGTGCAGGGTCAGGCGCGACCACTCGAGCAGGTGGCCGATCGTGACGCCGTAGGGCCGGAACTGGTCGGCCGGGTGGTCACGGTTGTAGTCGGGCAGCGGCAGCCAGTCGGCCGTGAAGTGCTCAGGGAGCCGCCAGTCGTTGCCGCGTGCGAACCCGTGCACCACGTGCTCGAGGATCCGGGCGGCCTGGGCCCGCGGCACGGGGTCACCGGTCACCTCGTGGACGGCCAGCAGCGCCTCGACCGTGTGCATGTTGGCGTTGGCCCCGCGGTAGTCCTCAGAGGTCCGCCACGCACGGTCCCAGCTCTCGACGGCCAGCCCGTCGGCGTCGCTCCAGTAGTGCGTCGCGAAGACGTCCCGGGCGTCGTCGAGCAGGCCCTGGCCGTCAGGGTGCCCGGCGGCCGTGGCGCTCGACGCGGCCAGCAGCACGAAGGCATGGGCGTAGCACTCCTTGGTCGACGACACCGGTTCGTGCGTCGCCGCGTCGACGGCGCTGAACCAGCCGCCGTGCTCGCGGTCGCGCAGCACCTCCCGCAGCGCACGGACGCCGTGGTCGAGCGCCGGCTGCCCCCCCGTGTTGCCCTGGAGCACCTCGAGGGCCGCCACGTGCGTCATCCGGCAGGTCAGCCAGGCGTGGACCGGACGCTCGAGCTCCGGCTCGCCGCGGTCGTCGAGCCAGGCGAACCCGCCCGCCGGGTGGACGGACCTGCTCGCGAAGTCCCAGAGCCGTCGGCGCTCGCCCCCCAGCCAGGTCTCGTCGGGGGTGAACGGCGAGGGCGCGGACGACATGGGTGGATCGTATGCCGCGTGCCGACGACCCGGCCCGGCCAGCCGGCCGTTGGGTGGTGGGCCACCCCACGGCTGCCCGGTGCCCGGCCGGTGCGCCGCCACGCACTAGGGTTTGGGGCGTGCTGAGGACGACGGCGGCGGTGGTCGCAGGCAAGGCGGCGAGGGCTGCCTCGCGACTGCGCGGCGGAGGTTCGGCGCTCCCCGGCCTGGTCGCCGAGCGGGTGGACCCCGGTTTCCTCGCCCATGCGCTGGCCGACGTGCCCGGCGGGATCGTGGTCGTCACCGGCACGAACGGCAAGACCACGACCACGAAGATGCTCGTGGCGGTGCTGCGGGCGCACGGACGCACGGTCTTCACCAACCCGACCGGCTCCAACTTCACCCGCGGGGTGATCTCGTCGATGCTCGGCGAGCTGCCCCTGCGCGGTCGCCTCACGGCCGACATGGCGGTGCTCGAGCTCGACGAGGCGCACGCCCTGAAGTTCGCTGCCGCGGTCCGCCCGACGCACGCGCTGCTGCTCAACGTCGCCCGCGACCAGCTCGACCGCTTCGCGGAGATCGACCACACCGCCCAGCTGCTGGCCTCGCTGGCCGAGCAGGCGACGACCGGGGTGGTGCTCAACCTCGACGACTCCTTCGTCTCGCGGATCCGCGACCGGGTCGCTGACGGCGTCACGGTCCGCTACTTCGGCGTCGACGCGTCGATCGCCGACCGGCTGCCCGAGCTCCAGGAGCAGGACGTGCGGTTCGAGGACGACTTCGTCCCGCCGGTCGCGGGACCGGAGGACGGCCTGCTCAAGCCGAGCAACGAGCGCACCTTCGAGGTGCTGTTCGGTGAGGGTGGCCCCGGCTCGGGCACGGTCGGCCCGCTGGAGCTCCAGCAGCGCGGGCTGGCGGCGATGATCAACGCCACCGCGGCCGCGGCCACCGCGCGGATGCTGCTCGGTGACGCGTTCGACCCGGCCGCAGCGGCGGCCGCCCTGCGGGCGGTGACACCTCCGTTCGGTCGCGGCGAGGTGGTCATGGTCGACGGTCAGCCGCTCGAGCTGGTCCTCGTCAAGAACCCCGCCGGCTTCACGGTGGCGCTCGGCACCTACGGGTCGACCCCCGTCGCGACGATGATCGCCATCAACGACAACTACGCCGACGGGCGCGACGTGTCGTGGCTCTACGACGTCAGCTTCGACTCCCTGCGCGAGCGCGGCGTCACGATGACGAGCGGCGTGCGCGGCTATGACATGGCGTTGCGGCTGCAGTACGACGACGTCCCCGTCGGCGAGGTGCAGCCCGACCTCGACCAGGCCCTCGACGCCTTCCTCGCCGAGCACCCCGACGAGCCCAAGCGGATCTTCTGCACCTACACGGCGATGATGGCGCTGCGCCGCACGCTCGCCGCGCGCTATGACCTACCCGACATCGGCGAGGAGGCGTCATGAGCCAGCCCGGCGGCACACCCGACGTCGCGATCCCCGGCGAGCCCGAGGGCTCGGCGCGCGTCCCCGACGCCGACCGCGCCGGGAAGGGCGTCATCCACGTGGTGCACCTCTACCCGCGCGAGATGAGCATCTACGGCGACCTCGGCAACACGCGCACCCTCGCGGCCAGGATCCGTCGCCACGGCTACAGCCCGGTCGTCCACCAGCACCACCCCGGCGGCGAGTTCCCCGAGCGGGCCCACCTGGTCGTCGGTGGAGGTGGCCAGGACTCCGGGCAGGTGCGCGTGGAGGCCGACCTCGAGCAGATCGCCGACCGGTTGCGCGCCCTCGCCGACGGCGGCACGCCGATGCTGATGATCTGCGGGATGTACCAGCTGCTCGGCAATGCGTTCATCACCGTCGACGGCAAGCGGTTGCCGGGTCTGGGCATCCTCGACGTCACGACCCAGGGCAACGCCAAGCGGATGATCGGGCCCGTGGTGCTCTCCACCGACTTCGGCGACGTCGTGGGCTACGAGAACCACTCGGGCTCGACCACCCTCGGTGACGGGCAGGCGCCGTTCGGGCGGGTGCGGTCCGGGTTCGGCAACAACGGCACCGACGGCACCGAGGGCGCCCGCACGGCCAACGTCATCGGGTCCTACCTCCACGGCCCGATCCTGCCGGCCAACCCGCGCCTCGCCGATGCGCTGATCGGGCTGGCGGCGGAGCAGGCGACCGGGCGGCCGTTCGAGCCCGCGCCGCAGGACGACGCCATCGCCGACGAGGCCCGCAACCGGCAGGTCCGTCGACTCGTCAGGCGCTGAGTCGTCAGGCGCCGACTCCCCGACCGGGCTACGGTGCGTGGGATGACGCGAATCACCCCTTATCTGACGGTTGACGACGGCGAAGCGGCCCTGCGGTTCTACGCCGACGCGTTCGGAGCCGAGGTGCTCGAGCGCTACGACGACGGCGGACACGTGGCCCATGCCACCCTCGCCATCGGCGACGCGAGGTTCTTCGTCTCTGACGAGTACCAGGAGCTCGGTGCCTACGCGCCCGCCACCCTCGGGCACGCGACCTGCGCAGTGGTGCTCACGGTCGACGACCCCGACGCGTGGTGCGCCGAAGCAGTCTCGGCCGGCGCCACGGCCGACCGGCCGGTCGTGGCGGACCCCGGCGGTCGGTCCGGCTGGGTCGTGGACCCCTTCGGCCACCGGTGGAACATCCGCACCGGCTGACGGCCACCGCTCAGGGGAAGGTGGTCCCGGCGTCGAGCCGCAGCTTCAGGAGTGCGTCGAGCGCGATCGACTCGCCGTCGCGCGCCCCGGCGCCGACCTGCAGCGGGGGAGGGCTCGGCTCCAGCGCTACGGTGCGCCAGCGCCCGAGCCGCCGTGGCGCGGTGACGAGCACGTAGTAGCCGTTGTCGGTCCCCACCCCGATCGACAGGTCGCGGCGCAGGTACCAGCCCTGCACGCCGGTGCGGTAGCGCCCGCTGCCCGACCACGGCTTGGCGGTCAGCTCCTGGGTGGGCAGGCCGGCCTCGCGCGCGCTCGCCACGAAGGCGTCGACGAGCACCTGGGCCTTGGCCGACTCGTGTTCGCGCCGCTTGCGGTCCGCTTCGACGTGGTATGCCGCGCGCTCGGCTCGCTCGGCCTTCTCCCGGTCAGCGTCCGCGCCGTCGGGGTCAGTCATCGAGGCGCTCCTCCGCAGGCTCGGCCATCGTTGCCTTGGTGGCCTCGGCCACAGTCTCCTCCACCGGCGCCTTCTTCGGGCTGACCGACCAGGCGGCCCAGCCGAGGGCGCCCAGCGGGATCTCCATGAAGTGCGTGAAGACCGAGAACAGCACGACCGTCGCCGCGGCCTCGGCATGCCCCGCGCCCCAGCCGACGAGCGCCACGGTCGTCGCGGCCTCGGTGACGCCGAGCCCGCCTGGGGTCACCCCGACCGCCGTGAGCAGCCGGCCGATCGCGTAGGCCGCGAAGAGCTGGCCGTAGGGCAGGTCGACCCCGGTGGTGTGCGCACAGAGCAGGAAGAGGAGGTAGTAGACCCCGAAGAAGCCGACCAGCCCCAGCGTCATGCTGAGCCAGCCGGTGCGGACGACCTCGTTGATCCGGGCGCGCAGGTCGACGACGAGGCTGTGCACCCCCATGCTGCGCCGCTTCCACAGGCGCCCGATGACCTTGTCGATGCCCTGGCCGATCGCGATGGCGGCCCGTTCGGAGGCGAGGATGGACACGAACACGGCGAGGATGACCGACCCGCTGACCGCCCCGGCGACCGCGAGGTCCTCGAGCTTGTGGGGGACATCCTGGTCGTTGCCGGCCAGCAGCCCGAGGATGGCCAGCACCGGCAGCGCGATCCGGGCCAGCACGTTCCAGACGCCGGTGACGATCGCCGACGTCGAGATGTCGCGGCGCGAGAAGCCCCACGAGCGGCAGATCGTGTAGGTCGCGGCCAGCCCGGCCGCCCCGCCCCCGGGCAGCAGGTTGCCCACCGACGACCCGGCGACGTTGACGATCAGCGCCTGCCAGTGCCGCAGCCCGCGCATCGAGCCGGTGAGGGTGAAGGTGTAGCAGTAGAGCCCGACCACGACGCCCGCGAGCAACAGCAGCGCAGTGCCGGTGGGGACCTGGGTCAGGACGTCCCAGATCTTCGACCACGAGGTCTTGGCGAAGTGGGGCACGCCCCAGGCCAGCAGGAACGCAGCCAGGCCCAGCCCGAACGCCCCCTGCACGACCGTCCGCACGGCGGACCGTGGCCGGCGGGTGCCCGGCCCGTTGCCGGGTCGGCCCGCCGGGTCGTCGGTGGCGTCGACGGAGCTCACGACAACCCCTCGAACACGTCGTGCGCCACGGGCAGGCCGGCAGGGCGGGCACGGTCGACGAACCACTCTCGCCCGAACACCAGGTCGTAGAGCGGCCTGGGGATCCGCAGGAACGCCGCGAGCGTGCGGTCGGCGCCGTCCTCCGCGCTCGCCTGGGAGGCGTGGGCGCGCATGGAAGCCCGCTTCGCGGCGGCATACCGGCGCACGTCGATGCGGTGGGTGATCTCGGAGCGGGCGCTGAACGCGCGGCCGAACGACTCCCGGTCGAAGTCGGGTGGGAAGCGGTAGACCCTCGCAGCCAGGTCGACGGCGCGCGCGATGGTGTCGCGCGGCACGGTCGCCTCCAGCACCCTTGGCGTCCCCGCGAGCTGTGCCGCCCGCTCGCCGACCTCGTGCACGCGCACGTGGTCGCGGTGCCCGTAACCACCGTTGCGGTCGTAGCTGAGCAGGACGTCGGCGCTCTCCTCGCGCAGGACCTCAGCCAGCCGGCCGGCTGCCTCGTCGACGGGAGCGCGCACGAAGCGGACGCGGCCCGGGGGGTCGGGGAGGAGCTCCGGACCCAAGCCGCTGTCGGCGTAGCCGAGGTAGACGACCCGGGCGACGCCCAGCGCCGAGGCCGACCGGCGCAGCTCCTCGAGCCGGCGCGCGCCGAGGTTGCCGTCGCCCGTGAAGGCCTCGGAGGCCAGCCCGAGGTCGCCGTCGGTGGCCACCACCACGACCACCCGGTGGCCCTCGGCCGCAGCGCGCGCCAACGTGCCCGAGGTCAGCAGGGCCTCGTCGTCGGGGTGGGCGTGGAAGGCCACGAGCGTGTGGGTCATCACCGGCCATCCTGTCGCATGGCAGGCTCTTGCCTGTGAAGGTGGCCCTGCTGACGGACTGTTACCTGCCCAGGCTGGGCGGGATAGAGGTCCAGACGCATGACCTCGCGGCGCAGCTGCAGGCCCGTGGTCACGAGGTCGAGGTGTTCACCGCCACGCTGGGGGAGCGCGGGGAGCGGCACGGTTTCGTCGAGGACGTCGACGGCGTGCCCGTCCACCGGATGGCGATCCAGCTCCCGTGGCAGCTGCCCGTCAACCCGTTCGCGCCACCGGAGGTGCGGCGGCGGCTCACTGCGGGGGGCTTCGACGTGGCGCACGTGCACATGGGCGTCGTGAGCCCGTTCGCGACCGACCTGGCGGGCGTCGCGCTCGGGCTCGGGATGCCCACCGCCATCACCTGGCACTGCCTCATGGAGCGCTCGCAGCCGGTCTTCCGAGCCCTCGGCCACGCCCGCCGGTGGGGAGCCCGTGGCGCCGCGCTGTCGGCCGTGTCCGGGGTGGCCGCCGCCTCGGTGCAGGCGGTCGTCGGGCGCGGCACCGAGGTGCGGGTCTTCCCCAACGGCATCGACACAGCGCTGTGGCGGCCGCCAGCTCGAGCGCCCCGGGAGCAGGGTGCCCCGGTCGAGGTCGTGGCCGCCATGCGCCTCGCGGCACGCAAGCGTCCGCTGGCGGTCCTGGAGGTCGCGGCGCGGGCTCGGGACCTGGCGGGTGGCGACCTGCCGATGCGGCTGACGTTGTTCGGGGAGGGCCCGGAGCGCAGCCGGCTCGAACGGTTCGCCGAGCGGCACGACATGACCGGCTGGGCGTCGATGCCCGGCCGCGTCGGGCGCGACGCGCTGCGCGAGCGCTACTGGGACAGCGACGTCTACCTCACCCCGGCCAGGCTCGAGGCCTTCGGCATCGCGGCCCTGGAGGCCCGCACAGCGGGACTGCCGGTGGTCGCCCGGCTCGACACCGGCGTGGGCGACTTCGTCGTCGACGGCGTCAACGGCCTCCTCGGCGCCGACGACGAGGCGCTCGCGCAGGGGCTGGCCCGGCTCGTCGGAGATCCGGAGCTGCGCCTGCGGATCGCCGCGCACAACCGTGACGTCGGCCCTAACCAGGACTGGCCGTCGGTCGCGACACTGGCCGAGGATGAATACCGCCGGGCAGGCGCATCATGACCGAATCCGTTGACCCGCAAGGTGATCCGATCGTCGTTCGAGCTGATGCCGCTCCCGGTCGGCAGGTGGCCGAGTTCGTGCTCGTCCACGGCGCCGACCCGGTCCGTGAGCTGGCCCGACTCGGGTGGTCACGCCCGCACCTCGCCGATGCGCACCGCGCCGAGGACGGCTCCCTCGTCCTGCACTACACCGTGGCACCGGCGTCGGCCGTGGTGCCGACCCAGGCGCCGGTGCCCACCGACCCGGGCCTCGTGCTCGCACCCGGGGAGGAGGCGAGCCCCTACCAGCGCACCGCGGCATACGGGGTCGTCACGAGCGCGCGCGGGGTGCTCCTCACCGAGCTGTCCGAGCTCACCTCCGCACCCGGCCGGTGGACCCTCCCCGGTGGCGGTCTCGACCCGGGCGAGCAACCAGTGGCCGGGCTGCACCGCGAGGTCTGGGAGGAGAGCGGTCAGTCGGTGGAGTCGGTCCGGCTGCTCGAGGCGCACACTTCGCACTGGATCGGGCGGGCGCCCAGCGGCCGCCTCGAGGACTTCCACGCCGTCAGGATCGTCTATGCCGCGTGGTGCCCCGAGCCCTCCGACCCCGTCGTCCACGACGTGGGTGGCTCCACGGCCGATGTGCGGTGGGTGCCTCGCGACGACCTGGAGCGCTACCACCTGAGCCGGTCGTTCGCGCCGCACATGCGCCGCTGGCTGGGAGCCTGAGACCGCGAGCCGGTCCCAGGACTCTGACCCACCAACCACATGAGGTATGCCGCGGGGCGGGTCAGCTGGTCTTGTCGCGGCGGGAGGTGAAGAGACCGACCAGGCCGAAGAGCACCAGCACCGCACCGGTGAGGATGATCCCGACCGGTCCGATGTTGCCCCAGTCGACGGTGAGGTCGCCGAGCTCCTGGGCCAGGATGATCCCCGCGACGGCCAGGCAGACCAGCCCCAGCACGATGGCGGGAGCGTGCGGTCCGCTCGGGCGTTCCGGGAGGACCGGCGCGGGTGTGGGCCCGGCGCCGGCCATCACGGGGGAGTCGTGGCCATGGTCCACCGGGTTGCCGAACAGGTCGCGAGCGGACTGGTCCTCGACCTCGATCGGGCGGGTCCGCGACGTCTCGGACGCCTCGGATGCCTCGGACGCCTCGGGCCGCTCGGACCCGAGCTGCTGGGTGGTGTCGAGCTGCTGGGTGGTGTCGCTGTGCACTGTCTGCTCCCACTGCGTGGTGTCGTCGGCCGGGTCTGTCGTCGCGGCCGTCGTCCCGGCGGTCGCCGGGTCGGACGTCGGGTCTGTCGTGGTGGCGAAGGTCGTGTCGTCCCGGGGGTCGGTGTGCTCGCCGTCGTTGCGCGGGGTGTCGGGGTTGGTCATGGGGCTCACTCCTTGCCGATCAGGATCTGGCCGAGGCCGACGTGGGCGTCGACGACGACGTCGGGCGTGCCGGTGCCGAAGGTCTCGACCGTGCTGATGTTGTGTCCGCCGCGCCCGTCGAGCTGGATCGGGTCGCCGTCGCCGTTGGTCCCGGAGGGGGCGATGGGGCCGAGGTCGGCCGTGCCGAGCCGCGAGATGTCGCCGGCACCGACGGAGCTGTGCACCTCGACCGTGAGGTTCTCGGGGATGTAGATCCTGAGCTCGCCGATCCCGACGCGGGCCTCGACCTGGCGAGCGGTGCCGGGGTTGTCGGGCAGGTCGGCGAGGTCGAGCTCGGCCGAACCGATGCTGAGCCGGTAGCGCTGGGTCGTGTCGGTGACGGACGGGCGCCACGTGCGCTCGCCGATCCCGCCGCCGAAGGTCATGTCGGGCACGACCGACGCGGTCCAGGTGACCAGGGCCAGCACGATCGCCAGGAAGCCGGTGAACCCTGCGCGCCGACCCAGCAGGCCGAGCACCAGCGTGCCGAGGCCGAGGACGCCGAGGGCCGCGGCGAGCGCCACCGTCTCGTCACTACCCGGCCAGTTGGCCGCGTCGTGGATCGAGAGCATCGCGCCGTAGGTCGCCAGGGCCAGCCCGCCGGTCAACAGGGTGGCGACGAGGCCACCGCTGCGACGACGGGGGACCTTCGGCGGCCGGGGCCGTGGGGCGACGGGAGCAGGCGGGGGTCCGTACACGCCGCCGGGGGGTGTGTCCACGGGGGCGGGTGCTCCGGGGTTGGGGGCGTAGGCGGTGGTGGACACGGCGGCATACTCCTGCGTCGTTGGGTCGGTGGTCTGGGGAACGGGGCTCGTCTGGGCAGCGTGGGCGGGCGCGGCGGCCGGTGCGGTGGCTCCGGGCTGGGCTGTGTAGGGAGCCGGCGCAGCGGCGTAGGGGGTGGGCGACCCGGCATTCGGGCCCGCCTGCGACGCGGGTGGGGGGCCGTAGGCGGGTTGGCCGACCCGTGCCCTGCGACCGTCGCGGTTGCGGGTCACCAGCCAGACGACGAGGCCCACCGGCACGACCACCCACCAGATCCAGCCGATCCCGGAGGCGTCGCCGGTCAGGCCGTTCGCCCCGATGAGCGACAGCCCGATCACGACGAGCAGGATGATGCCGAGCACGTCACCGTCGCGCAGCGCCTTCTCGGCGATGATCTCCTCGTGGTTGTTGGGCAGGAACGCCCAGGCGATGAGGTAGACGGTGATGCCGACGCCGCCGAGCACGACCAGGAGCACCAGGACCGCGCGGATCACGATCGGGTCGACACCCAGGCGGGTGGCGATGCCGGAGCACACGCCGGCCAGCCACTTGTCGTCGCCGTCGCGGCGCAGGTCCACCGAGCGGATCCAGCCGAAGAAGCGGTCGAGCCCGGTGGCGTGGCCGTCGGGGTTGGTCTGGTTGGTCGGGCCTGTGGTCGGCCCAGGGTTCTGCGTCATGTCATCCATGGTGTCCGTGGCGGGAGGTCGCTGCCATGAGGGTCGACCCTGAACCGACCCTGAAGGGTGCCGAGACCACCCTGAATGCGTTCGGTATCCACGCGTTCGTGCGTCAGGATGAGGACATGCCGACTCCCTACGAGCGGCCCGTCCTCCCAGCGGAGGCGAGGGCCGCAGAACGCCGCGCCGCGCGTCCGCAGCTGACCCGCCCCGTCGAGGGGAAGGTCATCGCGGGGGTCGCGATCGGGCTGGCCCACCACCTGGGCTGGCCGGTGCGCTGGATCCGCTTGGCGTTCGTGCTGATCTCGATCCCCACCGGAGCAGGCCTGGTCGCCTACGTCTTCCTCTGGGCCCTCACCCCGCAGTCCCGCGGTGGGGTGGTCGGTCGCGGTCGTCGGGCCGTCGACCCTGCCGACGCCGACGCGCTCGCCGCCGCCGGGGGTGGTCCCGAGCCGCTCGCCGGCACGGGTGAGCGTGACGCGACCCGGGTGCTGTTGGTCGGTGGGTTGATGCTCGGCATCGGCCTCGTCGTCGTGGCCCAGAATGCCGGGCTGAACGCCCGCCTCGGCATCCTCCTCCCCCTCCTCGTCGTGGCCGCCGGAGCTGTCCTCGCGTGGTCCCAGCTCGACGACTCCCAACGTGGGCGCTGGCTCGGATCCGAAACGGGCACAAGGCGATTCAGCGTGGCGCGCCTGGCCTTCGGCGGCGTGCTGGCGCTCACGGGGCTCGTCATCATGGCCACCCGCGGCCGGTCGCTCGCCGCGATCTGGGATATCGGCGCCGCGGTGCTCGCCGTCCTCGCCGGCGTCGCGTTGATCGCCGCCCCGTGGGCCCTGCGCTTCTGGTCGGACCTGCGCCACGAGCAGGCCGAGCTCGCCAGGGCGACCGAGCGCGCCGACATCGCCGCCCACCTCCACGACTCGGTCCTCCAGACCCTGGCCCTGATTCAGCGCAAGGCCGGCGACGCGGGCGCCGTGACCCAGCTCGCCCGCGCCCAGGAGCGCGAGCTGCGCTCATGGTTGTATGCCGGGCCGGCCGACTCCGACGCGACGCTCGCCACCGCGGTGGTCGAGGCCGCGCACGAGGTCGAGGACCTGCACGGCACCCCCATCGAGGTGGTCTCGACCGGGGACCGACCCCTCGACGACGGCGGGCAGGCGCTGGTGCGCGCCGTGCGCGAGTCGCTGCTCAACGCCGTCCGCCACGGGGCGCCCCCGGTGTCGCTCTACCTCGAGGTCGGGCCGTCGGGGGTCGAGGCGTTCGTCCGCGACCACGGCCCGGGGTTCGAGGTGGGCGAGATCCCGGAGGACCGACTCGGCGTCCGGCAGTCGATCCTGGGCCGGATGGAGCGCCATGGCGGCTCCGCCAGGGTCCGTCGGCTCGAGCACGGCACCGAGGTCAGCCTCACCCTGCCCCCCGACCTGCGACCACCCCAACCGACGCCCGAAGAACCCGCAGTGGAGGAAACCCGTGAACACGCCTGAGAAGAAGCCCGTCGAGGTCGTCCTCGTCGACGACCACCGCATGTTCCGGTCGGGGGTCAGGGCCGAGCTCGGGGCGTCGGTGTCGATCGTCGGCGAGGCGCCCGACGTCGACGCGGCCATCGCCGTGATCCGGCAGGTCAAGCCGCCGGTCGTGCTGCTCGACGTGCACCTGCCCGGCGGCAACGGGAACGGCGGCATCGACGTCATCCACGGCTGCAAGGGGTTGGAGACCGCGCAGGGCCAGCCGGTGCGGTTCCTGGCGCTGTCGGTCTCGGACGCGGCGGAGGACGTCATCGCCGTCATCCGAGCCGGTGCCCGGGGCTACGTCACCAAGACCATCAGCGCCACCGACCTGACCCGCGCCATCCAGCGGGTGGCGGACGGCGACGCGGTGTTCTCGCCGCGGCTGGCGGGATTCGTGCTCGACGCGTTCGGCGCCGCAGCGGGTGAGGTCGCCCAGGTCGACGAGGAGCTCGACCGCCTGTCGGCGCGCGAGCGCGAGGTGATGCGGCTGATCGCCCGTGGCTACCAGTACAAGGAGGTCGCCAAGGAGCTCTTCATCTCGGTGAAGACCGTGGAGACCCACGTGTCGTCGGTGCTGCGCAAGCTGCAGCTGTCGTCGCGTCACGAGCTGACCGCCTGGGCGATGGGCCGACGCCTGCTCTGACGGGGCCAGGCTGCGTCGTCGGCTCTTCCACGATCCGACTTGTTGCCCACTGGTGGTCACGGACGCCCCGATCTGACCACCCCGTGACCACCTGGTCGCAACAGGTGCTCTCGGCCGGCGACGTGTTGCCGGCTGGTGGTCACGGACTCCCCGATCTGACCACCCCGTGACCACCTGGTCGCAACAGGTGCTCTCGGCCGGCGACGTGTTGCCGGCTGATGGTCACGGACTCCCCGATCTGACCACCCCGTGACCACCTGGTCGCAACAGGTGCTCTCGGCCGGAGACGTGTTGCCGGCTGGTGGTCACGGAACCGCCATCTGGCGCCCATCGTGAGGACGAGCGCGCAACAAGTCCGGAGGGCCGCACGGGATCAGGCCTCGGGGGCGACGTCCTCGGTGCCGCCACCGGTGCCGGCTGCCCGCGCGCTGGGGCCTCCGCGACCGGTGGTGCGGGGGTCGACGTACCCGCCCTCAGGGGGCACCATCTCGGCCCGCACCCCGAGCAGCCGGATCGGCCGGTCGTCCTCGAGCGCTGCGAGCAGGTCGAGCGCGGTCTGCGCGATCACCTCGGGGTCGAAGGTCGGCTCGGCGAGCTTGCGCACCCGGTTGGTCGTGAAGAACGGCGCGAACCGCACCTTGAGGAAGACCCGCTGGCAGGGCCGCTCCTCACGCCGGATGTCGTCGACGACCTGACCTGCGAGCAGGCGGATCGCGTCGGCTACCTCGTGCGGCTCGACGAGGTTGGACTGGTAGGTGGTCTCCCGGCCGTGCGCCCGCGCGACCCACGGTGTGTCGTCGACCCTGGCCGAGCTCACGCCGCGACCGAGCCGGCCGTAGTGGGGGCCCATCGACGGGCCGAACTCCGCCACCAGGGTCGCCTCGTCGGCCTCGGCGAGGTCGCGCACCGTGCTGTAGCCGTGGCCGGCCAGCCGCTGCGAGATCTTCGCGCCGACGCCCCACAGGGCGATGGTCGGCCGGTCGCCCATCACCTCGAACCAGTTGTCGCGGGTGAGGGTGTAGACGCCGCGGGGCTTGCCGAAGTCGGTGGCGATCTTGGCGCGCACCTTGGTGTCACCCACCCCCACCGAGCAGTGCAGGTCGGTCGCCTCCAGGACTGCTGCGCGGATCGACTGGGCATAGGCGACCGGGTCGTCGGTCGTCACCCCGACGAAGGCCTCGTCCCAGCCGAGCACCTCGACCACGGCGCCCGGCATGCCCCGCAGCGTCTCCATCACCCGCGCGGACGCTTCCTCGTAGGCCGGCCCGTCGACGGGCAGGAAGACCGCCTCCGGACAGCGGCGCACGGCCACCTTGAGCGGCATCCCTGACCGCACGCCGAACTCACGCGCCTCGTAGGACGCCGTCGACACGACGGCGCGCTCGGTGGGGTCGCCCCGCCCGCCGACCACGAGGGGGACTCCGGCCAGCTCGGGGTGGCGCAGGATCTCGACGGCCGCGATGAACTGGTCCATGTCGACGTGCAGCACCCACGGTCTCGCCACAGGCGCCTGGTCACCGGTCGGCTCCGTCGTCACGCCACCATCCTGCCCTGCACCAGTGTCAGTCCACCGGGGTCAGCGCACCGGTGTCACGGGATGAGCAGGAGCTTGCCCGTGGTGCGGCGCGCTTCGAGGTCGTCGTAGGCCGTGGCGGCGTCGGCGAGCGGGTAGCGGCCGCCCACCTCGACGACGAGCCGTCCGGCCGCGATGTCGGCCAGCACCGACGTGCCCCGCTCGAGCAGCTCCTCGCGGGTCGCGGTGTAGTGGCCCAGGGTGGGGCGGGTCAGGAAGAGCGAGCCGGCGGCGTTGAGCCGCTGGATGTCGAACGGCGGCACCTGCCCGCTGGCTCCGCCGAACAGGACCATCAGCCCGCGGGGTCGCAGGGACGCGAGCGACGCGTCGAAGGTCGCCTTGCCGACGCCGTCATAGGCAACGTCGACTCCCTTGGCACCATTGGCTTCGCGGACCTTCCCGGCGAGGTCGCCGGCCTCGCGGTAGTTGATCACGGCGTCGGCGCCCAGACCCCGGGCGATGTCGAGCTTGGCGGGTGACCCTGCCGTCGCGATGACCCGGCCACCCTTGGCCTTGATCATCTGCACGAGCAGCTGGCCGACCCCGCCCGCCGCCGCGTGGACCAGTGCCGTGGTCCCCGGCCCCACGGCATACGTGGAGCTGACGAGGTAGTGGGCGGTCATGCCCTGCAGCATGGCCGCGGCGGCGACGTCGAGCTCGACGCCCTCGGGCACGGGGACCAGGGTGTCGGCCGCCCGGTTCACCACCGAGGCGCCGGCGCCGAGCCCGGACCCCCAGGCGACGCGGTCGCCCACGGCGAGGTCGCCGACCCCGGACCCGACCGCCACGACCGTGCCGGCTCCCTCGGAGCAGGACACGAAAGGCGTCGAGAGCGGGTAGACGCCCTGCCGCTGGTAGACGTCGATGAAGTTGACGCCGACGGCGGCGACCTCCACCTGCACCTGCGCGTCTCCGGGCGGCGGCACCTCGACGTCCCTCACCTCCAGGACCGAGGAGTCACCCGTGCGGGGGACGACGAGCGCGCGGGCGGTCTGTGCGTCGTGGGAGGTTGCGTCAGGAGCCATGCTCCGACCCTACGTCCTGCCTCCCGGCGGTGGCCGCGAGGCAGGACGAGGCCGGCCGCTGCCCTAGGAGAGTGCCTTCTGGTAGGCGGCCATCGCCTTGAGCGGAGGCTTGACCGCGAACGCCTGCGCCAGCTGCGTCCGGTCGACGAACCACAGGTGGGTCATCGCCCCCGAGGTGCGCGGTGTGGTGCCGGCGGCGCACGTGCCGTTGACGGGCTTGAGCTTCTTGACGCCGCCACCCGTGCAGGCCTCGTGGGTGTGCCAGCGCACGTACGGCTGGTAGCTCGTCGGTGGCGTCTTCTTCTCGGCCGTGAACATCACGCCGACGAGGGTGAACTTCCCCTCGGCGGACCTGCGGTAGATCAGGGTCTCGGGGGCGGTCGGGTCGAGGATCCGGCCGTCGGTGCGGTTGGCCTTGTCGGGCACGTGCACAGTGCCGGTGGCGCGCGCCTTCCTGCCGGCGGCGGTGAGCAGCTTCTGCTTGCGGTCCCAGGCCGCCTGCACGTCGAAGCCGGCCCTGGTCGCAGCAGCCGGGTCCCGGTAGGCGGCCGTGGCCGCGATGGTCCTGGCGAGGAGGTCCTCGGCGGCGGCGGTCTGCTCCGGCGTGGCCGAGGCCGTGTCGGGCAGGTCGGGCACGTCGGAGTGGTCGTGTGCTGCACCCTCACCGTCGCCGTCCTCGTCGGCTGCCCCGCCGTCCGAGCCCGCGACGTGGCCGTGTGCGGACGCGGCGGCGGCCTCGGTGCCACTGTGGGCGTGGCCCGGTGCCGCGATCGCGGCGCCACTCGCGACCAGCGTCAGGGCGGCGACGGCGCCGGTGAGCGCGGCCGCCCTGCGCGGCGTCGACGGAGCCCCGAGCCGGGTCGGCGCCCAGGCGGTCGCCGCCACGGCGGCCAGGCCCGCGCTGAGCACCTCCAGCGCGACACAGACGGTGTCGGCGACGCCCACCGGCTCGGCGACGCCGGCTCCCGGTCCGAGCGGCAGGCCGCTGGTGCGCGACACCACCCAGACCAGCGCCAGCGCCGCCGAGCCCCCGGCCCCCGCCAGGAGGACGCGTCGCGACGAGGGTCGCGACCAGCACCACAACGCCCACCCGAGCTGGGCGGCCGCTGCGACGAGGAAGAACAGGCCCGCGGCCCACCACTCCTGGAAGTGGTCGCCGCTAACCCCGACGTGGATCAGCGCGGCGCCCACCGAGAGCAGGGCCGCGCAGCGGATGAGGATGGTTCGTGTGTCCATGCGCCGAACGATGGACCCTCGATGTGCGAGCAACGTGACCGCAGTGTTCGGGGAGTGTTCGGGTTCGGCCACGACCGCGCGGCGATTGCCCCGTATGCCGCGAGGGCGCTTGCCGTCGCACCCTCGGGTCGGCGACGGTTGCGCCATGACCACACCCCCGGGCACCGGTTCGGGCCCCGCCTCGGGCGCGACGCCGGGCGCCAAGCAGGCCGTCCCCTCGGGCGTGCACCCGGTGTCGACCTCGCGCGTGCTGCTCGTCGAGGACGAGCCTGCCCTCGCCGAGCTCGCCCGCCTCTACCTGGAGCGCGACGGGCACCGGGTGGACGTGGTGGCCGACTCCGACGCGGCCCTCGCCGCGCTGGACCGTCGCGACCACGACCTGGTGCTGCTCGACATCGGGCTTCCGGGCAGCGTCGACGGGATCGAGGTGTGCCGCCGCATGCGGGCCGGTGACGACTGGACGCCGGTGATCTTCGTGACCGCCCGCGACGACGAGGTCGACCGGATCGTCGGGCTCGAGCTGGGCGCGGACGACTACGTGACCAAGCCCTACTCCCCGCGAGAGCTCGCCTCGCGGGTGCGTGCGCTGCTGCGCCGGCAACAACGCGCGGCCGAGTCGGCACGGGACCGACCACGGACCCTGGCCGTCGGCGCCCTGGTCCTCGAGACCGACACCAGACGCGGCCGCCTCCATGACCGCCCCTTGCCCCTGACGACAACGGAGTTCGACCTGCTGGCTCATCTCATGGCCCGACCCGGCCGGGTCTACACGCGCGGCGAGCTGCTGATGGCCGTGTGGGACTACCCGGCCGACGACCCGACGCGCACCGTCGACGTCCACATCGCCCAGCTGCGCGCCAAGCTCGGCGACGACAGCCCGATCCGCACCGTGCGCGGCGTCGGCTACAGCGTCGAGCGACCGTGAGCGCCGCAGGCCCGGTCGCTCGTGGCTCGCTGGAGCGCCGCACCGCCGCCCTGATGGCGGTGGTCGTCACCATCGCAGTCGTCGTGGCCGGTCTGGTCTCGGTCGGCCTGGTCCGGGGTGCCGCCCAGGACGAGGCGCGAAAGGCGTTGCGCAGCAAGGCAGATCTGGTGAGTGCGGTCCTGGAGGCGAGCCGGCCCGTCGACATCGCGCCGGCCCTGCGGGTCGTGCGCAAGCAGGACACCCCGGTCGCCTGGGAGGGGCCGGGTGGGAGGTTGGCGGGCGACGCGCTGGCCCGCGCGGCATACACCCAGCTGCCGGCGGCGCAACGGACGGCGAGCGGCTCGCACACCCTGCGCATCGACGGTCGGCAGGTGCTGGTGGAGGTGCGGCCGCTGACCACCGGTGCGACGGTCGTCTTCGCCCAGCGGGCCAGCCTCGCCACCGGCCAGAGCCTGCGGCTGCTCAACCGCGTGCTGCTGGCGCTCGTGGTCGGCCTCGTCCTCGCGGTGCTGGCCTCGGTGCTCTTCGCCCGACGGCTGGCCGCCCCCCTGCGCAGCACCGCTGCTGCCGCGCACCGGATGGCCGCGGGGGAGCGGGCCGTGCGGGTGGTGCCCGAGGGCCCCAGCGAGGTCGCCGAGACGGGGGAGTCGCTCAACGCGCTCGCAGAGGCGCTCGAGCACAGCGAGCGGCGGCAGCGCGAGTTCCTGCTGTCGGTCTCGCACGAGCTGCGCACCCCGCTCGGGGCGGTCAAGGGCTTCGCCGAGGGACTCCAGGACGGCGTCATCACCGGTGCCGGCGTGCCCGCGGCCGGTCGCACGATCGTGGCCGAGTCGGCCCGGCTCGAGCGCCTGGTCGCCGACCTGCTCGACCTGGCCAGGCTGGGGGCCGACGACTTCCGGTTCGACGCGGTGTCCCTCGACCTGCGCGACGTCGTCGACCAGGCCGCCGAGGTGTGGGGCGAGCGTTGTCGTCGGGACGGCGTCCGCTTCGCGGTCGAGCGTCCCCCCGCCGCCGTGCCCGTCCGCACCGACCCGGTGCGGGTGCGCCAGGTCATCGACGGACTGGCGGAGAACGCCCTGCGGGTCACCGAGTCCGGCGCACCACTCGTGCTGGCCCTGCGGGTCGAGCTCGACCGTGCGGTGCTCGAGGTGCGCGACGGCGGTCCCGGGCTGACGGCTGACGACCGGGCGGTCGCGTTCGAGCGGTCCGAGCTCTACCAGCGCTACCGGGGGGTGCGCCGCGTCGGCACCGGGCTCGGGCTCGCGCTCGTCAAGGCGCTCGTCGACGGGCTCGGGGGGACGGTCTCGGTGCAGCCGGCGCCGGTGGAGGGTGGCACCTGCTTCCGGGTCGAGCTGCCGCTCGGGTGAGGCCGCGGTGCGGCTGCGGTGAGACTGCGACGATGCTGCGGTGCGGTGCGTGCCCGACCGGCTCAGGCCCCGGTGGGAATCCAGTAGCGCCGCTTGCCGCGCAGCTCACCCTCGAACTCGCCGCCGTTCGCCTCGATGGTGCGCGCCGACGCCACGTTGTCGAGGTCGCACGTCACGAGCAGCCTCGGTATGCCGCGTGCGGCGGCCAGCGGCACGACCTGCCGCAGTGCGTCGCTGGCGAAGCCGCGCCGTCGGGCGCTCGGACGCACGCCGTAGCCGACGTGGCCGCCCACGCTCGCGAGCATGGGGTGGTCGATGCTGTGGCGCAGCGAGATGGCACCGACGAACTCGTCGGGCTGCGCGGGGTCCGCCATCCACCAGTAGGTGGCCGGGGTCCAGCCCGGCGGACGCAGGCCGGACTCGTCGGCGTCGCCGATGCGGTGGGCCACCAGCCGGGCGAACTCGGCCGGCTCCTCCAGCCCCTCGCGGGTGAAGACGACGCCGGGGAAGTCGCCCTCGGCCGGCCAGCTCACGATGCCGTCGTGCTGCTCCTGGCCGGCAGCCCGGAACTCGTCGGCCGCGGCGAGGAAGGACCGGTGGAAGCGGACGTGCGGGGTCGACAGCAGCACCACGGTCACACCTGGCCCAACCGCGCGACCGCTGCGTCGAGCATGGCCTCGGTGAGCTTGCCGGTGAAGGTGTTCTGCTGGCTGACGTGGTAGCTGCCGACCAGCCGGACCGCGCGGCCCTCGGGCGTGGTGAGCACGGCCTCGGCGGCGTGCCCGAACCGGGGCTTGGGCCGCGGGACCTGCCAGCCGAGGCGTCGCGCGCTGCCGAGGGTGGCGTCCCAGGCGATCGACCCGAGGGCCAGCATCGACCGCAACCGGGGTGCGGCGAGCTCGAGGTCGCGGTCGAGCCAGTGCGCGCAGGTGGCCTTCTCCGCCGTCGTGGGCTTGTTGCCGGGCGGTGCACAGCGGACCGCCGCGACGATCCGCATCCCGCGCAGGGTCAGCCCGTCGCCGCTGGCGAGGGACTGCGGCTGGCTGGCGTAGCCGGCCCGGTGCAACGCGGCATACAACCAGTCGCCCGAGCGGTCGCCGGTGAACATGCGGCCGGTGCGGTTGGTGCCGTTGGCGGCCGGGGCGAGCCCGACCACCAGGACCTCCGCCTCGGGGTCGCCGAAACCCGCCCCCGGCCTGCCCCAGTAGGGCTGGTCGGCGAAGGAGGCCCGGCGCCCCCGGGTCGCCACGGTCTCGCGCCACTCGACGAGCCGGGGACAGGCACGGCAGACGGTGACCCGTGCGTCGAGCTCGGCGACGTCGGGCGACGTGCAGGCCAGGGCGTGCGCCTGAGCCGCCGTGCGCGCCACCGGGGTCGCAGCCGTCGCGGAGTCGCCGGGCCACCCCGTGCCCGGTGGCACCGGCGACTCGAAGGGCTGGCCCGTGACCGGGTGGGGGGCCAGGCTCATGTCGCCAGCCAGTAGCGCCGCGTGCCGTTGCAGGAGTCCTCGTAGACGCCGCCGTTCGCCTCGATGGCCCGACGGGACCCCTCGTTGGTCTCGAGGCAGGTCACCAGGACCCGGTCGAGCCCCACGTCCCGGCGGGCCACGGGAAGGGCCAGCCGCAGGGCCGCCGTGGCGTGGCCGCGTCGCCGGGCCGAGGGGCGGATGCTGTAGCCGATGTGGCCGCCCTCGCGCAGCAGGAAGGGGGTGAGGTCGTGGCGCAGGGCCAGCGAGCCGACGTAGTCGTCCGCGTCGTCGACGACCCAGAAGAAGTGGCAGGCCGTCCAGCGCGACCTCCGGGGTGCGTCCTCGTCGCGGGCCGCGACCCGCTGGGCCACGAACCGGGCGAACTCCGCGGGGTCCGCCAGGCCCTCGCGGGTGAAGGTGTAGCCGGCATATCCCGGCTCGGCCGGCTGCGCGAGGTCGCCGTCGCCGTCCCGCTGCTCCCCTGCCCGGGCGAACTCGTCGGACGCGGCCAGGTAGCCGGCCTGGTAGCGGACGTGCGGGTCGACGAGCCGGGTCATGCCCCGACGCTAGCGGGGGTGCCCACGGGCAGCCACGGGATATCGGGTCTGTCGCCTCGGCCACGTAGGCTGGGAGCAACATGAGCACGCTCTTCGATGACCTCGAGCCCTTCGACCAGCACCGCCCGTCCGATCCGAGCTCCGGCACCCGACCGAGCGCTGCGGCGGCTCGGGCGACGGTGGTCGACGACCGCGGCGTCCCCAGCTGGGCGCAGGCGGCCGCCGAGGGCCGCGGCCCCGACGACGGCTCCACCCACCGTGCCGACCCCGAGACCCTGCTCGAGGGGCTCAACCCGCAGCAGCGCGAGGCGGTCCTCCACGAGGGCGGGCCCCTCCTCATCGTCGCCGGCGCGGGCTCGGGCAAGACCCGGGTCCTCACCAACCGGATCGCCTACCTGCTGGCCGCTCGGGGGGTGCAGCCGGGACAGGTGCTGGCCATCACGTTCACCAACAAGGCCGCGGCCGAGATGCGGGAGCGGGTCGCCGCCCTGGTCGGGCCGCGGGCCAAGGCGATGTGGGTCATGACGTTCCACTCCGCGTGCGTGCGCATCCTGCGCCGCGAGGCCGCCAAGGTCGGGCTCAAGTCGACCTTCTCCATCTACGACGCCGCCGACAGCCAGCGGCTCATGGCGATGGTCATGCGTGACCTCGATCTCGACCCGAAGCGCTACCCGCCGCGGTCGTTCAGCCACCAGGTGTCCAACCTCAAGAACGAGCTGGTCGACGAGGAGACCTTCGCCTCGCGGGTGGGGGAGGGCACCCACCAGGAGCGGATGCTCGCCGAGGCCTACACCGGCTACCAGCGCCGGCTGCGCCAGGCCAACGCCCTCGACTTCGACGACCTCATCATGACGACGGTCAACATCCTCCAGGCGTTCCCCGACGTCGCCGAGCACTACCGCCGCCGGTTCCGCCACGTCCTGGTCGACGAGTACCAGGACACCAACCACGCCCAGTACCAGCTCGTGCGCGAGCTGGTGGGTGGCGCCGCGGGCAGCCCCGGTATGCCGGTGGGCGACGGTCCCGCGGTCGAGCCGGCCGAGCTCGTGGTGGTCGGCGACGCCGACCAGTCGATCTACGCCTTCCGGGGCGCGACGATCCGCAACATCGTGGAGTTCGAGGAGGACTACCCGACGGCGCGGACCATCCTGCTCGAGCAGAACTACCGCTCCACCCAGACAATCCTGCAGGCCGCCAACTCGGTGATCGCCAAGAACCCCGAGCGCCGCAAGAAGAACCTCTGGACCGACAGCGGCAACGGCACGGCGATCATCGGCTACGTCGGCGACAACGAGCACGACGAGGCCGCCTTCGTGGCCAAGACCATCGACGAGCTCGGCGACTCCGCGGGCGTCAAGCCCAAGGACGTCGCGGTCTTCTACCGCACCAACGCCCAGTCCCGTGCGCTGGAAGAGGTCTTCGTGCGGGTCGGCCTGCCCTACAAGGTGGTCGGGGGCACCCGGTTCTACGAGCGTCGCGAGGTCAAGGACGCCCTGGCCTACCTGCGGGTCATCTCCAACCCCACCGACACCGTCAACCTGCGGCGCATCCTCAACGTGCCCAAGCGCGGGATCGGCGACCGCGCCGAGGCCTGCGTGGCGGCCCTCGCCGAGCGCGAGCGCATCCCGTTCATCGCGGCCCTCGGACGGCCTGAGGACGCCCCCGGGATCGCCACCCGCTCGGTCGCGGCGATCAAGGGCTTCACCGGGCTGCTCGAGCAGCTCGGCCAGGTGCACGCCGACGACGAGCAGGGGGTCGGCGCGCTGCTCGAGGCCGTCATCGACAAGTCGGGCTACCTCGCGGAGCTGCGGGCCAGCCACGACCCGCAGGACGAGACCCGCATCGAGAACCTCGCCGAGCTCGTCGCCGTGGCGCAGGAGTTCGACGAGACCCGCGCCTCGACCGGTGAGGTCGCCTCGCTCGAGGACTTCCTCGAGCAGGTGTCGCTGGTCGCCGACGCCGACGAGATCCCGGACTCCGAGGAGGCCGAGGACCTCGGTGTCGTCACCCTGATGACGCTCCACACCGCGAAGGGCCTGGAGTTCCCGGTGGTCTTCCTCACCGGCATGGAGGACGGCACCTTCCCCCACCTGCGGGCGCTGGGCGACCCGAAGGAGCTGGAGGAGGAGCGCCGGCTCGCCTACGTCGGCATCACCCGCGCCCGCGAACGGCTCCACCTGTCGCGTGCGGCGGTCCGTTCGGCCTGGGGGGCGCCGCAGTACAACCCGGCCAGCCGGTTCCTCGACGAGATCCCGCCCGAGCTGGTGGAGTGGCAGCGCGCCGAGGCCGCGACCACCACCCGCCGACCCGGGCTGCCGGCGGTCGCGACCCTCGCCGCCCGTCCCGGGGTCCGCTCACCCGGCAACCGTCCGCTCATCTCGCTCCACCCGGGCGACAAGGTCACCCACGACAGCTACGGCATGGGCACCGTCGTCAAGACCGAGGGCGACGGCGACAAGACCCAGGCCCACGTCGACTTCGGCGGCGACACCGGCGTCAAGCGGTTCCTGCTCCGCTACGCCCCGCTCGAGAAGCTCTGACGTCGAGAAGCCCTGACGTCGAGAAGCCCTGACGCGGCATACGGAAAAGGCGCCCCGGAGGGCGCCTTCCGTGGTGGTGCGGTGCTGCTACTGCAGGCCGTGGGCGTGCAGCCACGGAGCCGGGTCGATCGCCGCGCCGCCGTTGGGGTGGATCTCGAGGTGCAGGTGCGGCCCGGTCGAGTGACCGGTGTTGCCGGAGAGGCCGACCAGGTCGCCGGGGGCCAGCTGCTGGCCGACCACGACGTCGATCTGGCTCATGTGGCCGTACACGGAGACCGTGCCGTCCCAGTACTCGATCTCGACCTTGTTGCCGTAGCCGCCCTCGGCCCCGGCGAAGATCACCGTGCCGGTCGACATCGACCCGAGGCGGGTGCCGACAGGCGTGCCGAAGTCGTTGCCCTCGTGCATCCGGCCCCACCGCCAGCCGAAGCCGGAGGTGAAGGTCGCGCCCTTGATCGGGAGGAGCCACTTCTCGCGGGCCTTGCGGTCGGCCTCGGCCTTCTTGAGGGCCGCGGCCAGCGCCCGCTTCTTGGCGACCGCCTTGCGCTCGGCGGTGCGGGCGATGCGGGCGGCCTCCAGCACGCGGGCCTGCGCGGCAGTGACCTGCACCTCGCGCTGCTGCGACGCCTCGATCCGTTCGAACCGCGCGGTCTCCGCGTCCTCCGCCTTGGCCTTGGCCGTGGCGCCGGTGAGGTCGAAGTACGCCGGGGACGACTCCGCGACGGTGGCCCCCGTGGCCGTCACGACCAGTGCCGCCGCGGCAGCGCTCGGCAGGAGGTAGCCGCTCTTGGCGAGGCGGACACCTCTTCGAGGCGCGCGGTGACGGCCCGGGGCACGGTGACGGCCCGAGTAGGAAGCGTTGCTCACAGAATGAAAACCTTGCGTGCGGGGGGACACGGAAGCCCCGAGGTTAGCGTGACCAGTTCGTTATCCAAAATCGTTCCGGGGGAAAGAGGGCGTGTCGGGAGATCAATGGCCCGAACGGCTGACCTCACGGGGTGCGTCGCCGCAGCTCGGTCACGCCGGGCGTCAGGGTGTGCCCCTCGGAGTCGAGGTGGGCCAGGGTGCTGGAGATGCCGTGCACCACGCTGCCGATGATCGGCAGTGACATGTGGCCCACGCCGTGCAGGTCGATGTTGCGAGCCTGCAGGTCAGGGTGGGTGAGTGCGGCGTTGCGCTGCGGGAAGACCATCTGGTCGAGGTCGGACCAGTAGACGACGAACCGGGTGCGGCACTCCGGCACCGGCTCGTCGAGCTCACGCATCAGCCCGCTGCCGGGGCGCAGCTGTCGGGTCAGCTGGTTGTGCCACCCGTATGCCGTGTAGGTGCCCTGGTGGGGCGTGCCCAGCGTCACGAGCGTGTGGACCCGCTCGTCGCCGCCGAGCCGGGTCACGTAGTAGCGCGCGATCAGCCCGCCCATCGAGTGACCCACGACGTGGATCCGCTCGTAGCCGGTCTCGGCGACGAGCGCCTCGACCTCCTCGGCGAGCTGGGCGGCGGCCACGCGGACATCCGCCGTGAACGGCGAGTAGTTCATGCTCGTGACGCGACCGAAGCCGCGGCGCCGCAGGCCGAGGCGCAGCAGCGTGAAGATCGACCGGTTGTCGACCATGCCGTGCACCAGCAGGATCGGGGTGCCCGCGGCCTCGACGTCGGAGATCACCAACCCACGCTGGATCGGGGGGAGGTGCTCGACGCGGAAGCCGAGCTGGCTGTCGCTGCCGTGCCGCCCGATCAGGCCCCACGGGTAGAGCGCGAGGTGGGTGGTCACCCAGGCTGCCTCGACGGCTGCCCCGAGGGCTCCGGTCGGGGTGGCCAGGGCCTTCGCCGCGCCGCCGACGATGTCGCCGGCCATGACGGTCGCCGTCCGCACCCCTCGAGTGGCCCGGACCAGCGGCCCCGGGCGCGCCTCGTCACCCGACGGGCGCCGCTTCGGTGCGGCAGGTCGGCGAGGGCGCGGGACGCTCTGCGACATCCCACTGAACCTAGTGGGTGAATCGCCCGCTTTCGAGTGTTGTGGCCCAACCGACACGCGTGTCCGGTTGCGCCACCCTGCGACCTCTGGCCACCTCATGGTCACGAGGAGTCCACCGGCGCGGTTCGGTGACGCACAGGTGCCGAGGACCGGGTGCGGGAGGCACTCTCGGCCGTGGTGTGCGCCACCCGGGACCCTGCTGCGCGCCGAGAGTGGCTAGTCTGCGGCCATGACTGACTCTCCTCTGCGCGTCGTCGTGGCCAAGCCCGGGCTCGACGGCCATGACCGTGGCGCGAAGGTGGTGGCCCGGGCCCTGCGCGACGCAGGCATGGAGGTCGTCTACACCGGGCTGCACCAGACGCCCGAGCAGATCGTCGAGGCCGCCATCCAGGAGGACGCCGACCTCGTCGGGCTGTCCGTGCTGTCCGGTGCGCACATGACCCTCTTCGCCAAGGTGATGGAGCTCCTCAAGGAGCGCGACGCCACCGACATCGTCGTGTTCGGCGGCGGCATCATCCCCGAGGCCGACATCCCCGAGCTGGAGAAGATCGGCGTCGCCAAGGTCTTCACCCCCGGCGCCACGACCACCGACATCGTCGCGTGGGTCCGCGGCGCAGTCCCGTCCCACTAGCGACCGTCCCACTAGCGACCGTCCCACCAGCGACCGTCCCACCAGCGCCACGGCCGGCCGGCACCCGGCCGGGCACACGAAGTGAGGGGCCAGACTCTCGTCTGACCCCTCGCCCTGTCCGGGCTACCGCAGGAACCTGTAGCGCCGGACGAGCCCGGTCTTAGCCCACATCTGGCCGAATCCCCAGGTGTCGCCAGCGAGGAGGGCCGCCAGCACGACGACGCTGATGGCGCCGAGCATGTGGTCATCGATGACCGGGTTGTTCTCCAGCGGCAGCGAGGCTGCCCACATCAGCGCGTAGAGCAGGGCGCCGGTGGCTGCGGCGATCCGCATGCCGATGCCGAGCGTGAGCGCGAGACCGATGCCGAGCAGTCCAGCCATGAACAGCCAGTCCGCCCAGGCCTGTCCGGCCATGCCGTTGAAGAAGCCCTGGAAGGGATTGTTCTCTGGGACCCCGTTCTTCAGGAATCCCGTGGTGGGGCTGCCGCCGTGGATCCACGCGGCCGGACCGAAGCGGTCCGTCACGCCTTGGGCGTTGACGCCGGTGTGGAAGCCGAGGGCGAACAGCTTGTCGAAGAAGGCCCACAGGAACGTGAGGCCGAAGGCGACCCGCAGCACCGCAAGCGCCCTGCGGGCCATCGAGTGGGTCACCAGGTCGTGCTCGACGAGCACATCGAGCTTGGGGTGGCGCTGGATCGTTGTCATGACTGCTTTCCTCCTTGGTGGGCCTAGTTGCCCGGTTGCCTGCAACTCCATGCTCGAACCGAGCAGGGACGAGCAGGAGGGCACTTGGTCCTGCCACGGGGGCGCCGCGCTGTCTGCTGCGTCACATCGATGTGGGACCGCTGGTTGTGCCGTCGGCGAACCGGCCTTCCGAGAGCCGCCGGGCCGCGCCTAGCGTGGTGGCATGAGCGCTGCGTCGTCCCTTCACCTGGTGCCGCCTGCTGGTCGGATGGCGCGCCCCTCGGCGCCACCCGTGGCGCCACCGTCGGCACGGCCCTCGGCCCCGCCGGTGGCCCAGCCCCTGTGGCGCGAGGTGGTCGGAGCCCGCCTGCGGCACCTGCGGCGCCGTCGCGGGCTCACCCTCGTCGAGGCGGCGGCTCGCGCCGGGATCTCCCCGCAGTACCTGTCGGAGGTCGAGCGGGGCCGCAAGGACCCGTCGTCCGAGGTGCTCGCGGCGATCACCGGTGCACTCGGCGAGGAGCTGGTCGAGGTCACCCACCTCGCGTCCCTCGACCTGCGCCGCCAGCACAGTGCGCTGGCAGCCCCCCCTCCCGGCGAGATCCGGCTGGCTGCCTAGGTCGGCTGACCGGGCCGGCTGCCCAGGTCGGCTGACCGGGCCGGCTGACCGGGCCGGCTGCCCAGGTCGGCTGACCGGGCCGGCTGCCTCGGCCTGCGCCGGCGTGCGGTAGGACACGAGCCGGTCGACCAGCCCGTACTCCACGGCCGCCTCGGGGGTGAAGATCCGGTCGCGGTCGGTGTCCCGCCGCAGGGTCTCCAGCGGCTGCCCGGTGTGGTGGGAGAGCACCCGCTCCGCTTCCGCGCGCAGCCGGATCACCTCGTCCGCCTCGAGGATGAGGTCGGGGATGGCGCCCTGGCTGCGTGCCGAGGGCTGGTGCAGCAGCACGCGGGCGTGCGGAAGGATGCTGCGCTTCCCAGGAGCCCCGGCGGCGAGCAGGATCGCCGCGGTGGAGCAGGCCTGGCCGATGCAGGTCGTGGCGATCGGTGCCCGGACGAACTCCATCGCGTCGTAGACCGCGAAGGTCGCCGTGAGCGAACCGCCGGGGGAGTTGATGTAGAGGTCGATCGGCTGGTCGGCGTCCTCGGACTCGAGGTGCAGGATCTGGGCGATCAGCGCATTGGAGACCCCGTCGTCGATCTCGGTGCCGAGGTAGACGATGCGCTCGCTCAGGAGGTGGCTGTAGACGTCCATGACACGGTCGCCCCGGGGGTGGGTGCGGATCACGTTGGGGATCGTGTAGGTGCTCACTGCGGGCTCCCGAGTCCGGTGCGGGCGACCCGTCTGGGCCGGATGCTGTCGAGCGAGTCGAGGATGCCGTCGACGAACCCGTAGGCCAGGGCCTGCTCCGCGGAGTACCACCGGTCGCGCGCGGAGTCCTCGCGGACCCGCTCGAGCGGCTGGCCGGTGTATTCGGCGATCAGCCCGAGCACGGTCTCGACGGTGTGGCGCAGGTCGTCGGCCTGCAGCTCGATGTCGACGGCGGTGCCACCGATGCCGGCCGACCCCTGGTGCATGAGGATCCGCGAGTGCCGCAGGGCGTAGCGCTTGCCGTGCGTCCCCGCCGTGAGGAGGAACTGGCCGGCGCTGCAGGCGAGTCCGAGGGCGAGCGTGGACACGTCGTTCGGGATCAGCCGGATCGCGTCGTGGATCGCGAGCATGGCCGGGACGGAGCCGCCGGGGGAGTTGATCCACAGGCTGATGTCGGCCCGCGGGTCCTCGGCCGACAGCAGGAAGAGCTGGGAGCACAGGCGGGTGCCGCCGTGGTCGTCGAGCTCGCCGTCGAGCACGATGATCCGTTGCTCGAGCAGCCGGGTGGTGAGGTGGTCGGACGGGGCGAGCGGTGAGCTGGGAGTTTCGCGCATGGAGCCACCGTGGGGCGGGTGGTCCCACGGTGACCAGCGCTTGCTGCTCTGAGCAGAACACCCCGCCGCGTCGGGTCCAGCGGCACGGCGGGGCGGCTGCCTACGGCACGACCGGGATGCTCAGGGTGGCCGGTGCGGTGGGTGACGCGCGGACCGTGACGGGCTGCACGGCATACGCGTTCTTGTAGGCGGCGTCGGTGCTCGCGAGGACGAGCCGCAGCCGGTGCCCGGCCTCGACGCGGTGCACGATGGCCGGGAGCTCGATGTGCACCGGCTGGGTGACGTCGGCGACCCGCACGGGGCTGATCAGCTTGTGCACCAACGTGATCGAGCCGTCAGGTGCCACGTCGTAGAGCTTGGCGAAGACCTGGAGCTGACCGCTGGGGCCAGCCGACTGGGTGACCGCGACGGTCGGTGACTCGAACCGCACGTCGAGGGTGGGGGCGCCCACGACGGTGAGCGGCTTGCCCAGCGCGGGGGTCGACCACGAGCCGAACGTGCCGGGGGTGTCGAACGGGACGGTCAGCCCGTCGGGGAGGTCGACCTGGCCCTCGAGCCCGGACACCTCGGTGTAGGACGCCGGTGCCCCCAGCCCGGGGTTGGCCCACGACGTCGAGCCCGGCAGGATCGCCGACCGCGACGCGACGAGCTGGTCGGCCGCGGACAGGTACCAGCTGGCGCGGGTGCCGACCGGGTAGCTGCCGGCGCTGGCGTACGCGGGAGCGGCCGAGCCGGTGTAGGGGACCCAGTCGCGGAAGTAGGAGAAGCCGGGGCCGGTGGAGACCGACGAACCCTTGAGGTAGTGGTCGAACCAGTTCTTGATGCGCAGGCCCAGGTAGGTGTCCTCGATGTGCTCGCCGGTGAGGTCGAGCTCCCCGGGCGCCGCGCCGGTGTTGGCGCCGGTGCCGCCGGAGTGGCCCCACGACTGCCAGGCCATCGACACCGGGACGCCGCGCGCCTTGAGCCCCCGGTAGGTGGCGCTGGCCTCCTGGAGGTTGAACAAGGTGTCGTTCTCGCCCTGGATCAGGAAGGTGGGCACCTTCACCTGGTCGATGTAGTGGCCCACGGACACGCGGTCGGTCAGTGCGGTCGTCGCCGCGTCCGGGTACCCGAGCGTGTCGAGGGTCGCCTTGGCGCGACAGGCCTCGAGCACGAAGTTGGGACACCCCACGTTGCGGGTCGGGTCGATCGCCGCGCCCTGGAGGCCGTCGAGGATGCCGACGCCGAAGAACAGGCCCGCCCACCCGACCTTCTCGGTGCCGGGGTTGGAGCCGGCGTAGGTCACGCCGCTGGTGAAGCTGGTGTTGTTGGGGGCCAGCGAGTACCGCAGGTCGTTCCAGGTGATGAGGGGGACGAGCGTGTCCACGCGGCGATCCACTGCGGCAGTAGCGAACTGGATCTGGCCGCCGTAGGAGCCACCGATCATCCCGAGGCGCGGGTCGTGCGTCGCCGCGTCGTCGAGGACCGTGAAGTCGACGGCCACCGTGCCCGCCCCACCGGTCTGGCCGCCCACGGTCGACGAGGTGTATGCCGCGGAGCCTGCGCCGCCGAGGAAGCTCACCAGCGAGCTCGCGGCCACGCCATCGACCCCCGGGTCGTCGAGCGAGATCTTGCAGCCGCTGTCCGGGAAGCCGAGCCCGGTGTACGACAGCACCGCGTAGCCCCGCTTGGCGAAGGCCGCGCCCAAGCCCGCCTGGTCGGCCTTGCTCCCGCCGAACCCGTTGGTCGTGAGGATCGCCGGGACCCTCGCGGCGCGGCTGGCCGAGTGCGGCTTGTAGAGGTCGGCGTCGATGGTGCAGGTCTGCGGCTGGCCGAGGTCGTTCTTGCCCGCCGGCACCGTGAACGTCAATCCGGAGTAGGTGTCCACGCCGTCAAGGGGGGCGGACGCGGCCGGCGCGTTGCGGGGCGCCGACGCGGCGGACGCCTCGGTGGCGACGAAGGCGGGCATGGCCAGGGCTGCCACGGCGAGGACGCCGACGGGCCAGAGCTGGGACGAGGTGCGGCGCGACATCGAGCCTCCACGGTGGCGGGCGGGCCGGGATGGCGCCGCTGCAGTGGACTGACAACGAGCGAGGGGGCCGGGCGGTTACGTTCTCCGAAACCCGTCCGCATGCTGAGTCCTCGGGTCCAGTGGCTGGACCGGAGCGGGGTGGCGACGGCTCGACGATGACGCGGTCTTGGACAAGACCAGAAGAAAAGTCGGTGTGGAACGTGACATTCCGCAGGTTCCCACGCATTTGGTCAAGTCTTCGCAAGAAACATTGACCCGCGCTTCGCACGGCGGGTTAGGTCGGCACGGCGCGACGCCCACGGCAACCCTGTGCCGCCCCTGGAGGGGGATCCCGCCGCCCGACGTGCAGGCAACCAAACCTGCGCATGTCCGAGAAGAGGGTTTTCGTGATCCGACTGTCTACCGGCGCCGCACTGGGCGTCGCAGTCGCCGCGGCCGTGGCCACTCCACTGTCTGCCGCTTCAGCATCCCCCCTGTCCGCGCCGACCCTGGCTCCGACCAGCGTCACCGCAGCCCAGGTCAATGCCGACAAGGACCACGCGGCACTCGGCCTCTCGAAGGACGAGAAGCTCGTGGTGCGCAACGTCCTCACCGACGCCGACGGCACGCAGCACGTCCGCTACGACCGCACCTTCAAGGGCCTGCGCGTGGTGGGAGGCGACCTGGTCGTCGAGAAGTCGAAGGCGGGCGCGACCAAGGACGTCGTCTACAACGCCAGCGGCAAGGTCGCCGTCACCTCGACGACGCCGTCGGTGACGAAGGCCGAGGCCCTGTCCGAGGGCAGGTCCGCCGGCAGGCGGACCGAGTCCCCGTCCGGCGAGCTGGTCGTGTGGGCGGGTGGCGCCAAGCCCGTGCTGGCCTACGACGTGCTGGTGAAGAGCGTGCGGGCCGACCAGGTCCCGTCGCGGCTGCACACCCTCGTCGACGCCAGGTCCGGTGCCACCCTGATCAGCTACGACGAGGTGCAGACCGGCACGGGTGACGGGATCTTCTACAACGCCTCCCTCGAGACCAAGGCGCACACCGGCGGTGGTTACGAGCTCACCGACACGCACGGCAACAACACCCGCGACGCCCACAACCAGGGCGACCCCAACACCGGGGTCGGCCCGGCTGGCGACCTGTTCCTCGACTCTGACGACATCTGGGGCAACGGCGCGGTCTCGGACCGTGCCTCTGCTGCCGTCGACGCCCACTACGGCGCCACCACGACGTTCAACTACTACAAGAATGTGTTGGGCCGCAACGGGATCTGGAACGACGGTCGTGGCGCTCCGTCTCGGGTGCACTTCGCCAACGCGATGGAGAACGCCTTCTGGGACGGCACCCAGATGTCCTACGGCGACGGGGCGGGCAACGCCGCGCCGCTGACCGAGATCGACGTGGCCGGGCACGAGATGTCCCATGGTGTCACCGAGAACACCGCGGGGCTGGTCTACAGCGGCGACGCCGGCGGCCTCAACGAGGCGACGTCGGACATCTTCGGCACCGCCGTCGAGTTCTACGCGAACAACCCGAGCGACCCGGGCGACTACCTCATCGGCGAGGAGATCGACATCAACGGCAACGGGACGCCGCTGCGCTACATGGACAAGCCCAGCAAGGACGGTGCGTCCAAGGACTGCTGGTCCTCGACCCTCGGCCAGCTCAACCCGCACTACTCCTCGGGGCCGCTGAACCACTGGTTCTACCTGGCCTCCGAGGGCAGCGGCGCCAAGACCATCAACGGCGTCAGCTACAACAGCCCGGTCTGCGGCACCGCCGCAGCGGTGACCGGCGCGGGCCGGGCCAACATCGAGAAGGTCTGGTACCGCACGCTCTCGACCAAGCTCACCAGCAACAGCAACTACGCGGCCGCCCGTAACGGCGCAATCAGCTCGGCCATCGAGCTCTTCGGCGCGACCAGCCAGACCTGCAAGTCGGTCGAGGCGGCCTTCACCGCCATCGCCGTCCCGGCCGGTTCGGCCACGTGCGGGAGCACGCCCCCGCCCACCGGTGGCAACCTGCTGCTCAACCCGGGCTTCGAGTCAGGTGCGGTGAGCTGGACCGGCACCTCGGGGCCGATCACCAACAACACCGGCCGTCCGGCTCGCACCGGCAGCTGGAAGGCCTGGCTCGGTGGCAACGGCTCGACCTCGACCGAGACGGTGCAGCAGAGCGTGACGATCCCGTCGACCGTGACCGCGGCGACCCTGTCGTTCTGGCTCCGGACGGACACCGCGGAGTCGGGCAGCACGGCCTACGACACGATGAAGGTGCAGGTGGTCAACGGCTCGACGACGACCACCCTGGCCACCTACTCCAACGTGGGCACCAACGCGACGTACACGCAGAAGTCGTTCAACGTCACGGCCTACAAGGGCAAGACGATCTCGGTGAAGTTCCTCATGAACGAGGACTCCTCCCTGCAGACGTCGTTCGTCGTCGACGACACGGCCCTGGCCACCAGCTAGCCCGAGACCGGCCGGGCCGGCGCTCCCCCTGAGCGTCGGCCCGGTTTCTCGCCCTGAACTGGTGGCGGCGGGTCCCGGCACCTCCAGGCCTGCACCCGCCGCCACCATCGCGCCGTCCCTGGGCGCGCGTCCACCCCGTGCACGACCCCCTGCACGACCCCATGCACGACCCCATGCACGACCCCATGCACGACCACCCATGCACGTCCCTCGAAGGAGATTCCGTGAAGAAGCTCTCAGCAGGTCTCGCGTTCGGCATCGCGGTGGCCACGGCCGTCGCGACCCCCCTCGCCGCGGCTCACGCCGCCCCGACCGCCGACGCACACCGGGCGCCGGCCGTCACGGCCGAGCAGTCGAAGGTGGCCGACGCCGCCCGAGCGCTCGGCCTCGGGTCGGGCCAGCGGCTGCAGGTCAAGAGCGTGGTGACGGACGCCGACGGCACGAAGCACGTGCGCTACGAGCGCACGTTCCAGGGGCTCAAGGTCATCGGCGGCGACCTCGTCGTCGAGCGCACCGCGGCCGGGTCGACGAAGGCGGTCCGCTGGAACGCCACCAAGGCGGTCGAGGTCTCGACCTCGCCGAAGCTCACCCTCGGGCAGGCCCGCAAGGCGGCCCGGGCCGACAGCGGGGCGTCCTCCGCCCTGGTCGTCTACGCGGGTGCCGCCGGGCCGCGCCTGGCCTACGACGTCCTCACCGTGGGGACCAAGGCGGACCAGACGCCGAGCCGCCTGCACGCCGTCGTCGACGCATCCACCGGCTCCACGCTCGACTCGTGGGACGAGGTCGTCGAGGGCACGGGGAGCTCGATGTACTCCGGCACCGTCACGATCGGCACGACGCTGTCCGGTGGCAGCTACCAGCTCAAGGACGCGGTGGGTAACTTCACCACCGACCTGAACGGCGCCACCACCGGCACCGGCACCCTGTTCACGGATGCCGACGACGTGTGGGGCAACGGCTCCACCAGCTCGCGACAGACCGCGGGTGTCGACGCGCAGTACGGCGCGGAGAAGACGTTCGACTACTACAGGAACGTGCAGGGCCGCAACGGCATCTGGGACACCGGGGTCGGTGCGCGCAGCCGGGTCCACTACGGAAACGCCTACAACAACGCGTTCTGGGACGGCACCCAGATGACCTACGGTGACGGCGCCAACAACGCCAAGCCGCTGACGGCGATCGACGTGGCCGGCCACGAGATGAGCCACGGCGTCACTGAGAACACCGCCGGTCTCGCCTACCGCGGCGACGCGGGCGGTCTCAACGAGGCGACGTCGGACATCTTCGGCACCGCCGTGGAGTTCTACGCCAACTCGGCGGCCGACCCGGGCGACTACCTCATCGGCGAGAAGATCGACATCCGTGGCAACGGCACGCCGCTGCGCTACATGGACCAGCCGAGCAAGGACGGCGCGTCGAAGGACTGCTGGAGCAGCACCCTGAAGAACCTCGACCCGCACTACTCGTCGGGCCCCCTCAACCACTGGTTCTTCCTCGCCTCCGAGGGCAGCGGCGCCAAGACCATCGGCGGTGTCGCCTACAACAGCCCGGTGTGCGGTGGTGCCGCAGCCGTCACCGGCGCGGGCCGCACCAACATCGAGAAGGTCTGGTACCGCACGCTGTCGACCAAGCTCACCTCGCGCAGCGACTACAAGGCCGCTCGCGAGGGTGCCATCACCTCGGCGAAGGAGCTGTATGGCGCAGGGTCGCCGACCTGCGTAGCGGTCAAGACCGCGTTCGACGCCATCGCGGTGCCGGCGGGTTCGGCCACCTGCTGATCGCATGGACCCAGACGGTGCGCCGTCGGCCCTCGGGCCGGCGGCGCACCGTCGTCAGTGGCACCGTCGTCAGTGGCACCGTCGTCAGTGGCACCGTCGTCAGTGGCACCGTCGTCAGTGGCACCGTCGTCAGTGGCACCGTCGTCAGTGGCACCGTCGTCAGTGGCACCGTCGTCAGTGGCACCGTCGTGTGGGGCGCCGTCGTGGGTGGTGCGCAGCGGCGCGTCAGGTGCAGAGCTTGCGGTTGGCGGCCGGCCCGGTGAGGTCGGCGAGGAGCTGGGTCACGACCGGCTCGGCCCTGGCGACACGGGCGTCGTTGACGGACAACAGGCCCGTGCCGGCACCGAACACCACCGCCATCGAGTCGGACTGGTTGCTGGGCGGCGCGGTCGGCTGGTCGGTGTCGTGCACCTGGAGCGCGGCCTCGTTGAGGACGGCCAGGCTGGCCCGGTCGAGGTCGCAGCTCACCTGACCCTGCTTGGTGGCGGCGAGCACGTGCCCGTCGGCGTCGATCGAGACGGTGTCGCGGAACCCCGCGATCCCGCCCGTGCGCTGGATGGTGAGGGGGAAGCTCGCCTGCCGGGTCGCGGTGGTGGACGGTGCCTGCGGGATCCGGGGATCCGTGGTGCCGCAGGCCGACAGCGTCCCGGCAGCGAGGACGGCGAGCAGCGGCAACGGTGCGGTTCTGGACATACCGCCCATCCTGCCCGGCCCGAGGGTCACGTGCAGACCTGCCGCGAGGCCGCTGGCGCCGCGATGTCGGCGACCAGCTGGTTGACCGTGTCCGCCACGCCCACCACGCGTGGGTCCAGCACCGCGACCGCACCGACGTCGTTGCCGAGCGTGGGCACGGTCGCCCCGTCGCCCGCGCCGGCGGTGGGCAAGGCCTGGTCCTGCTTCGTGATCGTGGCTGCCGCCTCGACCAGCGCCGTGTATGCCGCGGGCTCCAGGGTGCAGGTCGTCTGACCTGCTCGGGTCTTGCCCAGCACCGCGCCACCCTCCTCCACGAAGGCCAGTCCGGTGAACCCGTCGTCGGCGAGGTACTGGATCGTGAGCCGGCCGCCCGCGGCACTCGTCGTGCTCGACGTGGCGGTCGGGAGGGGGGTGGGGTCGTCTGCGGTGCAGCCGGCGAGGATGGCGACGAGGCCCCCCGCCACGGCGACCACCGAAAAGGGTGCGAAGCGCGGCATACCGGGCATCCTGCCGTGACGACGCGCGCAGGTCACGGACCTCGGTCCTGTGCGGGTGCCCCCGGCGCCCGAACCGGCGCGTCGGACGTCCGGACGAGGTGTGGCGGGTCGGTGGCTCGTATCCTCGAGGTCGTGACCCGCCGCCCCACCACGCCCGTCCTCGCCGCCGTGGTCGTGGTCGGCCTCGGGCTCGCGGCCTGCTCGGGCGACAAACCGTCCGCCCCCACGACGACGGCCCCGTCGACGACCACGACCACCAGCGCGGCGCCGACCCCGGCCGGACCGCAGCCCCTGGTCGGCGGCCCGGTCCTCGCCGTCAAGATCGACAACACCCCGGCCGCCCGCCCGCGGATCGGGCTCGACGTCGCCGACGTCGTCTACGTCGAGCCGGTCGAGGGCGGTCTCACCCGGCTGCTGGCCGTGTTCAGCCGGACCCAGGCGCCCGAGGTCGGGCCGGTCCGCAGCGGCCGGGAGTCCGATGTCGACCTGGTGGCCAACTACGGCAGGGTCGCCCTCGCGTTCTCCGGCTCGTCCAGCTACACCAAGCGGATCCTCGACCGGGGCAAGCAGGTCAACCTCAGCTTCGACCAGAACAGCCGGGGCTACCACCGCGACCACTCCCGGCCGGCCCCCTACAACGTGATCGGCAACCCCAAGGAGCTGCTCGCCCGAGCCGGCGGCAGCGTGAAGCCGGCCGACATCGGGTTCCGCTACGGCCCGGCTGCTGCCGGTGGGAAGGCGACCACCTCGGTCGCCGCCCGGTGGCCGTCCTCGCGGGTCACGCTCGTCTGGAACGCCAAGCGCAAGCAGTACCTCGTCACGACCGACGGGCGCCCGGACGTCGACCCGAGTGGTCGGCAGTACGGCGCGGGGACCGTCGTGGTGCAGTACGTCGTGACCCACAAGTCGGGGAACCGCGACGTCAACGGCCAGCCCACCCCGGTGGTCGACGTGGTCGGCAGCGGCAAGACGGTCGTCCTGCGCGACGGAAGGTCGTGGCAGGGCCGGTGGTCGCGCAAGGGCGTCACGGCCCCGACCAGCTTCACGGTGGGCGCGCAGACGCTGACCTTCAACCCCAAGGGCCCGGTCTGGGTGCTGCTCGTCGCCCCCGGACAGAGCGTCACCGTGCGCTGAGCGGCGTCGGCACCATGCCGAGCGGTCCGGTGTGCCGCGGACTCGCCCGCGCGGCATACCGTCTCCCGCGGCAGACCGGCCGCTGGTGGTGAGATTGGTCCCATTTGGGCCCACCGGCCCGCACCCGAGGGGGCCAGGCCCTCCTGACAGGGCTAGTCTCGGCGTCGAACCAAACCCATCCGTAGACGAGGACGTCAGACGTGGATCTGTTCGAGTACCAGGCCCGAGACATGTTCGAGAAGCACGGCGTGCCCGTGCTCGCCGGCGCCATCGCCACCACCCCGGAGCAGGCCCGCGCGGCCGCCGAGGAGATCGGCCCCAAGAGCGGCGGCGTGACCGTCGTGAAGGCCCAGGTCAAGACCGGTGGCCGTGGCAAGGCAGGCGGCGTCAAGGTCGCCAAGTCGGCCGACGAGGCCCAGCAGCACGCCGAGGCGATCCTCGGCATGGACATCAAGGGCCACACCGTCGGCACCGTGATGATCGCCCAGGGAGCCCAGATCGCCGAGGAGTACTACTTCTCGGTCCTGCTGGACCGCGCGAACCGCACCTACCTCGCGATGTGCAGCAAGGAGGGCGGGATGGAGATCGAGCAGCTCGCCGTCGAGCGCCCCGAGGCCCTTGCCCGCGTCGCGGTCGACCCGAACACCGGGATCGACGAGGCCAAGGCGCAGGAGATCGTGTCCGCCGCCGGCTTCGACGACGAGACCGCCGCGAAGATCGTCCCCGTCCTGCAGTCGCTCTGGACCGTCTACCGCGACGAGGACGCCACGCTGGTCGAGGTCAACCCGCTGGTCAAGACCGAGGCGGGCGACATCGTCGCCCTGGACGGCAAGGTGACGCTCGACGAGAACGCCGGCTTCCGCCACCCCGACCACGAGGCCCTCGAGGACAAGGCCGCGGCCGACCCGCTGGAGGCCGCCGCCAAGGAGAAGGACCTCAACTACGTCAAGCTCGACGGCTCCGTCGGCATCATCGGCAACGGCGCCGGGCTGGTCATGTCCACGCTCGACGTCGTGGCCTACGCCGGTGAGGAGTTCCCGGGCCACCCGAAGCCGGCCAACTTCCTCGACATCGGCGGTGGCGCCTCGGCCGAGGTCATGAGCAACGGCCTGCACATCATCCTCGGCGACGAGCAGGTGAAGTCGGTGTTCGTCAACGTGTTCGGCGGCATCACCGCCTGTGACGCCGTCGCCAACGGCATCGTCGGCGCGCTGGAGAAGCTCGGCGACGAGGCCACCAAGCCGCTCGTCGTCCGACTGGACGGCAACAACGTGGAGGAGGGCCGGCGCATCCTCGCGGAGGCCAACCACCCGCTGGTGACCATCGAAGAGACCATGGACGGCGCGGCCCGCAAGGCCGCCGAGCTGGCTTCGGCCGCGACGAACTGACCGAAGGAACGGCATACCAATGGCTATTTTTCTCGACGAGAACTCCAAGGTCATCGTGCAGGGCATGACCGGCTCCGAGGGCATGAAGCACACGCAGCGCATGCTCGCCTCCGGCACCGCCATCGTCGGTGGCGTCAACCCGCGCAAGGCGGGCACGACCGTCGACTTCGAGGGCGGTGTCTCCGTGCCCGTCTACGGCACCGTGGCCGAGGCCATCGAGGCGACCGGCGCCAACGTGTCGGTCATCTTCGTGCCGCCGGCGTTCGCGAAGTCCGCCGTGGTCGAGGCGATCGACGCGCAGATCCCGCTCGCGGTCGTCATCACCGAGGGCATCGCGGTCAAGGACTCCGCGGAGTTCTACAACTACAGCAAGGGCAAGGCCACCCGCATCGTCGGACCCAACTGCCCCGGGCTGATCAGCCCCGGGAAGTCCAACGCCGGCATCATCCCCGCCAACATCGCGGGCGCCGGGCGGATCGGCCTGGTCTCCAAGTCGGGCACCCTGACCTACCAGATGATGTACGAGCTGCGGGACTTCGGTTTCTCGTCCGCGGTGGGCATCGGTGGCGACCCGATCATCGGCACCACCCACATCGACTGCCTCGAGGCGTTCGAGAAGGACCCCGAGACCGACGCCATCGTCATGATCGGCGAGATCGGTGGCGACGCCGAGGAGCGGGCTGCGGCCTACATCAAGGACCACGTGACCAAGCCGGTCGTCGGCTACGTCGCCGGGTTCACCGCTCCCGAGGGCAAGACCATGGGCCACGCCGGCGCCATCGTCTCCGGCTCCGCGGGCACGGCCGCCGCCAAGCAGGAGGCCCTCGAGGCCGCCGGCGTCAAGGTCGGCAAGACGCCCTCCGCGACCGCCGAGCTGATGCGCGAGATCATGCGAGACCTGCAGAAGTAGCCTCTGCCGCAACGAGATCCACGACGGCCGTCACCCCTCTGGGTGGCGGCCGTCGCCCGTGTGTCACCAGGTCACCGAGCCGCCCGCGCATGCCGCCCGGCGGTGGGAGCGGTCCGGCCCTGGGAGCGGTCCGGCGGAGGTCTACTTCTGGCGGGCGAGGGCCAGGAGGCGGTCGAGCTCGGCGAAGCCCTGGTCGGGGTGGCTGGCCCTGGTGATCACCACCGTGCTGACGGCTCCGGGGGTGCGCTGGCTGGTGACGCCCACCCACTCGGAGAGGGTCGGCGACCCGTCGGTGAAGACCGTGTCGAGCCGGAACGTGCCATCGGTCGGGCCGGGCGTGGACCGCACCGTGTAGTTGGCCCCGTCGCAGCCCTTGGCGTAGAGCGACTTGGCCTCCGCGAGCCGCGCGCTGACGTACGCCTCCCGGACCGTGGTGTCGGTGGCGTCGTCGAGCTGCACCCGCTGCCGGCCGAGGTAGCCGGTGGTGCCGGTGCCCGTGCGGATCGACACGACGCCGACCTGCCCACCGATGGCGGACTGCTGCTGGTCTGTCTCGCAGCTGACGACCGCCGTCGACCCTTCGAGGGCGCCTGGCCCGTCGCTGGTCCTGGCCCCACCCGTCAGCCCTGGCGAGGCCCACTGGGTGGCGGCGACGAACAGCCTCGAGGACGGCACGGGGCCGGGTCCGGTGACGGTCATGTCCTCGTCGGCGGCCTTCGGCCCCGACGGCGACGTGGTGGAGGTGGGCGTGGGCGACGTCGCTCCGGTGCCGTAGCGGGCCAGGCGCTCCTTGGCGATCTCGCCGAGCGCCGTGACCTGGGCGACGGTGAACTGCGACGTCGTCGGGGTGGGGTCCGTGATCTGGAGGACCGCGACGTCGTGCGGCCCCTGGATGACCATCAGCCAGCCGGTGCCGGCGGCGCCGGCCCGGTAGGAGTAGAACGACCCCGCGTTGGTGTCATCGAGGGCCGTGATGCGGAAGTCGGGTCCGACCTGGCAGTCGGAGACGTCGTTGGCGACCCCTGACGCCGCGGTCTGGGGGTCGGTGCCCTTGCCGAGCCGGAACAGCACCTGGCCGCCGGAGGGGCCGCCGGCGTCGAGCGTGATGCCTTCCTGCTGCACCTTGGTCCCCGGCTCGGCGTCGAGGCACTCCACCGCCTCGAACGGCTTGACCGGCGTGAGGCGCGCAGTGCCCTTGAGGTCGAGGGCCTTGGTCCACTCCTGGAGCAACGGCAGCGCCCCGGGCTGGTCGAGCGACGAGGTCGTGGTCGGCGACGGCGCCGCGGTCGTGGTGCCGCTGCGGTCGGCCGGCACGGGCTTGAGCACGGGGTCGCCACCGAGCTGCGTGTAGCCCACCGTGCCGGCCACGACGAGCGCCGCGGCCGCCGCGGCACCCACCGTGAGGAACCGGCGGCGACGACGCGCCATACCCCTTGCCTTGACGAAGCGGACGTCGGGCAGGGGAGCGGCTTCGACGTCGGCGCGCAGCGACGACAGGGCAGCCCGGAGGCTGGCGTCATCCGCCGCAGTCCAGTCGTCGTGCTCAGCCATGGGGGTTCTCCTGGTGCTGCAGGGCCTGGGCGAGCTGGGCCCGGCCCCGGTGCAGGCGCGCCTTGACGGTGCCTGCGGGGGTGTTGGTCTCGTGGGCGATCTGGTCGATGCTCAGGTCGCCGATGTAGTGCATGGTCACGGCCTCGCGGACCGGCTCCGGCAGGGTGCGCAACGCTGCCACCACCGCCACCCGGTCCTCGGTCGGTGGCCCCGTCGTGTCGTGGGCGCCGTGCCGCTCGTGGGCGCGGTCCTGGCTGGTCCGCTTGCGCCAGCCCGAGATCGCCACCCGGCGCGCCACCGTGCGGACCCAGGCGAGCGGGTCGTCGTGGGTGCGCACGGTCGACCACTGCTGCCACGCCCTCGCGTAGGCTTCCTGGGTGGAGTCCTGCGCGACGGTGAGGTCACCGGTGAACGCGTAGACCAGGTGGACGACGCGGCGGGAGGTGTCGCGGTAGAACGCGTCGAACTCCGCCTCGGCGGACTGCGCGCCCATCGTCACCTCCTGCGTCGGCGCTGTCGCGCCCATCGGAACCACCAAGGCCATCACACCGCAGCAGACGCGCTCGTGCGATGTCCGGTTGCGGCGCGTTCGGACATTTCTGGGCGGCCTTCGGCGTTGCACGCCGGCTCAGACCGGGCCGTCGGCGACGATGGGGCAGCGATGACTGTGATGGAGATGCTGAGGGCGGGGACCTCGTCGACCGGTGACGGCCCGGGAGCTGTGGTGCACCGGCGGGCGCTGGTGGCCGGGGTGCTGGCCGCGGCCGGGTCAGCCGCGACGTTCGTGCTGCCGGCCCTGCTCGTGTGGGTGGCCGCCTCGGAGAGCACCGTCTCCTGGACCAGCTCGCTGGGCATCGGGGCCAACCTGTGGCTGCTCGCCGGAGGGGCACACCTGGCGATCGGGGCGACCCACATCACGGTCGTGCCGCTGCTGGGCTTCGCCCTGAGCGTGCTCGTCGGGGCGTGGTCCGCCACCCGCGCCGCGCGCGAGGCCGCGGACGCGCGCACCATCCGCCTCGCCCGCGACACGATCCACCGTCCCCTCGGCGCCGCCCTCCTCGCGTGGGCCGTCGGGTATGCCGCCTGCGCCCTGCTGTGGGTCGCGGTCGCCTTCCTCGCCGGTCCCCACCCGGTCGTCTGGACCCTGGTGCTCCCCGTGCTCGTGGTGCCGATGGCCTCGGCCGGGCTGGCCCTGGCCCGCCTGGTCCGGGGCCGGCCCGAGCTCGCCGGCCCCGCCCTGCGCCGCCCCGCCTGGCTGCCGGAGCCGTTGCGACGGGCGCTGCGACCCGGGCTGGAGGGTGCCGGCGTCCTCCTGTCCGCAGGTGTCGTCATGTGCATGGTGCTGCTCGTCGTCAGGTTCGGCGAGGTGCGCCACCTGCAGGCCGAGCTGGCGCCCGGGCTCGTCGGAGGTGTCGCGCTGACCCTCGCGCAGGTCGCCGTGCTGCCCAACCTCGCGCTGTGGGCCGTGTCGTTCGTCGCGGGCACCGGCTTCTCGGCGGTGGAGGGCGCCTCGGCCACCTGGACCGGGAGCCGCACCTCACTGCTGCCGATGGTGCCGGCCTTCGGCGCACTGCCCCAGCCCGGGGCGTTCCCCGGCCTCCTGCCCCTCATCGTGCTGCTGCCCGTGGCGGTCGGGGCCCTCGTGGGCTGGCGGTCGCTGCGCTCCGTGGCCCGGCTGTCCACCGTGCGCACCAAGCTCACGGTCACCGGCACCGCCGTCGTCGTCGCTGCCGGGGCGATCGGCCTCCTGGACGTCCTCGGCGGGGGCTCACTCGGCACCACCCGCCTGCGGGACATCGGCGCCCCCGCCGGGGCGATGACCCTTGCCCTGCTCGTCGAGCTGGGGCTCGGTGCCGTCCTCGTGCTGGCCTGGGACCGCTGGAAGCTGCGGCGCTGACCCCGGCCGGCCCTGCGACGACGTCAGGTGGACGCGACTGCGGCAGCGTGACGGCGGCTCGGTATCGTCTCCCGGGTGACTGCCCCTGAGCCGACCGGGATCGTCGTGCTCGTCTCCGGATCGGGCACCAACCTCCAGGCCCTCATCGACGCCGCCGCCGACCCGGCCTACGGCGTGCGGATCCTCGCCGTCGGAGGCGACCGTGCTGGCATCACGGGGCTGCACCGCGCTGCCGCGGCCGGCATCACGGTGTTCGTCTGCCGCGTCGAGGACTTCGACACCCGGGCCGAGTGGGACGCAGCGCTGGCCGAGCGGATCGGCGACCACGAGCCTGCCTTTGTGGTCTCGGCCGGCTTCATGAAGCTGCTGGGACCGCAGGTCCTCGGGCGGTGGACCGTCCTCAACACCCACCCTGCCCTGCTGCCGTCCTTCCCGGGCGCCCACGCGGTCCGCGACGCGCTCGCGGCCGGCGCGCAGCAGACCGGCTGCACCGTGCACGTCGTCGACGCGGGGATCGACACCGGTCCGGTCCTCGCCCAGGCCACGGTGGACGTCGAGCCCGACGACACCGAGGACACGCTCCACGAGCGCATCAAGGCTGTCGAGCACCCGCTGCTCGTCGAGATCGTGGGCCGTGCGGCCCGCGAAGGAATCACCGTTTCCGATGGGAAGGCCACCATTCCGTGACCGAGCAGACTGCTTCCACGCCCACTCCCGACACCTCGGACCAGGCCGGACGCCGGCCCATTCGCAGGGCACTGGTCTCGGTCTACGACAAGACGGGGCTCGAGGACCTCGCGCGGGGGCTGCACGACGCAGGGGTCGCCCTCGTGTCGACGGGTGGGTCGGCCGCCCTCATCGAAGGGCTGGGGATCCCGGTCACGAAGGTCGAGGACCTCACCGGCTTCCCCGAGTGCCTGGAGGGCCGCGTCAAGACGCTGCACCCCCGGGTGCACGCCGGGATCCTCGCCGACACCCGCAAGGCCGACCACGTGGCCCAGCTGGCCGACCTCGGCGTCGAGCCGTTCGAGCTGGTCGTGGTGAACCTGTACCCGTTCCGGGAGACGGTGGCCTCCGGCGCCGGGCCCGACGAGGTCATCGAGCAGATCGACATCGGCGGTCCCTCCATGGTGCGCGCCGCGGCCAAGAACCACCCGAGCGTCGCGGTCGTCACCGACACCGCGGCATACCCGGCCGTGCTCTCGGCCGTCGCAGACGGTGGGTTCACGCTTCCCGAGCGCAAGCGGCTGGCGGCGCAGGCGTTCGTGCACACCGCTGACTACGACAACGCCGTCGCGAACTGGATGGGCAACGTCTACATCGACACCAGTGACGGCACCGGCTTCCCGGCCTGGACCGGCGCGACGTTCCAGCGGGCCAACGTGCTGCGCTACGGCGAGAACCCGCACCAGCCGGCTGCCCTCTACACGCACTGGCGCCCCGGCGTGGCCTCGGCCGAGCAGCTGCACGGCAAGGAGATGTCCTACAACAACTACATCGACACCGACGCCGCCGTGCGCGCCGCGCACGACCACGGCGACCAGCCGACGGTCGCGATCATCAAGCACGCCAACCCGTGCGGCATCGCCGTGGGCGCCACCGTCGAGCAGGCGTATGCCGCGGCCCACGCCTGCGACCCGGTGTCGGCCTACGGCGGCATCATCGCCACCAACGTGCCGGTCACCAGGGCGATGGCGCTCGCCGCGAACGACACCTTCAGCGAGGTCATCGCCGCCCCGGCGTTCGACGCCGACGCGCTGGAGGTGTTGCGGGAGAAGAAGAACCGCCGCCTGCTCCTGCTCCCCGCCGACATGGCCGCGCACCGCGACCCCATCGAGACGCGACCGATCAGCGGGGGACTGCTGGTGCAGGTGCCCGATCGGATCGACGCCGTCGTCGAGGGCGAGACGCCGGGCGGGGACGACGCGTCTCGGTGGCGGCTGGTCGCCGGTCAGGCTGCCGACGAGGCGACGCTCGCCGACCTTCAGTTCGCGTGGCGGGCCGTGCGGGCGGTGAAGTCGAACGCGATCCTGCTCGCCAAGGACGGCGGTTCGGTCGGCATCGGCATGGGGCAGGTCAACCGGGTCGACTCGTGCCACCTGGCCGTGTCGCGGGCGAACGCCGACGGCGCCGACCGGTCCACGGGTGCGGTCGCCGCCTCCGACGCGTTCTTCCCGTTCGCTGACGGGCTGCAGGTGCTGCTCGACGCGGGCGTGCGCGCCGTCGTCGCGCCGGGCGGGTCGGTGCGTGACGAAGAGGTCGTGGCAGCCGCCGAGGCCGCCGGCGTCACGATGTACTTCACCGGCACCCGCCACTTCGCCCACTAGGTCCAGCGCGCCCCAGGTCGCAGGTCTGCTGACCACAGGGCGGCAACAAGTCGGACAGTTCCCCGACTTGTTGCGAGGAGATGGTCACGGGACAGCGGTTTCGCGGGTCTGCTGACCACCAGGTAGCAACAAGTCGGACAGTTCCCCGACTTGTTGCGAGGAGATGGTCACGGGACCCAGGTTTCACGGGGTCGGTGACCACCAGATGGCAACAGGTGCGGGCTTGGGGCGCCGCCGGGGTCAGTCGGGGGTGGGCGCGCGGTAGCCGGTCGGCTCGCCCGAGCCGAGGTCGACGATGGCCGCGACCGGGCCTCCGCCATCGGGACCCTGGTGGGCGGCCGACACCGAGACGAACACGGCCGGGTCACCGGTGACGGAGGCGGTGACCCCGCCGACGGCCGACTTGATCTGGCGGTGCCAGTGCACGTCGGAGTCGTCGAGCATGGCGTTGCGGCGACCCCGGACCTCACCGCTCTGGCTGACCTCGCACTTGAGGAAGACGTTGACCAGCCGCCCCTGGAGGTCGGACGAGTGCGGCCGCTCGGGCAGCTCGAGCCCGGCATCCTTGATGGCCGACCACACCCCGTCGGCGTCGAGGGCGTCACGCATGACGGAGTGGCCGATGCGGTAGCGACCGCCGATGCCCTTGGTGTTGCCGACCACCACGACCTGCGCCTGGTCGAGCTCGACACCCGAGGAGCAGGACGCGACGGCGGAGAACAGCTCGCGGTTGTTCATGACGTCGGCGTCGGTCGGCATCTCGATCTCGCCGAGTGCGACGGCGATCCCGAGGCCGGTCGTGCCGTTGGACAGGTCCATCGACTCGTGGGTGTGGTGGGTCCAGACCGACTTGCCGCGCGACTCGGCGTCGCGGATGGTGTGGATCGTCAGCAGCGGGGTCTTGGTCTGCACGTAGTGCACGTCGGCCGGGTCGGTGATGCCCGCGCGCTCCATGGCGACCTTCACGGCGTCGGCGACCTTGCTGATCATCCCGGTGTAGCCGATCTCCTCGGGCAGGATCGGCTCGCTCATCGCGAACCCCACGGTCAGCCGCAGGTCGTCCGACTGCTCGGCCTGGTCGACGGGCACGGTCGCGAAGATCGTCGCGTGGGGGCTGATGATGCCGTCGGTGCCGCCGGACCACACGATCGGCACCTGCTTCACCTGGTCGGCCGGCGCTCCCTTGGCCACCAGGACCTCCCGGAACGCCCGGTCGGCGATGATCCGCGTGTAGTCGTTGACGCCACCGTTGCCCTCGGTCTTGCCGATGATGGCAACCACCCGGCTGGCGTCCATCACGCCGTCGTCGATGAGCTTGGCCAGCTCGCTCGCGTCGGACACGTGGTGGATCGGGACCTTGCGGACCTCGATGGGCTCGGGCATGGCGGTCACCTCTCGGTTGGTCGGACAGCTGGTGGTGCGTCGTCGGTGGGTGTGCCGACCTCGTGGTCGGCGTCGAGCTCGGTTGGCACGGAAGGGTTTCCGATCACCGTGCCCACATCGCCGTGCAGGGCGTCGGCGATGCGGTCGAGGGCGGTGATCACGCTGCGTCGGCCACCGTGACGGACGAACCGCATGGCGGCCTCGACCTTCGGGCCCATCGAGCCCGAGGCGAACTGGCCGTCCGCGGCATACGCCTCCATGTCGGCGAGGCGGACCCGCCCGACGGGTTGCGCGCCGGGGGTGCCGTAGTCGAGGACCGCCTGCTCGACGTCCGTGGCGATGATGAGCACGTCGGCGCCGATGGCGCTGGCGAGCACCGCCGCGGTGAGGTCCTTGTCGATCACGGCCTCGACGCCGTGGACCCTGCCGTCAGCCTCACGCACCACCGGTATGCCGCCGCCGCCCGCCGCGACGACGACGTAACCCGCTCCGAGGAGGGTGCGCAGGGTGTGGGTCTCGAGCACCTCGATCGGCTCGGGGGAGGCGACGACTCGCCGCCAGCCCTTGTCGCCGCGGTCCTCCCAGGTCTCGCCGTGCTCGATCAGCGGCCGGGCCTGCTCGCGGCTGAGGAACCGGCCGATCGGCTTGGTCGGTGCGGCGAACCCGGGGTCGTCGGCGGCGACCAGGGTGCGGGTGATCAGCGCGGCGACCCGCCGATCGACGCCCTTGGCCGCCAGCGCGGGCTCGAGCGTGTCGAGGATCGTGAAGCCGATGGTCCCCTGGGTCTGCGCGCCACACCAGTCGAGCGGCACCGGTGGCACGACGTGGGCGGCCAGCTCGTTCTTGACGAGCAGGTTGCCGACCTGGGGACCGTTGCCGTGGGTGAGCACGACCTCGTGCCCGGCTGCGACGACGGTCGCGACGTGCTCCATCGCCCGCGCGATGGCTGCCCGCTGCGCCTGCGGGGTGGCGTCGCCGTCGGGACCGGTCATGGCGTTGCCGCCGAGCGCGATCAGGACCCGCATGCCACCTCCGTTCGTCGTCGTGCGGCGAGCCTAGGGATGCCCGGCGCCGTGTGACGTTGGCAGGACCTGCCCAATGGTGTGGGTCGCGTTGGCACATCTGGGCAGCGGGCAGTGGCACGGCCGCGGGCAGCGGAGAGTGGGCACGGCCTGGGGCAGCGGCCGGTCAGGCCGAGTCGCTGCCCGCAGCGGCGACGGGTGCCTGGGCGACCCCGAGCGCGATGACGAGGTCGGCGACCCGCCGGGGGTCGTCGAGCGCGTCGCCGAAGAGCTCGCGCAGCTGGCCGACGCGGTAGCGAACGGTCTGCGGGTGGACGAACAGCGCCTCTGCGACGGGCTCACGGCGACCGCGGTGCAGGAGCCACAGCCGCAGGGTCTCCTCGAGCCGTTCGCGGCTGGCCGGCGTGGAGTCGTCCAGCGGCGCCAGCGCCTGGGCGCGGAGGTCGGCGAGCGCGATGGGGTCGGCGCCCAGGACGATCTCGGCCAGGTGGGCGTCGGTGTCGTATGCCGTGCGCCGGCCCGTGCGCGTCGCCCGCCCCCGCAGGGCCCGCTGGTGGGACGTCGCGGCCTCGCGCCAGGGCCGGGTCGGGCCGAGCACCACGTCGTGGCCGTCGAGGGCCCGGACCAGGCGGCGCCGGGCGGTGGGGGTCAGCCGGGGGACGATGAGCGCCGCGACGTCGTCGCGGGCGTCGACGCCGGGCACGTCCTCGGTGAGGATGAGCGACCGCCCGTCGACGAGGGTGCGGGTGTGGTGCAGCTCGGATTGGGGGGCCAACAGGACCGTGACCGACCGCGGCAGGTCCCAGCCGGCCCGCTCGGCCCTGCGCCTGACCAGCTCGTCGGAGGCGCCGCGCAGCATGTCGAGGGCGAGCCGCTCGAGCTGGCGCTGCTGGACCCGCTCGGCGGTGGCGAGCTCGTCGGCGTGACCGGCCACGCTGGCCGCGGAGAGCTCGTCGATGTAGGCGAAGACGAGCTCGGCGAAGCGCGCGAGCAGCTCGGCGCTCATCCCCGCCCGGACACCCTCCTCGGACAGGCCGCGCCACGAGACCCGGGCCCCGATCCGGTAGGCGGAGAGCAGGGCGTCCAAGCTGCGACCGCTGCGGGCCTCGCCCCGACCGAGGTTGTAGGACGCCTCACGCGCGGGTCCGAGCGGCGTGCTCGGGTCGTCGGAGCGCGCGGCGATCGACAGGAACGTGCCGAGCGCCACCCGCACGGCGGTCTCGATGTTGCCGACGAGGTAGTCCCGGGCGCTGGCGTAGCTCGGCACCTCCTCGATGATCGCCTCGACCGCGTGGCTCGCCACGGCGGGCAGGGCGCCCTTGAGGCTGGCCAACACCTCCGGCGACATGGTCAGCCCTGCTGCGCGTTCAGTGGCAGAGGTGGACGCCGGGGTGGGGGTGGGCGATGGGGTGGGGGTGGGCGATGGGGTGGGGGTGGGCGATGGGGCAGAGGTGCTCGTCGGGGCAGTCGTGCTCGGCGGGGCCGTCGCGGCGCCGGTGGCAGTTGTGTCGGCTGAAGGGTCGTTCAGGGGCATTTCCGTACTCATATTGTTCCTAGCGAACAAAGGACTGGGGAGAACTCACTCTGACAGGTCAGGAAATTAGCCTACCTGATGGCCCATAGTGGAACCATGACCGCAGTTCTCCCACTCCGCACGACGCCAGGGTCCACCAGATCCCTGCCGTCCTTGCGCACGGTCCTCCGTCGAGTCGCCGAAGCAGTCGCCACCCCCGTGCTGCCCGACGACTACCTCGACCTCATCGCGCCGATGCGTGCCGGCGCCGACCTGCGTGGCCGCGTCGTGTCGGTCACCCCCGAGACCCGCGACGCCGCCACGGTGCACATCAAGCCGGGCCGCTCCTGGGCCGGGCACGTGCCCGGCCAGTACATCCGCATCGGGGTCGACGTCGACGGCGTCCGCAACTGGCGCGCCTACTCGCTGACCTCCCCGGTGGCCTCGCCCGACGGGCTGATCTCGATCACCGTCAAGGCGATCCCCGACGGCAAGGTCAGCAACCACGTGGTCCGGGCCCTGCAGCCCGGCACCCTGATCCACCTCGACCAGGCGACCGGTGAGTTCGTGCTCCCGACGCCCCGTCCGGCCAGGGCGCTGTTCGTCACCGCCGGGTCGGGGGTCACCCCCGTCATGGGCATGCTGCGCAACCACCTCGACGAGCTGCACGACGTCGTCGTGATCCACTCCGCCCCCACCGAGGCCGACGTCATCTTCGCCGCCGAGCTGCGCGAGTGGGCCGACGCCGGCCGCATTCGCCTCGTCGAGCGGCACACCGACACCGAAGGCATGGTCGGCACCGACTCCCTCGACGAGCTCGTGCCCGACTGGCGCTTCCGCGAGACCTGGGCCTGTGGGCCCACCGGCATGCTCGACGCCTTCGAGGCGGCCTGGGCCGATGCCGAGATCACCGACCGGCTCCACACCGAGCGGTTCCGCCCGGTCGTCATCGCCGAGGGCGAGGGTGGCACCGTCACCTTCGGCGGCCAGCGCATCACCGTCGATGCCGACGGCTCGACCCCGATCCTCGACGCCGGCGAAGCCGCCGGTGTCCTGATGCCTTCCGGTTGCCGGATGGGCATCTGCTTCGGCTGTGTCGTGCCCCTGAAGGAAGGTGCCGTGCGCGACCTGCGCAATGGCGACCTGACCATTGCCGCCGAGGGCGACGGCATCCGCATCCAGACGTGTGTGTCGGCTGCTGCCGGCCACTGCGAGATCGACCTCTAAGGAGACCTCATGACTGCCACCGCAGAGAAGTTTGACCTCACCATCGATGGTTCCGCCGCCTCGACCCCCAAGGCTCCCGGCACCCCGTCGCCCCGCTCGACGAACAGCCGGCTGTCGACCGCCATCGCCGAGCGCCGCCACGTGCCGAAGCGCTCCGGCAAGGCTGACCCCACCGGTCACCTGACCGCCGAGGACGTCGAGGCGCTCGCCGTGGAGCTCGACGCGCTGCGCCAGGAAGTCCTGGAGTCGCGCGGAGCCAGCGACGCGGCATACATCCGCAAGGTGATCGACGTGCAGCGCAAGATCGAGCTCGCCTCGCGCGCCGTGCTGCTGTTCTCGATCTTCCCGCCGGCCTGGATCGTCGGCACCGCCGGCCTGTCCGTCGCCAAGATCCTCGACAACATGGAGGTCGGCCACAACATCCTCCACGGCCAGTGGGACTGGATGCGCGACCCCAAGATCCACTCGACGACGTGGGAGTGGGACAGCGCCACCCCGGCCGCGCTGTGGAAGCACAGCCACAACGAGCTGCACCACACGTACACCAACGTGATCGGCAAGGACAACGACCTCGGCTACGGCATCATGCGCGTCGACGAGGACCAGCGCTGGACCCCGGCCTACCTCGGCCAGCCGATCTACAACTTCCTCAACATGTGCTTCTTCCAGTACGGCATCGCCGCCTACGACCTCGAGATCGGCAAGCAGCTGGCCGGCCGGGGCGACAAGGAGGAGTTCAAGCGCAACGGCAAGATGGTGCTGCGCAAGGTCGGCCGCCAGGCCCGCAAGGACTACCTGGTGCACCCGCTGCTGTCGGGCCCGTCGTTCTTCCACACCATCGCGGCCAACGCGACCGCCAACTTCGTCCGCAACGTCTGGACGCACTCGATCATCATGTGCGGCCACTTCCCGACCGGTGTCGAGACCTTCGCCCGCGCGTCCATCGAGGGCGAGAGCCGCGGCGAGTGGTACCTGCGCCAGATGCTCGGCTCGGCCAACATCTCGGGCAGCAAGGCCCTGCACATCATGTCCGGCAACCTGAGCCACCAGATCGAGCACCACCTGTTCCCCGACCTGCCGAGCAACCGCTACGGCGAGATCGCGCCCAAGGTGCAGGAGATCTGCGAGCGCTACGGCCTGACCTACACCACCGGCCCGCTCCCCAAGCAGGTCGCGTCCGCGTGGAGCCAGGTCATCTCGCTCGCGCTGCCGAACCCGGAGCCCGGCCGCAACCGCCTCGGCATCGCCGCGGAGGCGATCGGCAAGCAGGTGCGCCGCAAGCTGCGCAACCGCAAGCCGGTGCGCTCGGTCTGACCCGCACCCACACCCGCACTGCACGACCGACAGGCCACCCCGCCCGGGGTGGCCTGTCGTCGTGCGCGGACCTAGGCGCGACGTGCGGTGACCAGGAGGTACTCCCAGTCGAGGACGGTGTGCCCGTCGCCGCGGTCGAACCGCTCGGCGAGCGCGACCAGGTCGCGGTCCAGCGCGGCCACCTTCTCGGGGTCGTCGGCGATCGCCCGATAGACCGCGATGGTCGGTCCGTAGTTCGCCTTGAAGAAGTCACGGAACTCCTCGGGCGTCGCGAACTGGTCGACCACGAGGTCCTGCTGCCGGGCCGTGAGGTCCTCGACCCGGTCGCCCAGCAGCTCACGGACGTGGTCGACGTGGCCCCACAACGGAGGCGGCTGCGCCTCGGGCGGTGGAGCGGGCGCGTAGGGCTTCATCGTCGCGAACATCTGCCCGATGAACCCCTCGGGGGTCCAGCTGACCAAGCCGATCGTCCCGCCGGGGCGGACACAGCGCAGGAGCTCGTCGGCCGCGGCCTGGTGGTGCGGTGCGAACATGATGCCCACGCAGGACAACGCCACGTCGTACTCGCCGTCGTCGAAGGGGAGCGCCTCGGCGTCGGCGACCCGCCACGTGATCGTCAGGCCCTCCGCCTCGGCGTCGGTGCGCCCCTTGTCGAGCAGCTCGGGCGTGAGGTCGGTGGCCGTGACCTGCGCCCCCGTGCGGGCCGCGGGGATCGCGACGTTGCCGGATCCGGCCGCCACGTCGTGCACCCGCTGGCCGGCCGTGAGGCCGGCCGCCTCCACGAGCACCGGGCCGAGCGAGGCGATGACGTCACTGGCCACCACCGGGTAGTTGCCCAGCGCCCACATGGCTGCGTGCCGGGCCTTGAGGGCGCGGTCCTCGTCGGTGTCGGTGACCGCCGTGCCTGATGATGTCTGCGTACTCATGCTGCTGAACCCCTTCAGTCTCTTCCGTCAGGTCTGGTTGCCCCCGCGAGGACGAAGGTAGGACCGGTGGAGCGCGGCGGGCATCGGTGCTTGCACCCATCTTGGGCAGGCCAGCCACTACGTGTATGCCGTCAGGCGCGGGTGAGGAGGCGGGCGACGGCTGCGGTGCGGGCCGACTTCCCGTGCAGGTCGAGCTTGGCGTAGACGTTGCTCAGGTGCCGCTCGACGGTGCGGACACTGAGGGTGAGCTCGCGCGCGATGACGTCGTTGTCGAGCCCCTCGGACGCGAGCCGGAGGATCTCGACCTCGCGGGTGGAGAGCTGGTCGAGGCCCTCGCCGCCGCCCGCCGAACCGGCCGAACCGGCCGAACCGGCCGAACCGGCCGAACCGGCAGCCCCGGCCGCCCCGGTCACCGTGGCGGCCGGCCCGACGTGGCCACGGGTCCGGTCCTCGGCGAGGAAGTCGCGCAGCTCCGCGACGTAGACCGGCCACGCGGCCTCGTCCTCGAGCACGATGTGGTTGTCGCTCTCGAGGGCGACGAGCCGGGCCCCGTCGATCCCTGCCGCGAGGTAGCGGGCCTCCTCGAAGTCGTTCATCCGGTCGCCCCGTGAGTGGATCACCAGCGTGGGCACGTCGAGCTCACCCAGGAGGGCGCTGCTGTCGGCCGCCAGCCGCTGACGGCGTGAGCTCCGCGCGGTGTCGGCGTCGGTGGCGACGCGCTGCAGCTCGTCGAGCCAGGTGTGCTGCTCCTCGGTGGCGCGCGGGATCATCAGCGACGTGAACACCCGACGGAACGCCGAGTCGGGCCGGGCCCACCCGACCTTGATGAGCGCGTCGAGGGTGTCGTTCATCTCGGCCTCGGTGGGGTCCTTCGACTGCTGCCCGGAGTAGCTGCCGTAGAAGACCAGCCGCGACACCCGTTCGGGGTGCTTGGCGACGTAGGCGATCGCGACCGGCCCGCCCTGGGCCATCGCCTGGAGCGCGAACCGGTCGACGCCGGCGTCCTCGACGACGGCCTCGAGGTCACCGAGCCTGGCCGCGAGGCTGTGGTCGACCACGCCGCGGTCGGACAGCCCGTGGCCGCGCTCGTCGAAGCGGATGACGGTGTGGTCGCGGCCCCACTCGGCGAGGTAGTGCCGCCAGACCGGCGACTGCCAGTCGTACTGGAGGTGGCTCAGCCAGCAGGAGTCCACCACCATCGGCGGCCCACTCCCGTGCACGGCATACGCGATCCGCACCCCGTCCGGGGCGCGGCAGAACCGGATCTCCTGACGGGAGACGCTCGCGCTCGCGTCCACCCGACGATCGTACGACTGCGGTCGTCCGTTCAGGGGTCGCTGGGCTCCGAGCCCGCAAGCCAGGCGCGGATGCTCGCGCCGTGCTGGTCGAGCATCGGGGGCGCGGCGTGCTCGCTGCGCCCACCGGCATACCTGTTGTCGTCGAAGCGGATCGGCGGGCCGGGCAGCTCGATGTGGCCGAGGACGGGGTGGTCGACGTCGAGCACCAGGCCCTGTGACCGGGTCTGGTCCCAGTCGTAGACGCGGTCGATGGTGCGGACCTCGCCCGCGGGGATGCCCAGCGAGGCGAGCCGGGGGAGCAGCTCGGCGAGGGGATGGGTGGCGAAGGCGGCGTTGAGGGCTGCGGTGACCTGGTCGCGGTTGACGGCGCGCTCGCGGTTGGTGGCCATGCCCGGGGCCTGCGGGTCGATCTCGAACGCCTCGGCGAGCTTGCGCCACAACGACTCGCTGCCACAGGCCACCTGGATGTCGCCGTCCTGGCAGTGGAAGAGGCCGTACGGCGACAGTGACGGGTGGTGGTTGCCCTGCGCCCGCCCGACGTGGCCGGCGACGGTGTAGGCGGTGCCCTGGAAGGCGTGGGCTCCGACGAGCGCGGCGAGCAGGCTGGTGCGCACCACCCGGCCGACACCGGTGGTGGTGCGCTCGTGGAGGGCGGTCACCACGCCGTAGGCGCCGTACATGCCGGCCAACAGGTCGCCGATCGGGACGCCGACCCGCTGGGGGTGGTCGGCGTCGGGGCCGGTGACCGACATCAACCCCGACTCGCCCTGGGCGATCTGGTCGTAGCCGGCACGCCCGCCCTGCGGGCCGTCGTGGCCGAACCCGCTGATGCTCAGCACGACCAGCGTCGGGTTGAGCTCGTGCAGCCGCTGCGTGGAGAACCCCAGCCGGTCGAGGACGCCGGGCCGGAAGTTCTCGACGAGCACGTCGCCCCGCTGCACCAGCTGGGTGAGGACGTCGCGGCCGTCGTCGGACTTGAGGTCGAGGGTGATCGACTCCTTGTTGCGGTTCGCCGCGAGGAAGTAGGTGGAGATGGGGTCGTCGTCGGGGCCGACGAACGGCGGTCCCCAGCCGCGGGTGTCGTCGCCGGTGCCCGGTGACTCGACCTTGATGACCCGAGCGCCCATGTCTCCCAACATCATCGCCGCGTGCGGGCCGGCCAGGGCTCGCGACAGGTCGATGACGACGATGTCCTCAAGCGGTGCGTTCACGGGAGTCCTCAGAGCCAGTCGACGTCGGCGGCGTCCTTGCCGTCGGCGAGCCGAGCGTAGCCGGGGCCGCGGTCGAAGAACGGCTCGGTCCCGGGTCGCGCGTCGCGCAGCTGGGCACGCAGGGCGTCGCTCGCCGCGGCGTCGACGACCGGTTCGTCCTTGGTTCCCGAGGCGACCACCCCGTATGCCGTGCGCGCGCCGTCGAAGGACACCTTGCCCCAGCGCAGGTCGCGTTCGACGTCCTCGTAGGGGCGCTCGAGCGGGTCGCCCCACCCGCCACCACCGGTGGTGCGGATCCGGATCACCTGACCCGCCTTGACCGGCTCGGCGTCGGCCAGGGCGTCGACCTCGCGCTCCTCGGGGCCGCCGACGTCGATGGTCACACTGAACGAGCTGCCGGCCTTGCCGCCCTTGACTCCCCAGCACGCGAGGATGGAGCGGTCGGCAATGGACATGAAGTGGGCGTCCTTGAGCATCCGGATCTGCTTCTCGTAACCCAGCCCGCCGCGGTAGCGCCCCGCGCCGCCGGAGTCGACGGCCAGCCCCAGCCGCTCGACGATGAACGGGAACCGGCTCTCGGTGAACTCGGTCGGGAGGTTGCGCGAGTCGGGCACGACGTGGATGGTGTCCTCGCCGTCGGCGTAGTAGCGACCGCCGGAGCCACCACCGAGCACCTCGCGCATGAGGTAGTCGTTGCCGTCGCGGTCCTTGCCGTAGACGCCGGTGTAGCGGATGGTCTCCTGGTCGGCGGGCATCTTGCCGTCGACCGCCTTGGCCACGACCCCGGCCAGCACCCCGAGCAGTCGCAGGATGACGAAGGTCCGGGCGTTCGTCGGGGCCGGGAAGATCGGCGTGAGCAGGGTGCCCTTGTCGGGGAAACGCATCTCGATCAGCGGCACGACCCCCTCGTTGACGTCGAGCTCGGCCATCCGCTCGGGACTGTCTGCCAGGTTGCGCAGGATCGGGGCCAGCCACTTCTTGAGGAAGTTGCCCCCCACGTAGTCGCCGCAGTGGTTGATCGGGCCCTTGGCCTGGGGAGCGGTGCCGGTGAAGTCGATGATGAGCCGCGGACCACCGTCGCCCGGTCCCGGCCCGCCGGTGGGCTCCTTGGTGAGGGTGATGCGCTGGGTGTGCAGCTTGGGGTCGTCGACGCCGTCGTGCTCCGCGTAGTCCTCCCAGACGTAGGTGCCGTCGGGGATCTTCGAGAGGATCTCGCGACGGTAGGTCTCGGTGGTCTGGTCGAGGATGGTGTCGAAGGTCGCCTCGATGGTGTCGCGGCCATAGCGCTCGAACAGCTCGGACAGCCGACGGGCGCCCATCAGGCAGGCCGAGCACTCGGCGTCGAGGTCGGCGGCCAGCGAGTCGGGCATCCGGCTGTTGCGGGTCATGATCCGCAACGCGGCCTTGTTGGGGACTCCCTTGTCCCACAGCTTGATCGGCGGGACCGCGAGGCCCTCCTCGAACACGCTGGAGGCGTTGCTGGGCATCGACCCGGGCACCGCTCCACCGATGTCGTCGTGGTGGCCGAACGCCTGGACGAAGGCCACCACCTCGCCACCGCTGAACACCGGCACCGTGACGCACAGGTCGGGAAGGTGCCCGATCCCGCCCTCGGACTCGTAGACGTCGTTGTGGAAGAAGACGTCGCCCTCGGCCATCTCGGACAGCGGGAAGTCGCGCGCGATCGGGTGGACGAGCGCGCTGTAGGACCGGCCGGTCAGCTTGCGCAGCTGGCGGTCGTGGATGCCGGCCCGGAAGTCGTGCGCGTCACGGATCATCGGGGAGCGGCTGGTGCGGGCGATGGCCGTCTCGACCTCCATCTCGACGCTCGCGAGGGTGCCCTGGACGATCTCCACGAGGATCGGGTCGACCTGGGTCCCCGGTGGCGTCAGGCGGTTGCCGTGCTCGTATGCCGTGGGCAGGCCGGCGGGGTTCATCGCGCGCCCTCCGTCGTCGTCGCGGTCGTGGGAGTGGTCGGGGCGGTCGCCTTGGGGGCCGTGGCGCTCGTCCTGGTGACCACCAGGTTGCCGATCGAGTCGACCCGGACGGTGAAGCCGGGGTGCACCGGGACGGTCGACCCGAACTCCTCGACGATGGCCGGGCCGTCGAAGGTGTCCCCGGCCCGCAGGTCGGGCCGCCACAGCACCGGCGTGTCCCGATAGCCCTCGTCGGCGTCGAAGCAGACCTTGCGCCGACTGCCGGTGTTCGGAAGTTCCGCCGTGCCCTGACCGGGCGGATCTTCCGAAGACCGTGGGTCGCGGGCGGGCAGCTCGCGCAGGTCCGGGCGGGTGATCGGGCCGATCCCGGTGACGCGCAGGTTGACCCACTCGACCTGCTGGCTCGGGTCGGCCGAGAAGTCGTACCCGTATAGGGCGCGGTGCGCCTCGTGGAAGGACTCGGCGACGTGCGCGGCATACGCCTCGTCGACCGGGCCGTCGGGGGCGGTGACGCGCACCTCGAAGGCCTGCCCGAAGTAGCGCAGGTCGACGGTGCGGGTGTAGCGGTGGGCGTCGCGCGGGAAACCTTCAGCGTCAAGGGCTTTCGCGGCCCGGTCGGTGAGGCGGTCGAAGGTCTTCTGGACCGCGGCGTGGTCGAGCGCCGTGTGCTTGGAGACCATGGTCTGGACGTAGTCGTTCTTCACGTCGACCGTGAGCAGTCCGAACGCGCTGACGTTGCCGGGGTTCTGCGGGACGACCACCCCGGCGAGGTCGAGGATGTCGACGAGCCGGCAGGCCAGCAGCGACCCTGACCCGCCGAAGGTGGTCAGCATGAAGTCGCGCACGTCGAGGCCGCGCTTCACCGAGACCTGGCGCAGCGCGTTGGCCTGGTTCCAGGCGGAGATCTCGAGGATGCCGGTCGCGCACCGGACGGGGTCGATGCCGAGCCGGTCCGCGAGGGCGTCGATGCCGGTGCGGGCGACCTCCACGTCGAGCGGGATCTCGCCCCCGAGCAGGTGGGGAGGGATCCGGCCGAGCACGACGTGGGCGTCCGTGATCGTCGGCTCGGTGCCGCCCTTGGCGTAACAGAGCGGGCCCGGGTCGGCGCCGGCCGAGTGGGGGCCGACCTTGAGGGTGCCCTCCGGCGAGACCCACGCGATCGAGCCGCCGCCCGCGCCGACGGTGACGACGTCGATCATCGGGATCTTGCTGGGATAGGCGCCTACCGTGCCCTCGGTGGTCAGCGTCGGCTCGCCGTCGAGCACGACCGAGACGTCGGTCGAGGTGCCACCGCCGTCACAGGTGAGGACCTTGGGGAAGCCGGCCCGCTTCGCGATGAGCCCGGCCCCCAGTGCGCCTGCGGCCGGACCGGACAGCACCGTGGTGATCGGCTGGTTGACGACCTCGTCGGCGGACAGCACGCCGCCGTTGGACTTCATGATCGAGAAGGCGGCATCGGGGGCGATCTCGGTCAGCCGCTGCTGGATGTTGGTGACGTAACGGCTGACGTTGGGCTTCACGGCGGCGTCGACGAGGGTGGTCATCGACCGCTCGTACTCGCGGTACTCGCGCAGCACCTCGCTGCTGATCGACACCACCGCCTCGGGGTGCTCGCGGCGCAGCACCGCGCGCATGGCCAGCTCGTGGGAGTCGTCGGCGTAGGAGTGCAGGAAGCAGACGCCGAGCGTGGTGATGCCGTGGTCGCGGAACCAGTGCGCCGCCGCGACGGCCGACGCCTCGTCGAAGGGGCGGATCTCGTTGCCCTGGAAGTCCATCCGTCCGCCGACGGTCCGCACGGCGTCGGCCGGCACGATGCGCGGTGGCTTCACCCAGAAGTAGGAGTTGCCATAGCCGTCCGGGACCGCCTGCCGGGCGATCTCGAGCATGAACTCGTAGCCCTCGGTGGTGACGAAACCGAGCCGCTCGACCTTCCCCTCGAGGAGCTTGTTGGTGGCGACGGTGGTGCCGTGGGCGACGGCGGTGACGTCCTGGCCGGCGGCCCCCATCAGGTCGAGGACCTTCGTCACGCCGGTGATGAACCCGTCCGCCGGGTTGCTCGGCGTCGACGGCGTCTTGGTCGTGACCAGCTCGCCGGTGCCCTCCTCGAAGGCGACGACGTCGGTGAACGTACCTCCGGTGTCGATCCCGATCCGAATCCGTCGCTGCGCCATGCGTGAGATTCAACCGGTCGGGCGGCTGCCTCGCCTTGGCACAAGTTGCCAACAGCCCTCGTCAGGCCTGTGTCGTCACTCGGCCCGTTCAGCTGGCCCGCACGAGGCGGTGGGCGCGCAGGGCCGGCAGGAGCCCGGTGAGCAGGCCGACGAGGACGGTCACCGTACCGGTGCGCAGGTAGACGTCCAGGGGTGGGTCGAACCGGGTCAGCTCGACCGCGTCGATGTGGTTGAGCAGGTCGGGATCGAGGCGGGCCAGCGCCAGGCTGGCCACCATCGAGAGGGCCCCCACCGCCACGGCGACGACCAGTCCCTCGACCAGGGCCGCCGCGAACAGGGTCGAGCGGGTGGCTCCCAGGGTGCGCAGGGTGACCAGCTCGGGCGTGCGCACCTCGACCATTGCCGTGCCCACGATGGCGACAGCGACGGCACCGAGCCCGAGGGCCACCCACGCGAACAGGGCGCCCTGCTCGCGCTGCTGGTGCAGGACGGGGGTGAGCTCGTCGTGAGAGTCGACCCGAAGGCCCTCGGCGAGGCGCAACCCCGCGGTGCGCGCGACATCCTCGGCCAGCCCGGCGGTGTCGGCGCACTCGGGGGCGGCGCAGCGCCAGTAGATCGAGGCGCTCTCGGGCGCGGCGCCCATGAGGTGGAGCAGGCTCCGGCTGGCCAGCACGTCGTTGACGAGCGCCTTGTTCGGCTCGACGGGTCCGCGGTGGGCCGGGACGTCGGGCACGACGAGCGGGCTCTGCGCCCCGCCGGCGTCGGTGCCGGCCTCCGGCGTGGGTGACTCCTCGCCCTCCGGCGCCGACGGCTCCTCGCCCCCCGGCGCGGCACTGCCTCCCTCGTCCGGCCCGGCGACCACCTCGCCCGAGCCGGCCGGTGGGGGTGCCACGCCGGACACCGTGACCGTGACCAGCGCCGTGGGAGACACCCCCAGGCGGTCCGCGAGCTGGCCGCTGACCAAGAGGCGGGGGAGGGCGTCCGCCCCGGCCACCTCGGCGAAGCCGGGCGCCCCGGCCATGGTGGCACTGACCTCGGTCCACGCCCCGTGGAAGGAGCTGATCGAGGCGACCGTCTCCGGACCGCCGACCGGCGCCGTGCGGGAGGTGAGTCCGGCACCGACGCTGGCCTGCAGCACCACCACGGCCGCGGGGTGCGCCACGACCTCGCGGTCGAGGGTCGCGTCCATCGTCGCCAGCTGGGCCAGCGTCGGTGGGGTCTCGAGGTCGGCCCGGTAGGTCTGTTCGTAACCGAAGACCGCCGCGCCGTAGGTGGCCACGGCCTGTTCGCTCGCCTCCGCCGCGAGCGAGGTGAACAGCTGGGTGCCGATGGCCCCGAGGAGGATCGCGCCCTTGACCAGGTTGCGGCGCCAGCTGCCCCGTACTTCCTGCGTCGCCAGGGTGACCGCGTGCCTCACGCGGTCGGACCCGCGACAGACTCCCCGGCGGACTCCCCGGCAGCGTCTCCGGTGCAGCCCACGCCAGAGTCTCCGACCGAGCCCTCGGCAGGACGCTCGCTCGGGCCCACGGCAGGACGGTCGGCCGGCCCTTTGGGGACGCTGTCCGGATCGGGGAGCAGGGGTAGCAGCTGTCCGTCCTGGAGGCGAAGCTGCCGGTCGCAGGCCGTCGCCACCACCGGGTCGTGGGTGACGACCACCAGGGCGGCCGCGCTGGTCGCCACTGCGTGGCGCAGGATCTCCAGGACCTTCGCGGCGGTGGTGTCGTCGAGGGCGCCGGTGGGCTCGTCGGCCAGGATCAGCGACGGACGCTTGACGAGGGCTCTGGCCAGGGCGACGCGTTGCTGCTCCCCGCCCGACAGGGTGCGTGGCCGGGCCCGGAGCCGGTGCGACAGCCCGACCAGGTCGAGGGCACGCTGGGCCTCGCGGCGGCGCGACCTGGCCGGCACCCCGGCGAGGGCCGCCGCGACCTCGACGTTGGCCGTCGCCGTGAGGTGGGGGAGCAGCCGGAACTCCTGGAACACGAACCCGATGTGCCGCGCCCGCAGGGCGGAGCAGGCCCGGTCGGACAGGCCCGCGACGTCGCGGCCGAGGAGTCGGTAGCGGCCGGCGTCGAACGGCTGGAACAGCCCCAGGGCTCGCAGCAGGGTGCTCTTGCCCGCCCCTGAGCGACCCATGACGGCGACCGTGGTCCACGGTGCGACCTGCAGGGTCGCGCCGGACAGGAGCTCGGTCGGGTCACCGCCGCGGGCGCGGAACGACTTGGACAGTCCCACGGCGTCGATGACGAGTCCGCCGTGCTGATGGTGGTGGTCGCTGTGGAGGCGGTGGTGGTCGCTGTCCGGGCGGTGGTGACGGAGGTCCTCGGCCGTCGTCATGGCGCCGCGAGGAAGTCGGAGGCCAACGGGAAGCGGAGCACCCGAGCGGCGGCGGGCAGGCCGCGCACCTCGACCCGCGACCCGTCGTGCTGACCGAGCCGGACCGAGGTCACCACGGGGCGGTCGCCGTCGACGACGACCACCCGCCCGCTGCCCGTCGTGCCCTGGACCGCGGTCACCGGAAGCGTGGGGACGTCCGTGCGCCGGCTCACGACGAAGGCGGTCGACGTGTGCAGCCCTTCCACCACGACGATGTCGGCGGGAACGGCGAGGACCAGGACCACGGACCCGTCCGCAGGATCGTACGTGCGCCGTTCGAACCGCACGGTGAACCCGGCGGGGCCGCCCACGATCCTGGACCGGGCGGTCTGCGGTGGACGCATCAGGTCGTACAGCGCCGCAGGGTCGGTGACGGTGGCCCGGATGACATAGCCCGGCGGGCGGATCCGCAGGACCGCCGCACCCTCGGTGGTCTGCGCACCCGAACCCGGCAGTGCCGTGACGCTCCCGCCGACCGGCGCCCGCACCGCGTGCCACCGTGGCGCACACGTCGCCGTGGCGGCCTCGAGCCCGGTGCCGGTCGCAGTGCCCGCGTCGGTGCCGGTGCCGGTCGAGGCCCCGGACGGCGCGGGCGCACCCCCGGTGTCGGCGGTGGCGCCGCTGCTCACCGCCGCCGCCGGGCCCGGCATGGCGCAGGTGCGGATCACCCCGACCGTTGCCCCCTTGCCCACCGTGCTGCCCCGCCCCAGGCCACGGGCCGGGGTGAACGTGCCGGACCAGGGCGACCGGACCACGCGTTCGGGGCGGCGCTCGACCACGCCGGCGACCTCCCGGGCCCGGTAGAGGTCGGCCTTCTCCACCACGACCGTCTCGGGAGGGCTGCTCGAGGCCCGCACCAGCGGCGACTTCTGGGGCGCAGGACCCGACGGTGCCGAGCACGCGACAACGCAGGCCGTGACGACCAGGACCGCGCAGAGGCGCACCACCACCGGCCGCACCACCTTGGGCCGCACCACGATCAGCCGCACCACCACCGGCCGCACCACCATCCACCGCGGACCCACCGGCGGCGGTCCTCCGCCAGGGCCGACCGCTAGCTGGAGTCGTCGCACTTGTTGGCCGTGACGAACTGCTGGGTCTTCTCGATGTTGCCCAGGACCAGCTCGTCGGCCATCTCCTGGGAGAACGACTCCCCACCCGGCATCAGCTTGCTCGACTGGAGGAGGCCCTTGCGGACCTCGGTCGTGTCCTCGGACGCCTTGACGGTGTCGATCGCCGTCAAGGCCCACGCGCAGAGGTTGTCGAACCCGACCTCGCCCTGCACCGCGGCGTCATCGATGACCACCTGGCCGACGTGCGGGGCGATGTCCTTCCACATCGCGTCCGGGCTGAGGTCGCGACCCTGCGGCCACAGCACCTGGTCGTGGTACTTGCGCAGCATGGGGAGCACCCGAGCGCGCTCCCCGGCGGCGGCCGTCGTGGGCGCGGTCGCGTCGGCGCTCTGCTTCTGCTCGACCGTGGTGGTGGCGTGTCCTGACTGGTCGCAGCCGCCGAGGGCCGCCAGGGCCATCAGCCCTGCCGTCACCGCCAGGGCCGCGCCCGTCCCACGCCCGGGCCGACCGCACTCACGCAAAGCTGTAGTTCCAGTACTGCGTGGACGAGAACGTCCCGGTGGTCGAGTAGCCGCGGTACTGCACGCGCAGGCAGGTCCCGGCCAGGAAGTCGGTGCCGAGGACCCGACGGCCCTCGGCGACGGTGATGTCGTACTTCGTGGCGCCGGTGCCGCCGCTGATGCTGCAGCTGGCCCAGCGCGCGTCGATCGCGATGCCGGAGACCACGTCCAGCCCGAAGTCGTCGTGGTCGTGGTGCTGGTAGTAGTACGTGCCGCCGAGCTTCCACTCGGTGATCGACCCGGTCGACGACGTCGACGTCTTGGTGTCCGCGCTGGCGCTGGCCGTCGCCGCGAACGCCAGCCCGCTCGCCACCAGTGTGGCGATCGCGGCGCGACGGATGGATGTCCCCATCTTTCCCCCTGTGCGTTCCTATGCCTATGTTGACAGTCAGTTCTATAGGGATACGCACAGAGGTGTCAAGGAAAGATGCCTGCGTTTGCCACCAGCCGCGTGTGCTCGCTCTGGTTTGGGGGTGACCTCAGTTCTGGGCAGGCATCTCCCGCCCGCGGACCGCCAGACCCAGCGGGTCGGGGCCGTGCATCGGCACCTCGCGCCAGCCGAGGTGCACGGTGCCGTCGGTGCGGGTCCGCAGGCGCAGCGTGTGCGGCGTCTCGACGATGCGCACGTCGGCGCTGAAGCAGCCGTGGTCGTCCCAACCGCCCGAGGCCACCACGGGCAGCTCCACGCCACCGACGGCGAACACCGACGGAGCCCACTCGCCGTCGCCCACGTCGAGGCGCACCTGGGTGTCGTGGCAGTCCAGGACCACCTCGTATGCCGTGCCGCCCTGCGTGAGGCTCATCGCGGCATATGCGGGGGGCACGGTGCTGTCCTCGGCCCGCACCCATCGTGCGGCCTCAGGTCCCGGACCCGACGAGGAGGGGGTCGGCACTTCCAGGGTCTCGAGGCGCTCCTCGAGGGCCGCATCCGCGAGCTCGTCGCCGACCTCGACCCCTACCCCGACACCAACCCCTACCCCGACACCAACCCCGACACCAACCCCGACACCAACCCCGACACCGACCTCGCCGTCCCCCTCGTCGTCCCGGCCGACCGCTGGGAGCAGGTGGTCCCAGACCAGGTCGAGGACGGCCTGCATGTCGAGGGTCTCGCTGGTGATCGCGATCGCCAGGTCCTGCTCCGGGAGCACGATGGCGAACTGGCCGTAGGCCCCGTCGCCGCGGTACCCGTGCCGGGCCATCCAGAACGAGCAGCCGTAGCCCTGCGTCCAGTCGGGGTTGGGGTCCGGTTCGCGGTTGGGCAGGCCGGTGGAGGTCGTGGCGGTGGTGACCCACTCGGGCGACAGCAGTGCCGACCCGCCCCACTGGCCCTGGTCGAGGTACACCTGGGCCAGGGCGAGGATGGCGTCGGTGCCCACGTGGATCCCCGAGAAGCCGAGCTCGCGCCCCGTGGCAGTGCGTTGCCACACCACGTCGGACCCACCCCTGGGGTCGAGCAGCGGCAGCACCCGCTCGCGCAGGAGCGAGAGGACCGACGAGCCGGTCGCCCCGCGGACCGCGCCGGCGGCGAGGTAGGTCGCGACCTGGTTGTAGGCCCATGCCGTGCCGGGCTCGTGCTCCTGTGGGGTGGCCAGGATCGCGGCCAGCACCGGGTCGGAGCCGTCGTCGCGCGAGGGCTCGTGGGACGCCTGCACGACAGGCGGACCGTAGCCCTCGGCGTCGTGGCCGGTGGTCATGGTCAGGCAGTGGCGAAGGGTCAGCCGCTGGTAGCGCTCCGGGACCTCGACCCCGGCCGGCAGGTCGCCGGGGGGCAGGAGCTCGAGGACGGGCTGGTCGAGCGAGAGCTGACCCTCGTCGACGAGCAGCCCCACCGCGGTGGCCGTGAACGACTTGCTCAGCGAGTAGACCAGCTGGACCCGCTCCGGGGCGTAGGGGGCCCACCACCCGCGGGCGATGACGTGGCCGTGCCGGGCGACGACCAGGCTGTGCGGGTCGTGACCGCCCGACTCGAGGGCGTCGACGAGGGCGAGGATGCCGAGGGCATCGACGCCCTGGGCGGAGGGCGTGCTGGTGGGCAGCGGCATCGGGCCAGTCTCCCCGCAGGGGCGCCTTCGTGCCACCAGCGCCACGGGTTGCGGGGTGGGTCAGTGGGGGAAGGACGTCTCCGCGGGGCGCTCGAGCTCGTCGCGGTGGGCGCGGATCAGGTCGAGGTTGCGGTCGCGCAGGTGGTCGAAGCCCTGGCTGATGTTGGAGCCGGGGGTGAGCGAGGAGAGGGCGGTGGCCGGGTCGAGCACCGCTGACACCCATCCCTCGTGGGACGCCGCCTTGGCCACGATGTGCGCGGTGGGCGTGACGATGTGGGAGTTGCCGAAGTAGAGCACCCCGGCCGGGTCGGTCCCCGTGGCGTTGGCCCCCACGACGAACACGTGGTTGTCGTAGGCCCGCGCCCGCGAGGTCAGCTCCCAGATGTCGGCCGACCGCAGCAGCGCGCTCGGACGGCAGATCACCTCGGCCCCCTGCACGGCCTGGATGCGGGTGAGCTCCGGGTAGTCGCCGTCGAAGCAGATGATCATGCCGATCCGCCCGAGGTCGGTGTCGCACACGGTGACGGTGTTGCCGGGCGTGACCCAGCCGCCTCCGTCGACGTGCTCGGTGCAGAACGGGTGGGTCTTGCGGTAGACGCCGAGCACCTCGCCGTCGCGGCCGACCAGCACCGAGGAGTTGTAGACGACGCCGCGCTCGGGGCCACGCTCGTAGGTGCCCAGCACGGCATACACCCCGAGGTCCTTCGCGACCTGTTGCACGGGTTCGGTGACGGGCCCGGGGATCTCGGACACGAGGTCCCACAGCTCCTCGACCGGGCAGTCGGGGGTGAACCCCGTCGTGGCCGACTCGGGGAGCACGACCAGCTCGGCACCGGTCGCGTCGACACAGCGCCGGGTGAAGTCGACGCACTTGTCGAGGTTCTTGCGCACCGACTCAGGGGACAGGGGCCCCGGCACGGGCGCGAGCTGGATGGCAGCAGCGGTGAATGCGCGCATCATCGTCCTCCGATCAGCCATCCCACGATAACCCCGGCGAGCGCGACGGCCCCGCCGGTCAGGACGCCCCAGCCGAAGTCACGCGGCCCGCCACGGCCGGCCGTCGACGTGCCGACGGCCTCGAGCGGCCGCGGTCCCGCAGGCACCTCCACCGGCTTGGCCTTCTTCTCCTTGCGCACCCCGGCGATGTCGTCATCGACCGCCACGAAGAACTGCCCGGCCATCTTCCGGGTCACGCCCGAGAGCATCCGCTGGCCGACGCCACCGATCATGCCGCCGACCGCCGCGTCGGCGTCGTAGGACAGCTCGGTCCCTCCCACGGCCGACACGGCCAGGCGGACGACCACGTCGGCGTCCACGGTGCCGGGTCCTCCAGCACCCTGCGCCTTCATCGTGAACTGCTCCGGGTGCCTGGGGTCGATCAGGGCGACCTTGCCGTCGTAGGTGCCCTTGATCGCGGCCACCCCGGCGGTCACCGTCATGGCGTACTCGTCCGGCCCGACCTGGGTGAGCGACTCGCAGCCAGGGAGGCAACGGGCGAGCACCTCGGGGTCGTGGAAGGCGTCCCACACCTGCTGCGGGGTCGCCTTCAGCGCTGCGGTGCCGGAGATCTTCATGGTGCCTCCCGGGAGGGCGTGGACGGTGCGGAAGGAGCGGGTGCGGATGGAGCGGGTGCGGACGGTCTGGACTCGACCGGTGCCGACGACGACGAGGCAGGTGCGACCGGTGCCGACGCCCTGGCCGGGGTATGCCGGGTGCGTGCCAGCGAGGGGATCTCGCCACGGGCGTGGCGCCGGCGCAGCTCCCAGAGCTCGACCGGCGAGATCGGCATGGAGGTGATCGCGAACCCCTCGGCATCGGAGATCGCCGACGCGATGACCGCGCTGACCGGGATGCAGCCGGCCTCGCCGGCGCCCTTGATCCCCAACGGGTTCAGCGGTGACGGCGTCTCGAGGTGGTCGGTCTCGATGTGGGGGACCTCCGAGGCGTAGGGCATCAGGAAGTCCATGAAGCTGGCGTTGAGCAGCTGGCCGGAGTCGTCGTAGGCCATCCGCTCGTAGAGCGCCCCGCCGACGCCCTGGGCCACGCCTCCGTGCACCTGGCCCTCGACGATCATCGGGTTGATCATGGTGCCGCAGTCGTGGATCACGCAGTAGCGCAGGATCTTCACCTCGGCGGTGACGGGGTCGGTCTCGACGATCGCCGCGTGCATGCCGTTGGCGAAGGTCGCCTGGGTGGGGGAGTAGAAGTCCTTGCCCTCGAGCCCGGGCTCGTCGTCGTCGGCGACCGGGGGCTTGGACGGGTCGGCGTTGCCGGCGAACTGGGTGGCTGCCTTGGCTGCCTCGTCGAACGCGTAGCGCAGTGGGTTGGACATCACCGAGACCGTGCCGAGCGACATGTGGGTGTCGGGGGCGCCCTTCACCCGGATGTCGCCGTCGACGATCTCGAGGTCCTCGGCCGACACCTCGAGCGCGTCGGCCGCGATCCGCAGGGCCTTGGCGCGCACGTTGCGGGCGGCCAGGGCGATCGCGTTGCCGCTCATGACTGCCGCCCGCGAGGCGAACGTGCCCACGGCATACGGCATCCGGCGGGTGTCGCCGGTGGTCACGAAGACGTCCTCGATCGACACCCCGAGCTCCTGCGCCACGATCTGCGCGAACGACGTCTCGTGACCCTGTCCCTGTGAGGTGAGGCCGGTCGAGACGTTGACCCGGCCGCTGGTCTCGATCTGGATGTGGCCGCCCTCGTAGGGGCCGACGCCGGTGCCCTCGACGTAGCAGCCGATCCCGAGGCCGACCTTCCGCCCTTCGGCTTCGGCCTGCTCGCGGTAGGCGGCGAAGTCGTCCCAGCCGACCAAGGCCTTGAGCTTGGCGAGGCTGGCCGGGAAGTCGCCGGAGTCGTACCTCAGCGGGCGCCCGTCCTGGAACAGCAGCCCGTGGTCGTAGGGCATCTCGCTCGGGAGGATGAAGTTGCGCGAGCGGACCTCGGCACGGTCGAGGCCGAGGCGGTCGGCGATCGCGTCCATGGTGCGCTCCATGGCGAAGCACCCCTGCGGCCGCCCCGCACCGCGGTACGGCGTGACGAGGACGGTGTTGGTGTAGAGCGACCAGAACTCGCAGCGGTAGGCGCCGGGCTTGTACGGCCCCAGCAGCTGGGTCGACGTGATGATCGGGACGATGATGCCGTAGGGCGTGTAGGCGCCGTTGTCGTGCCAGAACTTCACGTCGAGCCCCAGCACACGACCCTCGTCGTCGAAGCCGACCCGGACCTGCTGGAGCTGTCCGCGCTCGTGCGCGCTCGAGACGAAGTGCTCACGCCGGTCCTCGGTCCACTTCACCTCCTGGTTGAGAAGCCTTGCGGCCCAAGGGATCAGGACCTCCTCCGGCCAGGGGTGGTTGATCTTGACCCCGAAACCGCCACCCACGTCTGGAGCGATGCACTCGACCTTCGCCAGGGGCAGGTCGAGCTTGGCCGCGACCGCTGCCCGCACCCCGGTCGAGGTCTGGGTCGAGGAGAAGATCCGCAGCTCGCCCTTGTCGGAGTCCCAGCGCGCCAGCACCCCCTTGCCCTCCATCGGCATGCAGGCGCTGCGCTCGATGTCGAGGTCGAGCTCGAGGGTGTGCGGTGCCGCGGCGATGGCGGCGTCGACGTCGCCGACCTCCTGGAGCATCCGGCAGGCGACGTTGCCCGGCACGTCGTCGTGGACCAGCGCCGCCCCGTCACGGGCGTTCGCGATGCCGACGACCGGGGTCAGCAGCTCGAAGTCGACCCTGATCCGCTGGCAGACGTCCTCGGCGACGTAGCGGTCGCGGGCCACGACCATGACGATGGCTTCGCCCACGTAGTTGACCTCGTCGCGGGCCAGCGCGTACTGGGTGCGGCCGTGGGTGAGGGTCGGGTGGGGGATGAGCAGCGGGAGGGGCTCGCCGACGCGGCCGGGGAGGTCCTCGTGGGTCCAGATGCCGACCAGCCCGTCGACGTCGAGCGCGTCGTCCACGTCGATGTCGACGATGCGGGCGTGGGCGTGCGGGCTGCGGACGAACGCCGCCGCCAGGGCGGTGTGGCCGAGGTCGTCGAGGTAGCGCCCGCCGCCGGTCACCAGCCGGGGGTCCTCGCGTCGCCGGACCGGCGCCCCGAACATCTGGGTGGTCATGGCCTCGCCTCGCCTGCGCGCTCGGCGCGGAGCTCCGCGGCGCGGAGCACCGACTTCACGATGTTCTGGTAGCCGGTGCAGCGACAGAGGTTGCCCGAGATCGCCTCGCGCGCCTCGTCGGCGGTGGGGTGCGGGTGGTCCTCGAGGTAGGCCGTGATGGTGGTGAGGAAGCCCGGGGTGCAGAACCCGCACTGGAGTCCATGGCACTCGATGAACGCCTGCTGCACCGGACCCATCGAGTCGATCGCGCCGAGCCCCTCGACGGTGGTCACCTCGTGGGCCTGGGCGGTCACGGCGAACATCAGGCACGACCGCATCGGCTGGCCGTCGACCAGCACCGTGCACGCTCCGCACACCCCGTGCTCGCACCCCACGTGGGTGCCGGTCAGCCGCAGGTCGTGGCGCAGGAAGTCGGACAGCAGCCGGCGCGCGGGAGCCTTGGCGTGACGCGGCACGCCGTTGACCACCACCGTGAGGTCGAGCAGCTCCTCGGTCGTGGCGTCGACGCTGGGCTCGGTCATGCGGCGGGTCCTTCGCTCTCGGACGGAAGGTGTTGCAGGGCAACGGATCGAGCAGCAGCCGACGCAAGGGTGAGCCGCGAGAGCTCCGCCGCGAGCATGGCGCGGTAGGCCGCAGTGGCGTGGATGTCACCGTCGGGCTCGATGGCCCCGTCGACGAGGTCGGCCGCCGAGGACCAGTCGACGGCCTCGGGCTCCTGGCCGACGAAGGCGGGGGTGACGTCGAGGGTCAGGGGCACGTCCGTGACGGACACGAAGGACAGCCGCGCGTCCGCGACGACGCCGTCCTCGACCCGCACGGCCGCAGCCACCCCGGCCATGGCGTAGTCGCCGTGGCGACGGGCTCGCTCCATGAAGGCCGTGCCCGTGCCGGCCGCGAAGCGGCGGAACCGCACACCCACCACCAGCTCGTCGGCGGCCAGGGAGGTCTCCAGCGCCCCCTCGAAGAAGTCGGCGACCGCGATCTCCCGTGGGCCTGCCGCCGACACCGCCTCGACGACGCCCTCGGTGAGGGCGAGCACGGCGGGCATCTCGCCGGCGGCGTCGGCGTGCGCGATCGAGCCGACGGTGGTGCCGCGGTTGCGGATCACGGGATGGGCGACGTTGACGAGGGCTTGGCGCAGCAGCGGCAACGCGGCATACGCCTCGGCGTGGTGCTCGAGCTGCGCGTGGCGCACGAGCGCACCGATCCGCACCTCGGTGTCGCTCACGACGACGTCGGCGAGCCCTGCGACGAGGTTGATGTCGACGAGGTGGGCCGGCGAGGCGAGCCGCATGTTGAGGATGGGGATCAGGCTCTGGCCGCCCGCGAGCACCTTGCCGTCGTGGCCGACCCGCGCCAGCACGGACACCGCCTCCGCGACGGAGCGCGGTGCGTGGTGCACGAAGGGGGCTGGCTTCACGGACTGATCCTGCCGTCTGGAGTCGATGGGCGAAAGGTCGTGGTGCGGTGTCGGGTCGAAACGGGTGTGGGCCCCCGACCTCGATCGGGGGCCCACGGGTCGTCGGGAGGGGTCAGCGTCGCTCGTCGCCCTGGTAGAGGTCGTCGATCCCGTCGCTGTCGCCGTAGGTCTCGGTGCCGCCGACGGTGAGCACGGTGCCACCGGGGACACCCGCCGCTGCGGCCCGGTCACGCAGCTCGCGGGGGGCGAGCGCCTTGGCGAGGTGGTAGGCCGCGATGGCCACGATCGTGCCCAGCGCGATCCCGGTGAGCGAGAAGCTGTCGGAGAACTTCAGCGTCACGTTGCCGATGCCGATGACGATGCCGGCTGCGACCGGCACGAGGTTGATCGGGTTGGCGAAGTCGACGCCGTTCTCCTTCCAGATCTTGGCGCCGAGCAGCCCGATCATGCCGTAGAGCACGACCGTGATCCCGCCGAGGACGCCGCCCGGGGTGGACGCGACGAGCGCGCCGAACTTCGGCGACAGCCCGAACAGGATCGCGACGAAGGCGGCGACGAAGTAGGCCGCGGTCGAGTAGACCCTGGTCGCCGCCATCACCCCGATGTTCTCGGCGTAGGTCGTCGTGGGCGACCCACCGACGGCAGAGGCGAGGACGGTGCCGACACCGTCGGCCGCGATGGCCCGACCCATGACCGGGTCGAGGTCGGTCTTGGTCATCTCGGCGACCGCCTTGACGTGTCCGGTGTTCTCGGCGATGAGGGCGATGACGGCGGGGATCACGAGCAGGATGGCCGCCATCGAGAACGACGGGGCGTGCCAGCCCACGATCTCCTTGCCGGCGACGATCTCGGTGTGCGGCGGGAAGCCGAACCAGGCGGCGTCCTTGACGCCCTGGAAGTTGGTGCGGAAGTGGGTCGTGATCTTGCCGGCGCCCGCGTCGTAGGCGGTGATCTGCCCGAAGGCCTTGTCGAACAGCCAGGACAGGACGTAGCCGAAGATCAGCGCGAGGAAGATGGCGATGCGTCCGACGAAGCCCTTGAACGCCACGGCGCAGATGATGACGAAGGTCATGACCAGCAGGGCGACCCACTGGTCCTGGGGCCAGTAGATGTTGGCCACCACGGGGGCGAGGTTGAAGCCGATCAGCATGACCACCGCGCCGGTGACCACGGGCGGCAGCACCGTGTGCAGCACCGCCGAGCCGAGGAAGTGGATGAGCAGCCCGACCAGCGCCAGCACGACACCGGCGACGAGGATGGCGCCGGTGACCGTGGCGGAGGTCGCGCCTTCCTGGGCCCGGATCGCCACGACCGCACCGACGAACGACGCCGAGGTGCCCAGGTAGCTGGGGACCCTGCCCTGGACGATCAGCAGGAAGGCGATCGTCGCGATACCGCTCATCATGATCGCGAGCTGGGCGTTGAGGCCCATGATCAGCGGGAAGACGAAGGTCGCCCCGAACATGGCGACGACGTGCTGCGCCCCCAGCCCGACGGTCTTGCCCCACCCGAGGCGCTCGTCCGGGGCGACGACGTCGTCCGGTCCGGAGAGGTTGCCGTCTCCGTGCAGTTTCCAACCCAGGCCCAGTGACATGCGGACTCCTTCTCCACGGCGTGGCCACCCAGCCGGCGTGGCCCACGGTCCCTTCCGGGATAGGCGAAAACTAGCGGCCCCACCGCCCGCTGCATTGGGCAATTGTTGATATCGAGCCCGGCGCGCCTTTCGGCAGAGTATGCGGAGTGGCGCGCTCGCATTCCGGGTCCCGCAGGAGTGCAATGGACTGTGCCGCGTCCCTCCCGCCAGAGGGCGCGGCAGCTTCGTTCCCCGCCGGCACACCCACAGGGCTCACGCGCGGCACACCCACGTGGCTCACGCGCGGCATACCCACGGGGCTCGCCCGCGGCACCCGCGCGGTCAGATGCCGCGCATCTGGTGCACCTTGAGCGCGAGGGCGAGCTTGAGCCGCAGCTGGGGGTCGGTCGTGAACGGGCCGAGCATCTTCTCGAGCTTCACGATGCGATAGCGCAGCGTGTTGTAGTGGAAGAACAGCTGGCGCGCGGTCTCGGCGACGTTCATGTTGGTGTCGATGAGGATCGACAGGGTCCTGCGCAGGTCGGCGTTCTCGGCCGAGTCGTCGGTGGACAGCGGCCCCAGGGCCTCGTCGACGAACCGGCGCAGGTCGGCGCTGTCAGGGATCAGGGCGAGCAGCCGGAAGACGCCGAGGCCGTCGAAGTGCGTCACGGCGGAGTCGCCGTGCAGCTGCCGTCCGACACTGACGGCCGAGAGGGCCTCCTCGTAGGCCTGCGGCAGGTCGGCCACGGACTCGACGGGGCGGGAGACGCCGGTCGAGAAGGTGCGCCGGCCACCCCCGCCGATGCCGCTGATCACGCGCACGATCTCGGCGACGGTGCGCATGATCGACTCGGTGTCGGCGCCCTCGGGCACGCCGCAGAGGGCCACCACCTCCTGGCTGAACCCCATCACCGGGGCGCGGGGGTCACGGACGGCCATGGCCTGGTTCCAGGCGCGGGCGAAGCGCTCCTGCAGGACCCCCACCTCCTCCGGCGGCCGGGAGGAGTGCGCGTCGTCCTCGTCGGTCTCCGCCACGACCACCACGAGGCGGCGGTCGATGTCCCACCCGAGCGCCGCCGCGTGCGCCACGGCCTCGGTGGGTGTGCCGGCGCGTCCGGCCAGGGCGTCGCGCAGGAACTCGGCGCGGTACTTGCTCTCCACCGCCGAGACGGCCTGCTCCTTGGTGATGGCGAGCGCCGCGACGGTGGCCGCCCGCTCGAGGAGGTGGACGTCGTCGGCGGTCAGCGCGCGGTCGCCGACGAAGGCCGCCAGCAGGCCGTGGTTGAGGTTGCCGGCCGCGATCCGCACCATGGCGCGCCGCGCCTGGGGGCCGGTGCTCGGGCGGATGCCCACCGGCTCGTGCTCGGTGATCAGCCGGCCGGTGCGGTCGAAGCAGTCGAGGGACAGGGCGGCCCCCAGGTCGGCGTCGCTCCCGGCCTGCGCGATCACCCGGCCGTCGCTGCTGGTCACCATGGCCGCGCCGCCGAGGAACCCGGCCAGCCGCTGGCACAGGTCCTCGAGTCCGCCACCGGCCAGCACCACCCCGACGAGGATCTGGTGCGCCTCCTCGACGCGCTCGAGGATGCCCGACTGCTGGTCGAGGACCGCCCCGAGCACCTCGGTGACGACGCGTTCGGCCCGGACCGTGTGCGGGGCCAGCACGAGCGGGAGGCCGACCTCGGTCGCGCGTGCCCGCCACCGACCGACCTGCTTCGCCGAGCCCCCGGCGATGACCAGGGCCGCGGCGCCGTCGAGGGCGCTCTGCTCGAGCGGGTCCTGGCCGGCCGCCTCCCACGCCTCGACGGTCTCGGCGTCGCTGCAGACGAGGTGGTGGCGGGGGTCGGGTGAGGCGCCGAGCAGCGAGGCCCGCAGGACGCCGGGGAGCAGCCCGTCGGGCCCGTGCACCAGCTCGGTGCCGGCCAGCGACGGCAGCGTGAGCAGCCCGTCGAGGCTCACGCCGCCGACGAGGTCGCGGCTGGGCGCGGGCGCACCGACCGATGGCAACTCCGCGTCAACCAGGCCGCCATCCTTGGCAACATTCACCATGAGGTGACTGTAATCGCACTCGATAGCGTCGCTGCGTCAGTCGGGTGATTTCCGACGGGTCGAGGCGAGTACGCGGGAGGAGGTCGGCGATGACACGGTCAGCCGCGACCTGGCCGGCCGCCGTCTCCCTGCGGTCCGCCCGGCTCGTGCACGGAGCGCCGCGCAGCGCCACGGTCCTGGCGGTGTTCCCGACCGCGCTCTACCTCCAGGCCGGCGGGCACGCCGACGTCCTTCCGGTCGTGACGCGCGACGGCCTGCGCCTCCCGACCGCGCTCATGGTGGCCGCCAGGCTCCCGACGGTGGGCTGGGGAGCGCAGCCGGGCGACCCGGTCATGGTCGGCGGCGGTGACGTCCGGCTGCCCGGCGTCACCGTGCGGGCCGTCCGGACCTGGACCCCCCGGCCCGCGCCGCGCGCGGCCGACGGGGTGTGTGGACCCGACGGGCCCGACGGGGCCGACGGGTCCGAGGGGGTCGATGGGTTCGATGGGTTCGATGGGTTCGACAGCGGGCACCTCGCGACCCTGCCCCTGCCGTGGCGTCCGCCGGCCCGCGCGGTCACCGAGGTGCTCCTGCACGGCGACTGCACGCCAGCCGGCCTCGCCGGTCGGGTGGGCACGCTGGTCGGGGCAGGACCAGGACTCACGCCGAGCGGCGACGACGTGCTGTGCGGTGTGCTCCTCGGGCTGCGGCTGCACCGACGCGGCACCCCCGCCCTGGTCGACGAGCTCTGGCGCGCGGTCGAGCCCCGTCTCGCCACGACGACGAGCCTGTCCGCGTCGCTGCTGCGCGAGGCCGCCGACGGGTATGCCGCCGCGCCGGTCACCAGGCTGCTCGAGGTCCTCGCCTCGCTCGGCTCCTCCCGCCGCGATGAGCAGGGCACGGTCGCCGACGCGGTGCGGGCGGTGCTCGCGATCGGCCACACCTCGGGCGCCGACCTGCTCGGCGGTCTTGCCGGCTGCCTCGACGCCCTGGCCGCGCCAGACCTCGTGCTCGCCCCGGCAGCCGCCCCCGTGCCCGCCTCCGCCGCGACCCCCGTACCCGCCTCGACCGCGCCCCTCTTCCTCGCCCCGACCGCGACCCCCGCGACCCCCGCGACCCCCGCGACCCCCGTACCCGCCATCCCGAGGAGCCTGCCGTGACCGACCACCTCGAGGTGCGCAGCGGCGCCTACCACGACTCGGTGAGCCTGATGCAGGTGTCGCGGCAGGTCGCCGACGCGAGTGGGGTGTCGGCCGCGCAGGTGGCGATGGCCACTGAGCTCAACCTCGAGGTCATCGGCGCGATGGGGTTCGCCGTGCCACCGGGCGTGCAGCCCAACGACCTCGTCGTGGCCATCCGGGCCGACGACGCCGACGGGGTCACGGCGGGGCTGGCCGCCCTCGACACCGCCCTGGCGGGGCTGCGGTCGGCGGGCTCGGGTGCAGGCGGCTTCGGCGAGGCCCCGCCCCCGCGCACCCTCGGCCGCGCGGTCCGCGCCGGCGGCGCCACCCTCGCGCTCGTGTCGGTGCCCGGTCAGCACGCCACCGTGGAGGCGTTCGACGCCATCTCCCAAGGCGTCTCGGTGATGGTCTTCTCCGACAACGTGCCCGTCGAGGACGAGGTCCGGCTCAAGGACGCGGCCGCCGAGCAGGACGTCCTCGTGATGGGCCCCGACTGCGGCACCGCCGTCGTGGGCGGTGTCGCGCTCGGCTTCGCCAACGTCGTCGAACGCGGGCCGGTCGGCATCGTCGCCGCCTCGGGCACCGGGGCCCAACAGGTGATGGCGCTCCTCGATGCCGCAGGGGTGGGCGTCAGCCACTGCCTGGGCGTCGGGGGCCGTGACCTCTCGGCGGCGGTCGGTGGGCGATCCACCCGCCAGGCGCTCGCCGCGCTCGCGGCCGACGAGGCGACCGGGTCCATCCTCGTCGTCTCGAAGCCACCGGCCGCCGAGGTGCTCACCGCGTTGGAGGAGTATGCCGCGGGGGTCGGCAAGCCGGTCCACTGGGCGACGTTGGGGGCCGGGCGGCCCGACCTCACGGCCGCCGTCGCGACGTTCCTGCGCTCGCTCGGCCGCGAGGTCCCGGCCTGGCCGTCGTGGGAGCCCCTGCAGGTCGCTTCCTCGGAAGATCTGCCGGGCCAGGACCCGGGCGATCTTCCGAACCACGGGAGGTACCTGCGGGGTCTGTTCTGTGGCGGCACGCTGGCCGACGAGGCGATGCTCGTCGCCGCCCGGGAGCTGGGCGGCGCAGAGATCAGGTCCAACATCCCGTTGTCGCCGGAGCTGGCGCTCGGCACCGACCTGCGCGCCGACACCCACGTGGTCATCGACTTCGGTGCCGACGAGCTGACCCGGGGTCGGGCGCACCCGATGATCGACCCGACGCTGCGGCTCGAGCGGATCGCCGCCGAGGGCGCCGACCCGTCGTGTGGCGTGCTGCTGCTCGACCTGGTCCTGGGCCACGGCGCGCACCCCGACCCGGCTCCCGAGCTGGCCCACGCGATCCGTGATGCCCGGGCCGTGGCGACGGCGGCGGGGCGTGAGCTGCCGGTGGTCGTCTCGCTCACCGGCACCCGCGGCGACCCCCAGGGGCTGGACGCGAGCGGCGCCCGGCTGTCCGCGGCCGGGGCGGCCGTCCACCTCTCCAACGCCGAGGCGACGAGGCATGCGCTCGCCCTCCTCGGCGCCGACCACGACGGAGCGACCCGATGACCTCACCCCTGCGCGGGCTCCTGCAGGCCGATCCGGTGCTCGCCACGGCAGGAGCGTCGATGTTCGCTGACGCGTTGCGCGACCAGGCCGTCGAGGTGACCGAGACCGACTGGCAGCCACCGCTCGAGGGCACCGCACCCCACCTCGCCCGCGTGGCGGCAGACCCCCGCCGTCGGGAGGCGAACGAGCTGGCCTGGCAGCGGATGACGGCAGCGGGCGCGGACTTCGTCGACGTGCGACCGGCCAGCGAGGCGCTCGGGCTGGAGCGCGGGACGTTCCTGCACGCGGGCCCCCCGATCGAGTGGGAGCGGGCCTCGGGTCCGCTGCGGGGAGCGCTGATCGGCGCGATGCTCTTCGAGGGGATGGCCGACACGCCCGAGGCGGCCGAGGCGGCCCTTGGCCGCGGCGACGTCGAGCTCGAACCGTGCCACCACCGCGACGCCGTCGGCCCGATGGCAGGCGTCGTCTCGCCCTCGATGTGGGTCTACGAGCTCCTCGACGAGGTGCACGACCACACGTCGTGGTGCTCCCTCAACGAGGGACTCGGCAAGGTGCTGCGCTACGGCGCCTACGGCCCTGAGGTCATCGACCGGCTGCACTGGATGAACTCGGTGCTCGGACCGTTGCTGCAGCAGGCGATTCGCGCCGCCGGCCCGATCGACGTGAAGTCGATCATCAGCCAGATGCTCCAGATGGGTGACGAGGGGCACAACCGCAACCGGGCCGGCTCGCTGATGCTCCTGCGCGAGCTGCTGCCCACCCTGATCACCGCCGACGGGTCGGCGAGCGACATCGCCGAGGCGGTGCGCTTCTCCGGCGCGAACGAGCACTTCTTCCTCAACCTGGGTATGCCGGCGTGCAAGCTGTCGACGCTGGCGGCCGAAGGCATCCCGGGCTCGACGGTCGTCACCACGATGGCCCGCAACGGCACCGACTTCGGCATCCGGACCGCAGGCACCGGCGACCAGTGGTTCACCGGGCCGGCGAACACGCCCGAGGGGCTGTTCCTCGGGTCCTACGGACCTGACGACGCCAACCCCGACATCGGCGACTCGGCCATCACCGAGACGGCCGGTATCGGTGGCTTCGCGATGGCCGCGGCCCCCGCGATCGTGAAGTTCGTCGGCGGTGACGTGCCGCTCGCCCTGCGGGCCACGCGCACGATGTACGAGATCACGGTCGGTGAGCACACGGCATACCAGGTGCCCATCCTGGAGTTCCGGGGCACGCCGACCGGCATCGACGTCTCCGCGGTGGCGCGGACCGCGATCCTGCCCCAGATCAACACCGGCATGGCCGGACGGGTCGCCGGCACCGGGCAGGTGGGCGCCGGCCTCGTCACGCCGCCCGCCGAGTGCTTCACGCAGGCGATCGCCGCGCTCGCGGCGGCGGTGCCGCGCGCGGGGTGACGCCCCGCCGGTACGGAGGCGCCGACCCGGCGTGGCAGGATGGGCGACCGTGACGGCACGCATCCTCGACGGCAAAGCGGTCCTGGCGACCATCAAGGACGAGCTCCGCGGGCGGGTGGACGTGCTGCGCGAGCACGGCATCGTCCCCGGGCTCGGCACGGTGCTGGTGGGGGAGGACCCCGGGAGCCAGTGGTATGTCAACGCCAAGCACAAGGACTGCGCCGAGATCGGCATCACGAGCATCCGCCGCGACCTCCCGTCGACCGCGACGCAGGCCGAGGTCGAGGCCGTCATCGACGAGCTCAACGCCGACCCCGGCTGCACCGGGTTCCTCGTGCAGCAGCCGACCGGGCTCGACGAGTTCGCGCTGCTCTCGCGGGTCGACCCGACCAAGGACGTCGACGGCCTGCACCCCACGAACCTCGGGTGGCTGGTGCTCGGCAAGGAGGCCCCGCTGCCTTGCACCCCGGCCGGCTGCATCGAGCTGCTCCGCCGGTTCGACGTGCCGATCGCCGGTGCCCGCGTGGCCCTGGTCGGTCGCGGCATCACCGTCGGCCGCCCGCTCGGGCTGATGCTGACCCGGCGCAGCGAGAACGCCACGGTGGTGCTCTGCCACACCGGCACGCGAGACCTCGCCGCCGAGGTGCGGCAGGCCGACATCGTGGTCGCCGCCGCGGGTCAGCCGGGCCTCATCACGGCCGACATGGTCAAGCCGGGAGCCGCCGTGCTCGACGTCGGCGTGAGCCGGATCGTCGCCGAGGACGGGAAGTCGAAGGTGGCCGGTGACGTGGCGGACGACGTCGCCGAGGTGGCCGGCTGGGTCAGCCCGAACCCGGGCGGGGTCGGACCGATGACCCGCGCGATGCTGCTGTCCAACATCGTGGCGGCCGCCGAGCGCCAGCTCGCCGAGACCTCGGCCTGACCCGGTGACCGCTCCGCGCCTGGGCTGGTGGTGGGTTGCCGCCCCGGTGCTCCTGGCCGGTGTGGTCCTGTTCGCCTTCGACGAGGTGCGCGCGGCCGGTTACACGATCGCCGCCGGGCTGGGTCTGGCGGCGGTGCTGCGGCTCGTGCTGCCGACCGCCCGCAGCGGCGGGCTCGCCGTGCGCTCGCGGGGCGTCGACGTCGCCACGATGGCCATCCTCGGGGTCGCCCTCGCGTTCATCACCTCCGTGCTCGACCTGAAGCCGCGCGGCTGACTGCGCCGGGGGTCGTCCGCCGGGCTTCCACCGGGTCGTCCACCGGGCCGTCCGGCCCACGCGAGAGCGGCCGCCCCCCATGGGGGACGGCCGCTCTCAGGTCTGCCGTGGCGGAGGCCGTTGGCCCGGGTCAGCCGATCAGCCCGAGGCCGCGGACGGCGTCGCGCTCCTCCTCGAGCTCCTTGACGGAGGCGTCGATGCGGGCGCGGGAGAAGTCGTTGATCTCCAGGCCTTGGACGATCTGCCAGTCGCCGTTGCTCGTGGTGACGGGGAACGAGGAGATCAGCCCCTCCGGCACGCCGTAGGAGCCGTCGGAGCACACCGACATCGAGACCCAGTCGCCCTCGGCCGTGCCGAGCGCCCAGTCGCGGGCGTGGTCGATGGTGGCCGACGCGGCCGAGGCCGCGGAGGAGGCGCCACGGGCGTCGATGATCGCCGCGCCCCGCTTGGCCACGGTCGGGATGTAGGTGTCGGCCAGCCACGCCTCGTCGTTGACCAGCTCGGCCGCGTTGCGGCCACCCACCTCGGCGTGGAACAGGTCGGGGTACTGCGTGGCGGAGTGGTTGCCCCAGATCGTCATGTGCGTGATCTCGGTGACCGAGGCGCCGGTCTTGGCGGCCAGCTGGCTGATCGCGCGGTTGTGGTCGAGCCGGGTCAGCGCGGAGAAGCGCTCCTTCGGGATGTCGGGGGCGTTGCTCATCGCGATGAGCGCGTTGGTGTTGGCCGGGTTGCCGGTCACGGTGACGCGGATGTCGTCCGCGGCGACGGAGTTCAGGGCCTTGCCCTGGGGGGCGAAGATGCCGCCGTTGGCCTCGAGCAGGTCACCGCGCTCCATCCCCGGTCCACGCGGACGCGCGCCGACGAGCAGGGCGTGGTTCACGCCGTCGAACACCTTCTCCGCGTCGTCACCGATCTCGACCTTGGCCAGCGTCGGGAAGGCGCAGTCGTCGAGCTCCATGACGACACCCTCGAGCGCCTTGAGGGCAGGGGTGATCTCGAGGAGCCGCAGCTCGACGGGGGTGTCCGGGCCGAAGAGCGAACCGCTCGCGATCCGGAAGAGGAGGCTGTAGCCGATCTGGCCGGCGGCGCCGGTGACGGCGACCTTGACGGGAGTAGTGCTCACGGTGGGCCCTTCACTCTTGATGGGGGTGGCGACTGGTGGCGAGGGACGCTGGTCCTGAGGTCGCTGTCGAAGGTTGCTCTCGACGGTTGCTTCCCCGGGTGGTTGCTGAGGTTGCGGTCCCTGCGGCACCGACGCTAGCAGGGCTGCAGCGACCGCATCGGGGGTGGTTAGGGTCGGGGCATGCCGACGCCCGACTTCGTCCTGGCCCTGCGCGAACGGCTGGGGCACGACCTGCTGTGGATGCCGGGAGTCACCGCCGTCGTCCGCGACGGACGTGGCCGGGTGCTGCTGGCGCGGCGCTCCGACAACGGTCGCTGGGGCCTGGTCAGCGGCATCCTCGAGCCCGGTGAGCAACCGGCCGACGGACTGCTGCGCGAGATCGAGGAGGAGACCGGCGTGGTCGCCCGGATCGAGGCGCTGGCCGGGGTGTGGACGCAGCCCGAGGTCACCTACCCCAACGGCGACCGCGCGCAGTACGCCGACCTGTGCTTCCTCGCGCGCTACGACTCGGGTGAGGCGCGGGTCAACGACGACGAGTCCACCGAGGTGGGCTGGTTCGCCGTCGACGCCCTGCCCGAGGGCCTGGCCCCCAACTCGCGACGCAAGCTGGCGACGGCCCTCGCGTTCGACGGGCGGACCAGGTTCGAGGGCGACGGGTATGCCGCCGTGCCCGGCGGCCGTGCCTGCGTTGCGGGTGCGGCCGCACCCGGGCCGCTCGCGGTCCTCCAGCCGGGTGACGTGACGCTGCGCAGGGCCACAGCGGACGACGTGCGGGCCGTGGTCGCCCTGATCGCCGACGACCAGCTCGGGGCGAGCCGCGAGGACCCCCGGGACCTCACGGCATACCTGCGGGCCTTCGCGGCGATCGACGCGGACCCGTCGCAGCTGCTCGTGGTGCTCGACGACGGCGGCGTGGTCGTGGGCACCATGCAGCTGAGCTTCATCCCCGGGCTGTCGCGGGGCGGCGCGATGCGCGGGCAGGTCGAGGCGGTGCGGGTGGCGGCGAGCCACCGCAGCCGGCGGCTGGGTGAGCAGATGATCCGCTGGGCCGTGGACGAGTCGGCCCGCAGGGGCTGCGCGCTGGTCCAGCTCACGACCGACAAGAGCCGCGGCGACGCCCACCGGTTCTACGAACGCCTGGGGTTCACGGCGTCGCACGAGGGGTTCAAGCTGCGGTTGGACCCACCATGAGGGGGCGGGCCGCCGCCCTGAGGTGCGTGCGCCCCGGGTCCTGGTGGATGCGGGGCGCAGCAGTTCCCTCAAGTGTCAGTGTGCAGGCTTGTAGGCGATCTGGATCTGGATGGCCACGCCGGGAGGCGGCCTGAACCCGAAGACGGACGTGGCAGTCTGGTGCCCGGGCACCAAGTTCACCCCGGTGTCGTTGGCCGTGAGCGTCTCGACGTCGACCTGGCCGCGGAACCGGCTTGTGTCGACCTCGTCCGTGAAGAGCGTGGTCGGTCCGGCGCTCCCGGGTGCCACCCACCAGCGGGTGATCTCGGCCTTGACGCTCACCGCGCCGCTGAACTCACCGTGTGCACAACCCGCACCGTCGAGCTCTCCGGACGTAGCTCCGGTGACCGGGTTGCGGTCGAGCTCTGCCCAGGCCCAGAAACCCCCGAGATCGCTGCCACAGAAGGCCTTGGTGTTGCAGTTGTAGGACATCTCCAGCTGGTAGACGTCGAGCGAGCCGTTTCCGGTGGCCTGCGCGCCCGACGGGGCGAGTAGCAGGACTGATGCAACGCCGAGCGCCAGTGCGGCCATGCGCGCTAGTAGTCGTTTCATGGGCATTCCTCTGGTGATGAGACGGGCATGCCGCGTGCCGACGGCCCGTGGCAGGTCGAGTCGAGGTGGTGCGGACGCCTGGCTGGCCACCCACCACGGTAGGACCGCCCGCCCCCACGGGCCTCGGGCACGTTGCGTAGACGGTATGCCGCGTGGTCAGCAGACCACGCGGCATACCGCTCGCTCTGGAGAGGTCAGCGCAGGGCGGCCAGGGCCTCGTTGAAGGTCGCGGACGGACGCATCACCGCAGCCGTCTTGGCCTCGTCGGGGCGGTAGTAGCCCCCGATGTCGGCAGGGTGACCCTGCACCGCCAGCAGCTCCTCGGTGATGGTCGCCTCCTTCGCGGCGAGCGTGTCGGCCACGGTGGTGAACGAGGCGGCGAGCTCCGGGTCGGCGGTCTGGGTCGCGATCTCGTGGGCCCAGAACAGCGCGAGGTAGAAGTGGCTGCCACGGTTGTCGATCTGGCCGACCTTGCGGGCCGGACCCTTGTTCTCGTTGAGCAGGCGCTCGGTGGCCCGGTCGAGGGTGTCGGCCAGCACCTCGGCCCGCGCGTTGTCCGTGGTGGTGGCCATGTGGCGCAGGCTCTCCGCGAGCGCGAGGAACTCACCGAGGCTGTCCCAGCGCAGGTAGTTCTCCTGGACGAGCTGCTGGACGTGCTTGGGGGCCGACCCGCCGGCACCGGTCTCGAAGAGCCCGCCGCCGTTCATCAGCGGCACCACGGACAGCATCTTCGCGCTGGTGCCGAGCTCGAGGATCGGGAAGAGGTCGGTGTTGTAGTCGCGGAGCACGTTGCCCGTGACCGAGATGGTGTCCTCGCCCTTGCGGATCCGCTCGACCGAGAACGTCGCTGCGTCGACCGGTGCCATGACCTGGAGGTCGAGACCCTCGGTGTCGTGCTCCGGCAGGTAGGCGTTGACCTTCTCGATCAGGTTGCGGTCGTGGGCGCGCGACTCGTCGAGCCAGAAGACCGCCGGGGTCCGGGAGGCCCGGGCGCGCGTGACGGCGAGCTTGACCCAGTCGCGGATCGGGGCGTCCTTGGTCTGGCAGGCGCGCCAGATGTCGCCGGGCTGGACGTCGTGGGACATCAGCACGTCGCCGGCCGCGTTGACCACCTGCACGGTGCCGGCCTCCGCGATCTCGAAGGTCTTGTCGTGGCTGCCGTACTCCTCGGCCTTCTGGGCCATCAGGCCGACGTTCGGGACGGAGCCCATCGTGGTCGGGTCGTAGGCGCCGTGGGCGCGGCAGTCGTCGATGACGGCCTGGTAGACACCGGCGTACGAGCTGTCGGGGATGACGGCCAGGGTGTCGGCCTCGGCGCCGTCCGGGCCCCACATGTGGCCGGACGTGCGGATCATGGCCGGCATCGAGGCGTCGACGATGACGTCGCTCGGGACGTGCAGGTTGGTGATCCCCTTGTCGGAGTTCACCATCGCGAGCCGGGGGCCGTCTGCCAGGCCCTGGTCGATCGCGGCCTTGATCTCCGCGCCCTGGTCACCGAGCGCCGACAGGCCGTCGATGATCGAACCGAGGCCGTTGTTGGGGGACAGGCCGGCCGCGGCGAGGTCTGCGCCGTAGCGGGCGAACACGTCGGGCAGGAAGGCCCGGACCACGTGGCCGAAGATGATCGGGTCGGAGACCTTCATCATCGTGGCCTTGAGGTGCACCGAGAAGAGCACGTCCTCGCGCTTGGCACGGGCGATCTGCTCGGCCAGGAAGGCGTCGAGGGCCGCGACGCGCATGACGGTCGAGTCGACGACCTCACCCTCGAGGACCGTCAGGCCGTCCTTCAGCACGGTCGTGCCGGCGTCGGTCACGAGCTGGATGGTCAGGGTGTCGGCCGCCGGGATCACCACGGACTGCTCGTTGGACCGGAAGTCGTCCTGGCCCATGGTGGCGACGTTGGTCTTCGAGTCGGGGCTCCAGGCGCCCATCGAGTGGGGGTGCTTGCGCGCGTAGTTCTTGACCGCGGCGGGAGCGCGGCGGTCGGAGTTCCCTTCGCGCAGAACAGGGTTGACGGCGCTGCCCTTGACGCTGTCGTAGCGGGCGCGGGCGTCGCGCTGCTCGTCGGTGGTCGCCTCGTCGGGGTAGTCGGGCAGCGCGTAGCCCTTCGCCTGCAGCTCGGCGATGGCGGCCTTGAGCTGGGGGAGGGACGCCGACACGTTGGGCAGCTTGATGATGTTGGCTTCGGGGGTGGTGGCCAGCTCACCGAGCTCGGCGAGGGCGTCGCCGATCCGCTGCCCCTCGGGAAGCAGGTCGTCGAACGCGGCGATGATCCGGCCGGACAGGGAGATGTCGCGGGTCTCCACGTCGACACCGGCGGTGCCGGCGAACGCCTCGATCACCGGGAGGAAGGAGTAGGTCGCCAGCATGGGCGCCTCGTCGGTCAGCGTGTAGATGATCTTGGCCATGGAGGCGACTCTCTCCTGAGGTGGGGGTCCGGGTGTCGGGCTGCGAGGACGGTGTTCAGGCTATCGGCCCGACGGGCCACCGTCCTCGGTCGTCACCACAGTATCTTGATATCAAGATACCTGCGCAAGCCCCGCAGGCAGCAGGCCCCCACCCGGATCCGGGTAGGGGCCTCTGGCCGTGCAGGTGGGCGGCGCCGGCGTCGGCCGGCGCGGTCAGCCAGCGCGGGTCGTCCTCAGGTGGTGGGCTTGAGGTCCTCGGGGTCGACCACGCCGGTGATGTCCTCGTCGCGGCGGTCGACGCCCGTCACCAGGTGGTAGGTGGCGCCGGCGATCACGGCCCCGACGATCGGCGCGACCCAGAAGGCCCACAGCTGGGCCGGGGCACCGTTGCCGTTGAAGAAGGCGACCGCCGTGGAGCGGGCCGGGTTCACCGACGTGTTGCTGATCGGGATCGAGATGAGGTGGATCAGGGTGAGGGCGAGGCCGATCGCGATCGGGGCGAAGCCGGTCGGGGCCCGGTCGTCGGTCGCGCCGAGGATGACGTAGAGGAAGAAGGCGGTGAGGATCGCCTCGGCGCACAGCACCGCGACCAGCGTGTAGCCGCCGGGGGAGTGGTCGCCGTAGCCGTTGGCCGCGAGGTTGCCCGTGGCGTCGAAGCCGGAGACGCCGCGGGCGATGCCCCACAGCGCCAGCCCGGCGAGCAGGCCGCCCACGACCTGGGCGGCGAGGTAGGCCGGGACGTCCCGCCAGGGGAACCGCTTGGCCACCGCGACCCCGATCGTGACCGCGGGGTTGAAGTGCGCACCCGAGACATGCCCCACGGCATACGCCATCGTCAGCACGGTGAGGCCGAACGCGAGGGCGACGCCGAGGAAGCCGATGCCCAGCTGGACCGCTTGGCCGGTCACGACGTTGGGCGCCAGGTACTTCGCCGAGAAGATGGCGCTGCCGCACCCGCCGAAGACGAGCCAGAAGGTGCCGAGCGCCTCGGCGCCCAGACGTGAGGTCAATGCAGGTGTGCGCATGCGCGGCTCTCCTTGTGCGACAGGGGGCCACCCGGCCCAGGCTGTGACCACTCTCCCGCACTCGGCGGCTTTGCACATGTGCGACACCCTGAGGGCTCCGGGCCGCCGACCCTCCGCCGAAGGGACGATGAGGGCCTCGTCGGAACCGTCCGAAGCGTGGCCGCAGACCGGGCGCATGCCGCGAAACGGACACCGGGTTCCGGCGATCTGCCGAGGCGCCGGGAGACGGTCACCTACCTTCAGGTCAGGGTCACGGCTGGCCGGGTGCAGGGACGGCCGCCGTGGTCCGGCACCTCGCACCGGGCCCCCGGTGCCGTGCCCCACGGACCACCCGACGGCGCGGTCTACTTCGGCAGCAGGGATGCCGAAGTCGGCGGCAGCCGCCCTTCGACGGCTGGTCGACAGGCCCCCGACCGCCGGTGCGCGCCCCTCGACCGGCCCAGGGCCGGGCTCAGTCGTCCGCCCCGCTGGACCCCTGGGCGCTGGACCTCTCGACGAACGCCGCGAGGTCCTTGGACTGCTGCAGCCGGCTGGGCTCGTGGACGTACATCATGTGGCCGGCCTCGTAGTAGGCGTGCTCGATGTTGCCGCGCAGCGACTCCGGGATCTCCAGGTGTGCCACGACGTCCTCCGCCCCGTAGTAGGGCGTCGCCCCGTCGTGGTAGCCGTAGGCGATGTGCACCTTGAGGTGGGGGTTGCCGCGCATGGCCCGGGCGAGCTGTGCGCTGACGTCGACCGGCTTGCCCTCGAACTCCTTGAACGACCAGTCGGTCGAGGCCAGCTCGGAGAGCTGGGTGTAGGGCAGGTCGTTGCGGTAGTCGAGCTCGTCCCGCACGTAGTGGTTCCAGGCGGCAGCGTAGGGACCGCTGATCGCGTCCATCGACGGGTCGGCGTCCCAGGTCTCCGCGTTGCCGTGGACCAGGGGCCCGGTGAACCGCGAGTCGAGGCGGCCCACCGCCAGGCCGCGGTCACGCAGCAGCTCGGTGAAGAAGCGGACGTGCTCGATCCGGAGGTCGGCGCGGTCCACGTAGTCCGGTGACAGTCCGGTCAGCGCGGCGAGGCGGCCGACGTGCTCGGCGCGCTCCGCGGCCGTCAGCCGCGACCCCCGCGACAGGGCCCACGGGTAGTCGCGCGCGGCATACTCCTCCGCCTCGGCGAGCACCGTCTTGAGCGACTTGCGCCCGTGCTTGCCGTGGAAGTGCGCCGTCGCGGCGTAGGTCGGCAGGTAGTCGACGTGCGCGCGGTCGTTGCGGAACTCGAAGTCGACCGTGGCCAGGTCGAGCACCGAGCTGATCAGCATGATGCCGTTGACGTAGAGCCCGTGGCGGGTCTGCAGGTGCTCGGCGAGGGCGGCCGCACGGATCGTGCCGTAGGACTCGCCGGCGATGAACTTCGGCGACAGCCAGCGGTTGTGGCGGGTGGTCCACAGGCGGATGAGCTCGCCCACGCTCTCGATGTCGGCCTTGAACCCGTGGTACTCCTTCGGCTTGCCACCCTCGACGGCGCGCGAGTAGCCGGTCGAGACGGGGTCGATGAAGACGAGGTCGGAGACGGCGAGCAGGCTCTCGGTGTTGTCGACGAGGTCGTAGGGCGGGGGCGTGAGCCGGCCGACGTCGCCCGAGTCGACCCGTCGTGGTCCGAGCAGCCCCAGGTGGAGCCAGACCGAGCTGGACCCCGGACCACCGTTGAACGCGAACGTCACGGGGCGACGGGTGCCGGCCGGCGCGTCGAGGACGTAGGAGGTGACGCCGAGCTCGGCCTTGGCCTGGTGTCCCTTGAAGACGCCGTCCTCGAACACCTCCGAGCGCATCACGATCCGCCCGGCCGTGGCCGTGTAGCGCAGGGTGCGGCGCCCGATCTTGAGGGTGTGCCGCGTGGTCACCAGGTCGTCCTTCGGGGGCACGGGAGGGGCCTCGGCGTTGGGCCTGCCGCCTGCCGCGCCGGCCGCGCCACCCACCGGGAGCGGGGAGGACTCGGCCGGGGTCGTGGGCGCAGGGGAGGTCTGCGGGGTCTCGTCGGGCATGGTCGGCACCCTAGTGCGGGTCACCGGGCGCTGGCACGGAGAATGGCCGGGTGCGACTGGTCTCCGCGAACGTCAACGGCATTCGTGCCGCCGCCCGCCGTGGTGGGATGACGTGGCTGGCCGAGCAGCAGCCCGACGTGCTGTGCCTGCAGGAGGTGCGCGCCACGGACGACCAGCTCCGGGAGTGCCTCGAGCTCGGTGGCTTCGGTGACTGGCACGTCGCACACACCGAGGCTGAGTCGAAGGGTCGCGCCGGCGTCGCCGTGGTCAGCCGGCAGCCCCAGTCACGGGTGCAGGTCGCGGTCGGTCCGGCGGAGTTCGACGGCACCGGGCGCTGGGTCGAGGCCGACCTCGAGACGCCGGCCGGGACCGTGACCGTCGTCTCGACCTACGTCCACACCGGTGACGCCGGCACCCCGCGCCAGGAGCAGAAGCTGCGCTTCCTCGACGCCATCGGCTCGCGCCTCGACGCCTGGACCTCCTCGGGGTCGCTCGCCGTCGTCACCGGAGACCTCAACGTCGCCCACCGCGAGGACGACCTCAAGAACTGGAAGGGCAACCTGCGCAAGTCCGGGTTCCTGCCCGAGGAGCGCGACCGCTTCGACCGCTGGTTCGCGGCCGGGCACTGGGTCGACGTGCACCGGGCGGCGCACGGGCCGGGCCCGGGTCCCTACACGTGGTGGTCCTGGCGCGGCAAGGCCTTCGACAACGACGCGGGCTGGCGGATCGACTACCAGCTGGCGAGCCGCCCCCTGGCGGCTCGGGCCGCGACCGCCTCGGTCGGCCGTGCGGCGGCCTACGACCTGCGCTGGTCGGACCACGCGGCAGTGGTGGTCGACTACGACCTGGGCTGAGCCGGCCACCGGGTTCGCGACGGGCGGGTCGTCGCGGAGCCGACCAGGTGCGACCACCCCGGGCGGGGTCGGTCAGGCGTCGCGGCCGGCTGACCCGGAGGCGGTGACCACGAAGCAGTCGGGTGCACCGAAGCCGCTGTCGGCGAAGGCCTTCTCCACGGCCGTGATGGTGGCCTCTGCCGCGTCCGCCTGCACGAGGGCGATGGCCGACCCGCCGAACCCGCCGCCGGTCATCCGGGCGCCCAGGGCTCCGGCCCTGACCGCTGCGTCGACCGCGGTGTCGAGCTCGGCGACCGAGATCTCGAAGTCGTCACGCATCGAGGCGTGCGACTCGAGGAAGAGCCGGCCCACCGCCTGGAAGTCGTCGTTCCGCAGCGCTCCGACCGCCTGGCGCACCCGCTCGATCTCGGTGACGACGTGTCGCGCCCGGCGTCGGAGCAGGTCCGAGGACAGCGTGGGGAGGATTTCCGCAAGGTCGTCCGCGGAGACCTCGCGCAGGCTGGCCACGTCCAGCTCCCGGGCTGCCTGCTCGCACGAGTCGCGGCGCTCGGCGTACTGGCCGTCGACGAGCGCGTGCTCGGCGCGGGTGTCCATGACGAGCAGGGCGAGCCCGTGGGCGGCCAGGTCGAACGGCACCTGCTCGGTGCTGTGGTCGCGGCAGTCGAGGAGCAGGGCATGGCCCTCCTCGGCGAGCAGCGCGGCTGACTGGTCCATCCCCCCGGTGGGGGCCTGGGCGACGGCGTTCTCGGCCTCCACGCACACGGCGGCGAGCGTGGACCGTCCCGACGCGGAGGCAAGGAGCCCCAGGTCGTGGAGGTCGGACGCCGCCGCCACCACGGCACACTCCAGCGCGGCCGAGCTGGACAGTCCGGCGCCGAGCGGCACCCGGCCGTCGACGGCCACGTCGAGCCCGCCCACGGCATACCCGGCGCCGCGCAGTGACCACGGCACCCCTGCGACGTAGGCGGCCCACCCACTCGGGTTTCCGGGACCGACGGCTCCGAGCGAGACCTCGACCAGGCCGTCGGCCTGCGCCGACACGACGCGCACGACGTCGTCGTCGCGCCGGCGTACGGCCGCGAAGGTGCGCTGCGGCAGCGCGATCGGCAGGCAGAGGCCACCGTTGTAGTCGGTGTGCTCCCCGATCAGGTTGACCCGCCCGGGCGCCGACCACACCCCCGAGGGCTCGGCGCCGAAGGTGGAACGGAAGAGCTCGGCCGCGTGGTCGGCGGTCACAGGGCCACGTCCCGCAGGCGCTCCGCGATCTGCTCCGGTGGGACGTCGTTCACCCAGCCACCAACCCCGGACTCCGAGCCGGCCAGGTACTTCAGCTTCTTCGGGGAGCGCAGGACCGACATCACCTGGAGGTGCAGGCGCGACACCTCGCGCCCCCGGCTGCTCGGGGCCTGGTGCCACCCGGCGATGTAGGGCAGCCGGATCGGGCTGCCGTCCTTCGTCACGTAGTAGCGGTCGAGCCGTCGCAGCAGGTCGAGGTAGACCGAGGCCAGGTCGTCGCGCTCCGCAGGGGTGAGGGACGGCAGGTCGGGGACGTCGCGCCGCGGCGCCAGGTGCACCTCGACCGGCCAGCGCGCCGCGAAGGGGACGTACGCCACCCAGTGCTCGCTCTCGGCGACGATCCGGACCTTCGCCTCGAGCTCCGCGGCGAGGATGTCGGCCCCGAGCAGCCGTCCGGTGCGGGCGTGGTGCTCCGTCGCCTGCGCCAGGATGGCCGCGGAGCGTTGCGGCACATAGGGATACGCGTAGATCTGGCCGTGGGGGTGGTGCAGGGTGACGCCGATCTGCTGGCCGCGGTTCTCGAAGCAGAAGACCTGCTCCACCTCGGGAAGCGCGCCCAGCTCGGCCGTCCGGTCGGCCCACACGTCGATGACGGTGCGGGCCCGGCTGGGGGAGAGGTCGGCGAAGGTCGAGTCGTGGTCGCTGGTGAAGCAGACCACCTCGCACCGTCCCAGGGCCGGTGCAGTGCGGTCGAGGTCGTCGGTCGCACCGTCGTCGGGGTGGTGGTCCGAGACCGGCGCGAAGGAGGGGAACCGGTTCTCGAACACCACGACGTCGTAGGCCGCCTCCGGCACCTCGGAGGGGACGCTGCCGGTGCCCGTGGGGCACAGCGGGCACTCGTCCTTGGGCGGCAGGAAGGTCCGGTTGAGCCGGTGCCCGGCGACGGCCACCCAGTCGCCCACGAGGGCGTCGTGGCGCAGCTCGCCCGAGAGCGCGCGCTCCCCGAGGGGGCGCTGGTCCTCGGCCGTGCGCGGGGGCGCGTCCGGGGTGTCGTCGAAGTAGATGATCTCCCGACCGTCCGCGAGCCGACGGCTGGTGCGGGTCAGGTTCATGGGTTTCCTCGTCGGGATCGGTCGAGCCGGGTGCGGGAGGGGTGGGCGATGGTCACCTCGGCGCCGGCCTCGGAGAGGGCGGTGCGGGCGCGCGACCCGAGGCCCTCGTCGGAGACCACGAGGTCGACCGACGAGAGCGGGATGATGGTGCTGAGGCCGACGGTGCCCCACTTGGTGTGGTCGGCCAGGACGCACACCTGCCGGGACGTCTCGACCATCGCGCGGTTGGTCTCCGCCTCGACGAGGTTGGGGGTGGTGAGGCCGGCCCGCGCGTCCATGCCGTGCACGCCGAGGAACAAGCGGTCGACGTGGAGCATCCGCAGGGCCGTGACGGCCACCGGTCCGACGAGCGCGTCCGAGGGGGTCCGGACGCCGCCGGTCAGGACGACGGTCTGCCCGGGCGCCCCGGACTCGTGCAGCAGCTGGGCGACGGGCACCGAGTTGGTGACCACGGTGAGGTCGGGGACGGAGCAGACCACCCGCGCGAACTCGAAGGTGGTCGTGCCGGCGGAGATCCCGATGGCCGCCCCCGGCTCGACGAGCTGGGCGGCCGTCTCGGCGATGGCGACCTTCTGGGCGTGCATCAGCCCGGACTTGACGGTGAAGCCGGGCTCCTCGCTGCTGCGGCTGCCGACCGCGAGGGCGCCGCCGTGCACCCGCTCGACCAGGCCCTCCCCGGCGAGCTGCTCGATGTCGCGCCGCACGGTCATGTCGGAGACGCCGAGCTGCTCGACCAGCTCGGACACGCGAACCGCGCCACTCTCCTCGACGAGCCCGAGGATGGTGGTGCGACGCTGGCTCGCGAGCATCTCGATCAGTCCTCCCTGACGACGGCGACGCCACCCGGCGCGAGGGTGACGGTTGGCCCCACCGGGCCATCAGCCACCACATCATGGCCGCTCACGGCCACCTGCTGGGGGTTGCCGGTGTCGTTGATCAGGAACAGCCACGAGCCCTCGGCGCCGCTGCGGCGGGTGGCCTCGACGCCGGGTGGGACGTCGGCGACCGGGGAGACCCCGCCGGCCCGGGTGACCCGGGCGAGGAGGTCCGCCAGTGCGGAGTCGTCGGGGAGCGTGCTGAGGTACCACGCCGCGCCGTCCCCGGTGACGCGACGGGTGAGGCTGGGTCGTCCGGCCAGGGGGCCCGCGGCATACCGGTCGAGCACCTCGCTGTCGACGGCGGTGACGTCCTCGCTCCACAGCCGTCCGGCGCCGCCCCCGGCGAGCGCGACGGTCTCACCCGGCATCAACGGGAAGAACTCCTCGACGCGGACGCCGAGCAGGTCGCGGAAGGCGCCGGGGTAGCCGCCGAGCCGCACGTGGTCGTCCTCGGTGGAGATGCCGGAGAAGAAGGTGACCAGCACCTGGGCGCCGGCCTCCGCGGCCGCGGCGATGGCCGCCGCGTGCTCGTCGGTCACCAGGTAGAGGGTGGGCACCACCACGACCCGGTATGCCGTGAGGTCGGCACTCGGGTGCACCACGTCGGCCGTGACACCCTGGTCGCGCAGCACGCGGTGGATGGCGTGGGCGGTCGTGGGGTAGCGCAGCTCGCTGGACGGCATCGCGGGTCCGTGGGCGGCCCACTGGGCCTGGTAGTCCCACAGGATCGCGACGTCGGCCTCGACCCGGGCGCCCTTGAGCGCCCCGAGCCGTCCAGCCAGCGCACCGAGCTCGCAGACCTCGCGGAACCGCGCGCTGTCGCGACCGGCGTGGGGGACCAGGGCGGAGTGGAACTTCTCGGACCCCGACCGGGACTGCCGCCACTGGAAGAAGCCGATGGTGTCAGCGCCCCTCGCCACGTGGGCGATGCTGTCGCGCATTGTCTGGCCGGGGTCCTTCGCCGGGTTGACCGGCTGCCAGTTCACGGCGCTGGTGGAGTGCTCCATCAGCAGCCAGGGAGCGCCACCGGCCAGACCCCGGGTGAGGTCGCCGCTGAAGGCGAGCTCGGCACGGGGGTGCTCGAGGGTGGCCACGACGTAGTGGTCGGTGCTCACGATGTCCTGGTCGGGCGCCCACTGGTGGTAGTCGAGGTGGTCGAAGTGCGCGAGCGTCATGAAGTTGGTCGTCACCGGCACCCCCGGCGAGAGGTCGTTGAGGATGGCCTTCTCGCTGCGGTGGAAGTCGAGCAGGGTGTCGGACTGGAAGCGCTTGTAGTCGAGCTCGTGGGTCGGGTTCGCGAAGGTCGTCGTGAGCCGCGGCGGCAGGACCTGCTCCCAGTCGGTGTAGCGCTGGCTCCAGAAGGCGGTGCCCCAGGCGTCGTTCAGGCGGTCGAGCCCTGCGTAGCGGCGCACCAGCCAGACCCGGAACCCGGCGGCGCAGGTGTCGCAGTAGCAGGGGATGTTGTGGCAGGCGTACTCGTTCGAGACGTGCCACAGGGCCAGGGCGGGGTGGTCGTGGTAGCGCTGCGCCAGCTGGGTGGTGAGGGCCAGCGCGTGCTCGCGGTAGACGCGTGAGCTCGGGCACCAGGCCTGGCGGCTGCCCGGCCAGAGGGTCCGCCCCTCGTGGTCGACGGGCAGGATCTCGGGGTGCTCCGCGGACAGCCACGGGGGCGGGGTGGCGGTGGCGGTGGCGAGGTCGACCGCGATGTCGTTCTCGTGGAGCAGGCCCATGATGTCGTCGAGCCAGCCGAAGTCGTACTCGCCCTTGGCCGGCTCGAGCCACGACCACGAGAAGACGCCCAGCGTCACGAACGAGACGCCGGACTCCCGCATGAGCTCCATGTCCTCGGCCCACACCTCACGGGGCCACTGCTCAGGGTTGTAGTCGCCCCCGAAGGCGATCCGGTCTGTCGGCCACTGACGCATGGGCGACAGTGTTGCGCCGCTCAGGAACCCATGTCAACAAAAATCAACACTTGCTGCCGGCGGACGGGAGCGCTTCGGGCGGCAACCGTGTTTACAACGTTGAAAGGTTGTGGTTGAGCCAATCTCGTTCTCTGACAACGATTCGGAACGGTTCTGGGAAAGGGTTGACAGCCGTGGCTGTGGCCGGTCATCCTCGTGTTTTGTTGGTGGTTTTTGATCGAATCTGTCGAGATGATCGTCCTCACCACGCCGGTGCAATTCGCGTTCAAAGGAGACCGCATGTCCCGCCCCGCCTCCGAGGCCGAGTACCTCGCCCGCCTCGTCCCCGACTCTGTCCGCGGTGTGAGCCGTCGGACCCTGCTCCGCGGCGCCCTCGGCGCCGGCACCCTCCTCGCCGCCCCGACGCTGCTGTCCGCCTGTGGCGGCGGCGGCGACGGCGGCACCACAGGTGCCGCCAAGGGCACCGTGACCGTCGGCTCCAACCAGTCGGACGCCGTCCCGAAGGCTGCGATCCAGGCCGTCATGGACGCCTTCCAGAAGGCCAACGCCGGCCTGACGGCCAAGGTCAACACGATCGACCACAACTCGTTCCAGGAGAACATCAACAACTACCTCCAGGGCTCGCCCGACGACGTCTGGATGTGGTTCGCGGGCTACCGGATGCGGTTCTTCGCCTCCAAGGGCCTCGCCGGTGACGTCTCGGACGTCTGGAAGGACCTGTCCGGCGCCGGGATGTCCGACGCGCTCAAGAAGTCCTCGACCGGGGACGACGGCAAGCAGTACTTCGTGCCGTCGACCTACTACCCGTGGGCGATGTTCTACCGCAAGAGCGTCTTCGAGCAGCACGGCTACACCGAGCCCAAGACGCTCGACGAGTTCAAGACGCTCGGCACGCAGATGAAGAAGGACGGCCTGGTCCCGATCGCCTTCGGCGACAAGGACGGCTGGCCCGCGATGGGCACCTTCGACCAGCTCAACCTGCGCGTCAACGGCTACGACTTCCACGTCAGCCTGATGGCCGGCAAGGAGGCCTGGAACGGCGACAAGGTCAAGAAGGTCTTCGACACCTGGGCCGGGCTGCTCGAGTACCACCAGCCCGACTCGCTCGGACGCACCTGGCAGGAGGCCGCGCAGGCGCTCCAGCAGAAGAAGGCCGGCACCTACCTGCTCGGCTCCTTCGTCGCCCAGCAGTTCGCCAAGGGGGCGGAGCAGGAGGACCTCACCTTCTTCAACTTCCCGGAGATCGACTCCACCATCGGCGCGGACGCCATCGAGGCGCCCATCGACGGCTACATGATGGCCAAGCGTCCGAAGAACGAGGCCGGTGCCAAGAAGCTGCTCGGCTACGTCGGCTCCGCCGCGGCGCAGAACATCGTCGTCAAGGCCGACCCGAGCGTCATCGCGACGAACGACCAGGCCGACAAGGCGGCATACACCTCGCTGCAGAAGAAGTCGGTCGAGTTCGTCTCGCAGGCCAAGTCGATCGCCCAGTTCATGGACCGGGACACCCGGCCCGACTTCGCATCGACGGTGATGATCCCCGCCATCCAGTCCTTCCTCAAGAACCCGAAGGACATCGACGGACTGGTCAACAACATCGAGAAGCAGAAGAAGAGCATCTTCGCGAGCTGACGCCCGCGACGACGCCGAGGAGCCACCGTGCCGACACGTACCGCACCACGAGAGACCAAGCCCAGCAAGCCCGGGCGCTCGAAGCCTGGGCGCTCCAAGTACAAGGGGATCGACCACCTCAGCCCGGTCGACCGGGTCGTGGTCAGCTTGATGATCGTGGTGCCGACGCTGTTGGTGCTGTGGCTCGTCGTCGTGCCGGCGGTCGGGTCGGTCCTGCTCTCCTTCACCAACTGGGACGGGATCGGCCCGATCTCCTCGGCCAAGGTCGTGGGACTCCAGAACTACAAGGACGTCCTGACGATCTACCCACCGTTCGTGCCGGCGCTCCAGCACAACCTGATCTGGTTGGCCGTGATGTTCTTCATCGCCACCCCGATCGGGATGTTCCTCGCGATCCTGCTCGACCGGGAGGTGCGCGGTTCGCGGATCTACCAGACCGCGATCTACCTGCCGGTGGTGCTGTCGCTGGCCCTGGTCGGTTTCATCTGGCAGCTCATCTACAGCCGTGACCAGGGTTTCATCAACCAGATCACCGGCGGCTCGATCGACTGGTACGGCGACACCCGCTACAACCTCTGGGCAGCCCTGGTGGCCTCGAGCTGGCGACACGTCGGCTACATCATGCTGCTCTACCTGGCCGGGCTGAAGGGCGTCGACCCGACGCTGCGCGAGGCGGCCAAGGTCGACGGGGCCAACGAGCGGACCACGTTCTTCAAGGTCGTCTTCCCCGTGATGTTCCCGATCAACATCATCGTGCTCGTGGTCACCGTGATCGAGTCGCTGCGGGCCTTCGACCTGGTCTGGGTCATCAACAAGGGCCGCAACGGCCTCGAGCTGATCTCGACCCTCGTGACGAGCAACATCGTGGGGGAGGCCAGCCGGATCGGCTTCGGCTCGGCCCTCGCCACCTTCATGCTCGTCATCTCCTCCATCTTCATCGTCATCTACCTACGGATCGTCATGAGGGAGCAGCGATGACTGCCAGCAGCGAGGCGCCCCAGGTGGTGGCGCCGAAACTCCGGAACCCGTTGGGCAACAAGCGTCCCCAGGGCGCCGGGTCCAAGAAGGGCAACCGCGGCATCCAGGTCTTCCTGGCCGTCGTCGCGCTCGTCTGGATCTTCCCGGTCGCCTACGCCGTGCTCAACAGCTTCCGGGACTACGCCTACACGTCGAAGCACGGCTACCTGTCCTTCGGCGGGTTCACGCTGGCCAACTACAAGAACGCGTGGGAACAGGCCAACTTCTCCCACACCATGCTCAACTCGGCCTACATCACGGTGCCCGCCGTGCTGCTCACGCTCTTCCTGTCGAGCTGCGTGGCGTTCGTGGTCGCGCGGTTCTCGTTCAAGTTCAACCTCGCCCTGCTCGGGCTCTTCACCGCGGCGAACCTGCTGCCGCCCCAGGCCCTGCTCATCCCGGTCTACCGGATGTTCCGCGCCATCGAGGTGCCGTTCTGGGTCAGCGACTCGGGCACCCTGCTCAACTCGTACTGGGGCCTGATCCTCGTCAACGTGGCCTTCCAGACCGGGTTCTGCACGTTCGTGCTCTCCAACTACATGAAGACGCTGCCCCGCGAGCTCTACGAGTCGGCCGTGGTCGACGGGGCCGGCGTGCTGCGCCAGTTCTTCCAGCTCACGCTGCCGCTGTGCCGCCCCCCGCTCGCCGCGCTGGCCACCCTCGAGGTGACCTGGATCTACAACGAGTTCTTCTGGGCGACGGTGCTGCTCCAGTCGGGCGACAAGTACCCCGTGACGAGCTCGATCAACAACCTGCGCGGACAGTTCTTCACCGACAACAACCTGGTGGCGGCCGGCTCCGTGGTCATCGCCCTGCCCACCCTGATCGTCTTCTTCCTCCTGCAGAAGCAGTTCGTCGCAGGCCTGACCCTGGGAGCAACCAAGGGATGACGTTGCCGACCGCAACCCTCCGGTCCGCTGGCACCTGCCTCGTCCTCGACACCTCGGGGGGAGGCCTCCCGAGGGTGCTCCACTGGGGCGCCGACCTGCCGGACGCCGTGGTGTCCGAGCTGCCGGGCCTCGTGGTCGGCCCCGTGCCGCACAACGCCCTCGACGAGCCGTGGCCGTTGACCGTGCTGCCCACCAGCGGTGACGGCTGGATGGGCACCCCCGGGTATGCCGCGCACCGAGGCGGTGGCGCGGCCGCCGCCCGGTGGGGCGTCACCACCCGCTCGGACGGTGACCGGGCGCTGGTCACCACCGCGAGCGACGGTCGGACCGAGGTCGTGCTGCGGCACGCCTTCGACGAGCACGGCGTGCTGCGGGTGTCGACCTCGCTGACGAACACCGGCGGCGACGCCGAGGGGACGGTCCTCGACGTGGGCGCGCTGCGGGCACTGCTCCCGCTCCCGTCCCGTGCCACCGAGGTGCTCGACCTGACCGGACGCTGGTGTCGTGAGCGCTCACCCCAACGCTCGGTCCTCCAGGACGGCACCCACCTGCGCGCCTCCCGCCGGGGTCGCACCGGTCACGACGCCACCTTGCTGCTGACCGTCGGCACGGCCGGCTTCGGCTTCCGCGCCGGCGAGGTCTGGTCGGTCCACGTCGCGTGGAGCGGCAACCACGAGCACCTCACCGAACGGCTCCCCGAGGGCGCGGGCGTCCACGCCGCCGTGCTCGGCGGTGGGGAGCTGCTCGAGCCCGGCGAGGTGCGGCTCGCGCCCGGGGAGACCTACACGGCGCCCGACGTCGTGTTCGTCCACGCCACCGACGGCCTCGACGGGCTGTCCCGCAGGCTGCACCGGAGCCAGCGCAGCACCGCCGCCCACAGCAACGACCCGCGGCCCTTGGTGCTCAACACCTGGGAGGCGGTCTACTTCGACCACGACCTCGACCGCCTGAAGCAGCTCGCCGACACGGCGGCCGGCATCGGCGTCGAGCGGTTCGTCCTCGACGACGGCTGGTTCGGCAGCCGCCGCGACGACACCAGCGGGCTCGGTGACTGGGTGGTGTCCACCGACGCGTGGCCGGAGGGGCTCACCCCCCTCGTCGAGCACGTCAAGAGCCGGGGCATGGAGTTCGGGCTGTGGTTCGAGCCCGAGATGGTCAACCTCGACTCCGACCTGGTGCGCGCCCACCCCGACTGGGTCCTCGGCCCGCAGGCCGGTCACCCGCGTCCGTCCCGGCAGCAGCACGTCCTCGACCTCGCCAACCCCGCTGCGGCCGCGCACGTCGAGCAGCAGATCAGTGCGCTCGTCGGCGACCTCGGCATCGACTTCGTCAAGTGGGACCACAACCGCGACCTGCACGAGGCCCTGCGCACCGGCCCCGACGGGGTCGACCGGCCGGCCGTGCACGCCCAGACGACCGCGTTCTACGCCCTCCTCGACCGGCTCCGGGCCGCCCACCCCGCGCTCGAGATCGAGTCGTGCTCGAGCGGGGGCGCGCGGGTCGACCTCGGCGTCCTGGCCCGCACCGACCGGATCTGGACGAGCGACTGCAACGACGCGCTCGAGCGCGCCCAGATCCAGCGGTGGACCTCCCTGCTCGTGCCGGCCGAGCTGATGGGCACGCACGTCGGCCCGGCGACCGCACACACCACCCACCGCACGCTCGACCTGTCCTTCCGGATGCTGCTGGCGCTCCAGGGCCACGCGGGCCTGGAGTGGGACATCACCGGGTGCACCCCCGACGAGCTGACCGCGCTGACCGCCTGGTCCGGGTTGTACCGCGAGCTGCGCCCGCTGCTGCACACCGGTGACCTCGTGCGCGCCGACCTCCCCGAGGAGCAGGGGCTGCTCGTGACGGGCACCGTCGCGCCGGGCGGTGAGCAGGCGGCATACACGGTCCTGCGGACCCAGACCGGCCCGTCGGTGGCGCCCGGCCTCCTCACCCTCCCCGGGCTCGACCCAGCGCAGACCTACACGGTGCGGGTCCGGCCGGAGGCGGGCCTGCCCGCGGTGACCCAGGTGCGCGGACCGCGCTGGTGGGATGACGCCCTCGGGGCGGGCCTGCGGGTCAGCGGGGCCGCGCTGGGACAGGTCGGGTTGGCCCTCCCCGTGCTCGCCCCCGCCCAAGGTTTCCTCCTGCACCTGACCTGACAGAATGACGGGCATGCCTGAATCGTCCGCTCCCGCTGCGCTGCCCCGGATCCTGTCCGGGATGCAGCCGACCAGCGACTCCCTGCACCTCGGCAACTACCTCGGGGCGCTGGTCAACTGGGTGAAGCTGCAGGACGAGTTCGACGCCTACTACTTCGTCGCCGACCTGCACGCGCTCACCGTGCCGACCGAACCGGCCGTGCTGCGGCAGCGCACCCGGGTGACAGCGGCCCAGTACCTCGCGGGCGGGGTCGACCCCAAGACCTCCGCGGTGTTCTGCCAGAGCCACGTCACCGAGCACGCCGAGCTCGGCTGGGTGATGAACTGCCTCACCGGCGACGGCGAGGCCCGGCGGATGACGCAGTTCAAGGACAAGGTCGCCAAGGGCCAGAACGCCAACGTCGGGCTGCTCACCTACCCCATGCTCATGGCCGCCGACATCCTCATGTACGACGCGGCCTACGTGCCGGTCGGGGAGGACCAGCGCCAGCACCTCGAGATCACCCGTGACCTGGCGGAGCGGTTCAACACCCGGTTCGGCGAGACCCTCGTGGTGCCGGACGCGTACATCGTCAAGGGCGCCGCCAAGATCATGGACCTCCAGGACCCGACGTCGAAGATGAGCAAGACCGGGTCGTCGCCCAAGGGCCTGATCGACCTGATGCAGGACCCTGCCCGGATCGCCAAGAACATCCGCTCCGCCGTGACCGACACCGATGGCGAGGTGCGCTACGACCCCGAGACCAAGCCGGGCGTCTCCAACCTGCTCGTCATCCACTCGGTGCTCTCCGGCGTCCCCGTCGAGGAGGTCGCGGCGTCCTTCGCGGGTCGTGGCTACGGCGACCTCAAGAAGGAGGTGGCCGAGGTGGTGGTCGACCGCCTCACGCCGTTCCAGCAGCGGATGGCCGAGCTGCTCGACGACCCGGCCGAGCTCGACCGGATCCTCGCCGACGGTGCCGACCGCGCTCGCGAGGTCGCACAGGCCACGATGGCTCGCGTGCGCGCTGCCGCGGGACTGCTGCCCAGTGCCCGCTGAGACGGCGCGGTCCAAGAGCGTTGGGTAGGGTCGCCGTCGTGCCCACCATCGGTGTGTCCATCGCCATCCCGTCGCCGCACGCGGAGATGCTCCAGGCCAAGCGTGCTTCGTTCGGCGACCCCTTGGCCGACTCGATCCCCACGCACGTCACGCTGCTGCCCCCGACCGAGGTGGACGGCGACGACCTGTCCGATGTGGTCCAGCACCTCGAAGACGTTGCAGCCCAAGGACATTCGTTCCCGATGGTCCTGCGGGGCACTGGCACCTTCCGGCCGATCTCGCCGGTCGTGTTCGTCCAGGTGTCCGGCGGCCTCGCCGACTGCGAGCTGCTCGAGAAGTCGGTGCGGCGCGGGCCCCTCAAGCGCAAGCTCGACTTCTACTACCACCCGCACGTGACGGTGGCCCACCACGTCTCCGAGGACAACCTCGACCGTGCCTTCCGCGACCTGGCCGACTTCGAGTGCACCTTCGAGGTGACCGACTTCCACCTCTACGAGCACGGAGCCGACGGCGTCTGGCGCCCGGTGCGGTCGTTCGAGCTGGACGGGGCCTGACGGTGCAGACGCTCAAGGGGTGGTGGGCGCGGTTCCAGGCGACCCCCGTCTGGCGGGCCTGGAAGCGTTACGGCGACCACCGCGGCAACCTCATCGCCGGTGGCGTCGGCTACTTCGCGTTCTTCTCGGTCTTCCCCGCGGTGCTCCTGGCCTTCACCGTGTTCGGGATCGTGCTGCGCAGCCAGCCCCAGCTGCTCGCCGACACCAAGGACGCCATCAACAACCTGCTGCCCGGCTTCGTCAAGACGCCCGACCAGCCCGACGGTGTCATCGACGTCACGGTGCCGACCGGCGCTGCCCTGTCGGTGCAGGGTGTCGTCTCCGTCGTCGGCCTCGTGCTGGCCGGCACCGGCTGGCTCGGCGCGCTGCGCGAGGGCATCCGCGCCATCTTCGGCGTGGGCCCGTCATCCGGCAACGCCGTGCTGGCCAAGCTCCGTGACCTCGGGGTGCTGCTCCTGCTGGGCGTGGCGATCCTGCTCTCGGCGGCGGTCGGCGCCGTCGCCGGCTCCACGGCCTCGTGGGTGGCCGACCACCTCGGCCTGGGCGGCCAGGGGTGGGTCCTGACCGTCGTGGCCTTCGTCGTCGGTGTCGTCCTCGACGGGTCGATCGTGGCGGTGATGCTGCGCGTCCTCTCGGGGATCCACCTGCCCTGGCGGGCGGTGCGACACGGCGCGATCTTCGGCGGGATCGGGCTGACCCTCCTCAAGACCTTCGGCGCGCTGCTCATCTCGAGCACGACCGGCAACAAGCTCTACCTCGGGTTCGCGCTCGTCGTCGGCCTGCTCGTGTGGCTGAACTTCATGTCGCGGGTGATCCTGATCTCCGCCGCCTGGGCGGCCAACGACCTCGAGACCGGTGTGACGGTCCCCGGCCTGAGTGCCGGTCAGGTCGACAAGCTCGTCGAGGGCCCCGACACCGAGTCCCTGGTCACGATCCGTGAGCGCACCGACGCGGGACTGCCCACCTTCGGACAGCGCGCCGCCGACCGCACGAGTGTCGCCGCGGGAGCGGTGCTCGGTGCGGTGGGTGCAGTCGCGCTCGGCTCGATCGGCCGCGGCATACGGAGCCTGCTCCGCCGGCGGTGACCGTCCGGCGGCACGAGGGCCGGCGGTGTCGGCTCGCCAGTGCCCGGCGTGGCCCGGCTGGGATCAGCGGTGCCGGGCGGCGCTACGCGCCCTGACCACGCGCCGTCGGGCCCGGACCACGAGGGTGAGGGCCAGGAGCACGACGGTCGAGCTGGCCAGGCCCGCGGTGTCGCGCCAGGTGCGCGGCCGGGCCGACGGCCCCGGCTCGCGGGAGGCAGCCCCGGCTGCGGCGCCCGCTGCCGGTGCCGCCGCGGCGGCGGTCGGCTGCAGGGTGGGGGAGGTGCTCGGCAGCGGGCGGGGCGGCGCGGCGACGGTGCCGGGCGCGACGAGCTCGCCCACGGCCCCCGCCCGGTCGCCGTACGCGAACGCCCAGTCGTACATCGCGGCCTGCGGTCGCCACGACGAGTCCAGCCCGTACATCTCGCTGAGCAGGTAGGTCCGCCCGCCGCGGGTCACGGCCGAGATGAAGGTGCGGTTGGCCTTCTCGGTGTAGCCGTTCTTGATGCCGATGGTGCCCTCGTAGTTGTAGAGGAGCTTGTTGTGGTTCTGGATCTTGTACGTCGTCCGCTTCTTGGTCTTGGGATCGACCCGACCCGGGAAGTCGACCTCCTTGGTCGTGACGTAGCTGCGGAAGTCCTTCAGCTCCAACGCTGCCCGCCCGATCAGGGCCAGGTCGTAGGCGCTCGAGGTCTGGCCCGGGGCGTCCAGCCCGGACGGATCCTTGGCGACCGTGTCGTGCGCCCCCAGGTATGCCGCGTGCTCGTTCATCGCGGCCAGGGTCGCCTCGCGTCCGCCACCGGCCTCGGCCAGCGCGTAGGCCGCGTCGTTGCCTGACGACATCAACAGGCCCTGGAAGAGCTGGCGTCCCGTGTAGGGGAGCCCGGGCACGATGCCGACCCGGGTGCCGTCGGCGTTCGCGTCCTGCTGCGTCGCGACGACCGTGCGGGTCGCCGGGACCTTCGGGATCAGGGTGAGCGCCGTGAGCGTCTTCAACGTGCTTGCGGGGAGCAGGCGGGCGTGGGCGGCCTTGGCCGCGACGACCTTCCCCGAGTCGAGGTCGGCCAGCACCCACGCCACGTCCTTGAGCTCCGGCGGCGCCGGCACGCCGGCGGGCAGCTCGGTGACAACCGCCATCGAGGCCAGCTCCGGGCCGCCGATCGACGACAGCGGCTCCACGGTCGCCCTCGGCACCGGCAGCGTCTTCGTCGTGACGGTCGGGGTCGGCTTCGGCGTGGTCGCCGCACCGGCCGACCCCGTGACCGCGGCACCCAGCGAGAGCGCCACCGACACCACCAGGGGAGCGAGGAGCGCGCGCGACGACGCTGTCACGAGGGCCAAGGGGCTAGAACCGCGAAGTCAGGAGCGCGCGCTTCACTTCCTGGATCGCCTTGGTCACCTCGATGCCACGAGGACAGGCGTCGGTGCAGTTGAAGGTGGTGCGGCAGCGCCACACCCCCTCCTTGTCATTGAGGATCTCGAGCCGCTGCGTGCCGCCGTCGTCGCGGCTGTCGAAGATGAACCGGTGGGCGTTGACGATGGCGGCGGGGCCGAAGTACTGGCCGTCGTTCCAGAAGACCGGGCAGCTCGTCGTGCAGGCCGCGCACAGGATGCACTTGGTCGTGTCGTCGAACCGGTCGCGGTCGGCCTGGCTCTGGATCCGCTCGCGCGTCGGCTCGTTGCCCTCGGTGATGAGGAACGGCATCACCTCGCGGTAGGCGTCGAAGAACGGCTCCATGTCGACGATGAGGTCCTTCTCGACCGGGAGGCCCTTGATCGGCTCGACAGTGATCGGCTTGTCGGGGTTGACGTCCTTGATCAGCGTCTTGCAGGCGAGCCGGTTCTTGCCGTTGATCCGCATCGCGTCCGACCCGCACACGCCGTGGGCGCAGGAGCGGCGGAACGACAGCGAGCCGTCCTGGTCCCACTTGATCTGGTGCAGCGCGTCCAGCACGCGGTCGGTGGCGTGCGAGGTGACCTCGTAGCTCTCCCAGTGCGGCTCGCTGTCCTGCTCGGGGTCGAAGCGCGCGATCCTGAGCGTGACGGTGAACGACGGCACGGCTCCCGGCTTGGGGGAGTCGCCGGTCGTGGCCTTCTCTGCGGTGGCGGTCATCAGTACTTGCGCTCCATCGGCTGGTAGCGGGTGACGGTCACGGGCTTGTAGTCGAGGCGGACCTCGTCCGCGAACCTGGGGCCCTGCTCGACATCGGTGACGGGCGCGCGGTAGGCCATCGTGTGACGCATGAAGTTCACGTCGTCGCGGGACTCGTAGTCCTCGCGGAAGTGGCCGCCGCGCGACTCCTTGCGGGCCAGCGCGCCGAGCGTGATGACCTCGGCCAGCTCGATGAGGAAGCCGAGCTCGACGGCCTCGAGCAGGTCGGTGTTGTAGCGCTTGCCCTTGTCCTGCACGACGACCGCGGCGTAGCGCTCCTTGAGCTCGTCGATGACGCCGAGGGCCTCCTTCATCGAGGCCTCGGTGCGGAACACCTGGACGTTGCGGTCCATCGTCTCCTGCAGGGCGCGCCGCAGGTCGGCGACGCGCTCTCCGCTCTCGCGGGTGCGGATCGTCTCGACCATGCCCTCCACGAGCCCGGCGGGGTTGGCCGGCAGGTCCACGAACGGCGCGTTGGCGGCATACTCCGCGGCCGCGATGCCGGCCCGGCGCCCGAAGACGTTGATGTCCAAGAGGCTGTTGGTGCCGAGGCGGTTGGACCCGTGCACGGACACGCAGGCGACCTCGCCGGCCGCGAAGAGGCCGGGGACGATGTCGGTGTTGTTGCGCAGCACCTCGGTCTCGACGTTGGTCGGCACGCCACCCATCGCGTAGTGCGCGGTCGGGTAGACCGGCACCGGCTCGGTGTACGGCTCGACGCCGAGGTAGGTCCGCGCGAACTCGGTGATGTCGGGCAGCTTGGCATCGATGTGCGCCGGCTCGAGGTGGGTCAGGTCGAGCAGCACGTAGTCCTTGTTGGGGCCGGCGCCGCGACCCTCGCGGACCTCGTTGGCCATCGACCGCGCGACGATGTCGCGGGGCGCCAGGTCCTTGATGGTGGGGGCGTAGCGCTCCATGAAGCGCTCGCCGTCGGCGTTGCGCAGGATGCCACCCTCGCCACGGGCTGCCTCGGACAGCAGGATGCCCAGACCGGCGAGACCTGTCGGGTGGAACTGGAAGAACTCCATGTCCTCCAACGGGATCCCGCGCCGGAACGCCACACCCATGCCGTCGCCGGTGAGGGTGTGGGCGTTCGAGGTCGTCTTGAACACCTTGCCGGTGCCGCCGGTCGCGAAGACGACCGACTTGGCCTGGAACACGTGCAGCTCACCCGTGGCCAGCTCGTAGGCGACGACGCCGGCGGTGTGCTCGATGCCATCGTGGCCGGTGTTCATGAGCAGGTCGAGGACGTAGAACTCGTTGTAGAACTCCACGCCCTGCTTCACGCAGTTCTGGTAGAGCGTCTGCAGGATCATGTGTCCCGTGCGGTCCGCCGCGAAGCACGACCGGCGGACGGCGGCCTCACCGTGGTTGCGGGTGTGCCCCCCGAAGCGGCGCTGGTCGATCTTGCCCTCAGGGGTGCGGTTGAACGGCAGCCCCATCTTCTCCAGGTCGATGACTGCGTCGATGGCCTCGCGGCACATGATCTCGGCAGCGTCCTGGTCGACGAGGTAGTCGCCGCCCTTGACGGTGTCGAAGGTGTGCCACTCCCAGTTGTCCTCCTCGACGTTGGCGAGGGCGGCACACATGCCGCCCTGGGCCGCGCCGGTGTGGGAGCGGGTCGGGTAGAGCTTGGTCAACACCGCCGTGCGGGTGCGAGTGCTCGACTCGAGCGCGGCACGCATGCCTGCGCCGCCGGCCCCGACGATGACGACGTCGTACTTGTGCGTCTGCATCAGTGCTGATTCCTTAGCGTTTCAGGGTCGTCCGGGGTCATCGGGTGCACACGGAGAGGGTGGAGGAGGGGTCGAGGCACGGGTCGAACGTGAAGATCACCAAGGTGCCCAGCACCATGACGAGCAGCGCGCTGGCCACGAGCAGACCCTTGAGGATCCAGCGCGTGCGGTCCTTCTCGGTGTAGTCGTTGATGATCGTGCGGACCCCGTTGAACCCGTGCAGCTCGGCGAGCCAGAGCATCAACATGTCCCAGGTCTGCCAGAACGGGCTGCTCCACTTGCCGGCCACGAAGGCGAAGTCGATGCCGTGGATGCCCTCGCCCAGCATCAGGTTGACGAACAGGTGGCCGAAGACGAGGACGAGCAGCAGCACGCCGCTGGCCCGCATGAAGACCCACGACCAGAGCTCGAAGTTGCCCCGGCCCTTGGAGACGCGGCGGTAGCGCGACTTCTTCTTGGAGACGGCGTCGGGGCCGGCGTGGTAGTTGGTCTCGGTGGTGGCGCTCATGAGCTCCCCCGGCCTCTCAGTGCGTGAACACGATGGTCAGGTGCCGGATCGCGAAGGGCGCGAAGAGCACGACGAAACCGACGACGACCGCCCAGAAGAGCTGTCGCTGGTACTTCGGGCCCTTGGACCAGAAGTCGACGGCGATGATGCGCAGGCCGTTGAGCGCGTGGAAGATCACCGCGGCGACGAGGCCGGCCTCACCGAGCCCGACCACGGGGTTCTTGTAGGCCCCCATCACCTCGTTGTAGGCGTCGGGGGAGACCCTGACGAGCGCCGTGTCGAGCACGTGCGCGAAGAGGAAGAGGAAGAGGAGTACGCCGCTGATGCGGTGGGCCACCCACGACCACATGCCTTCGCGGCCGCGGTAGAGGGTCCCGTTGGCTGCCTGCGCCACTGCGCGTCCCTTTCGAAGCGATGTCACGGCAGTCGTCGTCCAGCGTCGAGGGCCGTAGTACGCCCGTCAGGTTATCGGCCCGCCCGCGCGGACCGTGAACGCCCCCGCTGTGAGAAAGCAGACAGGTCCGGTTACCCGCGGGTATGCCGCGTCGCCGGCGCACCCGCGAGCGCCCGCCGACGTCGGGCGGCGGCGTAGTGCCCCAGCAGCTGGTCGGTGAGCCCGGCCCACGACCGGCCGGCCACCTGGGCGCGCCCTGCCTCGCCCATCGCCTCACGCTTGACCCGGTCGCCGGCGAGGTGGGTGACCGCGTCGCGCAACGACGTCGGGTCATCGGGGTCGAACAGCAGCCCGGTGCGGGAGTGGTCGACCAGGTCGAGGGGGCCGCCCCGGGCCGGTGCCACGACGGGCAGCCCGGTCGCGGCCGCCTCCTGGAGCGTCTGCCCGAAGGTCTCCCGGGTGCCGGTGTGCACGAAGACGTCGACCGCGGCATACGCCCGAGCGAGGTCGTCGCCCTCCCGGCATCCGAGGAAGACGGCGTCGACCCCGGCGGTGGCGAGGGCGGCGCCGTCCTGGCCGCGGGTGGGGCCGTCACCGACGAGCACCACCCGCAGCCCGGGCACCCCCGCGAGCGCGGTGAGGCGCTGGAGCTCCTTCTCGGGAGCCAGTCGCCCGACGTAGCCGACGAGCACCTGGCCGTCGGGGGCCAGCGAGCGGCGCAGGGCGACCGTCCCCGCGTCGAGCCGCCACCCCGGGTGGAACTGCCCCGCGTCGACCCCCCTCGCCCAGAGCGTCACGCGGGGGACGTCGTGGGCGCGGAGCTCGGCCAGCGTCGCGCAGGAGGGGGCCAGGGTGAGGTCGGCGAGCTCGTGCATCCGGCGGATCCAGCGCCACGCCGCTCGCGCCGCACCCCGCCCCACGGCGCCGGGGCCGTGCTGCCGGAGGTAGCTCGGCAGGTCGGTCTGGTAGACCGCCACCGCGGGGAGCCCGAGCCGGTCGGCTGCCGACAGGGCACTCGCGCCGAGGACGAACGGCGACGCCACGTGCACCACGTCGGGGGCGAAGCCGCGCAGCAGCGTCTCCACCTCACCGCCGAGCGGGAGCCCGACCGGGAACTGCCGCACCGGGACCGACGCCAAGCCGAGCACGGCATACCCGGCGTAGCTGGTCGGGGCCGGTCGGGGGGCGACGACGACCACCTCGTGGCCGCCGTCGCGCAGGCACTCGACCACCCGGCAGACGCTGGTCGTCACGCCGTTGAGGTGGGGGAGGAAGGACTCCGTCACGATGGCGACTCGCACGACTCCAGCGTCCGCACCCACGGTGAGGGAACGGCCACGGGCGGGGGTGTGTCGGGTGAGCGGCAGGTGACCGGCTGGTGGGTGGGCTAGCGTTCCGGCCATGTCATCGGCGGCGGCGAACGAGGCTGCAACAAGCAACGAGCACTTCTGGGCGGTGATCCCGGCGGGTGGGGCGGGCACGAGGCTGTGGCCCTTGTCGAGGGCCGCCTCGCCCAAGTTCCTGCACGACCTCACGGGCACCGGCCGCTCCCTGCTCCAGTCCACGTGGGACCGGCTGGTCCCGCTGACCGGCTCACGCGTGCTGGTGGTCACCGGGGTCGCCCACCGGGCTGCCGTGTCGGCCCAGCTGCCCGAGCTGCCGGCCGACCAGCTGCTCGCCGAACCGGCGCCGCGCGACTCGATGGCCGCCATCGGCTGGGCCGCCGCCGTGCTCGAGGCGCGCGACCCGTCGGCCGTGCTCGGGTCGTTCGCGGCCGACCACGTGATCGCCGACGAGGAGGCGTTCCGGGCGTGCGTGACCACGGCGGTGGCCGCCGCCGAGCAGGGGTACGTCGTCACGATCGGCATCGAGCCGACCCATCCGTCCACCGGGTTCGGCTACATCGAGCTGGGCGAGCCGTGGGCGCAGGGTGCGGTGGCGACCCCGGGCGCAGTGCACACGGTGACGCAGTTCGTGGAGAAGCCGGAGCGCGCGCGGGCGGAGGAGTACCTCGCCACGGGGCGGTTCCGCTGGAACGCCGGGATGTTCGTGGTGCGGGCGACCGTGCTGCTCGACCTGCTGGCGCAGTGGCACCCCGAGCTCGCGGCCGGGCTGCGGGCGCTCGCCGCAGACCCCTCGAGCCTGACCGAGGTGTGGCCGGGCCTGGACAAGATCGCGATCGACCACGCCGTCGCCGAGCCGGCGGCCGCCGAGGGCCGGGTCGCGGTCGTGCCCGGTGGCTTCGGCTGGGACGACGTGGGTGACTTCAGGTCGCTGGGGGCCCTGCTCCGCGACGCCGACGGTATGCCGGGGGTGCGGGTCCTGGGGGACGCCTCGGCCGTGCGGGTCGTCGACGGCGGTGGGGTCGTCGTCCCAGGGGGCGACCGGGTGGTCGCGGTCGTCGGGCTCGACGACGTGGTCGTGGTCGACACCCCGGACGCGCTGCTCGTGATGTCGCGCGAACGCGCCCAGGACGTGAAGGCCGTCGTCGACGCGCTGCGCGCCGAGGGCCGCACCGACCTCCTCTGATCAGGCGGCGAGGTCGCGGCGGCGGAAGGCCGTGAAGCCGACGGCGCCGACCAGGGCCGCCAGCGCCGTCAGCCAGACCAGCCCGGCGGCGTTCGCCTCGCCACCCGGCAGGCTGCCCAGGTGGTCGAACGGCGACAGGCCCAACGCCCAGGACGGCAACGAGAGCAGCGCCCCGAACTCACCCAGGAGCACGAACAGGGTCAACAGCCCCCAGGCCAGGGCCGACCAGCGCGGGAGCAGCCCGAACAGGAGCACGGTGAGGGCCACGCACACGAGGACGGCCGGCGCCGTCGCGAGGGCGGCCGGCAGCAGCTGGGCGATGCCGCTGCTGGTGGCCGACCCCGCCGCCAGTCCGGCGGCGACCCCGACCACCGTGAGCAGCCAGACCGACCCGGCGGCCGCGACGACGGCGTGGCTGGCCAGCCACTGCCACCGGCTGACGCGGGTCGCGAGGACAACCTCCCCGCGTCCGCTGCCCTCCTCGGACCGCAGGCGCAGCGTCGTCGAGATCCCGTAGGCGGCGGCCCCCACGGACATGAACCGCAGCTCGGCACCGAAGAAGACGTCGAGGATCGAGCCCTGGCCCCCGCTCATCTTGCGGAACATCTCCTCGATCCCGGGGCTGTCCACGATCTGGTTGACCGAGCTCGCGATGCTGCCGACGACGAGGCCGAGCACGGCATACCCGAGGGTCCAGCCGAGCAGCGACCCGCGCTGCAGCCGCCACGCGAGGCCGAGCGGTGAGCCCAGCGACGCGGCGGCGCGGGCCGGGCCGGGTCGGGCGGCCCACAGGCCCGCGCCGAGGTCGCGCCGCTGGAGCAGGACGTCGGCGACGACGAGGAGGAGTGCCGTCAGGACGGCGGCGGGGACGAGCCACCACAGGCGGTTCGCGCCGAACGGACTGACCTGCTCCGCCCAGCCCAGGAAGGAGGCGTTCACGAGGTCCTGCCCCCGGCCCGTGGACGTGTCGGCCATGGCGCGCAGGGCGAAGGCCAGGCCGAGCGCCGCGATGGCGATGCCGCCGGCACCCCGCGTGGTCGAGGTCAGCTGCACCGCCACGGCGGTGATGCCGGTCATCACGAGACCGGCGACGACCTCGACCGCACCCAACGCCAGCGAGCCGGTCAGGTCGACGCCGGTGGGCAGCAGGCTGAGGCTGGACAGCGCGGCGGTGCCGACCACGGCCAGGAGCGCGAGGCCGACCGCGGCAGCCAGGGGCGCACGTCGCCCGACGACCCCGCCGGCGACGAGCTCGAAGCGCCCTTCCTCCTCCTCGGTGCGGGTGTGCCGTCGCACGATGGCGAAGGCCAGGAAGGCGCTGAACAGGCTGCCCATCATGATCGTCTTGAGGACGCCGATGCCCTCGGAGGTCAAGGAGGGCAGCGGTCCGTACAACGCGGTGAGCGACGGGTTGTCCGCCATCACCTTGGCCCCGGCGGCTGCCTGTGCGGGGTCGGAGTAGAGGTCGAGGGTCGCTGCCATCGAGGCATAGGCGGTGGCCGCCATGAGGAGCGCGGCGGTCGTGATGACCCACCGGTCCCGCCGCCAGGCGAGCCGCAGGAGCGCGCCGGTGCCGGCGAACGACGTCAGGCCGGCGCCTGCGGACGACGTCATGCCGACACCTCCGCCCTGATTGTGCTGTCGGGGATGGCGTCGTGGTACTGCGACAGGAACAGCTCCTCCAGGGTCGGCGGCTGGCAGGTCACCGCCTCGATGCCGTGGTCGCCCAGCCGACCGAGCACCTCACCCACCGCGCTGGTCTCCACGGACAGCACGATCCGCTCGCGGTCCTGGCGGGCGGAGTCGACCCCCGGCCAGCCCTGCGCCTCGGTCACCGTGACCGGCCGCGCGAGGGTGGCGGTGATGCTGGTGCGGGTGAGGTGGCGCAGGTCGGCGAGGGTGCCGGAGTCGACGATCCGGCCTGCGCGCACGATGCTCACCCGGTCGGCGGCGGTCTCGACCTCGGAGAGGATGTGGCTCGACAGCAGGACGGTGCGCCCCTCGGCGCGCACGCGGGCCAGGTGATCCTGGAAGACCCTCTCCATCAACGGGTCCAGCCCCGAGGTGGGTTCGTCGAGGACGAGCAGCGGGACGTCGGACGCGAGCGCCGCGACGAGGGCGACCTTCTGCCGGTTGCCCTTGGAGTAGGAGCGGCCCTTCTTCGTGGGGTCGAGCTCGAAGGCCTCGAGGAGCTCGGCGCGTCGGGTGTCGTCGACCCCGCCCCGGAGCCGGCCGAGCAGGTCGATGACCTCGCCGCCGGTGAGGTTGGGCCAGAGCACGACGTCGCCGGGCACGTAGGCGAGCTGGCGGTGCAGCTCGGTGGCGTCCTTCCACGGGTCACGGCCGAGCAGCCGCACAGTGCCGCCGTCGGAGCGCAACAGGCCGAGCAGGACCCGGATGGTCGTCGACTTCCCGGCGCCGTTGGGGCCGAGGAAGCCATGGACCTCGCCCTCGTGGACGGTCAGGTCGAGGCCGTCGAGGGCGGTCGTGGTGCCGAACTTCTTGATGAGGCCGACGGCCTCGATGACAGGAGCCATGGCGCCCACCATACACTGTTTTCAGAAATCTCTGAATGATCTAAACTCGCCTCATGACGCCCACCTCCCCCGCTGCCGACCCGGCGCGCTTCGTCGAGCGGTTCGGGTCCGCCCTCACGGCGGCCGGGATGCAACGGCTGCCCTCGCGGGTCTTCGCGGCCCTGCTGGCCGACGACGACGGACGGATGACGGCCGCGGAGATCGGGGAGGTGCTCGCCGTCAGCCCCGCCTCCGTGTCGGGGGCGGTGCGCTCGCTGCAGCAGCTGCGGATGATCCACCGCGAGCGCGAGCAGGGCAGTCGTCGCGACGTCTACGTCGTCGCCGACGACGCCTGGCACGACGTGATGATGAACTCGGCCAACCTCTACGCACCGCTCACCCAGGCGCTGCGTGACGGCGTCGACCAGGTCGGGGGCGCGGGCACGACGGCGGGGGACCGCCTGGCCCTGAGCGTCGCGTTCCTGGAGTTCGTCACCGAGGAGATGCAGCAGCTCTCCGAGCGGTGGGACAAGCGCCGGGCCGAGCTGGGCCACTGACTGACCCCAGCTTCAGGTGTGACGGGGTGGGGTGACCGAGGCCACGGTGAGGTGGGCCACGAGCGGCGACCACACGGCACACCGGCTCACTATCGTGGGCGCATGGCCGCCGACGTCCCCGAAGACCGCTTGCAGACCCGCACCGAGTCCGACCTCCCGATCAAGGCCGTGTATGCCGCGGGCGACCTCGAGGGCTTCGACCCCGCCACCCAGCTCGGTGCGCCCGGGGAGTTCCCCTACACGCGGGGCGTCTACCCGAACATGTACACGGGGCGCCCGTGGACGATGCGGCAGTACGCCGGGTTCGGCACGGCCAAGGAGTCGAACGAGCGCTACCACGAGCTGGTGGCCAACGGCACCGGCGGGCTCTCGGTCGCCTTCGACCTGCCGACCCAGATGGGCTACGACTCCGACGAGGCGATCGCCCACGGTGAGGTCGGCAAGGTCGGCGTCGCCATCGACTCGATCGACGACATGCGGACGCTGTTCGGGGGGCTGCCGCTCGGTGACCTGTCGACGTCGATGACGATCAACGCCCCCGCCGCGACCCTGCTGCTGATGTACCAGCTCGTCGCCGAGGAGAACGGCGCCGACTCGTCGAGGCTGGCCGGCACGATCCAGAACGACGTGCTGAAGGAGTACATCGCCCGCGGCACCTACATCTACCCGCCGAAGGAGTCCTTGCGGCTGATCAGCGACATCTTCGCTTACTGCCACAAGGAGCTGCCGCGCTGGAACACCATCTCCATCAGCGGCTACCACATGGCCGAGGCCGGGGCGACGCCCGCGCAGGAGATCGCCTTCACCCTCGCCAACGCCAAGGAGTACGTCCGCGCCGCCCAGGCAGCCGGCCTCGACGTCGACGACTTCGCGCCGCGACTGTCGTTCTTCTTCGTCGCCCGCACCACGCTGCTGGAGGAGGTCGCCAAGTTCCGGGCGGCTCGCCGGATCTGGGCGCGGATCATGCGTGACGAGTTCGGGGCGAAGAACCCCAAGAGCCAGATGCTGCGCTTCCACACCCAGACCGCCGGCGTGCAGCTGACCGCGCAGCAGCCCGAGGTCAACCTCGTGCGGGTCGCGCTCCAGGGGCTCGGGGCGGTGCTCGGTGGCACCCAGTCGCTGCACACCAACTCGTTCGACGAGGCGATCGCGCTCCCGACGCAGAAGGCTGCCCGCCTCGCCCTGCGCACCCAGCAGGTGATCGCCTACGAGACCGACGTGACCAAGACGGTCGACCCGTTCGCCGGCTCCTACGTCGTCGAGTCGATGACCGACGACGTCGAGGCCGCCGCGCTCGACCTGATCCAGGCCGTCGAGGACCGTGGGGGAGCGGTCGCCGCGATCGAGCAGGGCTTCCAGAAGTCCGAGATCGAGCGGTCGGCCTACCGGATCGCGCTCGAGATCGACAGCAAGGCGCGCACCGTCGTCGGGCTCAACCGGTTCGCCCTCGACGAGGAGGAGCCCTACGAGCCGCTGCGCGTCGACCCGCAGATCGAGCACGACCAACGCGAGCGGCTCGCCGCACTGCGGGCCGAGCGCGACAACGCCGCCGTCGAGGCTGCCCTCGAGGCGGTGCGCGAGGCGGCCCGCGGCACCGACAACCTGCTCTACCCGATGCGCGAGGCGCTGCGGCTGCGCGCCACCGGCGGCGAGGTCAGCCACGCGCTGCGCGACGTCTGGGGCCTCTACGTCCCGCGCGACACGTTCTAGCCCCGCGCCACCGAACCGCGGCCGCCACAGGCCCGCGGAGGGCAAGGGGTCACGGACGCCGCGAGTAGAGTGCGCGCTGACATGACCGACAACCTCCTGGTGGCGCTGTGCGCCACCGTCGACGCCCTCGCCCCGGAGCTCCTCGCACTCCAGCACGACGTGCACGCCCACCCCGAGCTGTCCCGGGGTGAGGCCCGCACGACCGCGACCGTCTCCCGCCGGCTCGCCGCGGCCGGGATCGTGCACCGCTCCCTCCCCGTCAGCGGCATCATCGCCGACCTCGGGGCCGAGCAGCCGGCCTACCGGGTCGCGCTGCGCGCCGACCTCGACGCGCTGCCCGTGGGCGAGGTCACCGGCCTGCCCTGGGCCTCGACCACCGAAGGCATCTGCCACGCGTGTGGTCACGACGTCCACGTGGCCGCCATGCTCGGCGCCGGGCTGGCCCTCAAGCAGCACGAGGAAGCGCTGCGCGAGCGGGGGATCGGGGTGCGCCTGCTGTTCCAGCCGGCCGAGGAGGTCATCCCCGGCGGCGCGGTCGACCTGCTGGCCGAGGGAGCGCTCGACGGGGTCGACGCCATCTTCGCCGTGCACTGCGACCCCAGCCTCGACGTCGGCAGCGTGGGCCTGCGCGAGGGCGCCATCACCGCGGCGGCTGACCGGGTCAGCGTCCACCTGAGCGGTCGCGGCGGCCACACCTCGCGCCCCCACCTCACCGAGGACCTCACCTTCGCCCTGGCCAAGGTGGTGACCGAGCTCCCCGCGGTGCTGTCCCGACGGCTCGACCCCCGCAGCGCCTTCGCGCTGGTCTGGGGTGAGGTGCACGCGGGCCAGGCGGCCAACGTGATCCCCTCGAGCGGCGCCATCGCCGGCACCCTGCGGATGCTCGACGCGCAGGCCTGGACCACGATCGGCCCCCTCCTCGCGGAGGCGGTCGAGCACGTCGTCGCCCCGTATGCCGTGACGGCAGTGCTCGAGCACGTCCAGGGCGTGCCACCCGTGGTCAACGACCCCGAGGCCATCGACGTCTTGCGCGCCGCGGCCGAGGGCGCCGGGCTGGTGGCGGTCAGCACGCCGCAGTCGCTCGGCGGCGAGGACTTCGCGTGGTACCTGCGGCAGGTGCCGGGCGCGATGGCGCGCCTGGGTACGCGGACGCCCGGTGGCCGGACCTACGACCTGCACCAGGGTGACCTCGTGGTCGACGACGGTTCGGTCGTGCAGGGCGCGCGCCTGCTCGCCGGCGCGGTCGTCTCCGGCGTGGTCAAGACCGGCGCCGTTGCTCCTGCACCGGTATGAGAGACAGTCGCGGATCGGTAACGGTTTGTGCCCCAAGACCGGCAAGCCTGACCAACCGGCTGATTCATCGGGCTATCCTCACGGCCTAGTGGCGCACCAGAGCGCCTCATGCACACCAAAGAACAGGAGACAGCCTTGCGTCACACGATGAAGGTTGCAGCGGTGATGTCAGTGGCAGCACTGACCCTCGCCGCATGTGGTGACTCGGGCAACGGCTCGGGCTCCAGCAGTTCCAGCTCGAGCACGACGAAGAAGGCCGCCATCAAGGTCGGCATGGCCTACGACGTCGGTGGTCGCGGTGACCAGTCCTTCAACGACTCCGCTGCGGCGGGGCTCGACAAGGCCAAGTCCGAGCTCGGGGTGGACACCAAGGAAGCCGCCGCCGTCAACGGCGAGAACGAAGCGGCTCGCGAGGAGCGCCTCCAGCAGCTCATCGACGCCGGCTACACCCACGTCGTCGCGGTCGGGTTCGCCTACGCCAAGTCCGTCGGCAAGGCCGCCAAGGACAACCCCGACGTCCACTTCGCCATCGTCGACGACGCGTCGGACGACTCCAAGGGCGCGAACGTCGACCAGATCACGTTCGCCGAGAACGAGGGCTCCTTCCTCGTCGGTGCGGCCGCTGCGCTGAAGTCCAAGTCGGGCCACATCGGCTTCGTCGGTGGCGTCAACGTCCCGCTGATCAAGAAGTTCGAGGCTGGCTACATCGCCGGCGCCAAGGCCGTGAACCCGTCCATCAAGATCGACTCGCAGTACCTCACCCAGCCGCCGGACTTCAGCGGCTTCGGTGACCCGGCCAAGGGCAAGACCGCGGCTGACGGCATGTACCAGAAGGGCGCCGACGTGGTCTACCACGCAGCCGGCGGTTCGGGTGGTGGCGTCTTCACGGCAGCCAAGGCGGCCGGCAAGCTCGCGATCGGTGTCGACTCGGACCAGGCCCTCACGGCCCCCGAGGGTGTGCGCTCGGTCATCATGACGTCGATGATCAAGAAGGTCGACGTCGCGGTGTACGACTTCATCAAGTCGGCGTCCGAGGGTAAGGAGCTCACGGGCAACAATGTCTACGACCTGAAGGCCGGCGGTGTGGACTACTCCACGACCGGTGGTCAGATCGACGACATCAAGTCCAAGCTCGATGACTTCAAGGCCAAGATCATCTCTGGCGAGATCAAGGTGCCCGTCACCCCCTGATCGACCCCCTTGTAGGGCATGTGGGCAACACACGGCCCGGGCGGCGCGGTAGCGTCGGACCCGGGCCGTGTGCTTGTCTGATCGCCCACTGCACCCGGCAGACCACCCCTGTCGGATGCGCCCCCATTTGCGCCACCCGCCCGCGCTGTCGCGGGCCCGGACCAGGAGTGTGAGCCATCACTGCTTCTCCAGCGCTGACCCCGACCTCGACCTCGGAAGGTGGTGCCCCGGCCGTCGAGCTGGAGGGGATCACCAAGCGGTTCCCGGGTGTGGTCGCCAACAAGGACATCACCTTTTCGGTGCGCCGTGGCACGGTCCACGCGATCGTCGGGGAGAACGGCGCCGGCAAGTCCACCCTGATGAAGATCCTGTACGGCGTACAGCGCCCGGACGAGGGCACCATCAAGGTCAACGGCGAGGTCGTCCACCTCCACTCGCCGTCGGACGCCATCGCCGCGGGGATCGGCATGGTCTTCCAGCACTTCATGCTGGCCGACAACCTCACGGTCCTCGAGAACGTCGTCCTCGGCGCGGAGAAGCTGCACGGCATTGGTGACGGGGCCCGCCGCGAGATCAAGCGCATCTCCGACGCCTACAAGCTCGACATCGACCCCGACGCGCTCGTCGCCGACCTCGGGGTGGGTGCCCGCCAGCGGATCGAGATCCTCAAGGTGCTGTTCCGCGGGGCCAAGACGCTGATCCTCGACGAGCCGACCGCGGTGCTCGTGCCCCAGGAGGTCGACGAGCTGTTCGACCAGCTGGCCGAGCTGAAGGACGAAGGGCTCACCGTCCTGTTCATCTCCCACAAGCTCGACGAGGTGCTCCGGGTCGCCGACTCCATCACGGTGATCCGCCGCGGCACCACCATCGACACGGTCGACCCCTCGTCGGTCAACGCCCGGCAGCTCGCGGAGCTGATGGTCGGCTCCGAGCTCCCGTCGCCCACGACCGAGGAGTCCACGGTCACCGACCGGGTGCTGCTCCGGCTCGACGACATCGTGCTCGGTGGCGGCTCCGGCCGCCCGGTCCTCGACGGCATCTCCCTGACCATCCACGCGGGCGAGGTGCTCGGCATCGCCGGCGTCGAGGGCAACGGCCAGGCCGAGCTCGTCGAGGTGATCATGGGGATGCGCGAGCCGAGCTCCGGCGAGGTCTACCTCGGTGACACCGACATCTCCGACTGGCACGTCCGCGAGATCCGCGAGGCCGGCGTCGGCTACATCCCGGAGGACCGGCACCGCCATGGCCTGCTGCTGGAGGCGCCGCTGTGGGAGAACCGCATCCTGGGGCACCAGACCGAGTCGCCCAACGTGAAGGGCCAGCTCATCGACGCGGCCGCCGCGAAGGCTGACACCGAGCGGCTCGTCAAGGAGTACGACGTCCGCACCCCCTCGATCTTCGTCACCGCGGGCTCCCTCTCGGGTGGCAACCAGCAGAAGCTCATCATCGGTCGCGAGATGAGCCACCAGCCCAAGGTGCTCATCGCCGCCCACCCCACCCGTGGGGTCGACGTCGGCGCGCAGTCGAGCATCTGGGACCACATCAGGGCCGCCCGGCGTGAGGGCCTCGCCGTGCTCCTGATCTCCGCAGACCTGGAGGAGCTGATCGGCTTGTCCGACTCCATCCGCGTGATCCTGCGCGGCAAGCTGTCAGGCGACTTCGACCCCGACCACGTCACGGCAGAGGACCTCGGTGCCGCCATGACGGGCGCCGGCGAGAAGGAGGAGTCGCGGTGAAGTCGTTCAACGTGCGTCGCATCGTGCTGAGCCTGGCCGCCCCCGTGCTGGCGCTGGTCGTCGCCTTCGTCGTGACGTCGCTGGTCCTCGTCGCCGTCGGCGACCCTGTCGGCGATGTCTGGAAGACGATCCTCGCGGTGCCCAAGCCCCGGCAGACCGTCAACATCATCAACGCCGCCTCGGTGTTCTACCTGTCGGCCATCGCGGTGGCGGTGGGGTTCCGGATGAACCTGTTCAACATCGGGGTCGACGGCCAGTACCGCGTCGCCGCCTTCGCCGCGGCCATCTTCGCCGGCCAGGCCTGGCTCCCCGGGTGGCTCAACATCATCGTGGCCATCATCGTCGCCATGGTGGCCGGTGGGCTGTGGGCCAGCATCGCGGCATACCTCAAGGTGAAGCGCGGCGTCTCCGAGGTGATCTCGACGATCATGCTGAACGCCATCGCCACCGGCGTGGTGAGCTGGCTCCTGCTGAAGGTGTCCAGCCGCGGTGAGGGCTCCAACAGCATCGAGACCAAGACCATCCCCGAGTCGTCGCAGCTCGAGGGCTTCAAGCTGATCCCAGGCGCGACGAACCGGGTCTACACGTTGCTGCTGCTTGCGATCCTCGTCGGCCTCCTCTACTGGTTCGTGCTCGGCAAGACCCGGTTCGGGTTCGACCTGCGAGCCACCGGACGGTCCGAGAGCGCCGCCGTCGCGAGCGGGGTGAACGTGCCACGCATGGTGATGACGGCGATGATCGCGTCCGGTGCCCTCGCCGGCCTGGTGGGGATGCCGCTGCTGTTCGGGCAGGACCACAACTACGGCACGACGTTCCAGTCGGGGCTCGGGTTCGCCGGCATCGCGATCGCCCTGCTGGGCCGCAACAACGCGGTCGGCATCGGGTTCGCCTCGCTGCTGTGGGCGTTCCTCGACGTGCAGTCCAACGCGCTGCAGATCCAGGCCGACGTGGCCCAGGAGCTCGTCAACATCATCCAGGGCGTCATCCTCTTCGCCGTCGTCATCGCCTACGAGCTGATCCGGCGGGCCGACAAGCGGATCGAGCAGACCCGGGTCGCCCGCGAGCTCGCGGCGCAGAAGCAAGCCACCCCCGCCACGGAAGGAGCCCCGGCATGAGCGCCGCGCGACTCGAGGTCGGCACCCAGGCCGTCGTCGACCGGCCGAAGCGGCGCAGCTTCGGGGTGCGCGAGTGGTCGATCGTGGCGGTCGGCGCGATCGCCATGATCTCCGTGCTGCGCCTGGTGACCGGTGCCGACGACATCGCGTCGTCCGGTGCCCTCGCCGCAGCCATCGGCCTCGCCGTGCCGATCGGGCTCGCCGGTCTCGGCGGCCTGTGGTCGGAGCGTGCGGGCGTGGTCAACATCGGGCTCGAGGGCATGATGATCCTCGGCACCTGGGGAGCCGGGTTCTTCGGCTACCACATGGGGCCGTGGGCCGGCCTCTTCGGCGCCGTCCTGATGGGGATGCTCGGCGGCCTGATCCACGCCGTCGCCACCGTGACCTTCGGGGTCGACCACATCGTGTCGGGTGTCGCGATCAACATCATCGGCCTCGGGGTCGCCAAGTACCTCGCCGCGAGGTTCTTCACCGGGCTACCCGGTGGTGGGCCGACCCAGTCACCGCCGATCGACTCCCTCCCGGACTTCACCATCCCCGGGGTGTCCGACGGCCTCGGCACGATCGAGAAGAAGGACTGGTTCTTCGTCAGCGACGTCGCCGCCGTCCTGCGCGCCCTGTGCACCAACGTCTCGGTCCTCACGATCATCGCGGTGCTGCTCTTCGTCGGCACCTGGTGGGTGCTGTGGCGCTCCGCGTTCGGGCTGCGCCTGCGGTCCGTGGGCGAGTCGCCGGTCGCGGCGGAGTCCCTCGGGGTCAACGTGCTGCGCTACAAGTTCCTCGCCGTGCTCGTCTCCGGTGGCCTCGCGGGCCTCGGTGGTGGCTTCCTCGCCCTCGTGGCGGCCAACATCTACCGCGACGGGCAGACCGGTGGCCGTGGCTACATCGGCCTCGCCGCCATGATCTTCGGCAACTGGCGGCCGGGCGGTCTGCTCACCGGTGCCGCGTTGTTCGGCTACACCGACGCGGTCCAGCTCCGCGGCGGTGCCACCGTGCACGCGTTCCTGCTGCTCTTCGCCGTGCTGCTCGTCGCCGTCGGCGTCTGGCAGATCGTCCGCAACCAGCGGATCGTCCAGGGCGCGCTCGCCATCGTCGTCGGCGTGCTCGTCGGCTGGTGGTACTTCGCGGTCGACGCAGTGCCCGCCGAGCTGACCGGCACCACTCCCTACGTCACCACGCTGCTGGTGCTCGCCTTCGCCTCCCAACGCCTGCGCATGCCCGCAGCCGACGGCCAGGTCTACCGCAAGGGTGAGGGCAGCTAGTGTGCCCTGACCCCAGGGCGCAGCTGGGCGAGGCGGATGCCGCCGAGCCGGCGCCGACGCGGCATACCGCTCCTCCCGCTCCTGAGGACGTCGACTGGGACGCCTTGCGCGCCAAGGCGATCGAGATCATGGGCAGGGCCTACGCGCCCTACTCCAACTTCCCCGTGGGGGTGGCCGGGATCGTCGACGACGGTCGCGTCGTGGCGGGGTGCAACGTCGAGAACGCCGCGTACGGCGTCGGGCTCTGCGCCGAGTGCGGCCTGGTCTCCGAGCTGCACGCGACCGGCGGCGGCCGGCTCGTGGCGGTCTCCTGCGTGGGCGGCGACGGCCAGCCGCTGATGCCGTGCGGACGGTGCCGGCAGCTGCTCTGGGAGAACGGCGGCCCCGAGTGCCTGCTGCTCACCCCCGAGGGCGTGCTGCCGATGAGTGAGGTGCTGCCGCAGGCGTTCGGTCCCGACAACCTGACCGCGGCGCAGCACCCGGTCTGACCCGCCCCGGGAAGCTCGGCCAATCTCCCCGGCTCTGCGTGCCTTTCGCGCGCCCGAGCCCGCGAAGCTCGGCCAGCCGACCGCTTCCAGTCGCGGGACCGGTGTGCTCCGAGAGCGGATGGTCGGGCGCTATCGGGTCTGACACGATGGCCCCATGAGTGAAGCCTTCGATGCTGTCGACGTGATCATCGCCAAGCGTGGCAAGGGCGAGCTGTCCGATGCCCAGATCGACTGGGTCATCGACGCCTACACCCGCGGTGCGGTGGCCGACGAGCAGATGTCGAGCCTCGCGATGGCCATCCTGCTGAACGGCATGAACCGTCGTGAGATCTCCCGCTGGACCGGCGCGATGATCGCCAGCGGCGAGCGGATGGACTTCTCCGGCCTGTCGCGCCCGACGGCCGACAAGCACTCCACCGGCGGTGTCGGCGACAAGATCACCCTGCCGCTGGCGCCCCTCGTGGCGGCCTGCGGCGTCGCGGTGCCGCAGCTGTCGGGGCGCGGCCTCGGCCACACCGGCGGCACGCTCGACAAGCTCGAGTCCATCCCGGGCTGGCGGGCGGCGATGAGCAACGAGGCGATGATGCAGCAGCTCGAGGACGTCGGTGCGGTGATCTGCGCCGCGGGCGACGGCCTCGCCCCCGCGGACAAGAAGCTCTACGCCCTGCGCGACGTGACCGGCACCGTCGAGGCGATCCCGCTGATCGCGTCCTCGATCATGAGCAAGAAGATCGCCGAGGGCACCGGTGCGCTGGTGCTCGACGTGAAGGTCGGCAGCGGAGCGTTCATGAAGAACGTCGACGACGCGCGCGAGCTGGCCCGCACGATGGTCGACCTCGGCACCGACGCCGGGGTGCAGACCGTGGCGATGCTGACCAACATGCAGGTGCCGCTCGGCCTGACCGCCGGCAACGCGATCGAGGTGCGCGAGTCGGTCGAGGTGCTGGCGGGTGGTGGTCCCGAGGACGTCGTGGAGCTGACCCTGGCGCTGGCCCGCGAGATGCTCGCCTGCGCCGGGCGGGAGGACGTCGACCCCGCCGACGCCCTGAAGGACGGGCGGGCCATGGACGTCTGGAGGGCGATGATCCGCGCGCAGGGTGGCGACCCCGACGCGACCCTGCCGGTGGCGAAGGAGAGCCAGGACGTCCTGGCCCCCGCCGACGGCGTGCTCACCCAGCTCGACGCCCTCAAGATCGGGGTGGCCACCTGGCGTCTCGGCGCCGGGCGGGCCCGCAAGGAGGACCCGGTGCAGGCCGGGGCCGGGGTGGAGATGCACTACAAGCCGGGGGCCACGGTCCGTGCGGGCGAGAAGCTGCTGACCCTGCACACCGACACCCCGGAGCGCTTCGACCGCGCCCTGGAGTCCCTGGACGGTGCGTTCACGATCGCCCCCGAGGGCTCCCGTCCCGACCTGCTGCCGCTGGTCATCGAGAAGATCGCCTGACCCGTCCGGCGGCCGCGTCCGCGAAGGATGCCACCCGCTCGACGACCTCGGGGCTCCACAGCACGCGGCGGTGACCGCAGCCGTCGGTGACCATCAGCCGGGCGTCGTGCCAGGCGTCGGCGATGCGCACCGCTGCGGAGAAGGGCGCCTCGCGGTCGTGGCGGTCGTGGACGACGAGCAGGCGCGGCAGGCTCGGGCGCCGGGCTGCCATGGTGAGCAGGTCGAGCTCGGCCACGGGCGTGCCCACCCGGCGCTCGGCGCGGCGCACCATCACCTCGCGCGACCGGCGACCGACGCCGAGGGCCGCCGTGAAGACCGGCAGCATCCCCTCGACGCCGTCCGGTGCCGCGACCAGCACGAGCGAGTCGGGCTGCACCCCCAGGCCGAGGGCGTGCACCGCTGCGAGGGCGCCGGCGGAGTGCGCCACGACGACGGTGGGGCGCCCGAACTCCGCCACGACCGCCGCGAGCGCCTCGGCCATCTCGACGAACGTCGTCGAGCGACCGCCGTGCGCCCCGGGTCCGGAGTCGCCGTGGCTCGGGGCATCGAACGTGACGACGCACAGGCCGCGGTCCAGCAGCGGCTGGACGTGGGCGCCGAGCTGCTGCCACCAGCCGCCCCACCCGTGCACGAGGTATGCCGTGGGGTTGCCCCAGTCGCCGTAGACCCGGCCGCGCAGGGTGCCGTGGGTCCACTGCACCGCGAAGGGCTCACCGCCGTGCGGCGTGCGGGCGGCCCGCACCGCGGCGGCCGGAGCCGCCGGCAGCCGGAACCACAGGCGCTCGGCCAGCAGCCCGCCAAGGGCCGGGGACCGTCTCTCCAGCTGGGCGAACAGCCTCCGCAGCGCGGGGGAGCCCGGCAGGCCGGTGGCCGGGCTCGCGGCGTCGGGCCGTGCCGAGGTCGACGCGGTGGTGTTCGACGCGGTGGAGGTCGACGAGGTCGAGGCTGTCGCCGGGGTCGAGGGTGTCGCCGGGGTCACGGCGCGTGACGTGCTGCGGATGGTGGGTTGTGCGGCAACAAAACGATCGATCGTGCTTTTTTGAACCGACATGTCGGGTCCTCTCTGGCTGGGTTGCTGTGGCTGGTGTCTTTCCGGGCTGGGATTCAGTGGCCGGGATTCAGTGGCCGGGATTCAGTGACCGGGATTCCGGAGCCGGGGGATCAGCTGCGGATGTGGTCGAGCAGGCGGTCGAAGGCGTCCTGGGCCCGCTGCGTGGCGGCCGGGTCGTGGAGCAGCCGCGCCGAGAAGTTGTAGCCGAGGACGATGGCGAGCAGGTCGTGGGCGAAGGCTGCCGCGTCGGTCGACTCGCGGAACTGGCCCTCGGTCACGCCGCCGCGGACGATCGTCTCGATGGTGTCGAGCAGGTCGCGCTCGATCTGCACGACCTTGGTGCGCACCGGGCCATCGGGCTCGTCGTCGTACTCGCTCGCCACCGAGATGAAGATGCACCCGCCGGGCAGGGCGTAGTCGGCGTACCCACCCCAGCCGAGCCACCGGTCGAAGAGCGCGCGCAGCCGTGGCTCGCCGCGCGGCTGCTTGAGGGCCGGGCGGATGACGAGCTGGGTGAAGGCCTCGGCCGCATAGTCCATGACGGCGGTCTGCAGCCCCTCCTTCGACCCGAAGTGGGCGAACAGACCGCTCTTGGACATCTCCATGACGTCGGCGAGGCCGCCGATGGTGATGCCGCGCAGGCCCACCCGGCTCGACTGCGCCAGCGCCACGCGAAGCACCGAGTCGCGGGTCTCGTCGCCTTTGCTCACGGGCCAATAAAAGCACGACCGTTCGCACTGGTCAACAGTCTGAGCGGGTCCGGCACCGCGGCTGCCCGGCCGGCCCCGAGGCTCGCACCAAGGCGCGGCACTAGGCTGACCCCGTGCCTGAGCTCATTGCGACCCCCACGACCATCCCCGTCCCCGGCGGCAAGATCATCGACGAGCACGTCGGCCGGGTGAACACCGGCAGCGAGGCCGTCTCGGTGGCCCACATGAAGGCTCCGGCCGACTGGACCGAGCCGTTCCAGGCGCCGGACTTCGACGAGATCACCCTGGTCATCTCGGGCGCCGTCCTCGTCGACCACGACGGCGGGCAGCTGCGCGTCGAGGCGGGTCAGAGCGTCGTGACGCGGGCCGGCGAGCGGATCCGCTACTCCACCGGTCCCGAGGGAGCTGAGTACGTCGCCGTGTGCCTGCCGGCCTTCAGCCCCGAGACCGTCAACCGCGACGAGGAGGAGGGCGCGTGATCTTCGGCCGCAAGGGGTCGCGGGACGACGACGCCACCGGCCTGGACGACCAGGTCCTGCGCGCCCCGAAGGCCCTCCTGCACGACCACCTCGACGGTGGGCTGCGCCCCCAGACGATCATCGAGATCGCCGACCAGGTCGGGTATGCCGGGTTGCCGGCCTCGGACGCGGACAGCCTTGGTGCCTGGTTCCGCGACAGTGCGGACTCCGGCTCGCTGGTGCGCTACCTCGAGACCTTCGACCACACCCTGGCGGTCATGCAGACCACCGAGGGCTTGCGCCGCGTCGCGCGCGAGAGCGTGCTCGACCTCGCCGCCGACGGCGTCGTCTACGCGGAGAGCCGCTACGCCCCCGAGCAGCACATCTCCCAGGGCCTGGCGCTCGAGGACGTCGTGGAGGCGGTCAACGCCGGGTTCCGGGAGGGGGAGGAGCAGGCCGCCGAGGCCGGCACCCCCATCCGGGTGATGGCCCTGCTGACCGCCATGCGGCACGCGGCCAAGAGCACCGAGATCGCCGAGCTCGCGGTCCGCTACCGCGACCATGGCGTCGGCGGCTTCGACATCGCCGGGGCCGAGGCAGGGTTCCCACCCACCCGGCACCTCGACGCCTTCGAGTACCTCCGCCGCGAGAACGCCCACTTCACGATCCACGCGGGTGAGGCCTTCGGCCTGCCGAGCATCTGGGAGGCGATCCAGTGGTGCGGCGCCGACCGGCTCGGTCACGGCGTCCGCATCGTCGACGACCTCACGGTCGGCGACAAGGCCTTCGGCGACGACGTCGCGGCCGCGGTCGCCGCCGACCCGAAGGACGTGCACCTGGGGCGCCTCGCGGCATACGTGCGGGACACCCGCATCCCCCTCGAGATGTGCCCCAGCAGCAACGTCCAGACGGGGGCAGCGGAATCCGTTGCGCTGCACCCGATCTCGTTGCTCAAGCGGCTGCGTTTCAGGGTCACCGTCAACACCGACAACCGGCTCATGAGCGGCACCTCGATGTCTCGGGAGATGGGTCTGCTCGTCCGCGACGCCGGATGGACGATGGAAGACCTGCGCTGGGTCACGATCAACGCGATGAAGTCGGCCTTCATCCCGTTCGACGAGCGGCTCGCGATCATCGAAGGGGTCGTCAAGCCCGGTTACGCCGCGCTGCTGGAGCCGGTCGAGCAGGACTGACTGGCGGTGCCCCCCGCTGCGGCCGCGGTGGAGCGCTCAGGCGCCGAGCTGGTCCGGCGGCAGCAGCCGGGCGAGGCGCTGGTCGTCGCGGGCCAGCCGCTCGGCGTCGCGGCGACGACGGTCGGCGATGACGGCGGCGAGCACGTGCTCGGCGTGGAAGCCCGGCGGCGGCGGCGGCGAGACGTGCGGCAGGACCGAGCGCAGCAGGGCCTGGCCGAGCTCGTGTCGTGAGGTCGGGTTGAGTCCCTGCGCCCGGCCGAGGAACTGCCGGACGGCGATGGCCAGGCCGGGCGGCAGGGCGGCCAGGTCGGCGCCAGCGGCCCACCGCGCCAGGGGTGGCGGCATGACCGGCGGCGGGAGCAGGCGCAGCGACGCCCGCTGCGACACCACGTAGGTGCCGGCCGCCATGTCACCGAGCCGCTTGGCTCGCGGGCTGACCAGGGCTGACACCAGGGCCCCGGAGCCGAGCAGCAGGTAGATCTCGGGCCACCCGACCAGGGCGCGGGTGAGGGCGTGGCGGGCCGTGATGGGTCCGCCGTCGTCGCGCACGACGCGCAGACCGAGGGCGAGCTTGCCCAGCGTGCGTCCGCGGGTCAGCGTCTCCACGGTCGCGGGGAGGGCGACGGTGACCCCGACCACCAGCAGGATCGACACCGTCCGGGCGACGGCCGACGAGGTGCCGCCGAACACGAGGCCGACCAGCAGCGCGCCCACCACCAGGACGGCCGTCGCGACCAGCAGGTCGATGACTCCGGAGGCGGCTCGCGCCGGGACGCTGGCGATCGGCAGCTCGACGGCGACCCCCTCGCCGGTCACCATGTCGTCGCCCGCGTAGCTGCGGTAACCGGCCCCCGTGCTCATGGCCGAAGCATAGAGTGGCGCCGTGGACCTGGACGCGTATGTCGCCGCACGCAGCCGGTACTGGGGGCGCCTGGAGGAGCTGGCGACTCGACGACGCCTGACCGGCGCGGAGGGCGACGAGCTGCTCGACCTCTACCAGCGGGTCTCCACCGACCTGTCCGTGGTCCGGTCGGCCACCCCCGACCCGTCGGTGGTGGCCTACCTGTCGATGCTGCTGACCCGGGCGCGGGTCACCATGGTGGCCACGAGGACGACCACCTGGTCCGACCTGCTGGGCTTCTTCACCCGCACCTTCCCGGCTGCGCTCTACCGGACGCGGTGGTGGTGGGTGACCACGGCGTTGTCGAGCGTGCTGGTGATCGCCCTCGTGGCGGCCTGGACGCTGCGGCACCCGGAGGTCTACACCAGCCAGCTCACCCCGGCGGAGATCAACGCCTATGTCGGCACCGACTTCGAGCACTACTACCGCGAGTTCCCTCACCACGAGTTCGCCACCCTGGTCTGGGTGAACAACGCCTGGGTGGCGGCCCAGTGCATCGCGCTCGGTGTCCTGGGCCTGCCGGTCCTCTACGTCCTGTTCAGCAACGTGCAGAGCGTCGGCGTCATTGCCGCGCTGATGATGGCTAACGACCGCACCAGCCTGTTCTTCGGGCTGATCCTGCCCCACGGTCTGCTCGAGCTGACCGCGGTGTTCGTCGCCGCTGCGGTGGGGCTCCGGCTGTTCTGGTCGTGGGTCGAGCCCGGCCCCCGGACGCGGTTGCAGGCCTTTGCCGCCGAAGGTCGCACCGCGGTGGCGATCGCGATGGGGCTTGTCGCCGTGCTGCTGGTCAGCGGCACGATCGAGGGCTTCGTCACGCCGTCCGGCCTGCCGACCTGGGCCCGGATCGGGATCGGCGTGGTGGCCGAGTCGACCTTCCTCGCCTACGTGTTCGTGGTCGGCCGCCGTGCGCACCGAGCCGGCGTCACCGGCGACCTCGACGCCCGCGACGTGGGCGACCTGGAGATCGTCGCCGCCTGACCAGGGCGCTCGGGGCCCGGTCGCCGGGTCAGGCAGGGCGGCGCCGGGTCAGCCGGGACGGCGCCGGGCCAGAGCAGTCCCTGCCGCGACGGTGCCGGGTCAGAGCAGGCCCTGCCGCTTGAGCATGAGGTAGTGGTCGGCGAGCCGGATCGGCAGGAGGTCGGGCGGCTCGTCGAGCACGTCGACCCCGAGGCTCGCGAGGACCGCGGCGGTGCGCCGGCGCAACGCCGTGGTCCGCTCGGCCGCGGCGGCGTCGTAGACCTCGGCCACCGTGGTGCGGGCGCGACGCATCCGGCCGACCGCCGGGTCGGCCACCGAGGCGACGACCACGCGGTGGTGGGCACTGAGGGAGGGCAGGACGGGCACGAGGCCCTGCTCGATGGCCGACGACTCGAGGGGGGTGAGCAGCACGACGAGGGCGCGCTGCGTGCCGAGCCGCTGGATCTCGGTGGCCAGCAGCCCCCAGTCGGCTTCGATCAGCCGCGCCTCGACCGGGGCGAGGGTGCTGATGGTGTCGTGCAACAGCTTGGCGCGGTCGGCGCCCGCGACCCGTGCCCGCACCACGCGGTCACCGGCCAGCACCTGCACCCGGTCGCGGGCGTGCCCGGCCAGCGCGGTCAGGAGGAGGGCGGCATCCATCGCGGCGTCGAGGCGCGGGGAGTCGTCGACCCGGCCCGCCGAGGTGCGCGACGTGTCGACGACGATGACGATCCGACGGTGCTGCTCGGGCTGCCACGTGCGGACGACGAGGTGCTGACGACGAGCGGTCGCGCGCCAGTCGATGCTGCGGACGTCGTCGCCCTCGACGTAGTCGCGCAGGCTGTCGAACTCGGTGCCCTGCCCGCGGGTGCGCAGCGCGGCCCGGCCGTCGAGCTGGCGGAGCACGGCCAGCCTGCTGGGCAGGTGCTTGCGCGCCGGGAACGGGTGCAGGGTCCGCAGCTGGCCGGGCACCTCGAACGAGCGCTGCCGGGCCGCCAGCCCCAGTGGGCCGGTCGAGCGGACCGTCACCCGGTGGGCGGCCCGGTCGCCGCGCCGGGTGGGGTGCATCGCGGTGGTGAACCTCGCGCGCTCACCCGCGGGGACGTCGAGGGTGTGCCGGGCGGAGCCCGTTCCCGCCGACGGTGGCCACGCGTCGCGGATCGCACCACGCACCCGGCGACCGCCGCCGTTGGTGACCAGCACGGAGGTGGCGGTGGACTCACCGAGGCGCACCTGCGCGGGGCCCTCCCGGGTCAGGGTGAGCCCGCGCGGCGAGGCCGCCAGCAGGACGTCGAGGCCGATGAGCACGAGCATCGCCACCCACCACCAGCGCACCGTGTCGCCGTGCGGCCACACGGCGACCGGCACCAGCCCCAGGAGGGCCAGCGCGACGGCGCGGTAGGTCAGGGCCATCAGCGGGGGACCGGCACCGCTCCGAGCGCGCTCTCGAGGACGGCGGTCACGCTGACGCCCTCGAGCTCGGCCTCCGGCCGCAGCGACAGCCGGTGGGCGAGCGTGGCGTGCGCCAGCGCCTTCACGTCGTCGGGGGTGACGAACCCGCGACCGTTGATCCAGGCCCACGCGCGGGCCGTGGCCATCAGGGCGGTGGCGCCGCGCGGGCTCACCCCGAGGGCCAGCGACGGGGAGTGCCGGGTGGCCCGGGCGATGTCGACGATGTATGCCGTCACCTCGTCGGAGATCTCGACGGTGCGCACGGCCGCGGCGCCGGCTGCGAGGTCGGCGGCCGAGGCGACCGGTCGGAGTCCCGCCGCGTGCAGGTCACGCGGGTCGAAGCCGGAGGCGTGCCGACGCAGCACCGCGACCTCGTCCTCGCGTGGCGGCAGCGGGAGGGTGACCTTGAGCAGGAACCGGTCGAGCTGGGCCTCGGGCAGCGGGTAGGTGCCTTCGTACTCGACGGGGTTCTGGGTGGCGGCGACCATGAACGGCTGGGGGAGCGGGTGGGCCCGCCCGTCGACGCTGACCTGTCGCTCCTCCATCGCCTCCAGCAGCGCCGACTGCGTCTTCGGGGGTGTGCGGTTGATCTCGTCGGCCAGTAGGAGGTTGGTGAAGACCGGGCCCTGGCGGAAGGTGAAGTCGCTGTTCGCGGCGTCGTAGACCAGCGAGCCGGTGAGGTCGCCCGGCATCAGGTCGGGGGTGAACTGCACCCGCTTGGTCTCCACGTCGAGCGCCGCCGCGATGCTGCGCACGAGCAGGGTCTTCGCGACGCCCGGCACGCCCTCGAGCAGGATGTGCCCCCGCGCGAGCAGGGCGACGAGCAACCCCGCGACGGCGGCGTCCTGCCCGACGACCGCCTTGGCCACCTCGGCCCGGACGGCCAGCAACGCGGCTCGCGCGTCCGGGGCCGCGGCGGGTGGCCCGCCTGCCGCGGACGGCGGCGTGGACGCGGGCGCGGGTGGGTCGAGTGGCACCTGGCCGTGCGCGGCAGGGGGGAACTGGTGCTGGTCGGTCATGACGTGCGGACTCTCTCCTCGAGATCGGCCAATGCGTTGGCCAGGGCGTGCAGCTCGGTATCGGTGGTGGGCGGCGGTCCGGCGAGCAGCGCCGCGACCTGGGTCGGCGGCATACCGGAGGCGGCTGCGGCAGCAGCCTGGACGGCCTCCGCGGCATGGGGTGACAGCGCCAGCCGTCGCGCGAGCCGCTCGGTGGTGCCGAGCCGGAGCACCGCGGCGGCCCGGCCGCGGTCACGGGCTCGGCGGTAGATCCGACCGCGGCTCTCGGTGGTCTCGACCGCGCGCACGACGACCGGCAGGGGCTCGGTGACCAGCGCCCCCATGCGGCGACCGCGCACGAACGCGAGCACGACCACGGCGGTGCCCAGGATCACGGCCGCCGGCGTGAGCCACTCGGGCCAGGCCGACTGGCCGGTGCCGTCCACGCTGGCGAGGTCACCGATGCCAGGCTGGTACCAGACGAGGCGTGGCGAGTGACCCAGGGCCCGGATGGCGAGTCCGGCGTGCGACTCCTGGCCGACGAAGCGGTTGGTGAAGGCACTGCCGACCCCGACGGCCACAACCTCGGGATGGGTAGCCCCGGCGGGCACGGTGGCCAGTGCGGCACCGAACCCGAAGTCCTCGGGTGGGGCCTTGTCGTCGCCGCGGGGGTTGGGCAGTGCGAAGCACAACGTCGCCCTGGCGCCACTCCCGCGCGACACCGGCACGAAGCGGGTGTCGACGAGCGCGGCGGTGTCGTCGGGGCGCGCGACCGTGGAGCGACAGCCGGCCGTGACCGTCACCTCCGCCCCGAGGTCGCTGGAGGTGAGCGGCAGGTCGAGCCCGGCCAGCTGCTCGGCCGTCGGCGCGACCAGCACGAGTCGGTCGGCCCCGGAGGTTGCCTCGCGCAGGGCGTCGGTGCTGTCGGCGCCGAGGTAGGTGGGGTTGCCGACGACGACCGTGGTGCCGGCGCCGGGGTCGGCGTCGACGAGCTCGTCGGCTGAGCGCACGACCTGGACGGTGACGCCGTGGTCGCGCAACGCCTCGACCAGGGCCCTGCCGCCGGAGGGTCCCACGTCGTCGGGGTCGAGCGCCTGGTCGGGGGCGTTGGTGGACAGCGCCAGGGCGACCAGGGCCGCCACCCCGATCGCCACCACGAGCGCCCACACCGCGCGACGACGCACCCGGGTGGCGAGGTCGGCTCGCGGGGGCGGGGCGGTGGCCGGGGCGGACCCGAGCGTCGTGGTGGCGGTCACGGGCCGACCAGCTGGCCGAGGGTCGGTCGAGTCGTGCGGAGGGTGGCGTCGAGGTCGGCCGCGGCCTCGGCCTGTGCCTGCGTGGTGCGTCGGTGGCCGTAGCGCACGGCGTCGAACTCCAGCGCGCTCGCGGCGAGCGACTCGGCCTGGGTGGGGAAGACCGACTCCAGTGCGAGCGCGACTTCGTGGGCGGTGCGCCCGGGCAGGTCGGTGAGCAGGGTGCGCTCCACGGCGGAGGCGGCCAGGGCGCGGTAGCTGTCGAGCAGCACGGCATCCCAGTCGCCGCGGGCCCTCGCCCCGGCAGCCCGGGCGCGGTAGTCGGCGGCGCTGAGCCCTTCGTCGTCGACCACGGCTCCGCGCGGGCGACCGCCCGGCGTCGACGGCTCGGCCCGGAGCAACCGGATGACCACCAGGGCGACGACGGCCAGGACGACCAGCACGACGAGGGCCGCGCCCCAGGCGGGGACCAGCCCAGCCCCCGGCTGGCCGGCGAGGAGGTGCTGCAGCCACTCGACGAACCGCTGCCACGGCGAGGGCTCGGTCGTGTAGCGCCCCTTCGCGAGCTCGTCGAGCACCCACTGCCGGGCCTCGGGAGAGCTCGGGTCGAGCGGTGGCCCGTCGAACACGGAGGTGGGACTCGTCATCTCGCGGCGGTGGCTCCTGGCGCCGGACGGGCGGCGTCGGCCTGGGCTGCGGTGATCAGCTGGACGTCGAAGCCCTCACGGCGGATGCGCTGGTCGACGTAGAGGAGGGCGTCGACGCCGGCCGTGAACGGGGTCGTCAGGGCGCCGGTGATGAGGCCGGAGACGCCCGCCACGATGGCCTGGAAGACGTAGAGGTGCTGGGGGTCGCCCGACGCGACGATGCCGAGCCCGCCGACGAGGCCCAGCGGGAAGGCCAGGATCTGCGCGACGATGCCCACGATGAAGCTGGTCAGGAGCCGGATGCCGAAGACCCGCCAGAACTGGCTACCCGACGTGAGCCGCCACGACCTCGCGATGCCCTGCATCACGCCGACCTTCTCGAGCACCACGGCGACCCCGACGAAGGCCAGCCTGGTGGAGAGGAAGAGCACGAGGAGGATGGCGACGAGGGTCGCCAGGACCGCGAACAGGATCGCGCCGACGAGCCCCGAGTTGTCGTACGAGGTGGCTGCGCTGATCACCGCGATCACCGGCAGCACGAGGACCACGGCGAGGGCCAGCAGGACTGCGAGACCGGTCACGACCGTGGCCCCCACGAGGGGGAGCAGACGGCCGCGGGTGCCCTCCCAGGTCTGGCCGGCGGTGACCTTGCGCCCCATCACGGCCTGGCTGATGACGAACGCCACGAACCCGGTCAGCAGGACCGCGGAGGCAGACGTGCCCAACGACGGGACCAGCGAGCCGAGCGTCCCGGCCACCGGGAAGAGGTCCTGGGTCGACTGGGGGTCGAGGTTGATGTCGAGGGACTCCCGGGACGCCACCCAGGCGCCGAGGGCGGTGGTCGGGACGAGGAAGATCAGCGTCGTGACGAAGGCCAGCCCCATGGTGGCGGCGACGTTGCCACGGATCGCCTTGATGACGGCGCCGTAGAGGTCGCCGAGGGTGAGCGGGCGCAGCGGGATGATCCCGGGCCGGAACTCCATCGCGGGGTGCGCACCCCACGGCTGCTGCCCCGGCATCGCCGGTGGCGGTCCTGCGGGTGGCTGGGGGGTGGGAGTGCCCGGGTATGCCGGGTGCCCGCCCGGCGCAGTGGCCGGCGGTTCTGCGGGCCCACCGGTGCCGGGAGCCACCCACTGCGGGTCGGTCATGTGCGTACTTCCCCCTCGCTGACGTGCTGGAACCCTAACCGACGCAGGTGTCATCCGGGCGTCGAGCGGCCAGAATCCGCGAAACGGTGGTTGCCCTGCAAAACGGGCTCCACAGAGCCCGTTTTGCAGGGCAACCACCGTGTTGCGAAGGGGGGTTGCGAGAGGGGGTTGCCCGACCCGGAGCGGTGTCGGGTCAGCGGGCCAGGGCGGACAGCAGGGGTTCGAGGTCCTTGGCCCGCGCGGAGAGGGCTCCGAGGGACTCCTGGCGGGCCACGACCCGGGGTTCGTCACGCATCAGCGCGAGGCCGCGGCGCACCAGCGTCCACGGCGGCTTGCGGTGCTCCGAGAGGTCGCGCAGCAGCCGCCAGACGAACGTCACCACCCGGTGGTGGTGGACGCAGTAGGCGCCCGCGAGCATGCCGCGCTCGCGCAGCACGCCGATGATCTCGGCCGCGAAGATGCCCTCGGCGAGGACCAGGTCGTGGGCTTGCGCGCGCACGGTCGTCGTGTCGACCGCCCGGCTGAGGGAGATGTCGTAGACGGGAGTCGTGACCTCGCCCGTCGCGAGGAGGATGCCCAACGCGTCGACGGCGGCTTGCCGGTTCCAGGAGTCGGGGTGGTCCCAGTCGACGATGCCCAGCTCCTCGCTGCGCGGCATCGCCGGGTCGTCCTCGTCGCGGTAGAAGTCGTCGAGCCGCACGATCGGCCACCCGTGGGCGCCCTGCAGGCGGGCGGCCAGTCGCGACTTGCCCGCGCCACTGGGACCGGCAAGCACGACCACCCGGGCGGTGGTGGTCGCGTCCGGTGAGGGAGTGGTCAAGGGTCAGCGACCCTTGGGGTGCCAGACGGTCTTGGTCTCGAGGAACGAGGTGATCCGGCCGAGGTCGGGCGTGCTCGACCAGTCGGGCTCGATGGCGTCGGACCCCTCACCCGCGGGACGGACCACGCGCTTGAGGTTCTCCGCGGCGGCCAGCTCGAGGTCGCCCCAGCTCACGCCCTCGGCGTCGGCGGCACCGGTCAGGTCGATGGCGTTGACGTCACGGTGCGACGCGAGCCACGGCGCCACCTCGGCGGTGCGCCCGGTGATGAGGTTGATGACCCCGCCCGGGACGTCGGAGGTGGCGAGCGCCTCGGACAGCGTGATGGCCGGCAGCGGTCGCAGCTCGCTGGTGAGGACCACCGCGGTGTTACCGGAGCAGACGACGGGGGCCAGCACCGAGACCAGACCCAGCAACGAGGACCGTTGCGGCGCAAGGACAGCCACGACGCCGGTCGGCTCGGGGGCGGAGATGTCGAAGTACGGCCCCGCGACCGGGTTGAGCCCGCCCAGGACCTGCGCGAGCTTGTCGGTCCACCCGGCATACCAGACCCAGCGGTCGATGGCCTGCGAGACGATGGTCTCGGCACGACGCTCGGCCACGCCCTCACTGGCGCGCACCTCGGCGACGAACTGGGCCCGACGGCCCTCCATCACCTCGGCGACGCGATAGAGCACCTGACCCCGGTTGTATGCCGTGGCGCCGGCCCAGCCGGCGAAGGCACCTCGGGCGGCGACGACCGCGTCGCGGGCGTCCTTGCGCGAGCCCTGGGCGGCGTTCGCGAGGAACCGGCCGCGACCGTCGACGACCTCGTAGGAGCGGCCCGACTCCGAGCGCGGGAACTTGCCGCCGATGTAGAGCTTGTAGGTCTTTCGCACGTCGACGCGGGCATCGCCGCCCGTCGACCTCGTGGCCGTGGGGCTCACTTGCTGTCTCCCGTCGTGACGTAGGCGGCCAGGCCGTGGCGGCCACCCTCCCGGCCGTAGCCGGACTCCTTGTAGCCGCCGAAGGGGCTGGTGGGGTCGAACTTGTTGAAGGTGTTGGCCCACACGACACCGGCGCGGAGCTGGTCGGCCATCCAGAGGATGCGCGAGCCCTTCTCGGTCCAGATGCCGGCGGACAGCCCGTAGGGCGTGTTGTTCGCCTTGGCGACCGCCTCGTGCGGGGTGCGGAAGGTCAGCACCGACAGGACGGGGCCGAAGATCTCCTCCTGGGCGATCCGGTGGGTCTGGCTGACGCCGGTGAAGACGGTGGGCCGGAACCAGAAGCCCTTGCTCGGCAGCTCACAGCCGTTGTCCCAGCGCTCGGCCCCCTCGGCCTCGCCGGCGGCCGTCAGGTCGACGATCCGCTGCAGCTGGGCCTTGGAGTTGATCGCACCCACGTCGGTGTTCTTGTCGAGCGGGTCGCCCACGCGCAGCGTCTCGAGGCGACGCTTGAGCCGCTTCTCGACGTCGGCCGCGATGTTCTCCTGGACGAGCAGGCGTGAGCCGGCGCAGCAGACGTGGCCCTGGTTGAAGAAGATGCCGTTGACGATGCCCTCGACGGCCTGGTCGAGCGGCGCGTCGTCGAACACGATGTTGGCGGCCTTGCCGCCGAGCTCGAGGGTGGCCTTCTTGCGGGTGCCGGCGATCGAGCGGGCGATCATCTTGCCGACGCCGGTCGAGCCGGTGAAGGCCAGCTTGTCGATGTCGGGGTGGTCGACGATCGCCTGTCCTGTGGCGCCGGCGCCCGTGATGATGTTGACGACACCCGGCGGCAGGTCGGCCTGCTGCACGACCTCGGCGAAGAGCAGCGCGGTCAGCGGCGTGGTCTCGGCCGGCTTGATGACGACGGTGTTGCCGGTGGCCAGGGCGGGCGCGATCTTCCACGCCAGCATCAGGATCGGGAAGTTCCAGGGGATGACCTGGCCGACCACGCCGTGGGGGCGGGGGTTGGTGCCGAGGCCGGCGTAGTCGAGCTTGTCGGCCCAGCCGGCGTGGTAGAAGAAGTGCGCCGCAGCGAGGGGCACGTCGACGTCGCGGCTCTCCTTGATCGGCTTGCCGTTGTCGAGGCTCTCCAGGACGGCGAACTCGCGGGCCCGCTCCTGGAGGATGCGGGCGATGCGGAAGAGGTACTTGCCCCGGTCGGCCCCGGACATGCGGCCCCAGACGCCGTTGTAGGCCCGGCGGGCCGCGGCCACGGCGCGGTCGACGTCGGCCTCGCTGGCGGAGGTCACCTCGGCCAGGACCTCTTCGGTCGCGGGGCTGATCGTCTTGAAGGCGGAACCACCCTGCGACTCGGTGAACTCACCGTTGATGAACAACCCGTAGGAGGGCTTGATGTCGACGACGGCGCGGGACTCCGGCGCCGGTGCGTACTCGAACTTGGCCATGGCTTCAGGTTCCTCGGGATCCGTCGGGTGCGGGGGGCTGCGGGTGGCTGCTGTGGGGGCGCACGGTCAGTAGAGGCTGGGCGAGTCGTCGGTGACGTAGTCGGCGCCCGAGTAGGCGCCGGTCGCCATCCGCTGGCGTTGCAGCAGGAGGTCGTTGAGCAGGCTGGACGCCCCGAACCGGAACCAGTGCGGGTCGAGCCAGTCGTCACCGGCGATCTCGCTCACCGTCACGAGGAACTTGAGCGCGTCCTTGCTGGTGCGGATGCCGCCGGCCGGCTTCACGCCCACCATCTCGCCGGTGAGGTCGCGCCAGTCGCGGACCGCCTCGAGCATGATCAGCGTGACCGGCAGGGTGGCCGCGGGGGAGACCTTGCCGGTGGAGGTCTTGATGAAGTCGCCACCGGCCAGCATCGACAACCAGGACGCCCGACGCACGTTGTCGTAGGTGACCAGCTCGCCGGTCTCCATGATGACCTTCAGCCGGGCACGGCTGCCGTCCGGGCGGACGCAGGCCTCGGCCACCTCGGCGATCTCGCGGAACACCGTGAGGTAGTCACCGGACAGGAAGGCGCCCCGGTCGATGACCATGTCGATCTCGTCGGCTCCGGCGGCCACGGCGTCGCGGGTGTCGGCCAGCTTGACCGGCATCAGCGCCCGACCGCTCGGGAAGGCGGTCGCGACCGCGGCCACCTTCACACCGCTCTGCCCGAGGGCTTCCTTGGCGGTGGGGACCATGTCGCCGTAGACGCAGATCGCGGCGGGACGAGGCGTCGACAGGTCGGTGGGGTCGGGCGTGATCGCCTTCGCGCAGAGCCCGCGCACCTTGCCGTGGGTGTCGGCGCCCTCGAGCGTCGTGAGGTCGATCATCGAGATCGCGAGGTCGATGCCCCACGCCTTGGAGGTGGTCTTGATCGACCGGGTGCCGAGCCCGGCGGCGCGTGCCTCGCAGCCGACCTGGTCGACGCCCGGCAGGCCGTGCAGCCAGCTCGTGAGGGCCGCGTTCGTGAGGCGGGAGACGCCGAGGAGATCGCGCGCCCTGGCCGTCGCGTCGACGGAGGGGGCCGCAGCTGTGGGGGTGCTCACCGAGCAATCCTATCGGTGTCCCAGCATGTGATCAGTCTCGGTGACCTCGCCCCCGGCAGGGGCGGGCTGAGGAGTCAGCCCCCGGCATCCTTGGTCGTCAGCGCCTGGACCCGGCTGACCAGCTCGCGGCCCCGGAACGGCTTGACCATGTAGTCGTCGGCGCCGGCGGTGAACGCCTGGTCGATGTCGGCCTCCTGGGCCTTCGACGTGAGCATCAGGACGGCGGTGTCCTTCGCCCGGGGGTCCGCTCGCATGCCCCGGCAGACCTCGACCCCGCTCAACCCGGGCATCATCCAGTCCAGGATCACCAGGTCCGGAGCGTGCGACAGGGCGGCGGCCAGTCCGGCGTCGCCGTTGTCCTCGACCACGACGTCGTAGCCCACCCGGCTCAACAGGGCGACCACGAGGTCCTGGATGTCCACGTCGTCCTCGACCACGAGCACCTTCATCAGTGATTCCTCTCGAGCGGACCTGGTGGCCGCGGGTGGTCGGCCGCAGCGTTGGTCGGCCGGCCCGCATCACCCGCACCCTACGGCGACTTGCTGCCCGCGACGAGGCACCGCACGGGGTGGTGGGCCACCTGCTCGAGGGGCCCGGATTGCCGATTCGACCCACGTGGGGCAGTCTCACCGCGTGGACCGCGTCGAGTTCGTGCAGCTCAGGGAGGCCATGACCGCCAACCTGCCGCCGGCCTCCGGTGACCTGACCGCCGTCGCGGCGACCACGCTCCGCAGGCGGCTGGTGTCGAGCGTCATGTTCGCCCAGGTCGAGGTGGATGTGACCGAGGATCCGGAGCGCCTGCTGATCGCCATGGTGCGGTTCCGGCCCGGCACGCCTGAGCGTCAGGTGGCCAGCTTCCTCGAGGCGGTGTGGATCACCGAGCTGCGCCTCGATGGTCTGGACGTGTTCAACTTCCTCGTCGAGGACGGCCACGTCGAGTTCGAGGCCGCCACGGGAGACCAGCAGTCCGGCTACTTCCTCACCTTGCAGCTGATCGCCCTCCGCGGCGAGGCCGCGGACTTCGAGGGCAGGCCCGACCCCACGACCCAGCCCGCCGGCGAGGGCGAGACGGACACCTCGCAGACCAAGAAGCGGTTCTGGCGGAAGTAGCGACGACGTAGCGACGACGTAGCGACGACGTAGCGACGACGTCTCGCCGCCAGGGCCCGGGCTCAGACCCGGGTGAGGTCCGCCATGGCAGCGTTGATCCCGGCCAGCCGCTCGGCAGCGACCGTGCGGGCGGTCTTGAGGTCTGTGGACACCGGCTCGATGACCTCGAGGTAGACCTTGAGCTTGGGCTCGGTGCCGGAGGGTCGGACGATGATCCGGGAGTCGTCGGCGAGGTAGTAGCGCAGTCCGTCGGTCGGTGGCAGGGCCTCGCTGCCCTCGGCCAGGTCGTCGGTGCGCGCGACCGGGGTGCCGGCGATCTCCTGCGGCGGGTTCTCCCGGAGTCGGGCCATCACCTGGCCGATCAGCGACACGTCGGCCACGCGCACGGACAGCGCGTCGGTCGCGTGCACTCCGTGCGCCACGGCGAGGTCGTCGAGCAGGTCGGTGAGCGAACGCCCCTCCGCCTTGAGGCTCGCGGTCATCTCGGCCACCACCAGCGCCGCGCTGACGCCGTCCTTGTCGCGGACGTGTGGCGGGTCGACGCAGTAGCCCAGCGCCTCCTCGTAGCCGTACCGGAGGCCCTTGACGCGCGAGATCCACTTGAAGCCGGTCAACGTCTCCTCGTGCGGCACCCCCGCGGCCTTCGCCATCGCCGCGAGCAGGCGCGACGACACGATCGAGTTGGCGAAGACGTCACCGTTGCCCACGCCGCGCGCGAGGATGTGCGCCCCCAGGAGGGCTCCCACCTCGTCGCCGCGCAGCATCCGCCAGCCACCGGGCCCGGGCACCGCGACGGCGCACCGGTCGGCGTCGGGGTCGTTGGCGATGACCACGTCCGGCCCGGTCTGCTCGGCCAGCTCGAGGGCGGCGTCCATCGCCCCCGGCTCCTCGGGGTTGGGGAAGTGCACGGTGGGGAACGCCGGGTCGGGCTGCGCCTGGCTCTCCACGGGGATCGGCGCGGCATACCCGGCGCGGACGAAGGCCTTGGCGACCGTCGCCGCCCCCACGCCGTGCAGGGCGGTGTGGACCACCGTGACGTCGCGCGGGGTGTCGGCGGCCACGACCGTGACGGCGTCGTCGAGGTAGGCCTCGAGCACGTCGTCGCCGAGCGTCTCCCATCCGTCGTCGGGGCGCGGCACGTCGGACACCGTGGCGACGCGCGCAATCTGGGTCGCGATCTCGGCGTCCGACGGGGGCACGATCTGCGAGCCGTCGCCGAGGTAGACCTTGTAGCCGTTGTCCTCCGGCGGGTTGTGGCTCGCGGTCACCATCACGCCGGCGTCGGCGCCCAGGTAGCGGATCGCGTAGGCCAGCACGGGAGTCGGCAGCGGCGACGGCAGGATCGCGGCGCGTCCGCCGGCTCCCACGACGACCGACGCGGTGTCGCGAGCGAACACGTCGGAGTTGCGGCGCGCGTCGAAGCCCACCACCACGAACGGCTCGGGCTTGCTCACCTGCAGGTATGCCGTGAGGCCGGCAGCCGCACGGATCACGACGGAGCGGTTCATCCGGTTCGGGCCGGCACCGATGGCGCCGCGGAGCCCCGCCGTGCCGAACTCGAGCATCCCGGCGAACCGGTCGGCGAGGTCGTCGATGGCGTCCTGGTCACCGCCCTTGGCCTTCGCGAGGAGGTCGCCGAGCTCCACCCGGGTCTCGTGGTCGGGGTCGTCGTCCACCCACGCCTGAGCGGCGTCGACCAGCTCCTGGGCGTGTTGCCGGGCCCTCGCCTCGGCGTCGGCCGGTGAGTCGGCTCCGCGGCCGTGCCGCGCGGCATACGTCATGGCTGGGCTCCTCTCAGATCGTGGCGACGACGGCGGCGAGGAGCTTCCCGCACCGCTCGGCGGCGGCTTGGCCGGCCTCGAGGACCTCCGCGTGGGACAGCGGTTGGTCGCTGATCCCCGCGGCGAGGTTGGTCACCAGGGAGATGCCGAGGACCTCGAGCCCCGCCTGGCGGGCGGCGATCGCCTCGAGCGTGGTGGACATGCCGACGAGGTCGCCCCCGAGCACCTTGGCCATCCGCACCTCGGCCGGGGTCTCGTAGTGGGGTCCGCGGAACTGCACGTAGACGCCCTCGTCGAGACCGGGGTCGACCTGACGGGCGGCCGCGCGCAGTCTCGGGGAGTAGAGGTCGGTGAGGTCGACGAAGTTGGCGCCCTCGATGGGGGAGGTGGCCGTGAGGTTGAGGTGGTCGCTGATCAGCACGGGGGTGCCGGGGCCCCAGGCGGGGTTGAGGCCGCCACAGCCGTTGGTCAGCACGATGGTCCGGCAGCCCGCGGCCGCGGCCGTGCGCACGGCGTGGACGACCGCGCGGACGCCCTTGCCCTCGTAGAAGTGGGTGCGGGTGCCGTAGACGAGGGCCCGACGGCCGGTGTCGCCGATCGCCACCGAGCGCATCGTGCCGCTGTGCCCCGCCACCGCGGCCTTCGCGAAGCCCGGGACGTCGGCGTTGTCGATCGTCGCGAGGGTCTCGCCGATGAGGTCGCCGGTCTGGCCCCACCCGGAGCCGAGGACGAGGGCCACGTCGTGCCGGTGGGCGCCCGTGCGGTCGGCGATCACCGCTGCGGCAGCCCTGGCCACCTCGAACGGGTCGGTCGCCGGGTCGGACAGGTCGGGGACGCCCGGGGACGGGCTGCTGTGCTCGCTCACTCCCGAAGCCTACCGAGGCGCGGACCGGGCGGCGAAGGCGACGGAGCGGACCGTCCCGAACGTCGGGAACGTTCCCCTGCGCCGCGCGGGGACCGCGGACTCAGCCCTGCGCCGACACCGCCAGGGCCGGTTCGCCGGTGGGCCGGACGGTCACCCGCGACCCGGGGGAGTAGTCGCCCACGGAGCTGCTGGGCACCTGGACGATGGCCTGACCACCGTCGGCGAGGGCGACGACGACCCGGCCGTGCGCTCCCAGGAAGCTCACGCTCGTCACGGTGTGGGCACCGCCCGGGTCCGCGTGGACCGTCAGGTGCTCAGGGCGCACGAGGACCACGACGGGTCCGGAGCCGGCCGAGCCGTCGAGCAGGGGCACCAGATGGCCGAGGACCGTGGCGGTCGTCGAGTCGGCTTGTCCCGCAAGCCGGTTGGTGACCCCGACGAAGTCGGCCACGAAGTCGTTGACCGGCCGCGAGTAGAGCTCCTCGGGAGCGGCGATCTGCTCGAGGCGGCCGTCGCGCATGACCCCGACCCGGTCGGCGACGGCCAGGGCCTCCTCCTGGTCGTGGGTGACGAAGAGGGTGGTCGTGCCGACCTCGAGCTGGATGCGGCGGATCTCGTCGCGCAGCTGCACGCGGACCTTGGCGTCGAGGGCGGACAGCGGCTCGTCGAGGAGGAGCACCTGCGGCTCGATGGCCAGCGCGCGGGCCAGGGCGACGCGCTGCTGCTGGCCTCCCGACATCTGGTGCGCGAACCGGTCTGCCTGCGTGGACAGCCCGACGAGCTCGAGCATCTCCGCCGCCCGGGCCCGTCGCTGCTGGCCGGACTGGCGGCGCAGCTGCAGGCCGAACTCCACGTTCTGCCGGGCCGTCATGTGCGGGAACAGGCTGTAGGCCTGGAACACCATGCCGAAGTCGCGCTTGTTCGTCGGCACCCGGGTCACGTCCTTGCCGTCGACCTCGATCCGTCCGGCGTCGGGGTCCTCCAGACCCGCGAGGCAGCGCAGCGCCGTGGTCTTGCCGCAGCCCGACGGCCCGAGCAGGGCCACCAGCTCGCCCGGGGCCAGCCGCAGGGTGAAGTCGTCGAGCGCGTGGATCGGGCCGTAGCTGCGGCCCAGGCCGGTCAGCTCGACGGCCACCCCGCGAGGGCCGCCGCGAGCGGACTGGTCTGTGGTCACGGGGGCGGCTGTCATGTGGGCTCCTTGTGGTGGCGCCGGAGTCGGGCCAGCGGCGACGTCGCGCTGCGGGCGCCGCCGACGAAGGACATCGCGAACAGGATGACGAAGGCGAACACGAGCAGGGCCAGCCCGACGGCGACGGAGACCTGCGAGTCCGACTTGCCGATGAGGAACATGGCCACCTGGAGGTTGGTGCGGCTGAACAGGTTCGCGATGGTGAACTCGCCGAGGGTCAGCGCGACCGCGAGGAACGACGCGGAGAGCACCGCCGTGCGCAGGTTGGGCAGGATCACGCGGAGCATCACGGTGGTCCAGCTCGCCCCCAGCGAGCGGGCTGCCTCGCTCAGCGTGCGGACGTCGATCGCCCGCAGGCCGGCGTCGAGCGAACGGTAGGCGTAGGGGAGCACGAGGATGACATAGGCGAACGCCAGCCAGATCGCGTTGCCGCCGAGGAAGTAGGTGACCCAGGCGTAGACGGGGGTGAGCCCGACGACCAGCACGATGGCGGGGACGGTGAGGGGCAGCAGGCAGAGGAACTCGACGGTGCGGCCGAGCCCCGGGAGCCGCAGCCGCACCCACGTCATCGTGGGCACGAGCAGCACCAGCATGATCACGACGGTGAGGACGGCCAGCCCCATCGACGCGATGAAGCCCGCCTTGAGGTCGGGGTAGCGGGTCGCGATCGCCCCCAGGTCGAACAGCTGCGACCACGTCGCTGCGGTCCGCTTGCCGGTCACGTCGCGGGTCGTGAACTCCAGCATCGCGAACAGGGGCAGGCCGAAGAAGACGAGCGTCAGGGTGACGACGACCCAGCGGAAGACGTTCTGGCGGCGCCGCATCGCGGCGCGCTGGCCGCTCACCGGACCAGCCACTTCGACGCACGGCGGTCGAGCACGGCATACACCGTCATGACGACGGCGACCACGACGACCATCTCGAGCGCCATCGCCTTCCCCACGCCCTCCTGGCCCAGCACGACCTCGGAGGTGAAGGTGCCACCGATCTGGAGGGGCAGCAGTGGCGCGCCCTGCGAGACGAGAGCAGCAGCGGTGGCGTAGGCCGAGAACGCGTTGGTGAACAGCAGCAGCAGGGCGCCGATGAACGACGGCATGAGGATCGGGCCGGCGACCTTGCGCCAGTAGAGGAAGGTGCTGCCCCCGAGGGTCTCGGTCGCCTCCCGCCACTGGGGGCGCAGGCCCTCGACGGCGGGGAGGAAGACGATGAGCATGAGGGGGACCTGGAAGTACAGGTAGACGAGCATCAGGCCCTTGTCCCACTCGTACAGCCAGAGTCCGCCGCTGGTGCCGAGGACCCTCGTGAGGAAGCCCTGGGCCGAGAAGGTGGCCAGGAACGCGAAGGCGAGGGCCACCCCGCCGAACTGCGCCAGGACGCCGCACAGGGAGGTGACGAAGCGCTTGAGCACGCCGCTCGGCGAGGCGGTCGAGACGGCATACGCGAGGATCGCGCCGAGCACCGCACCGGCCACTGCGGTCACGGCGGAGAGCACCACCGAGTGCCACAGGGCGGAGGTGACGGCCGGCTCGCCGAGCGCGCGGAGGTTGCCCAGGGTCGGGCGGCCTTCGCTGATGAACGCGCCGACCACCACGACCAGCGCGGGGATGACGAGGAAGACGGTGACGTAGGCGAAGAACGGGACGACGCCCAGCAGGGCGCCCGACGGCCGGAGGCCACCGAGCGCCCTGACGCGACGAACGCCAGCTGCCGGGTTGTCAGCCACCGGGTTGTCAGCCACCGAGTTGTCAGCTCGCCGGGTGTCAGCTGCCTGGTGGTCAGCCCCCTGGCCGTCAGCCAACGGCGTTGGCCCATTCCTTGGTGAGGTAGGCCTTGGCCGTGTCCGAGTCGGCCGCGGTGGGCACCACGGGCGTGCCGGTCACGGCTGGGAGCGCGGCGGCGGCGGCCGTGTCGAGCGTGCCGGCCTTCTTCATGTCGTCGAACCGGACGGGGCGGGCGCCACCCTTGAGCCAGAGGTTCTGGCCCTCGTCGGAGTAGAGGAACTCCTGCCACAGGCGGGCGGCTGCCGGGTGCGGGGCGTCCTTGTTGATCGCCTGCACGTAGTAGCCGGCGACGACTGCGTTGTCGGGGACGTAGACCTTCCACGTCGGGACCTTGGCGGTCTGCGCGGCGTTGAGGTAGTCCCAGTCGATGACGACGGGGGTCTGGCCCGAGGCGATCGTCGCAGGCGTCGGGTCGACCGGGATGAAGTTGCCGGCGGCCTTGAGCTGCTTGAAGAAGTCGACCCCCTTGGCCACGTCACCCGCGGTGCCACCACTGGCGATCGAGGCCATCTGCACGCCGGCGAACGCCGCACCGGCCTTGGTCGGGTCGCCGTTGAGGGCGACCTTGCCCTTGTAGGCGGGCTTGAGCAGGTCGGCGAAGGACGTCGGGGTCGGGACCTTGGAGGAGTCGTAGCCGACGGACATGTAGCCGCCGTAGTCGTTGACCCAGGTGCCGTTCGCGTCCTTGAGGTCGGCGGGCACCGAGTCGAAGGTGGCGACCTTGTAGGGAGCGAACATCGCCGTGTTGGCGGACGCGACGGCGGCGCCGAGGTCGAAGACGTCGGGAGCGCTGCCCTGGCCCTTGAGCCGGGTGGCCGCCGAGATCTCGTCGGCGCTGCTCGCGTCGGGCTGGGCGCTGGTGACCTTGATGCCGTACTTCGTGCCGAAGGCGCTGATGATCGCGCCGTAGTTCGCCCAGTCGGGGGGCAGCGCGATGACGTTGAGGGCGCCTTCCTTCTTGGCCGCGGTGACGAGGGCGTCCATGCCACCGAGGTCCTGGGCGGAGGTGGCGGTCTTGGCCTTGTCGGCGCCGCCACCCGAGCTTCCGGTGTTGTCGTCGGCCGGTGGCGAACAGGCGGCGACTGCGAGTGAGGTGGCTGCTGCGACGACGGCGAGGAGGGCCGTGTGGCGGGGACGAACGGTCATGTGGGTTCCATCCTGACTGTGGGCCCGTCCAGCGGGCGCCCTGGTGCGTGTCTCGAGCCTGCGAAGTGGTGTCGTCGCGGAACGTAGTGTCTGTCCTTGGACCATAAGGCCCACGGCGCGTGGCGGGAAGGCGAATAACACGTGGCGACCGGGGGTCGACCTCGGGGTGGTTGGATGGTCGCGTGAATGCGACCCAGTCCTCAGTGGTGATCCTCGGCGGCGGCCCCGGTGGCTACGAGGCCGCGCTGGTGGCCGCCCACCTGGGTGCCAGCGTGACCGTGGTCGACCGTGACGGCGTCGGTGGGGCGGCGGTGCTGACCGACTGCGTGCCCTCCAAGACGCTGATCTCGACGGCCGACTTCATGAGCCAGTTCGAGACCGCGTCCGACCTCGGCGTGCACCTCGAGGACCACGAGGGCGACGAGGTCTCCGACTCCGTCGCCGAGCTGACCGCCGTCAACCGTCGCATCCTCGCGCTCGCCGCGGCCCAGTCGCGCGACATCGGCGCCCGGCTCGCGGCGGATGGCGTGCAGGTCCTGCCCGGCACCGGTCGGCTGCTCGAGCCGGGGCGGGTCGAGGCGACCCTCGACGACGGCACCACCCAGACGCTCCTCGCCGACGTCGTCCTGATCGCCACCGGCGCCACCCCCAGGGTGGTGCCGACCGCGCAGCCCGACGGCGAGCGCATCCTCACCTGGCAGCAGATCTACTCCCTCGACCAGCTCCCCGAGCACCTCGTCGTCGTCGGCTCGGGGGTCACCGGTGCCGAGCTGGCCCAGGCCTACCTCGGTCTCGGCTCGCGCGTGACGCTGGTGTCGTCGCGTGACCGGGTGCTCCCCGGCGAGGACGCCGACGCGGCCACGGTCATCGAGGACGTCTTCCGCAAGCGCGGCATGGACGTGCTCGGGCGCTCACGGATGGCCTCGGTGTCCCGCACCGGGTCCGGTGTCGTGGTGCGGCTCGAGGACGGTCGTGAGGTCGAGGGCAGCCACGCCCTCCTCGCCGTCGGCTCGGTCCCGCAGACCTCGTCCATCGGCCTCGAGGACATCGGGGTGGCCGTGAGCGAGTCCGGCCACATCGTCGTCGACAAGGTGTCGCGCACCTCGGTGCGCGGGGTGTATGCCGCGGGCGACTGCACCGGGGTCCTCCCCCTCGCGTCCGTGGCCGCCATGCAAGGGCGGATCGCGATGGCGCACTCGCTCGGTGACGCGGTCGCGCCGCTCAACCTGCGCGCCGTCTCGGCCAACATCTTCACCGACCCCGAGATCGCGACGGTCGGCTTCTCCCAGAAGGACCTCGACGAGGGCAGGGTCGACGCCACCTCGGTCATGTTGCCGTTGTCGACCAACCCCCGCGCCAAGATGCAGGGCATCACCGACGGGTTCGTGAAGCTGTTCGCCCGCAAGGGGGGTGGCACCGTCGTCGGTGGGGTCGTCGTGGCGCCCCGCGCCTCCGAGCTGATCTACCCGGTCACGCTGGCGGTGCAGCACGGCCTGACGGTCGACCAGCTCGCCGGGACCTTCACCGTCTACCCGTCGCTCTCCGGGTCGGTGGCCGAGGCCGCCCGCCAGCTCCACCAGCGTGACTGAGCTGCTGCGGACGCGTTTCCCCCCGGTTGGTGGGTAGGGTCACGCTGCACGCGCTGCGTCGCGTGCACGCTCCGACGTTCTTGAAGCGTTCCCGAGGAAAGGCGAAACCATGGCTGGCTCCTGGCTCGACAAGGTGAAGGACTACGTCAAGGGCAACCCGCAGCAGGCGGACTCGGCCATCGACAAGGTCGAGGACGTCATCGACACGAAGACGGGGGGCAAGTACTCGGACCAGATCGACAAGGGGGCTGACACGCTGCGGGAGCAGCTCGGCCTTCCTGACAGCCAGCCCGAGCCTGCGCCGGCCCCCGCACCAGAGCCCGCGCCGGCTCCCGCACCAGAGCCCGCGCCGGCTCCCGCACCCGAGCCCACCCCGGCTCCCGCACCCGAGCCCACCCCGGCGCCGGAGCCGGTCCCGGCGCCCGGCGACCCCGTGCCCTCCGAACCGGCCCCCGACCGGCCGAGCTGGGACGAGCCTGCCCCCACCACGCCGGCTCCCAACCCCTCGCCGTCCACCGGCGACCCGCAGCCGGGGTCGTCCGACGGCCCGCTCACGCCGGGTGAGCCCCAGCAGCCCGGCCAGCCGGGCGGGCCGCTCGATCCTTCCCTGCGCCCTGACGCGGAGTCCGGCGAGGAGGGCACCAAGGAGCTTCCTCCGTTCGGTCGCTGAGCGGGCCCGGCACTCGCTCGGCCGCGCCGCTGCTGAGGGACGCTCACGGCACGACACGGACGCTCATGGCACACGACGACGGCGCCGTCTCCCGGCTGGGAGACGGCGCCGCTGTCGTGCGTGGGTGGGGTCAGTCCTTGATCTCGGCGATCACGGCGCCGTTGGTCACGGTCTGTCCGACCTTGGCGACCAGGCCGGTGATGGTGCCCGCCTTGTGGGCGGTGATGGGCTGCTCCATCTTCATCGCCTCGAGCACGACGACCAGCTCGCCGGCGGCGACCCGGTAACCCTCCTCGACGGCGATCTTGACGATGGTGCCCTGCATGGGTGCGGTGAGCGAGTCGCCCGAGGTGGCGGCGCCGGCCTTGGACGCGCCGGAGCGCCGTGGCGCCTTCTTCTTCGCGGCACTGGAGCCCCCGCCGAGGGAGAGCCCGCCGGGCAGCACGACCTCGAGGCGCTTGCCGCCGACCTCGACGACCACGCTCTGGCGCTCGCCGGACTCCTCGGGGGCCTGCGCGACCACGCCGGAGTAGGGCGGGATCTGGTTGTCGAACTCGGTCTCGATCCAACGGGTGTGCACCGTGAACGGCTTGTCGCCCTCGGGGGCGAAGGCCGGGTCGGACACGACGGCTCGGTGGAACGGCAGGACGGTCGGCATGCCGTCGACGACGAACTCGGCCAGGGCGCGCCGGGACCGCTCGAGCGCCTGGTGGCGGTCGTGCCCGGTGACGATCAGCTTGGCCAGCATCGAGTCGAACGCCCCACCGATGACGTCGCCCGCGACGACACCGGAGTCGAGGCGCACACCCGGGCCGGACGGCGGCTCGAACACGGTGACGACACCCGGGGCGGGCAGGAAGCCGCGGCCGGCGTCCTCGCCGTTGATCCGGAACTCGAAGGAGTGGCCGACGGGGGCCGGGTCGTCGTAGCCGAGGGCCTCGCCGCCCGCGATGCGGAACTGCTCGCGGACCAGGTCGATGCCCGTGACCTCCTCGGTCACGGGGTGCTCGACCTGGAGGCGGGTGTTGACCTCGAGGAAGGAGATCGTGCCGTCCTGGCCGACGAGGAACTCGCAGGTGCCGGCGCCGGTGTAGCCGGCTTCGGTGAGGATGGCCTTGGAGGCGCGGCGGAGCTCGGCGTTCTGCTCGTCGGACAGGAACGGCGCAGGCGCCTCCTCGACGAGCTTCTGGTGACGCCGCTGGAGCGAGCAGTCACGGGTCGACACGACGACGACGTTGCCGTGGGTGTCGGCCAGGCACTGGGTCTCGACGTGCCGTGGCTGGTCGAGGTAGCGCTCGACGAAGCACTCACCGCGACCGAACGCGGCGACCGCCTCGCGGGTCGCGGAGTCGAACAGCTCGGGGATCTCCTCGATGGTGCGCGCGACCTTGAGGCCGCGCCCGCCGCCACCGAAGGCCGCCTTGATGGCCACCGGCAGCCCGTGCTCCTTCGCGAACGTCACGACCTCGTCGGCGTCGGCCACCGGGTCGGCGGTCCCGGGCACCAGGGGGGCGTTGGCGCGCGCGGCGATGTGGCGGGCCTTGACCTTGTCGCCGAGGGAGTCGATGGCCTGCGGGGAGGGGCCGATCCAGACCAGGCCGGCGTCGAGGACGGCCTGCGCGAACGAGGCGTTCTCGGCGAGGAAGCCGTAGCCGGGGTGGACCGCGTCGGCCCCGGACCTGCGGGCGACCTCGAGCAGCTTCTCCTGCACGAGGTAGGAGTCACCGGGGGTCGAGCCGCCGAGCGCGAAGGCCTCGTCGGCGACCTTGACGTGCAAGGCGTGGCGGTCCGGATCGGCATACACGGCAACGGAGCCGATGCCGCTGTCCGCGCACGCGCGCGCGATGCGGACGGCGATCTCGCCCCGGTTGGCAATGAGGACCTTGGAGATCGGCTTCGTCGTCGTCTCGGAGATGGGCGCCATGCGCCGGAGCCTAGCCCGTTTCCGTGCCGTCACCCCCACCCACCCGGTGTGGCCTCGCTGACATTGCGCCCGGCCGCCGGGCCGGTGTCCGTCCTGACGGGTGACCCGCCAGGAAACGGTTGCAGGCGCGGCATACAGTCGGTTCCATGACCTCAGTCCCGAACCTCCAGCTCTCCACCGGCAGCGGCACGATCGACATCCCCCAGCTCGGGTTCGGGGTGTGGCAGGTGCCCGACGCCGAGGTCGAGGCCGCCATCGCGACCGCCCTCGAGGTCGGCTACCGCAGCATCGACACGGCGCGTCTCTACGGCAACGAGGAGGGCGTCGGGCGGGCCATCGAGGCGAGCGAGCTGTCGCGCGACGACCTGTTCGTCACCACCAAGGTGTGGAACGACGACCACGGGTTCGACTCGACGCTCGCGGCCTTCGACGCATCGCTGCGCCGTCTCCGGCTCGACGTCCTCGACCTCTACCTCATCCACTGGCCCACGCCCGAGCAGGACAACTACGTCGACACGTGGAAGGCGTTGCTCAAGCTCCGTGAGGACGGCCGCGTCCGTGCCGTCGGGGTCTGCAACTTCGAGATCGACCACCTGCAGCGGCTCGCCGACGAGACCGGCGAGCTCCCCGCCATCAACCAGGTGGAGCTGCACCCCTACCTCCAGCAGGCGGCGCTGCGGGAGTTCCACGCGGCGAACGGGATCCTCACCGAGGCCTGGAGCCCGCTCGCGTCCGGCGGCTCCGTCCTCGGCGACCCCGTGGTCCGGGACATCGCGCAGAAGCACGGCGTGACGCCGGCGCAGGCGATCCTGCGCTGGCACCTGCAGCTCGGCAACGTGGTCATCCCCAAGTCCGTCACCCCGAGCCGGATCGCCGAGAACTTCGACGTCTTCGGCTTCGAGCTCGACGACGAGGACCTCGCCGCCTTTGCGCCCCTGGACCGCTCGGAGCGCACCGGCCCGGACCCGGTCGCCTTCAACTGAGGCAGCCACCCGGCCCTAGGGTGGGCGCCATGAGTGGTGACGACGCGCGTGCGGTGCGTGAGATCGAAGAGGGTGTGCAGCGGGACTTCACCGCGGCGATGTCCTACGGCGACTACCTGGGGCTGGACCGGCTGCTGTCGGCACAGCACCCGCGCAGCCAGCCCGCGCAGCACGACGAGCTGCTGTTCATCATCCAGCACCAGACCTCCGAGCTCTGGCTCAAGCTGATGCTGCACGAGCTGCGGTCCGCGCGCGCGCTGCTCACCACCGACGAGCTCGCCCCCGCGCTCAAGCGGCTGGCGCGGGTCAAGCGGATCCAGGAGGTCCTCACCGACCAGTGGTCGGTGCTGGCGACCCTCACCCCGAGTGAGTACGCCGAGATCCGCCCCTTCCTCGCGACCAGCTCGGGGTTCCAGTCCTGGCAGTACCGCGCCGTGGAGTTCCTGCTCGGCAACAAGAACGCCGACATGGTCAAGGTCTTCGACCACGACGAGGCTGCGCGCGCCATGCTCGCGGAGCTGCTCGAGGAGCCGAGCCTCTACGACGAGTTCCTGCGCTACCTGTCCCGTCGCGGCTACGCGATCCCGGCCGCGCTGCTCGAGCGTGACGTCACCCAGCCCTACCGCGAGAGCGACGAGCTGGTCGACACCTTCGCGGCCGTGTACGCCAGCCCGACCGAGCACTGGGGCGTCTACGAGACCTGCGAGGAGCTCGTCGACCTCGAGGACAACTTCCAGCAGTGGCGGTTCCGCCACCTGCAGGTCGTCACCCGCACCATCGGCCACAAGAAGGGGACCGGCGGGTCGTCCGGTGTCGACTTCCTGCGCCGGGCCCTCGACCTGACCTTCTTCCCCGAGCTCTACACGGTGCGCACCCGGGTCTGACCCGTGGCGGTCACCGCGTGAGCCACCCGTCCGGACCGTCGGACCCGGCGGCATACGTCTCCAACGGGACCCGGCCGTCGGACCACGCCTTGATGACCGGCTCCATCACCCGCCAGCAGTCCTCGGCGGCATCGCCGCGCACGGTGAGCAGCTGGTTGCCGTCGAGGATCTGCGCCAGCACCTCACCGTAGGGCTGCATGCGGGGAGCGGCCAGGGTCGCGGACAGCGTCTTCTGCTCGAGGTCGACGGGGTCGCCCTCGGCGTTCATGGTCAGGGAGAGGGAGACGGCTCCGGGCTTGAGGTCGATGGTGAGCCGGTCGCCGTCCGAGGCGCCGACGAAGCCGGTCGGCAGGTGGGGCACGTCCCGGAAGTGGGCGACGATCTGCTTGCGCGGGGTGCCGAGGGCCTTGCCGCTGCGCACGACGAAGGGCACACCGGCCCACCGGCTGTTGTCCACCTCGAGCGTGACCTGAGCGAGTGTCTCGGTGTGCCGCTTCGGGTCGACGCCCTCCTCCTTGGCGTAGTCGGGCACCTTGCGGCGACCGATCGTGCCCGCGGTGTAGCGCGCCCGCCGCGACGACCGCTTGGGTGAGCCACCCCAGATCCTGGTCGCTCGCAGCACCTGCGCCTTCTGGTCCTGCAGCTCGCGGGCGTCGAGGGTGGCGATCGACTCCATCGCGAACAGTGCGAGCACCTGGAGCAGGTGGCTCTGCAGCATGTCCTTGAGGGCCCCCGCGCCGTCGTAGTAGCCCGCGCGCCCCTCGAGGGCGAGGTCCTCGTCGTAGACGATCTCCACCCGCTCGATGTGCTCGGCGCTCCAGATCGGGGCGAGCATCCGGTTGGCGAAACGGAGCCCGACGAGGTTGAACACCGTGGCCACGCCAAGGAAGTGGTCGATCCGGAAGATGTCCTCCTCCGGCACCACTTTGTGCAGCAAGGTGTTGAACGCCACCGCCGACGCGTGGTCGGTGCCGAACGGCTTCTCGAGCGCGAGCCGCGTCGTGTCCGGCAGGTCGACGTGCCGGAGCAGGCGGCAGACCTTCATGCTCACCTGGGGCGGCAGGGCGAAGAAGATCACGAGCGGCCCGTCGCCGCAGTCCTCGACCAGCGCGCGCAGGGCGGCTTCGTCGAGCACGTCGGTCTGGACGTATGCCGTGTGCCGGGTCACCGCCGCGGTCACCTTGGTCATGGACGGGCTCCCTGCCGGCGGCTTGACCGAGGCGAACGAGTCCTTGACGCGGGCCTTCCAGGCGGCGCTCGAGAGGTCGACCCGGTCGGCCCCCACGACGCGGACCGACCGCTCCGGCTCGACCGCGAGCAGGCTCGCCAGCCCCGGCAGGAGCAGCCGGTGGGTGAGGTCACCTCCCGCGCCGAGGATGAGCAGGGTGGTCTGGGGAGGGGTGGCCATGTCTCGCAGCATTCCACGCCCTCCTGGGCGGCGCGTGGGCAGCGTGGGCGGAGAGCACGCGGCATACTCCGTCAGCATGACCATGCACGAGGGGCGGCGGCACGGACCCCGAGTCATCCACACCGCGCAGGCGCTGGTCGACGAGGTGGTGGAGGTCGACGCGCTGCCCGCGCGTGGGGGCAACGCCGTCGCGCAGTCCTACGCGCGGTATGCCGGCGGCGCCGTGAACATCCTCGTCGCGGCGGCGCGGTCGGGGGCGGACGCGGTCCTCGCCGGGGCCGTCGGGACCGGGGCGAACGGCGACCTGGTGCGGGCTGCCCTGGCTGCGGAGGGCGTGGTGGTGAGCAGCCCGCCGGTGCCGGACCTCGACACCGGGATCTGTTTCGTGATGGTGGAGACCAGCGCCGAGCGCACCTTCGTCACCACCCAGGGGGCCGAGCGGCGGGTCACCGTCGAGTCGCTGGCGACCGCGGCTCCGGTGGACGGTGACCTCGTCTGTGTCAGCGGCTTCTCGCTCGTCGGGCTGACCCGCGACCCGCTGCTGGCCTGGCTCGACGCGCTGGACCGCAGGGTGGTCGTGGTCCTCGACCCCGGCGCGGCCTTCGCCGACCTCACCGACGAGCTGCGGGAGCAGGTCCTGGGCCGCACCACGGTGTGGACCAGCAACGCCCACGAGGCCGCCCAGCTGACCGGCCGGTCCGACCCGGCCGCCGCGACCGTGGCCGTGGCGGCGCGGCTGCCGGCGGGTGCGGTCGCCGTCGTGCGCGACGGCCCCCGGGGCTGCTGGGTGCTGGAAGCCGGCGCAGGTCGGTCCGTGGTCGACGGGGCGCCGACCTACCTGCCGGGCTTCCCCCAGGAGGCGGTGGACACCAACGGGGCGGGCGACACCCACACGGGCGTGCTGGTCGCGTGCCGTGCTGGGGGTGCCGACTGGGCGACGGCGGCCCGTCGGGCCAACGCGGCCGGTGCGATCAAGGTGACGAGGCGGGGACCCGCGACCGCGCCCACCGCGGCGGAGATCGACGACTTCCTCGCCGCCCAGGAGGCGTAGCCGGCCCGGTCAGCCCCAGGCGGCCGCGACGTCGATGGCAGCCAGGACCGTGGCCGCGGCGCAGACCAGGACGAAGGAGGCGACCCAGATCCCCCGGGGCACGTGCGTGAGCGACGCGAGGACGTCCGGGTCGCTCCCGCGGGTGCGTGACGACATGACTGCGCCGAGGTGCCGCCAGCCCCCGATGAGGAGCACGATGCCGGTCGCCACGAGGACCTGGGCCTGGAGGGCGTCGTCGCGCCACCACCACAGTGCAGCGGTCGCCCCCATCGCCACGAGCATGACCACCGCGGTGAGCAGCGACCGCACCCGGACCAGGGCCAGCAGGCAGATCAGGATCACGAGGGTGAGGACCGGCGCCGCCCAGCCTCGACCCGCAGCCCAGACGATGGCGGCTCCGACGACCGCCGGCGCCGGGTAGCCCGCCCACGTCGAGATGACCCGGCCGAAGCCACGGGCCGGGCCGACGGTGACCGCGTGGCCGGACATGTCGCCGCGCAGCACGAACCCGGTGAAGCGGCGTCCGACGGCGAGGCCCACGAGGGCGTGCCCGAGCTCGTGGACCAGGGTCACGGCCAGTCGCAGCACCTGCCAGACCGGGGGCACCGCGACCACGAGCACGGCCGCGAGGACAGCCACGGTCACGGCAGGGGCGCCCATCGCCACGTCGCCCGGGGCGGTGCCGACCCGGATGCGCAGCTCGTCCCAGTCCACGGCGGCGAACCTAGCCGACATCACTGTGACCAGCACAAACGGCGCGCGCAGGACCGGCCGGAGGTCACACCCGGTGGGCCGCGACCAGCCGGTCGTAGAGCGCGTCGAGCTCGGCGTCGACCGTGCGTCGGGCCGGGTCCGCGTCGTGCCAGTCGACGATCTCCTGCGCGCCCTGGCGGAACGGCACGGTGGCGTGCCAGCCCGGGACCAGCGACCTGATCTTGCTGTTGTCGAAGACCATCGTGTGCGCCTTGTCGCCCAGGAGGCTCGCCCCGAACTCCTCGTCGGCGGCGGCGACCGCGTCTGACGGCACGTGCACCAGCCGGGGCTCGACGCCGGCGGCCTCGGCGATGTCGGCGTAGATCCGGTTCCAGCTCGGGGCCTCGTCGCCGGTGATGTGGAACGCCTCGCCGATCGCCTCTCGGCGCCCCAGCAGCCCGACGAAGGCGCGGGCGAAGTCGGTGTGGTGCGTGATCGTCCACAGCGAGGTGCCGTCGCCGTGCACGAGCACCTCCTTGCCCTGCCGCATCCGCTCGATCGTGGTCCAGCGGCCCTCGAAGGGCGGCAGGGTGTGGTCGTAGGTGTGCGAGGGGCGCACGACCGTCATGGGCAGCTCGTCGTCCCGGTAGGCCCGGACGAGCAGGTCCTCGCAGGCGATCTTGTCGCGGGAGTACTGCCAGAACGGGTTCCGCAGGGGCGTCGACTCGGTGACCGGCAGGCGGGACGGCGGGGTCTGGTAGGCCGAGGCCGAGCTGATGAAGACGTACTGCCCGGTGCGGCGGGCGAACTGGTCGAGCTGCTGCTGCACCTGGTCGGGCGTGAAGGACAGGAAGTCGACCACCACGTCGAACTCGCGGGCGCCGACCGCCCGGCTGACGGCCGCTGCGTCGCGCACGTCGGCGGTCAGGGCCTCGGCGTCGGGGTGGGCGGGGTGCGTCGTGCTGGTGCCACGGTTGAGGATCGTGACCTCCCAGCCCTTCGCGACCGACTCGGCGACGCACGCCGAGCTGATCACGCCGGTGCCGCCGATGAACAGGACGCGGTGACTGGCCATGACGCGAGCCTAGGACCCCGACCGACCGCCCCGCCCCTCGCGTCCCCGCGCTCGTCCCGGGTCTCGCGCGGCCATGCACTGCCTCGGCGCGCGAGGCAGTGCATGGCCGGCGGTGGGGGCGGACTACCGGGCGGTCGTCCGGAAGGTCGTCAGGCGCCCGCGGGCGGTGAGCACCGCCGCCCCGACCAGCCACAGGGTTAGTCCCGCTTGGAGGGGGAACAACCCGGCCGCGCCGACGTCGTGGGTCAGGCTGATCAACGGGCCGGCGCGGAGGGGGTGGCCGCGGAGGGGGTGGCCGGGGCGGTGGTCACGGTCGACATGTCAGCCCCGATCAGGGTGTTGTGGGTGGCCGCGACGCGCCAGCCGTCGAGGTCGCGGACCAGGACGCTGGTGGACATCGCCTGGTGGGTGCCGGCGAGCGGGCCGGCCGGGACCTGGAGCGTGTGGCGCGAGACCGCGAGGACCACGCCGTCGGCGAGCTCGCGGGCGGAGACGAGCTGCATGGCGTTGACGCTCCCGGCATAGATCGTGGCGAAGATCCCGGCGTGGCCGGCCCCGATCGCCTCGGCGCCCTCGATGTGCAGCCCCTGGACGGTGACGAACGATGCGTCGGGGCGGTAGGCCGCGCCGAAGGCGGCACCGTCGGCGGCGTTCCAGGCGTCCTCGAGCCGGGTCAGGACCACCGCTGCGACGCGGTCGGCGGAGGTGCCGTCGGTCGTGCTCTCGGTCGGGTGAACGGTGGCGGTGGTGGGTGCTGCGGTGGTTGCCCCTGTCGTGGCGGTGGCGGTCATGATGACGGTCCTTTCGTTGAGTGTCTGCTTATTCATTAAAGCAGTGCTCAGTGAATATAGACCTGCTCAGTCAACCTGTACAGTGGTTTCCGTGACGAGTTCCCGCACCTACCGCTCGGAGCTGCGCGAGCAGCAGGCTGAGCGCACCCGCCTGCTCATCGCCCGCTCGGCCCGAGAGCGCTTCCTGGAGAAGGGCTGGTCCGGCACCAGCGTGCGTTCGGTGGCCAGCGGCGCCGGCGTCTCGGAGGCGACCGTCTACCACGTCTACGGCAGCAAGGCAGGTCTCGCGGCGTCGCTGATCGATGCCGCCGAGGAGAGCGCCGACGTCGCGCGGGTGATCGCAGAGCTGGGCTCGTTCGAGGGCGACCCCGTCGCGCAGCTGAGGGCCTTCGTGGGGTTCGACCGACGCCTGTTCGAGCGTGGTGGCGACGTCCTCCGGGTCCTCGCGGAGGCCCGGCGCCAGGAGCCCGACCTCGCTGCGGCCTACGACGAAGGCCGCGGGCGGGGCGAGGCCCAGCGGCATCGGCTCTTCGCGTCGTGGCCGGCCCAGGCGTGGGCCGAGGGCGTGGATGTCCAGACCGCCCTCGACACCTACGCGCTGGTGGTCTCGCTCGAGGCCTACGACATCGCGGTGCGCGAACGCGGCTGGAGCCCGGACGCGGTCGAGGAGTGGTGGCACCGCCTGCTCGCCAAGCTCCTCCTGCGCTGACCGCCCCTGGCCCTCGGGTCAGCCCAGCCGGTCGAGGTCGACCCGGCAGCGGCGCTCGAACTCGGCGAGCTCGGTCAGCGCGTCCTCGAGGTCCTGGCGGCGCTGCTCGAGGTCGCGTCGGCGCTCGTCGATCTGCCCCAGCACGTACTCGAGCTGGCTGGCCTTGCCACGCGGGCGGTCGTAGAGGTCGATGATCGTGCGGATCTCCTCGAGCGGGAACCCGAGCCGCTTGCCGCGCAGGATCAGGGCCAGTCGGGTGCGGTCGCGGCGGTGGTAGACCCGGGTGGTGCCGCGCCGCTCCGGCGTGATCAGCCCCAGCTCCTCGTAGTGGCGCACCGTCCGGTGGGTCACCGCGAACTCGTCCGCGATCTCGCGGATCGTCCACGACTCCTCGACCGGCTGGTCGACGGGTCGGCCAGGTGACTCGGCCGGCTGGTCGAGCCGCTGGACGGGCGCCGTGGAGGTGGGGACTGGCATACCCGTGAGTATTGCTTTACGTTTACGTCAACGTCAAGCAACAACCCACGGTATGCCGCGCGGCCGGGAGCAGGTCTTCGACCGACTCCGTCCCGGTGCGCACCACGAAGGAGAAGCGATGTTCGAGCTGAGCAAGGAGCACGAGGACTTCCGCAAGGTCGTCCGGGAGTTCGCCGAGGCAGAGGTCGAGCCCCACATCGCCAAGTGGGACAAGGACCACCACTTCCCGAGCGACCTGGTGCCCAAGATGGGCGACCTGGGCCTGTTCGGCCTGGTCGTGCCCGAGGAGTTCGGCGGCATGGGCGACGACGGTGACTTCACCTCGCTCTGCGTGGCCATCGAGGAGCTCGGTCGCGTCGACCAGTCGATCGGCATCACGCTGTCGGCCGGGGTGGGCCTGGGCATCAACCCGATCCTCACCTACGGCTCGCAGGAGCAGAAGGAGCGCTTCCTGCCCGACCTGGTGGCCGGTCGCGCGCTCGCCGGGTTCGGCCTGACCGAGCCCGACGCCGGGTCCGACGCGGGTGCCACGCGCACCAAGGCGGTCCGGGACGGCGACGAGTGGGTGGTCAACGGCTCCAAGGCGTTCATCACGAACTCCGGCACCGACATCACGTCCGTGGTCACGGTCACCGCCCGCACCGGCACCAACGACGACGGCTCCGCCCAGCTCAGCGCGATCATGATCCCTTCGGGCACACCGGGATTCACCGTCGAGCCGGCCTACGACAAGCTCGGCTGGCACGCCTCCGACACCCATGGCCTCACCTTCGAGGACTGCCGCGTCCCGGTCGGGAACCTCCTGGGCCACGAGGGAGAGGGTTTCAAGCAGTTCCTCAAGACCCTCGACGACGGTCGCATCGCGATCTCGGCGCTCGCCGTCGGGATGAGCCAGCGGATGCTCGAGGAGACCACCGAGTACGCCAAGACCCGCAAGGCGTTCGGCAAGCCGATCGGCGTCAACCAGGGCGTCTCGTTCCAGATCGCCGACCTCGCCGTGATGGTCGAGGCGTCGCGCCAGCTGACCTACAAGGCCGCCTGGCTCAAGGACGAACTGGAGCACGGCCGCCGCTCGGTCAAGGAGGTCAAGCAGGCCGCTGCGATCTGCAAGCTCTACTCGACCGAGGCCGCCGTCACCGCGACCCGGATCGCCACCCAGGTCTTCGGTGGCAACGGCTTCATGGAGGAGTACCCCGTGGCCCGTTTCTACCGCGACGCCAAGATCCTCGAGATCGGCGAGGGCACCTCCGAGGTGCAGCGCATGGTCATCGCTCGCCACCTCGGCCTGCCGACCGCCTGAGCCCGTGAGCGCCATCCCCGACGCAGCCAGCCCAGACGCAGCAAGCCCAGACGTGGCAAGCCCAGACGTGGCAAGCCCAGACGTGGCAAGCCCAGACTCAGCCGTCCCCGACCAGGTGCGAGAAGGTATGCCGGTGACCTCCATCCCCTCGTCCGCCCCGTCCGAGCCCTCCGGGCAGCCGCCGTTCGCCATCGGTGGCGACAGCGGTTCCGACCCCAAGGTGACCGACGTCCGCGAACGGCTCGCGGCGGCATACCTGGCCTCGGCGACCGCGCCGGAGAAGGCGCAGGCCAAGCTCGACAGCCAGGGCAAGCTCTACGTCCGCGAGCGGATCGCCCTGCTGTTCGACGAGGGGAGCTTCGTCGAGGACGCGCGCTATGCCAACGCCACGTCCACGGGTCTGCCGGCCGACGGCGTCGTCACCGGGCGGGGGACCGTCGACGGCCGCCCCGCGATCGTCATCGCCAACGACCCCACCGTCAAGGCCGGGTCGTGGGGCGCCCGCACGGTCGAGAAGATCGTCCGCGCGACCGAGATGGCCCTGCGCGAGGAGCTGCCGGTCTTCTGGTTCGTGGACTCGGCGGGGGCCCGGATCACCGACCAGGTCGAGATGTTCCCGGGCCGTCGTGGCGCCGGGCGGATCTTCCACAACCAGGTCGCCCTGTCCGGCAAGGTCCCGCAGATCTGCTGCCTGTTCGGCCCGAGTGCCGCGGGCGGTGCCTACATCCCGTCGTTCACCGACCTGATCATCATGGTCGAGGGCAACGCCTCGATGTACCTCGGCAGCCCGCGCATGGCGGAGATGGTGGTGGGCGAGAAGGTCTCGCTCGAGGACATGGGCGGGGCGCGGATGCACTGCACCGTCTCGGGGGTGGGCGACCTCCTCGTCGCCGACGACACCGAGGCCATCGAGATGGCACGGCTCTACTTCTCCTACCTGCCCTCCAGCTGGCGCACCGACCTGCCGAGCTATGCGCCGGAGGAGCCGTCGACGCCGCTGACCCGCCACACCGTGCCCGAGCGCGAGAGCCAGCCGTTCGACATCCACGAGGTCATCGACGGCCTCGTCGACGACGAGTCGTTCTTCGAGATCAAGCCGCTCTTCGCGCCCGAGCTGGTGATCGGCTTCGGCCGGATGTCCGGCGAGACCGTCGGCATCGTCGCCAACAACTCGATGGTCAAGGGCGGGGTGCTCTTCACCGACAGCGCCGACAAGGCGGCCCGGTTCATCTGGCTGTGCGACGCCTACTCGATCCCGCTGGTCTACCTCGCCGACGTGCCGGGCTTCATGATCGGCTCCGAGGTCGAGCGCGGTGGCATCATCCGCCACGGCGCGAAGATGGTCTCGGCCGTCTCCTCGGCCACCGTGCCACAGTTCTGCGTGATCGTCCGCAAGGCCTACGGCGCCGGCCTCTACGCGATGGGCGGCCCGGGCTTCGGACCCGACGCGACGATCGCCCTGCCGACCGCCCGGATCGCGGTGATGGGGCCCGAGGCCGCCGTCAACGCGGTCTACGCCAACAAGATCGCGGCGATCGAGGACCCGGCCGAGCGCGAGCAGTTCGTGCAGGACATGCGGCGCGAGTACGAGGAGGACGTCGACCTCGAGCGGCTCGCGGCCGACCTCGTGCTCGACCAGATCATCGAGGCCGACGCGCTGCGGGCCGAGCTGCTGCTGCGGTTGCGCTACGCCAAGACGCGCGAGCGGCACTTCGCGACCAAGCGGCGCGACATCCCGCCGGTCTGAGGTCGCCCCCGCCCGGGGTCGGTCGCGGTCAGCCGCGCTCGCCCTGCGCACCGCGGTGCGAGGGTGAGCGCAGGTCGTGCCACGCCAGCCCGAGCTCGAGCAGGAGCTCTCGCAGCAGCGGCAAGGACAGCCCGACGACGTTGCTCGGGTCGCCCTCGATCCCGGTGACGAACGGACCACCGAGGCCGTCGAGCGTGAACGCGCCCGCCACCCTAAGGGGCTCCCCGGTGGCGACGTAGGCGTCGATCTCGTCGTCCGTCAGCTTGGCGAAGTGCACCGTGGTCGACGCGGTCGCGCCGAGGGTGGCGCCGGTGCCGCCATCGGGCTCGGCCCTGGTGTCGACCACCCAGTGGCCGGTGTGCAGGATGCCGGAGCGGCCCCGCATCTGGCGCCAGCGGGCGGTGGCCTGCGCCGCGGACGTGGGCTTGCCGTGGATCTCGCCGTCGAGGTCGAGCACCGAGTCGCACCCGATGACGACCGCGTCGTCGATCTGGTCGGCGACGTCCTCGGCCTTGGCCCGGGCGAGCACCAGGGCGACGTCCTCGGCGACGAGCTCGCCGTACGTCTCGCGGGCCGCCGCCGTGACGCTGTCCTCGTCGACCGAGCTCACGACGATGCTGGGCTCGAGTCCCGCGGCGGCGAGCAGCTTGCGGCGGGCAGGGGACGCGGAGGCGAGGACGAGGGTGGTCACGAGGTGAGGCTACCGACCCGGCGGGGTCGGCTCAGCCGAGCTGCTCGTCGACGAAGCACCAGCGCCAGGACTCCCCGGGCTCGAAGCTGCGCATGACCGGGTGGCCCTCCTCGCGGAAGTGGGCGGAGGCGTGCTTCTGGGGAGACGAGTCGCAGCACCCCACGTGGCCGCAGTCGAGGCACAGCCGCAGGTGGACCCACGTCGTGCCGTCCCGCAGGCACTCCTCGCACCCGTGCGGGCTGGTGGGCGCGACGAACCGGTCGTGGTGGTCGGCCAGGTGCTCGCACTCGTCCTCGGCCCGCTCGGGGGGGAGCAGCGGGTCCTCGCGCAGCTCGTCGGAGCGCTCCTCGATGCGGTCGAGCATCGACTCCTCGATGTCGAGGGAGGCGAAGACGTGGCCGAGCACCTCCTGGTCGACCGTGCCGGCGTCGCGGATCCGCAACAGCTCCGCCCGCTCGGCGTCGAGCATGATCATGCGGACCCGGCGGTAGGTCGCGCTCGGCGTCTCGACCGCGTCGGCCCGCCCCTGGCCGAGTCGCTCCCAGACGATGTTGGTGCGGTTCTCCGCGCGACCGCGGAGCGTCTCGATGATGTCCTCGTCGACGTCGTCGTGCTCCTCGAGCGCCTTGAGCCCGGCGGCCACGGAGGCCTGCAGGATGGTGGCCTCCTGGAGGGCGTCCTCGCGGGGGTCGGGCCCGCGCACGCCGAGGGTCCGGGCCAGCCACGGGAGCGAAAGGCCTTGCAGCAGCAGGGTGGCCACCGTGACCGCCATCGCGGCCAGGACCAGGGTGGAGCGCTCCGGCGTCTTCGGCGGCAACGCGAAGGCCGCGGCGAGCGTCACCACACCGCGCATGCCGGCCCACGAGATGACGGCTGCGGCGGTCGGGTGGAACTTGCCCTCGCCCCTCTGGAACCGGTGTTGCAGCCACTTGAACGGGAAGACCCAGATGGGCCGCAGGACGATGACGGTCGCCAGCACGGCCAGGCAGGTCCACACGATCGTCCCCCAGCCCGGACCGGTCTCGTTCGCGTCGGACACCAGCCGGCGCATCTGCAGACCCAGCATGAGGAAGACGACGTTCTCGAGGATGAACTGGATGGTGGTCCAGTTGATCCGCTCGCTGACCCGCGACGACGCGTTCTGCACGATCGGCGACTTGTGCCCGAGCAGCAGTCCCGCGACGACGACCGCGAGCACCCCCGACCCGTGGTAGTGCTCCGCGGGGAGGTAGGCGAGGTAGGGGACGATGAACGAGATCGAGGTGTCGATGGCCGACTCGGTGACCTTGCGCCGCACGAAGGCGATGACCATGCCGACCACGACCCCGAAGCCCACGCCGAGCACGACCGCCCGGACGAAGTCGAAGGCCACCGAGCCCATCGACACCTCCTTGGCGTGCTCCCCGGCGACCGCGGCGGCGAGGGGGAAGGCCGCGATGGCGGTGCGCAGGGAGACCAGCGCGGTGGCGTCGTTGACCAGCGACTCGCCCTCGAGGATCGTCACGATCCGCCGGGGCAGGCCGATCCGCCGGGCCACCGCGGTGGCGGCCACGGCGTCGGGGGGCGCGACGATCGCACCCAGGGCGAAGGCCACGGCGAACGGCACGCCCAGCAGCAGGTAGGTGACCAGCCCCACGCCCGCCGCGGTGAACAGCACCAACCCGACGGACAGGCCGAGGATGGAGAACAGGTTGGCGCGGAAGTCCACGAGCGACGTGCGGATGGCCGCGGCATACAGCAGGGGCGGGAGGAGGCCGACGAGGACGACCTCGGAGCTCAGCTCGGGCTCGGGGATGAACGGCACGTAGCTGAGCGCCACCCCCACGACCAGCAGCACGAGCGGCGCCGCCACCCGGAACCGCTGGGCGAAACCCGCGACGATGATGACGGTCCCGATGATGGCGACGATCGCGCCGGCTGTTCCCACCAGCCCATCCTTGCAGGCGGCCGGTCAGGTCAGCGGGGTCAGGTCGCGTGGGTCAGGCCCGACCACCCGGGTCAGGTCAGGTCGCCGAGCACCGCTTCGCGCAGCGTGTCCAGCCCGAGGCCGCCGAGGTCGAGGCTGCGACGGTGGAAGTCCTTGAGCGAGAACGCGTCGCCCTCGCGCTCGGCGACCTCATCGCGCAGCTGCATCCACAGCCGCTCGCCGATCTTGTAGGACGGCGCCTGGCCCGGCCAGCCGAGGTATCGGTCGAGCTCGAACCGCAGCCACGCCTCGCCCTGGTTGGCGTGGTCGTTGAGGTACTGCCAGGCCTTGTCGTAGGTCCACCGGCCGCCACCGACCTCGGCCGGTGCCTCGAACCCGCAGTGCACGCCGATGTCGATGACCACCCGGGCGGCCCGCAGGGACTGGCTGTCGAGCAGGCCCATCTTGTTGCCGGGGTCGTCCATGTAGCCGAGCTCGTCCATCAGCCGCTCGGCATACAGCGCCCAGCCCTCGCCGTGACCCGAGGTCCAGGCCGACATCCGGCGCCACTTGTTGAGCCGCTCGGAGCGGAACACGGTCTGGGCGACCTGGAGGTGATGGCCCGGCACGCCCTCGTGGTAGACGGTGGTGAGCTCCTTCCAGGTGCCGAACTCGGTCACGCCCTTGGGCACCGACCACCACATCCGCCCCGGCCGCGAGAAGTCCTCCGAGGGGCCGGTGTAGTAGATGCCGCCGGTCTGGGTCGGCGCGATCAGGCACTCGATGGTGCGCACCGGGTCGGGGATGTCGAAGTGGGTGCCGGCCAGCTCGGCGATGGCCTCGTCGGCGCGCTTCTGCATCCACGCCCGCAGCTCGTCGGTGCCGTGCAGCTGGTAGGCGGGGTCGGCGTCGAGCGCCGCGATGGCCTCCTTGACGGTGCTGCCGGGCTTGATCTGCTCGGCGACCCGCTCCATCTCGGCGGTGATCCGGGCCACCTCCTGCTGGCCCCAGGCGTAGGTCTCGGCGAGGTCGACCTCGGCGCCGAGGAAGTAGCGCGACAGCAGCCTGTAGCGCTCCTGGCCGCAGGCGTCCTCGAGGGGCGCGTCGTCGAGCAGGTGGTCCTTGAGCCACCTGCCGAGCTCGGCGTAGGCCGCCGACGCGCGCTCGGCGGAGCCGGCCAGCGCCTCCTTGGTGGACTCCGCCAGCTCGCCGGCACCGGTGTCCTCGCTCAGCCGGGCCTCGGCCACGAGCGTGGCGAAGTAGCCGTCGTCGGCGACCAGGTCGGCGCACTGCTGGATGCACGCCTCCACCTGGCGGCGCGGCGAGATGTTGCCCTTCGCCGAGGCGCTGAGCAGGCTCTCCTGCCAGCCGGCCAGCGAGCCGGGCACCGCGTCGAGGCGGCGGCTGATGACGCCCCAGTCCTCGTCGGTCGCGGTGGGCATCAGGTCGAAGCAGCCACGGACCGACTGCAGCGGCGAGGCGAGGACGTTGAGCGCCATCTCGTCGAGACCCGCCCGGTGGGTCTCCTCGGCCAGCCCGAGCCGTTCGCGCATCGCGGCGAGCGTGACCCGGTCGACGTCGTCGACGGGGGTGGCCCGGTCGAGCTGCGCGAGGGTCTCGGCCCGCAGGGCGGCGTGCGCCTCGTGGCCCGCGGGGGAGTAGTCGTCGAGCCGCTCGTCGTGACCCGCGATGCCGAGGAAGGTGGCCGTGATCGGGCTCAGCTCCACCTCCTTGGCGAGGTAGTCGTCGGCGATGCGGTCGATGTCGGTCGCGGGGCGCGCCGCGGAGGTCGTCTCAGTGCTCACCCGAGCGAACGTACCCCAGCCTCCTGACGCCGTCCCGGCAATGACCCTCGCGGTCCCGGCAATGACGTCCGGACGCCGTCCCGGCGCCGCGGCCGGATGCCGTCCCGGCAGTGACGCCTGGACACCACCCCGGCGATGCGTCCGGCGGACCTACCGGCGGCCCGTCCCTAGGCTGGTCCCATGACCGCCCACCTCCTGTCCCTCAACGTCGGACGCTCCGAGCCCAGCTCCGCCAAGAACGTCGGGGTGACCGGCATCGCCAAGCGTCCGGTCGACTCGGCCGTGCTGCGGGCGCCCGGCCCCAAGCACGGAGGTCTCGGCAGTGGGGTCGAGGGTGACTTCCTCGGCGACACCCGGCACCACGGGGGCGACTACCAGGCGGTCTACGCGTTCGCCCGCGAGGAGCTCGACTGGTGGGCCGACCGGCTGGGTCGCGAGCTGCCCCACGGCATGTTCGGGGAGAACCTCACGACCACTGGCCTAGATGTCGACGGGGCGCTCGTCGGGGAGCGCTGGGCGGTGGGTGCCGAGGTGCTGCTCGAGGTCTGCGGACCGCGCATCCCGTGCGCCACGTTCGCAGCCCGGATGGGAGAGCGCGGCTGGGTCAGGCGGTTCAGCGAGGTGGGGCGCACCGGCGCCTACCTGTCGGTCGTGACCGGCGGCACGGTGCGACCGGGCGACGCCATCGAGGTGGTCTCCCGGCCCTCCCACGACATCACGGTGCCCGACACGTTCCGGGCCTTCATGGGTGACCTCGACACGGCCGAGCGGGTGCTGGCCGCCGGCTGCCTCGTCGAGGTCGAGGCGGCCGAGCTGCGCGACACGGTCGCCCGCCGCCGCAGCGCGGGTGTCGAGCTCGACTGAGCGGGTGCTCCCTACAGGGCGTGGGCCGGGCCGGTCAGCGCGCCCGGCCGAAGCTGACCGCGGTGGTCCAGATCTTGACCTTGGCCACCCGCTTGCCGGGCTTGGGTGCGTGCCACACGTAGCCGGACCCGGCGTAGATCCCCACGTGGTAGACGGCGGTCCGGGACGAGTGGAAGAACACGAGGTCGCCGGCCCGCGCCGAGCGCCGCGAGATCGCGGTGCTGGCCCGGTACTGCTCCTGGGCGGTGCGCGGCACCACCTTGCGGGCCCGCGAGTACACGTACTTCACGTAGCCGGAGCAGTCGAACCCGGTCTGCGGGGTCGTGCCGCCGTAGCGGTAGGGGACGCCCACCTGCGCGGCCGCGACCCGGGCCACGGTCGTGAACTGGGAGTTGGTGAGGATCGCGGCGTCGGCCCGGCCGGCGCCGAACGGTCCGATGGCGAGCGACGCCGCGAGAGCGGTGGCGAAGAGGAGGCCGGCGAGGCGGCGGGGCAGGGCAGCGCGGAGCGAGGCAGGACGGAGCACGGGAGGGCCATTTCTTTCGGACCGCCTGCGAAGAGTGACCTGTCGGGTTCGGGCTCGGAGCGTGGTGCTCCGTCCGAAACTGCCCGGCCGCTGGTGGTGCCAGCGACTTAACCCCAAGGAGGCGCGCGTTCCGCTTCCGTCGTACCTGGGTTCTCCGTCCCCGACACTCTCGGCAAGAGACTCTTGCCATCCGCACGGGTGTCGGGGCTCGGCGACCGCGCGGACCGCCCCACCTGGCCGGCGGGGACTGTTCTCCACGGTAGGTCGGTGGCGACGAGCCTCCCAATCCTCGGGCGAAGATGGGCCGTACGGCCGAGGGCCGGGGCAGTCCTACCGGGTCGGGTTCACGGCGTGTCGTGACGACTGGCCGTGCGGAGCCGGACCCGGGGAATGGTCAGGAGGTCCAGGCGGAGGCGCGCCAGGCGCCCGGACCGGGGAAGAGGGGTCGGCGCAGGGCGCGCTCGCGGGAGGCCCACTGAGAGGTATGCCGCGAGGCCGGCTCCGGTGCCTCCGCTGACACCGCGGACAGCACCGCCACGACGGCGGCGACCTCTTCGGGGGTCGCGTCGCCGCGGACCAGCTGCAGTGGCTGGCGGTCCGTCGGGGTGTGGCTGGCCCCGGGCGTCTCGTCGGTCATCAGAGGGGGATGTTCCCGTGCTTCTTGGGGGGCAGTGTCTCGCGCTTGGTGCGCAGCGCCCGCAGCGCTCGGGTGACGTTCATCCGGGTGTTCGAGGGGGTGATGACGGTGTCGATGTAGCCACGCTCGGCCGCGATGTAGGGGTTGGCGAGGGTGTCCTCGTACTCGGCGATGAACCGGGCCCGCGCCTCGTCGACGTTCTCGCCGGCCTCGGCGGCCGCGGCGAGCTGCTTGCGGTAGAGGATGTTGACCGCGCCCTGGGCGCCCATGACGGCGATCTGCGCCGTCGGCCAGGCGAGGTTGATGTCGGCTCCGAGGTGCTTGGAGCCCATCACGTCGTAGGCGCCGCCGTACGCCTTGCGGGTGATCACGGTGACCAGCGGCACGGTCGCCTCGGCATACGCGTAGATCAGCTTGGCGCCCCGGCGGATGATGCCGTCCCACTCCTGGTCGGTGCCGGGCAGGAAGCCGGGCACGTCGACGAAGGTGAGCACGGGGATGTTGAAGGCGTCGCAGGTGCGCACGAACCGCGCGGCCTTCTCCGAGGCGTCGATGTCGAGCGTGCCGGCGAACTGCATCGGCTGGTTGGCGACCACGCCGACGGAGCGGCCCTCGATGCGGCCGTAGCCGACGAGGATGTTCGGCGCGAACAGCGGCTGCACCTCGAGGAACTCGCCATCGTCGAGCACGTGCTCGATGACGACCTTCATGTCGTAGGGCTGGTTGGCGCTGTCGGGGATCAGCGTGTCGAGCTCGCGGTCCTCGTCGGTGACCTCCAGCGAGGGCAGCTCACCGTCCTCGGCGAACGACGGCGGCTCCTCGAGGTTGTTGGACGGCAGGTAGGACAGCAGCTCCTTGACGTACTCGATCGCGTCCTCCTCGTCGGTGCCCATGTAGTGCGCGACACCGGACTTGGTGTTGTGCGCGCGGGCGCCGCCCAGGTCCTCGAACGACACGTCCTCACCGGTCACGGTCTTGATGACCTCCGGACCGGTGATGAACATGTGCGACGTCTGGTCGACCATGACGGTGAAGTCGGTGACCGCGGGGGAGTAGACCGCCCCGCCGGCACACGGCCCCATGATCAGCGAGATCTGCGGGATGACCCCGGAGGCGTGCACGTTGCGGCGGAAGATCTCGCCGTAGAGACCGAGCGAGACCACCCCCTCCTGGATGCGGGCGCCGCCGGAGTCGTTGAGGCCCACCACCGGGCAGCCGACCTTCATCGCGAAGTCCATGACCTTGCAGATCTTCTCGCCGAAGACCTCGCCGAGCGACCCGCCGAACACGGTGAAGTCCTGCGCGAACACCGCCACGGTGCGGCCGTCGACGGTGCCGTAGCCGGTCACGACCCCGTCTCCGTAGGGACGGTTGGCCTCCTGGCCGAAGGCCACGGAGCGGTGCCGGGCGTACTTGTCCATCTCGATGAACGAGCCCTCGTCGAGCAGCATCTCGAGCCGCTCGCGCGCGGTCTTCTTGCCGCGGGCGTGCTGCTTCTCGATGGCGCGCTCGGACCCGGCGTGGGCCACCTCGGCGACCCGACGCTTGAGGTCGGCCAGCTTGCCCGCGGTGGAGTGGATGTCGATGCCCGACTCGGGGTCGGGGACGTCGGTGCCACCCACGGAGAGCGGATCAGCGACGGAATCGGTGGTCTGCGCCATGTCGGCGAGCCTAGCCTTGCCTGCATGCGCGAACCGCTCGACCGTGAGGCATTGCACGAGGCGTTGGTCACGCCGGGTCAGCCGTGGACGGGAGTCGACGTCCACCCGGAGCTCGGCTCCACCAACCTCGAGGCCGGCCGCCTCGCCGAGCCGTGGCGGGTGGTGGTGACCGACCACCAGGTGGCCGGCCGGGGGCGCCTCGGTCGCGCCTGGGACACCCCTGCCCGCACCTCGGTGACGCTCTCGGTGCTGGTGCCCGCACCGGACCGGGGCCGGGGCTGGATGCCCCTCGCGACCGGGCTCGCGGTGCGCGACGCCCTGGCGGAGGTGGCCGGCGTCGAGAGCGGCCTGAAGTGGCCCAACGACGTGTTGCTGCCCGCCGACGGGGAGCGCAAGGTCTGCGGCATCCTGTGCGAGCTCCAGCCCGCCGGGATCGTCGTCGGGCTCGGGATCAACGTCGACCAGGACCGCGCGGAGCTGCCCGTCGACACGGCGACCTCGCTGCGGCTGGCCGGCGCCGCGGAGGTGAGCCGCGACCGCCTCGTGGTGGCCGTGCTCACCCACCTGGCGCGCTGGCACGCCGCGCTCAGCGGCGGGGCGCAGGACCGCGCCGCCGTGCACGCGGCATACCGGAAGGCCTGCCTGACGATCGGGCGCGAGGTGGAGCTGCACGTGGCCGGTGGGGACGTGCGCAGGGCGCGCGCCGTCGGCGTGGACGACGAGGGACGCCTCGTGGTCGCCGGCGCCGGCACGGAGTATGCCGTGGCCGCGGGCGACGTGGTGCACGTGCGCTCGGGCACCGCAGACACGCCCTAGGGTGACGGCATGACCGAGGTTGGCCGGCACCGGGTGGTGCGCCCGGAGGACTTCGCGGCGCTGCGCCCGGACGACCTCGAGGCCCGCCTCCTCGGCAAGCCGGCCACCATGGCCCGGCGCGACGTCTCCCGGGGCGCCGAGGTGTCGCTGCTGTCGGCGCGCAAGTTCTGGCACGCGCTGGGCTTCCCGAACGTCGAGGACGACGACGCGATGTTCACCGAGGCCGACCAGATGGCCCTGATGGCCGTCGCCCGCCTCGTGCGCGAGCAGGAGCTCGACGAGACGACGGCGCTCGCGATGACCCGGGCGTTCGCCCGCACCACCGACCGGCTGGCGGTCTGGCAGACCCAGCTGATGGCCGAGGCGCTGGCCGCCCCGGGCCTGGAGGCCGCGCTCGACGAGGCGGACGCGCGGGCGGTGCCCGACCTCGCCGCGGCGGAGGCGGCCGCCCGCAAGCTGACCGACATGGCCGACGAGCTCGAGCCGTTGCTCATCTACGCCTGGCGGCGCCACCTCACCGCCGCGATCTCGCGGATGCTCGCCGACGCCGACCCGGAACAGTCCGACCAGGGGGTGCGCCGGGTCGTCGGGTTCGCCGACCTCGTCAACTTCACCTCGCTCGTGCGCCGGATGACCGAGCGCCAGCTCGCGGTCATGGTGCAGCGGTTCGAGGCGCTCGCGACCGACATCGTCACGGCCCACGGTGGCCGGGTGATCAAGACCGTGGGCGACGAGATCCTCTTCGTCACGATCGGCGCCGCGCCCGCGGCTGCGGTGGCCCTCGACCTCGTCGAGACGATGGCCGAGGACGACCTGCTCCCCGACGTGCGGGTCGGCATGGCCGTCGGACCGGTGCTGTCGCGCCTCGGCGACGTGTTCGGCACGACGGTCAACCGGGCCTCGCGACTCACCAGCGTCGCGCCGGCCGGAGGGGTGCTCGTCGACGACGCGCTCGCGACCTCCTTGGCCGCGTTGTCGGGGTTCGAGACGACCGCCCTGCGGCGCCGCACGCTGCGAGGGATCGGGCAGGTCACCCCGAGCGAGCTGAGACGTGCCACCGGCGGCCGGAAGTCGCCCGACACCCGCGACCGAAAGGCCTCCTCATGACCGCTGAGCTCGTCCGCATCGAGCGCCACGGGGAGGGCGGGCACGTCGCCGAGCTGGTGCTCGACCGCCCCGAGGCGATGAACGCGGTGTCTACCGCCATGGCGCGGGCCATCGCCGCTGCCACGACCGCCCTGGCGCAGGACCCCGACGTCCGGGCCGTGGTGGTCTCCTCCAGCCACCCCAAGGCGTTCTGCGTCGGGGCCGACCTGAAGGAGCGCAACTCCTTCACCGACGACGACCTGCGCGCCCAGCGCCCGCTGGCCCAGGCGGCCTACCGCGGCGTCCTGGACCTCCCGGTGCCCGCGATCGCCGCCGTCGACGGCTTCGCCCTCGGCGGTGGCTTCGAGATCGCGCTCTCGTGCGACCTCGTGGTCTGTGGTGAGGGCGCCCTCGTCGGGCTCCCCGAGGTGAGCGTGGGCGTCATCCCGGGAGGCGGCGGGACCCAGCTGCTGACCCGGCGGGTGGGCTGGTCGCGGGCCGCCCAGATGATCTTCACCGCCCAGCGCTACACTGCGCAGGACGCCGGTCGGCTCGGCGCGGTCGACGAGGTGGTGCCGGCCGGGTCGGCGCGCGACCGCGCGCTCGAGCTCGCGACGACGATCGCCGGGCACTCGCCGGTCGGGGTGCGCAACGCCAAGGCCGCCATGCGGCAGGGTTTCGACACCGATCTGGCCTCCGGGCTGCGCATCGAGGACGAGCGCTGGGCCGCCACCGCCTTCTCCGCGGACCGCGCCGAGGGGGTCGCCGCGTTCAACGAGAAACGCCGACCGGTGTGGCCCGGTCGCTAGTCGGGGTCCGTTTTACATACGATCACCCCCATGACCCGTGTGCTCCTCGCTGAGGACGACCCTGCCATCTCCGAGCCGCTTGCCCGCGCACTGCGGCGGGAGGGGTACGACGTCGACGTGCGCGCCGACGGGCGGGCTGCCCTCGAGGCCTCCGCGGAGAACCCCGACCTGGTCGTCCTCGACCTCGGGCTGCCCTACGTCGACGGGCTCGAGGTGTGCCGCCGGATCCGTGCGGAAGGCCGCACCGTGCCCGTGCTGATCCTCACCGCCCGCGCCGACGAGGTGGACACCGTGGTGGGCCTCGACGCCGGGGCCGACGACTACGTCACCAAGCCGTTCCGGCTGGCCGAGCTGCTGGCCCGGGTGCGGGCCCTGCTGCGGCGCAACCCCACCGACGCACCCTCCGCCCACGAGCTGGTGCGCATCGACCCCGAGGGTCGGCGCGCGTGGTTCAAGGAGGAGGAGCTCCAGCTCACCGCCAAGGAGTTCGACCTCCTGCGGGTGCTGGTGCGCGAGCAGGGCAAGGTCGTCTCCCGCGAGCAGCTGATGCGCGAGATCTGGGAGACCGCCTGGTTCGGGTCCACCAAGACCCTCGACATGCACATCTCCGTCCTCCGTCGGAAGCTCGGCGACGACGCCGCGCAGCCGCGGTACATCGCGACCGTCCGTGGGGTCGGGTTCCGGTTCGAGCGCGGCGACGAGATCTGACCGCTGACCATGCGGCAACAGCTGATCCGCTCCACCGTGCTCGCGGTGGGCCTGGCGATCCTGATCACCATGGCGCCGGTGGTGGTCGCCATCTGGAACTCAAGCGTCCACGGCCGGGGGGTGGTGGCCCACTGGCTCGACTCGGGCACGCCGACCTCCACGACGATACGGCTGTCCCTCATCGTGGCAGGGCTGGCCGTGCTGGCGCTGGCGGCCGGGGTCTTCGTCGCGACCCAGCAGGCGCGGCGGCTCGCGCTCCCCATGACGCTGCTCGCCGACCGGGCCGAACGGCTCGGTGCGGGTGAGTCCCGGATCCAGCCGCTGCACTCCGGCATCGCCGAGCTCGACCAGGTGTCGGAGGTGCTGTCGCGCAGCGCCCAGCGGTTGACGAAGTCGCTCGCGTCGGAGCGTGACTTCGCCGCCGACGCCTCCCACCAGCTGCGGACGCCGTTGACCGCCCTCCTCATGCGGCTCGAGGAGATCGCCGCCACCGACGACCTCGAGGTCGCGCAGGAGGAGGCCAGCATCGCCATGGACCAGGTCGAGCGGCTGACCAAGGTGGTCGACGACCTGATGTCCCGCACCCGCCGGGGTGGCGACGAGTCCAAGGCGACGGTGTCGCTCGACTCGGTAATCGCCGCCCTCCAGCGCGAGTGGCAGCCGGCCTTCGAGCAGGCGCGGCGCAGCGTGCGCGTCCACGGCGAGCGGGGCCTGGTCGTCCAGGCCAAGCCCGTCGACCTCTCCCAGGTGCTTTCGACCCTCCTCGAGAACGCGCTCGCGCACGGTCGGGGCACGGTCGACGTGCACGCCCGGCGCAGCGGCCCGTCCGTGGTGGTCGAGGTCAGCGACCAGGGTGAGGGCGTGCCGGCCTCCATCGCCCCCCACATCTTCGAGCGCTCGGTGACCACGACCGGCACCGGGCTCGGGCTCGCCCTGGCCCGCGACCTGGCCGAGTCCAACGGTGGCCGGCTCGAGCTGATCCAGGCCCAGCCGGCGATCTTCGCGCTGTTCCTGAGCGAGTCCGACGCCTGAGCCCCACCCGAGGCCGCCCACGTGTCCCGCTTCTGTCGGGTGACCCGATAAAGGGCGGCTTCACCCTGAAACGGTTCCGGGGTGAAGCCGCCCTTTCCGGGGTGAAGCCGTCGGCGCGGAGCCGGGGCTAGCGCTGCGTCTCGGCCAGCGGTGAGGTGTCGGTCAGCGGCTCGTGGCTGAACACGAACCGGCGGTAGGCCCAGAACCGGAACAAGGTGCCCAGGCCGATGCCGACGAGCTTGGCGACGTTCTCGGCCACGAGGCTCTCCTGGCCCAGGAAGTGGTGCGAGAACCCGACGCACCCGGCCTGGATGAGCAGGGCGACCCCGTTGGTGAGCGCGAACAGGAGCGCCTCGTGGTGCACGGGCCGGTTGCGCCGGTGCCGGAAGGTCCACGCCCGGTTGCCGACCCACGCCACGCAGGTGGCCACCGCCGCGGAGATGATCGTCGCGGTGACCGCCCGGGAGAGCGGGCCGTTGCCGTACCCCGACAGCACCGTGGCCCGCAGGATGTTGAACAGGCCGAGGTCGATCACGAAGGCGACCGCGCCGACGATGCCGAACTTGATCATCTCGCGGTAGAGGACGTCGACGGTGCCGCGCAGGCGGGCGACGAGGGAGGGGCTCTCGGACACCCGAGGAGCCTAGCCGCGACTGCTGTGTGTCGTGCGCGAAAGGCGCCGGTGACAGACCGGGGGGCGCGGTGTGGCGGACGCGCGGGACCGGTCGACCGACGTGGCCGATATCCTCGCCGCGTGACGTCACCGCAGCGCGCCCCCGGAGGCTTCCCGGTCGTCGGCATCGTCGGGGGCGGACAGCTCGCCCGGATGTGTGCCGCCCCGGCAGCCGAGCTCGCCATCACGCTGAGTGTGCTCGCCGAGGCGCCGGACGCGGCTGCGGCCCAGGTCATCCCGTCGGCGCCGATCGGTGACCACGCCGACGTCGAGACCGTGCTGGCCTTCGCCCGGGAGTGCGACGTCGTCACCTTCGACCACGAGCACGTACCAGCACCGGTGCTGGAAGCCCTTGTGGCCGAAGGAATCCCGTTGCACCCGACGCCCGAGGCCCTGCGGTTCGCGCAGGACAAGCTGGCGATGCGTGAGCGGCTCACCGAGATCGGCGTGGCCTGCCCCGCCTGGGCGAAGGTGCGCACCGCCGACGAGGTCGAGGCCTTCGCGGCGCGGGTGGGCTGGCCGGTCGTCGCCAAGACGCCCCGCGGCGGCTATGACGGCAAGGGGGTCCGGGTCATCAGCTCGACCGACGAGGTGCTCGACTGGCTCGACGCCGTCGGAGACCACGGCCCGCTGGCCGACGGTGTCCTGGTCGAGGAGAAGGTCGAGTTCGTCCGCGAGCTCGCCGTGCTGATCGCCCGCAGCCCCTCCAACCAGGCCGCTGCCTGGCCCGTGGTCGAGACCGTCCAGACCGACAGCATCTGCACCGAGGTCCTGGCGCCCGCGCCCGACCTCGACCCCACCCTCGCTGCGGTCGCCACGGAGGCGGGCCTGCGGATCGCCGAGCACCTCGGCGTCACCGGAGTCTTCGCCGTCGAGATGTTCGAGGTGCGCGACCCGGAGACCGGTGCGGCGGCATACGTCGTCAACGAGCTGGCCATGCGCCCGCACAACAGTGGGCACTGGTCGATGGACGGCGCGGTCACGGGCCAGTTCGAGCAGCACCTCCGCGCGGTGCTCGACCTGCCGCTGGGAGACCCCACGCCCCGCGAGCCGCACACCGTGATGGCCAACGTGCTGGGTGGCGACTACCCCGAGCTCTACCCGGCCTACCGGCACGTGATGGCTCGTGACCCCGGGCTCAAGGTGCACCTCTACGGCAAGGACGTCCGCCCGGGCCGCAAGATCGGCCACGTCAACGTCTCCGGCACCGACCTCGCCGCGCTGCGCGAGCGGGCCGGTCACGCGGCCGACTACCTCGCAGGAGTGATCACCGAATGAGCGACCACCAACCCCTCGTCGGGCTCGTGATGGGCAGCGACAGCGACTGGCCGGTCATGGAGCTGGCCGCCCAGGCGCTCGACGAGTTCGGGGTCCCCTACGAGGCCGACGTCGTCTCCGCCCACCGGATGCCGCAGGAGATGATCGCCTACGGGCAGGGCGCCGCCGCGCGCGGACTGCGGGTGATCGTCGCGGGTGCCGGCGGTGCCGCCCACCTGCCGGGCATGCTCGCGTCGGTGACGCCGCTGCCGGTCATCGGGGTGCCCGTGCCGCTGAAGTACCTCGACGGGATGGACTCGCTGCTGTCGATCGTCCAGATGCCCGCTGGGGTGCCGGTCGCGACGGTCTCGATCGGCGGGGCGCGCAACGCGGGGCTGCTCGCCACCCGCATCCTCGCCGCCGGCGAGGGAGCGTATGCCGCGGGGCTGCGCGAGCGGATGACCGCCTTCCAGGCGGACCTGCGGGACCAGGCCCACGCCAAGGGCGCAGCGCTGCGCGACCAGCGCCGGTCCTAGCGCACCGGCCGGCCGGCTGCGGGCAAAGCGGCTCACCGCCCGGTTCCACGCGGCACACCCCGGTCCGGCTGCGGGAAACGGCCAGCCGCCCGGTCTCGCAGCGCGGGTCAGCGGGCCATGCCTGCCGAGCGGACGCCGCGCCACTCGATGCGCGGGCAGGTGTCCATGACGACGTCGAGCCCGACGGCCCGGGCCCGGTCGGCCGCCGCCTCGTCGACGACCCCCAGCTGCATCCAGATGGCGTCGATCTGGAGCCGGTCCTTGTTGGCGATGGCCTCGTCCACGACCGCGCCGACGTGCTCGGCGTTGACGAAGCAGTCGACCACCTTGATGTCGGTGCCGTCGGGGATGTCGGAGAGCGTCGCGTAGCCCTGCTCGCCGTGCACGGTCTCCGCCTTGGGGTGCACGGGGATCAGGCCCTTGCCGAGCTCGACCTTGAGCCACCGGGAGACGCCGAACGCCTCGCGCTCCTGGTTGTTCGACAGTCCCACGACGACCCAGATGCCCGGGTCGATGAGGAGCTCGCGAATGAGGTCGGGGTCGTTCTGGTGACGAAAGCTCATGGCCCCAGCATCACACGCACCAGCCGGGTTGGGGAGGGGCCCGGGGGAGGGGCACGGGGGCGTGGCTCAGGCGAGGCTCAGGAGAGGCAGTAACGTCGGCGACATGAAGTTCGGACTCTTCGTGCCACAGGGCTGGCGCATGGACCTCGTCGGGATCGACCCCACCCAGCACTGGGGGGTGATGGCTGGCCTCGCGCGGCGCGCTGACGCCAACGAGGACTGGTCCTCGATCTGGGTGTTCGACCACTTCCACACGGTGCCGATCCCCAGCGAGGAGGCGACCCACGAGGCCTGGACGCTGATGGCTGCGTTCGCTGCCGTGACGGGACGCGTGCGGCTCGGGCAGATGTGCACCTGCATGGCCTACCGCAACCCGGCCTACCTCGCGAAGGTCGCCGCGACGGTCGACATCATCTCCGAAGGTCGCCTCGAGATGGGCATCGGCGCAGGGTGGTACGAGCACGAGTGGCGCGCCTACGGCTACGGCTTTCCACAGGCGGGCGAGCGCCTGCAGGCGCTCGACGAGGGCGTCCAGATCTTCCGTCAGATGTGGACCACCGGCTCGGCCACCCTGGCCGGCAAGCACTTCCAGGTCGACGGCGCCCGCTGCTACCCGCAGCCCCTGCAGGGGACGTCCGTTCCCGGGTCCAAGCACAACGGCATACCGATGTGGATCGCCGGCGGCGGCGAGAAGAAGACGCTGCGGATCGCGGCGAAGTACGCCGACTACACCAACTTCGACCCGACTCCCGAGATCTTCGCGGCCAAGAGCGAGATCCTCAAGGGCCACTGCGACGACGTGGGTCGCGACTTCGGCGAGATCGTGCGCAGCGGCAACCTCAACGTCTTCATCGGCAGCAGCGAGAAGGAGGTCGAGGAGCGCTTCGCCAGCCTGCGCGCCCGCCTGCTGTCGGTGGGCTCACCCGAGAAGCGCGTCGACGAGCTGTTCGCGACCTACCGCCAGCAGGCCACGGTGGGCACTCCCGAGCAGGTCGTGGAGAAGCTCAAGGGTCTCCAGGCGCTCGGCCTGACCTACGCGATCCTCAACTTCCCCGAGGCGGCCTACGACACGACGGGCATGGCGATGTTCGAGCGCGACGTGATGCCCGAGCTGCTCGACGACGAGGAGCACGGCCACCTCTGGCACCTCCCGCGCCGCCGCTGAGGACCAGCCGCCACGAGGACGGGCGGTGTGCAGCGTGGTGACCACGCTGCACACCGCCCGTCGTACTCGCTGTTCGGCACCGCTCTCTGGCTGTCTCGGCGTCGCCGCGTCGCCGGGTCAGCGCGGCGTCAGGACGTGAACGAGTACGGTCCCCAGCCGGTGCCGGCCAGGTAGACCTCGTTGCCGTCGAACCGCCCGTCACCGACCACGAGGTAGGCGAGCAGCTTGCCGTCGCCGGTCTTGGCGTAGACGAACGGGTTCGTGCCCAGCAGCTCCGGGCCGGCAATCCCCTTGAAGGTGTTCCAGCCGCTGCCGACCAGGCGTCGGGCGCTGAAGCCGCCCTTGCCGTTGCCCGGGTAGAGCCACAGCTTGGATGTGGAGGCCTCGCGGGCGACGATGTCCGCGTCGTTGTCGAGGTCGAAGTCCCCGACGCCGACGATGCTGTTCATGACCTGCCAGCCGGTCCCGAGCCGGGTCCGGGCCGCGAAGGTGCCGAGCCCGGTGCCCGGGTAGAGCCAGAGCTCGCCGGTGGAGGACCGGGCGATGAGGTCGGCCCGGCCGTCGCCGTTGAAGTCACCCGGGGCGAGGGGCAGGTAGCTGCCCCAGCCCGCGCCGACCTGGACCCGCGCCGCGACCTTGCCCGCGCCGCGACCGTCGTAGCGCCACAGCTTGCCGCTCGTGTCACGCGCGAGGATGTCGGCCCGGTTGTCGCCGTTGAAGTCACCGGCGGCCAGGAAGGCGTTGTAGATGTTCCAGCCGGTGCCGATCTTGACCCGCGTGCCGGCGATCTTGTCCGGCGTGCTCGGGTAGGCCCACAGGGTGCCGGCGGAGTCGCGGGCCAGGATGTCGGGGCCGGCGTTGCCGACGAAGTCGGACGTGCCCTTGGACTTCGGCTGGCGCACGTCGTAGCCGAAGAACCCCTGGGCGCTGCCCGGCCGCCGGGCGCCGATGGCGGTCGCCTCCGGGGTGCCCGTCGCGTTGGCCGAGGACATCACCGTGAAGGTGTTGTCGGTCGGGTCGTCCAGCACCTTGAGGTCGACGTCGACGTAGAACAGCGTCCCGTCGGGCGAGACCCGCGGGCTCTCGAAGTTGTGCGTGGTGCTGGTCTGCAGGGGAGTGATGGCGCCGGTCGTGGACAGCACCTTGAGGGCGAAGGTGGTGCCGTCGCCGGTCGTGAAGTAGGTCTTGCCGTTGGGCGCGACCTCGGGGAACCCGGCGTTGGAGGTCCCCGCGACGGGGGCCTTCGTGCCGCCCGCAGCGGCGAGCGTGAACAGGCCTTCGCCCTGTGCCCCACCCGCAGCGATGAGGGTCGTGGCGGACCGCCAGTCGGCCTGGACCAGCCCGGTCGACCCGCTCACGGCGGTGTCGACCCCGGTGACCACGTCGAGCATGCGCAGCTGCGAGCCGGTGACGTCGCCCGTGACCGAGTCGACCGTGTAGCGGGTGTAGACGAGGCGCCGGCCGTCGGGAGCGAAGGAGGGCTCGGCGGCGAGCGTGCCCGCGGGCTGGCTGCTGCTGCGGTAGGCACCCTCGACGCCCCTCGGGCTGACCTCGCTGACCTGGAGGGTCCAGGTGATGCCGTCCGGGCTGTCGGCGGCGGCCAGCAGCCGGCCGTCGGGCGAGTAGGCCGGGTCCATGCCGGTCAACGAGCTGGGCATGGCGTAGGAGGAGGTGTCCTGCATCAGGAGGGGGCCGGTGCCGTCGCCCTCGCCCGCGGCGGTGCCGAAGACGGCATCCGGGACGCCCCAGCCGTCCTCGCTCGCCATGGTCACCCACGACCCGAGCTGACAGCTGATGTTGTCGGCGTCGAGCCGGTAGGTCGAGAGCCCGCGCGGGTTGACGGTGCGGTCGACGAACGAGGTCTGGTCGGCGCCGACGACCCCGATCTGCTTCCAGGCGCCGCCGTCGCGCTGGCGCAGGATCGTGTAGTTGTCCAGGCCCAGGCTCTGCCAGTGGATCCACACCCGGTCGTTGGTCGGGGTCCAGTCGAGGTCGAGGTCGTCACAGGTGGGATCGGCCGCGACCGTGTCGGGCGCGGCCAGGGTGCGGGTCGCCGGGAGCCCGGCGTCGGGCGCCTGGTCGGTGGCGGCGGCCGTGCGGGCAGCCTTCGACGCCGAGAGCTGCGGGGTGTCGCCACCGGACGCAGCGGCACGCCGGGCCGAGGCCGCGTGGACCATGGCGTTGACGGCGCGGACCTTGAAGGCCGCCCCGTCGTGCGCGGCCGACGGGCTGGCGGCCTGGGTGGCCGGCACCGCGCTGACGGCCAGCGCCGTGGTGAGGGCAAGGGTGAGTCCCGCGCGGACGCGGGCAGGGCTGCTCATGTGGTGGGATCCCCCCGAGGAAGTGGGCTGACGAGGCCCGGAGAGTGCGTCGGCAAGTTTGTACCAGTTGGCGGTGACCGCCGGAGGGGCAACACCTCGATTCGTGTCCGGATTGTCGGGGATCCGCAGGTGTCGGCAAGCACACACGCAGAGCCGCTGCCCCGCGGCATACCAGCGGGTAACCTGAGGGACTGTGAGCACTGGTAACCCCGACTTCGACCTGTTCAAGATCTCCGAGGACCACGAGGCCCTGCGCGAGGCGGTCCGTGCCGTCGCCGAGGACAAGATCGCCCCGTATGCCGCGGCCGTGGACGAGGATGCGCGCTACCCGCAGGAGGCGCACGACGCCCTGGTGGCGTCGGACTTCTTCGCCCCGCACATCGCCGGGGAGTACGGCGGCGTGGGCGCCGACGCGCTCGCCACCTGCATCGTGATCGAGGAGGTCGCCCGCGTCGACGCCTCCGCGTCGCTGATCCCGGCGGTCAACAAGCTCGGCACGATGCCGCTGATCCTGGCGGCGAGCGACGACCTGAAGAAGCGCTACCTCACGCCGCTCGCCGAGGGGCGGACGACGTTCTCCTATGGGCTGTCGGAGCGCGAGGCCGGGTCGGACACCGCGGCCATGAGGACCCGCGCCCGCCGGGACGGCGACGACTGGGTCGTCAACGGCCAGAAGTCGTGGATCACCAACGCCGGCGTCTCGGAGTACTACACCGTCCTCGCGGTCACCGACCCCGACGGCAAGCGCGGCAACAACGTCACGGCGTTCGTCCTGGAGAAGTCCGACGAGGGCTTCACCTTCGGGGAGAAGGAGCGCAAGCTCGGCATCAAGGGCTCACCCACCCGCGAGCTGCACTTCGACAACGTGCGGATCCCGGGCGACCGGGTCGTCGGCGCGGAGGGGGAGGGCCTCAAGATCGCGCTCGCGACCCTCGACCACACCCGCGTGACGATCGGCGCCCAGGCGGTCGGGATCGCGCAGGGCGCCCTCGACTTCGCGATCGGCTACGTCAAGGAGCGCAAGCAGTTCGGGAAGGCGGTCGCCGAGTTCCAGGGCATCCAGTTCATGCTGGCCGACATGGCGATGGCCGTCGAGGCGGCTCGTCAGATGGTCTACGTCGCGGCCGCGAAGTCCGAGCGCGGCGACAAGGACCTGCCGTTCTTCGGCGCCGCCGCCAAGTGCTACGCCTCCGACGTCGCGATGCAGGTCACCACCGACGCGGTGCAGCTGCTCGGCGGCGCGGGCTACGTGCGCGACTTCCCGGTCGAGCGGATGATGCGCGACGCCAAGATCACCCAGATCTACGAGGGCACCAACCAGATCCAGCGCGTGGTGATGGGCCGCCACCTCCTCGCCGGCAGGTGACCCTCGCGCCGCGGTCACACCTTTATCGGGTCTAGGGACAAAGGGCGGCTTCACCCCGGAACCGTTTCAGGGTGAAGCCGCCCTTTCCCGGTGACCCGATAAAGGTGGGAACAGGGTGGGGTGAGGGGCGGGGTATGTCGCGTGGGCGGCATACCCCGCGGCTGTCCGTGGCGGGTGGGCCGGGTCAGCCGCCGGAGGGCTTGCCGTCGGTGCCCTCCGGCGGCGCCTCGAGCGGGGTGTCGTTGCGCAGCAACGTGAACAGCGCCTTCGCCCGGGCGGTGTCCCACTTCACCGAGCTGCCCGCGCTGGTCTGGTAGTTGAGGCTGGACAGCGGGACGACCAGGCTCAGGCCCTTGTCGTTCGACACCGCGCGCATGGCGAGCAGCACCCGGCTGGCGTCACGCATCGAGGTGTCCTCGCCGACGATGAGCCCTTGGGCCGCCGCGTGCGAGAACGACCAGTAGCGCGTCGGGATCAGGACCGTCGAGGGGGTCAGCGCCTTCTTCATGATCGCGGCGAGGAACTGGCGCTGGCGCTCGGCCCGGCCGATGTCGCCGCGCGGGTCGGAGTAGCGGGCGCGGACGTAGCCGAGGGCGTTCCTGCCGTCGAGGACCTGGCAGCCCTTCTTGAGGTTGATGCCGGCCTTCCTGTCGTTCATGGTGAAGGGCACGCAGATGTTCACGCCGCCGACGCTGTCGACGACCGAGGCGAACCCGGCGAACCCGATCTCGACGTAGCCGTCGATGTGCAGGTCGGTCGCCTGCTCGACGGTCTGCACGAGGAGGTTCGGGCCGCCGAGCGCGAACGCGGCGTTGATCTTGTTGCTGCCGTGGCCGGGGATCGGCACGAACGAGTCGCGCGGCAGCGAGATGAGCGCGGGCTTGCCACCGCCCGCGGGGACGTGGACCAGGATGATCGAGTCGGTGCGTCGGCCGGCCGCGTTGCCGGTGGCGTACTCCTTGCGCTGGGCCTTGGTCAGCCCCTCCCGGCTGTCCGACCCGACGAGCAGGTAGTTGTAGCCCTTGGAGTCCGCCGGGCGGGTGCCGCCGGGAGTGGTGTCGACCTTGGTCACGGAGCTCCAGGCGTGCAGTGGCGTGAAGACCATGAAGGCCACCCACGCGACGACGAGCAGGAGCACGATGCGGACCACGGGGAGCCGGCGCCGGCGCCGCGGCTGGTCGTCGTACCCGTCGTCGTAGCCGTCGTCGTGGCCACCGGGCTGGACCGGGGGTGGGGGAGTGGCCCGGCGCGGACGGCCGGAGGCAGGCGGGGCGGCGTTCGTGGGCATGGCCCGCGTCGACCCGGAGGCTGCGGACCCGGAGGCCGCGGACCCGGAGGCGGCCGTCGACCCGGAGGCGGCCGTCGACCTCGAGTCGGCTGCCGGCCTCGGGCGTCGTCGGCCCCGGACGTCGACGGTGTAGACGCCCTCGGAGCCGTCGCCGGCCCCCGTCGCGTCGTCGCCGGACCCTCTCTGGGGGATGGCTCGGGCGTCGTCGGGGCCGCTGCGGCGTCCAGTCATGTCGTCCAGTGTCCAGTGCAGTGCTGTGGACTGGCAAAACACCGCACGGTGCCGGTGGGTTGCCGCCGCGGGCAGCCAAAGCACCCAGAACGGGACGAACCCGACCATCGCCGCCGGACCGGGCGACACTCGGGAAATCACATGCGTCACAGGAATCACACTGGCGCTGCCCGATACTGGTCCACCATGAGGGCCTCCCATGCCGCGTACGCGGGCGACGACACCGGGGTCTACGTGTCCGGGCGGGCGCGCGGTGGGCTCGGTGACGCCGACTCCCTGACGCCCCGGATGCGCCGGCGGCGGGCCTTCACCCTGGTCCTCCTGACCCTCCTGGTGCCCGGCAGCGCCCAGCTCGTCGCCGGGCGTCGGGGCCTCGGCAGGTTCGCCCTGCGGGTGTGGGCCTCGCTCGCAGCGCTGGCGGTGCTCGTCGCCGTCGTGTTCATGCTCAGCCAGTCCCTGGCCATCGGCATGCTCGGGCGGGGATGGGTCCTCACCGTGCTCCAGTGGCTGCTGGCCGGCTTCGCCGTCCTGTGGGCGGTGCTGTTCGTCGACGCGTGGCGGCTGGGTCGCCCGGCGACCCTCCTGCTCACGACCCGGCGCTGGCTCACCGGCGTGACGGCGGCGCTGCTCGTCGTGACCTCCGGCGGGCTCGTGTATGCCGCGAGCTCGGTGGGTGCCGGACGCGACGCCATGAGCGCGCTGTTCCAGGGCAACGAAGCGGTGGGCGCGGTCGACGGGCGCTACAACATCCTGATGCTCGGCGCCGACTCCGGGCGCGACCGGGTCGGCACGCGCCCCGACAGCATCCAGCTCGTCAGCATCGACGCCAAGACCGGCAGCGCGGTGACCTTCGGTTTCTCGCGCGACACCGAGAACATCAACTTCCGGCCGGGCTCCACCATGGCGCGGCTGATGCCGCAGGGCTGGAACTGCGGCGACGAGTGCCTGCTCAACGGCCTCTACACGTGGGCGCAGGACAACGCCGCCAAGTTCCCGCCCGGCACCGCCAACCCCGGCGTGCTGGCCACCCGCGAGGCGGTCGAGGCGCTCAGCGGCCTCGAAGTCCAGTACTACGTGATGATCGACCTGCGCGGCTTCAAGAAGATGGTGGACGCGGTCGGTGGCCTCGACATCAACGTCAAGTACCGCACCCCGATCGGCGGCGGGACCTCGCCCATCGTCGGGTGGATCGAGCCGGGGGAGCAGCACCTCGACGGCTTCCACGCACTTTGGTACGCCCGGTCCCGGCAGGGGTCCACGAACTACGAGCGGATGGCCCGCCAGCGCTGCGTTATGACCGCCATGGCCGACCAGCTCGACCCGCAGACCGTGCTGGTGCGGTTCCAGAAGATCGCGGGTGCGAGCTCGGGGCTGATCCAGACCGACCTGCCGCAGTCCGAGCTCGGCCGGTTCGCGGACCTGGCCATGAAGACCAGGCAGCACCCCATCCGCAGCGTCAACTTCGTGCCCCCGCTGATGAAGCCCTGGGACTACGACCCCACCCTGGTCACCTCGACGGTCCAGAAGACCATCAAGGCGTCGGAGCGGGCCGCGGCAGCCAAGGGCACGACCCCCAGCGCCAGCACGACGTCCAAGACCAAGACGTCCGACGGCAAGCGCCGGGCCGGCCCGAGGAAGCCGGTGGCCCAGCCCGGCACGGCGGTGCAGGACCCGAACAAGGCAGCAGGCAACGCGGCGGAGGACGACCTCTCCTCCGTATGCTCAGCAGCCTCATGACGACCCAGCACCACGACGACCCCCCCGCGCCAGCAGCACCCCAGCCAGCCGTCGGCGTGGTCATGCCGATCCTCAACGAGGAGCGCCACCTGCGCGAGGCGGTCGACGCCGTGCTCGGCCAGGACTATGCGGGCGACCTGCACCTCGTGCTCGCGCTCGGGCCCAGCACGGACGCCACCGACCAGATCGCCGAGCAGCTCTGCGCCGAGCACCCCGAGGTCCGCAGCGTCGCCAACCCGTCGGGGCGCACGCCGGAGGCGCTCAACGCCGCCATCTCCGCCCTGGGCGACGCCGACGTCGTCGTGCGGGTCGACGGACACGGAGTGCTGGACCGCGACTACGTCCGCACGGCGGTGGAGCTGCTCGACGAGACCGGGGCCGCCAACGTCGGCGGGCTGATGGACGCCGAGGGCGTCACGTCCTTCGAGCGAGCGGTCGCGGCCGCCATGACCTCACGCCTCGGCGTGGGGGCCTCGCGCTTCCACACCGGCGGCGGCGCCGGACCCGCTGACACCGTGTACCTCGGGGTGTTCCGGCGCGAGTGGCTCACCCGGCTCGGGGGCTACGACCCGCGCTTCGTCCGCGCCCAGGACTGGGAGCTCAACCACCGGATCCGTGCGGCCGGCGGGCTCGTCTGGTTCTCGCCACGGCTGCGGGTGGCCTACCGCCCCCGCCCGACCCTGGCCGCCCTGGCGCGGCAGTACCGCGACTACGGGCGCTGGCGTCGCGTCGTCGCCCGCACCCACGCGGGCACCATCAACGCGCGGTACCTCGCCCCGCCGGTCGCGCTGGTCGGCGTCGTCGCCGGGCTCGTCGGCGGCTTCCTCTGGTGGCCCCTCTGGCTGGTGCCCGCGGCATACCTCGTGCTCACGACGGCGGGCGGGCTCAGCGTCCGCGACCCCCGGCTGGAGCCGCGCGACCGGGTCTGGCTGCCCGTGATCTTGCCCACGATGCACCTGGCCTGGGGCTGGGGGTTCCTGACCAGCCGCGTGCGGATCGAGCAGGGCTGACCCGCGTTCGCCAGGTCCTGAGCACGCCCTGAACGACGGGCCGCCGATGGGGGTCGCGGGTCCCGCCTGCGTTTAGCATGGCCTGACCCCGATCGACCGACCCTGCAGACCGCTGCTGACCGACCCCCACAGAGAGAGACCCATTCCTCCATGCCTTCGCTGAGCGTCGTCGTGCCCATCTACAACGTGAGCGACTACCTCGTGGCCTGCCTGGACTCCCTCGTGGCCCAGACGCTGGAGGACCTCGAAGTGATCCTCGTGGACGACGGGTCGACGGACGGCTCCGGGGAGCTCGCCGACGCCTTCGCCAGGGACCGGTCGCACTGGCAGGTCCTCCACGTCGAGAACGGCGGCCTCGGCCGGGCCCGCAACATCGGCATGGACCACTCGAGCTCGGAGTTCGTGGCCTTCGTCGACTCCGACGACCTCATCCCGCGCGACGCGTACGAGCTGATGCTCCACGCCGTCTCCGAGAGCGGCTCCGACATCGTCTGCGGTGGCGTGCTGCGCTTCGACGGCGCCAAGACCTTCAACTCCCCGCTGCACCGCAGGGCGATCAAGCGCAACCAGATGCGCACCCACATCCGTGAGACGCCCTCGCTCATCTTCGACACCACGGCCTGGAACAAGGTCTACCGACGGGCCTTCCTCGCGGAGCACGGCCTGCGCTTCCCCGAGGGCGTCTACTACGAGGACATCCCGCTCACCCTCCCGGCGCACTTCCTGGCGCGGTCGGTCGACGTCCTGGTCGACCCGGTCTACCTGTGGCGTGAGCGCCAGACCGCCGTGCAGTCGATCACCCAGCGCCGGGCCGAGACCAAGAACCTCGTCGACCGGCTCGCCGCCGTGGCCGCGGTCGACGACTTCCTCGTCGCCCGTGACGACAAGCAGGGCAAGGCGGTGCACGACGCCAAGGTCCTGTCGGTCGACATCCCGTTGTTCATCGACGTCCTCCACGAGGGCAACGACGAGTTCCGCGAGCGGGTCGTCGAGCTGGTGGGCAGCTACCTCGAGCGCATCCCGGCCGCGGCCGTCGCGAAGCTCCCCCCCATCCGGCGCCTGCAGTACCACCTCATCTCGAGGGGCATGCTGCCCGAGCTGCTCGAGGTGCAGGACTACTACCGGGTGCCCGCCAACCGCGGCAACTTCGTGCGGTCGGGGGTCCGGCTCTACGCCGACCTGCCGTTCCGGACCGACCCCAGCAAGGGGATCCCGGCCTCGGTCTACGAGACGACCCGCTCCCAGCCGCTGCGCACCGGGGTCCGCGACGTGCAGTGGGACGGCGACTCCCTCGTCGTCGAGGGGCACGCCTTCATCCACCGGGTCCCGGAAGCGACCTCGGTGTCGTCGGTGCGCCGGTTCCAGCTGCGCCGTGTGGGCGCCCCCGCCGCGGAACGCGTCTCCGTCCGCGCGCGCCGGGTGCGCCGGCCCGACCTGACCGCCAACACCACCGGCACGGCGGTGTCCTACGACGCGGGTGGCTTCAGCGCGCGCATCCCGAGCAGCCGCCTCCACCTCGCCCCCGGTGAGCAGGAGGCGAGCTACGAGCTGCTGGTGCAGCTCGCCACCCCCGCCGCACGACGTGGCTCCAGCGTGGGCAACCCCGAGCTGGGTGCCGGCCGCCACCCGCGTCGCCGGCTGATCGCCCCTGACCAGCTCGCCGTACCGGGGTACGACGCCCGCAAGCTCACCGTCACCGTCTACCGCACCGAGGCCCTCCTGGAGTCGGTGTCCGCCGAGGGCGACAACCTCCGGCTCACCCTGCGCAGGACCGTTGGCGACTGGGACGACACCGTCCTCTACCTGCGCCGCACCGACGCCCTCCGGGGGGTCACCATCCCCCTGGCCACCGACGGCCGCACCGCCACCGCCGTGGTCAGCGCCGACCAGCTCGAGGTGCGGGCCGCATCCTTCGCCGCCCGCGAGTGGGTCCTCGGCCTCGCCGACCCGGACCAGGCCCTCGACGCAGCTCCGCGCACCCTGCTGCACCTGGCCCCGGAGATGGAGGACGCCTTCGTCACCCTTCGCAACCGTTCCATCGTCGTCCGCGAGGGCGCCGACGGAGGCGCCCGCCTGTGGGATGCCCGGCCCGGACCGGTCCTCACCTCGTTCCACTGGGACGACGAGGGTCTGCACCTCGAGGGTGACGCGAGCGGTGCGCGGGTGGACGCGCTCTCCCTGACCACCGGCAGCGGAGCCAGCCACCAGATCCCGGTGACCGCCGAGGGCACCCGCTGGCGGGCCACCATCCCGGCCCGCGGCGAGCCCGGCTCGGCAGTGCTGCGCTGGCTCGAGGACGGCCGCTGGTTCGTCAACCTCACCACCGAGGACGACGGGCAACGCGAACGCAGCGTGCGGACTGCCAGCACGGCCGAAGCGCTGCTCGCCAGCACCGGCGTGGTCGACGGGCTGACCTACCAGCTGCGCTCCGACTCGGCGCACGAGCTGTCGCTGGTCGTCGACGCCTCGGGTGACTACAAGGACCGCGGTGCGCTGCACCGGATGCGCAACCGCAAGTACTACTACCGGCTCCAGCGTCGCCGACCCCTCGACGACACCATCTTCTTCGAGGCCTGGAAGGGCCGGCAGTACTCCGACAACCCGCGCGCCATCTTCGAGGAGCTGCAGCGCCGGGGCGACCCGCGGCCGTGCGTGTGGGCCGTGCAGGACCACGCCGTCGAGGTCCCGGACGGCGTCACCCGGGTGATCACCGGCAGCCGTGAGTACTACCGCCGGCTCGGTACCGCCCGCTGGGTCGTGAGCAACGACTCGATGCCCGTGCACTACGTCAAGCGCGAGGGCAGCACCTACGCCCAGACGTGGCACGGCACGCCCCTCAAGCGGATCGGGTTCGACATCGAGTCGATCCAGATGTCCAACAAGAACTACCTCACCCAGTTCGCGCGCGACGTCGCCAAGTGGGACGCGCTGGTCTCGCCCAACGAGTTCTCGACCGCCATCCTGAGCAAGGCGTTCCAGTACCCGGGTGAGGTCCTCGAGATCGGCTACCCGCGCAACGACATCTTCTACCGGCCCGAGCTCGCGCAGCAGCAGACCGAGGCCACCCGGCGGCGGCTCGACCTCCCCGAGGGCAAGCGGGTGATCCTCTACGCCCCGACCTGGCGCGACAACGACTACAACGCGAGCGGTCGCTACCAGTTCACGATGAAGCTCGACCTCGAGGCGCTCTACCGCGCCTACGGCCACGACAGCGTGCTGCTGATCCGCGGCCACCAGCTCGTGTCGTCGCAGATCGACGCCGCGATGTTCGGGGGCTTCGTCCGCAACGTCTCGAGCTACCCCGACATCCGCGACCTCTACCTCGTGTCCGACGTGCTGATCACCGACTACTCGTCGGTGATGTTCGACTTCGTCAACACCGGTCGGCCCATCCTCTTCTTCACCTGGGACCTCGCGGACTACCGCGACAACCTGCGCGGCTTCTACTTCGACTTCGAGCAGGACGCCCCCGGGCCGTTGCTCACCGAGTCGTCGGCCGTCATCGACGCCCTCGGGCGCCTCGACGAGGTGACGACGGAGTATGCCGCGCGGTACCAGGCGTTCCGGGAGCGCTTCACCGGCCTCGAGGACGGCGGGGCCTCGGCGAGGTTCATCGAGCGGGTGCTCGGCTGAGTGGCGTGACCGGGCTGGCAGCTTCAGCCGATACCCTTGCCCCCACCCCGCGCGACCTTCCGGAGGAACCCTTGACCCACATCGAGAGCTCCAGGCGTGAGCGCGCCCTGGCGTCCCGAGACGGGGTCGGCGACGCCGATCGGACCGAGTCGACCGAGTCGACCGAGCCGACCGAGTCGACCGAGCCACCGGAGGCACGCGAGCAGGGAGCGCCGACCCGGCCGACCGAGCCGCGCCGCGACTGGCTGGCGGGGACACCGTGGTCGCGCAGCGACCTGCTCGTCGCGGGGCTCGTCGGGGTGGCCGTGATGGTCCTGGCCTACGTCTTCCGGTCGATCATCGTGCCCACCGACCCCTGGCACTACGTGCGGGCGGCGATGCACTTCCCGGAGGACAGCTGGGTCCCGCTGGGCTACACGCGCTACGGCATCATCCTGGCGTCGATGCCTCCGGCCTTCGTGTTCCGCAACGCCCAGGCCACCTACTACTTCTGGCCGCTGCTGTCGGCCGGAGTGCTCTCGGGCGCGGTCTACCTGCTGGGTCGCCGGTGGTGGGGCCGGCTGGCCGGGCTGGTCGCGGTCGTGCTGCTCGTGTCCAACACGGTGGTGTTCTACAACCTCTCGCGCGGCTACCCCGACATCATGTCGATGGCCATCTTCACGCTCGCCATCGTGGTCGCGCTCGTGGCCCGGGACCGCGAGGCCTGGGACCGCTGGACCATCACCCTGGTCGTGGTCGTCGGCTTCCTGCTGGGCTGGGGGTTCGAGACCCGCGAGACGTCGATGCTGGCCTGGCCGCTCATCGCGGTCATCCTCTGGCGGCGTGGCCGGCTGGTCCGCACGGCGGTCTTCCTGCTGCTCCCGCTGGCGTTCTGGGCCGCGGTCGACATCGGCATCAGCGCCATCGCCTACGGCGACCCGCTGCTCAAGCTGCACGTCCTCAGCGGCACGGACATCAGCGCCACCAAGACGGCGACCGGTGAGCTGGCCAACGGCAACCTGGTCAACCAGCCCCGGCTGACCTACTTCACCTTCATCCCCACGATGGCGTGGGCCATGGCTGGCGGACCCGCCATGGTCGTCATCGGCGTGGTCGCCGCGCTCGGGATCTTCGTGCGCAACGGCGGCATCCGCCTGATGGCCTGGTGGTTCCTGGGCGTCTACACGCTCACCGTCCTGGCCGCCGGGGGACTCGACCCGGCGCATCCTCGTGGCCGGCTCGACATCGCCCGCTACTGGATCCCGTTCGTCCCCGCCGAGTCGCTGGTCGTGGCCGGGATCGCCGCCCTCGCGACGGCGTGGGTCGTCCGGCGGCTCGCCTCGGCCGGCGCACCGCGAGTGGTCGGCCGCGTCCTTCCCGCGCTCGTGGCTGTGCTCGTCCTCGCCGTCCCGGTCTACGAGGGCGCCCGCTACGCGACGACCGGACCGGCCAGCACGGCCTTCGCGGTCGGGGGTGGTGACGCGCTCGAGGAGCTGCGCGACCACCTCGACCAGCAGGACTTCAAGACCACCAAGATCTGGACCGACTGGGAGACCGCCCGCATCCTGCCGGCCTACCAGCGTGACTTCTTCGGCGGCGACAAGGTGTGGGAGGGCCGGCCGGTCTCCCTCACCGGCAAGGACGCCCAGCCCGTGAGCGGTGACTACGTGCTGCTGTTCCGGCCAGGCTCGCGCACCTGCGGCTTCTGCCTCACGGCGCTTCGGCCGTGGACGGTCAGGAACCCCTCCGGGCCGCCGTCCAGCTGGGAACCCGTCTTCGAGTCCGAGGCCCGCAACCTGACTCTCTACCGCGTTCGGTGACGGCGATCCCGGGCCCGACGCCCGTGTTGAGCGTCGTCGTGGCCGTCTACGACGTCGAGCGCTGGGTCCGCGAGTGCCTCGAGTCGGTGGCGCGGTGCGTGCCGCACGACACCGAGGTCATCATCGTCGACGACGGCTCCACCGACGCCAGCCCTGCCATCTGCGACGAGATCGCGGCCGGCCGGCCCCTGTGGCGGGTCGTGCACCAGGCGAACGCCGGGCTCGGCGCGGCGCGCAACGTTGGCATCGACCTCGCCACGGGGGACTACGTCGGCTTCCTCGACGGCGACGACGTGCTGCTGCCCGCCTACGCCGACCTGGTCCGCCGCGCGGTGGCCGACGGGGTGCACGTCGCGACCGGTGCCGTGAACCGCACCGACGGCGAGCGCGACTGGCCGAGCAGCCTGCACGCCCGGGCCCTGCAGGACGTCGGCGACCGCGTGGTCCTGGTCGACGACCCCTCCCTGATCTACGACACGACCGCCTGGAACAAGGTCTACCGGCGGGCGTTCCTGCTCGAGCACGGCCTGCGGTTCCCGGAGGGCGTCCTCTACGAGGACCTGCCCGTCACCGTGCGCGCGCTGCACTTCTCGGGCCCGGTCGCCGTCGTGCACGAGCCGGTCTACCGGTGGCGCAGCCGGCAGGGCGAGCGCTCGATCACCCAGCGCCGCAACGAGCTCGCCAACCTCACCGACCGCTTCGCCGCGGTGCGCGACGTCGACGAGTTCCTCCAGGCGCAGCAGCTGCTCGACCTGCGCGAGCACCACGACATCAAGGTGCTCCAGCTCGACCTCCCGCTCTACACCGCGGCCCTGCCGGAGTCCGACGGCGCCTACCGCGCGGCATACCTCACGTTCTTCCGGCACGTGGTGTCGGGGCTGCCGCAGCGCCTCCTCGACGCGCAGCCCCCCACGTTGCGGCTCTACGTCGCGCTGGCCGAAGCCGGCCGGATGGACGACCTGGTCAAGGTCGTCCGCGCCCGGCGTGGTCGGCGCGCCTGGGCCGAGGACGACCGTGGCCGGCTGGCGCGGGCCAAGGACAACCTCGCGAGCTTCGCCATCGAGCGCGAGGTCGGCCTCGCCACCCCCCGGCAGCTGGCCCGCCGAGCCACCACCAGCACGCTGAAGGCGCTCCTCCCGGAGCGCGTCAGTCGAGAGGTCGTGGCCCTGCTCCAGCGCGTGCGCGGCCAGGCGGGCTGAGCGGTGCGGGTCCAGGCAGTGACGGGTATGCCGTGTGGCGTACGCTCGGTCGGCGGGCTCGCCGCGAGAAGATGGCCTCCGATGGAACCGCCGCGGGTGCGGCACACGACAGGCAAGGACGAATGAGACTCATCTCCCGGACGCAGGCCATCGCGGCCAAGCGGAGTGTGCTCTGGACCCTCATCGTGCGCGACCTCCGGGTCCGCTACTCGCGCAGCGTGCTCGGCTACGTCTGGACGGTCCTCGACCCGCTGCTGATGTCGCTGATCTACTTCCTCGTCTTCGTCTACATCTTCAAGCGCGGCGACATCGGTCACAAGCCGTACTTCCTGTTCCTCGTGATCGGGCTGCTGTCGTGGCAGTGGTTCTCCGGCTGTCTCACGGACACCTCGCGGGCGCTGATCCAAGAGGCGAAGCTGGTGCGCTCGACCAACCTCCCACGCGAGATCTGGGTGCTGCGGGTGGTGTTCTCCAAGGGCATCGAGTACCTCCTGTCGCTGCCCGTCCTGCTGGCCTTCACGGCCATCTACTTCGTCAAGAACGACACCCACCTCAACTGGTGGCTGCTGATGTTCCCGGCCGCGGTCGTCGTGCAGGCGGTGGCCCTCACCGGGCTCGGGCTCCTGCTCGCACCGGTGACGGCGCTCGTCACCGACATGCAGCGGGTGATCCGGATCTTCATGCGGATGCTCTTCTACGCGACCCCCGTCATCTATGCCAGCCACGTCGTCCCCAAGCCCTACGACAAGGTGACCTGGCTCAACCCGATGACCGGCATCCTCGAGATGATGCGCGCCGGGTTCTTCTCCCACGAGGGCAGGCAGGCCATCTCGTGGGGCGCCATCATCGCGTCGCTGGTCGTGACTGTCGTGCTGCTGTTCGTCGGCAACGCCGTCTTCGGCCGGCTCGAGCGCGCTGTCCTGAAGGAGATCTGATGGCCGACCCCGTCATCTCCGTGCACGACCTCGGGGTGGAGTTCTACCGCTCCCGTCGTCGCCGGATGCAGCTGCGCGAGCTGCTGTTCCACGGCCGCAGCAGCGCTCCCAAGGAGTCCTTCTGGGCGCTGCGCAACATCAGCTTCGACATCCACGCCGGCGAGGCCGTCGGCCTGGTCGGCGGCAACGGCGGTGGCAAGAGCACGCTGCTCAAGATGATCGCGGGCGTCCTGCTGCCCGACGAGGGCTCGGTCGAGGTGACCGGCGGCGTCGCCCCCCTGATCGAGCTGACCGGCGGCTTCGTCGGCGAGCTGTCGGCGCGCGACAACATCTACCTCACTGCCGGCCTGCACGGCCTGAGCAAGGAGCGGATCGAGGAGCGCTTCGACGAGATCGTCGACTTCGCCGGGCCGGAGGTCCGTGCCGGACTCGACACCCCCTACCGGCACTTCTCCTCGGGCATGAAGGTGCGCCTCGGCTTCGCCGTGGTGACGACCCTCGACGAGCCCATCGTCCTGGTCGACGAGGTGCTCGCGGTCGGCGACCGGGCGTTCCGTGAGAAGTGCTACAAGCGGATGGAGTCGATGCTCGCCGACGGCCGCACGCTCTTCCTCGTGTCCCACTCGGAGACCGACCTCAGGCGGTTCAGCACCCGTGGCCTCTACCTCAAGCGCGGCACGCTGATGATGGACGGTCCGATGACGGACGTGCTCGACCGCTACAACTCCGACCTGGATGCCGGGGCGTGAGGCTCGACGAGCAGCCCTTCGTCGGCAGCGCGGCTGCCCGCGCCGTGCACGGACACTCGGCGGGTGGGTCGGTCGCCTTCTTGGGCGCCGACGAGCCGTCGACCGACCTGCGCGAGTCGCTCGACCCGTTCGGGTTGTCCCTGGCCGGTCCGTGGGGGCCCGACCGGCCCGACTGGCTGGCCTCCCTCGCCTCCCTCGCCGAGGGTGACGACGTCGCCCCGCTGGTGCTGGTGGCCGCCGACCTGCTGGTCAGCCCGGTCGCCCTCCTCGACCTGCTCGACCGACCCGGCGACCCCACCGCCGCCGTCACGGTCGAGCTCGCCGCCCTGCGGACACCCGGCACGGACCTGACCCTCGTGCGTGTGCACCCCGAGCAGAAGCTCCTGCACTCGGTCGGCACCGCCCGGCACACCGTCACGGCGCCGACCCACCTCGGCCTCGGGGTGCTGCGGCTCCCCGGCGCGCACCGCGCCCAGGCCGCCCAGCTCTGGCGGGCGGCCTCCTCGACCCCCGCGGCGGCGGACCCGTCGGTCGACCCCTTCGACCTCGCGCTGCTCGTGCTCGTGCGCGGTGGCATCCCGGTGGGCTCGTCCCCCTTGGGGCCGTTCGCCTTCCGCCGGGGGAGCGACGAGGCAGTCGGCGCCCCGGGATCGGCTTGGCAGCAACGACTTCGCGGTGCCTCCCGCGGTGGCGACGGCTACTTCTCGACGCGGGTGATCCGCCCCATGTCGCGCCGGGTCACCGCGGTCGGACTGCGGCAGAACTGGACGCCCAACGCGGTCACCGTGACCAGCCTGGGCGTCGGGCTCGTGGCATCGGGTCTGGCCGCCGTCGACAACCGGTGGGCCTGGGTCGCCGCGGCCGTCCTCCTCCAGGTCGCGATCGTCATCGACTGCGTCGATGGCGAGATCGCCCGGTTCACCCGCAGGTTCAGCGCGCTCGGGGCCTGGCTCGACGCCGTCGGCGACCGGATCAAGGAGTACTCGCTCATCGCCGCGGTGGCCGTCGTGGCCGAGCGGCGCGGGACCGACCTCTGGGTGCTGGCCATCCTGGCGATGGTCCTGATCACGGCGCGGCACCTCGAGGACTACGCCTACGTCCACCGCAGCCGCGTGGCCAGGGCCCACGAGACGCCCGACCTCCTGCCGGTCGAGGCCCCGCGCGACCTCGGTCCGGACGGAGCCCGGCTGACCATCCCACCGGCTCGTCGTGGTCGCGCCGAGGCGGTCTTCTGGACCAAGAAGGTGCTCCACCTGCCGATCGCGGAGCGCTACCTGCTGCTGTCGGTCGGTCTCCTGACCTTCCACCCGCTGTGGCTGCTGTGGGCCATCACCCTCGCCGTCGCCTTCGCGCTCGTGTGGACCCAGGGCGGCCGCACGGTCAAGGCCGTGCTGGGCCTCGACGACCACCGCGCCGACGAGGCGCTGTCCGCCGAGCGCTGGGGACACCTCGACCACCAGGCCGACCTCGGACCGGTCGCGCGCCTGGCCGGCCGGGTCCGGTCGGGCCCGCTGGCCGTGGCCCTGCTCGGGGTGGTCGTCCTCCTCGCCGCGGCCCTGGTGGCGTGGCGCACCGAACGCCCCTGGGTCGCCGTCGCGCTGGTCGCGGTCGGCGTGCTGCTCGTCGGCGTGGGTTCGCACCCCCCGCTGCGCAGCCCCCTGGCGTGGCAGCTGCCCACCTTCCTCTGGGCCGCCGAGTCGCTCCTCGTCGTCGGCCTGCTGGCCGCCGAGCCGGGCGTGCGGCGCTGGACCGGCTTCGCCTACCTCGCCGCGGTCGCGTGGCACCGCTACGACGTGGTCTACCGGCTGCGCGACACCGGGGCGCCCGCGAGCGCATGGGTCACGCTGGTGACCCTCGGGGTCGACGGCCGGATGCTGCTCCTGGTCGTCGTCTGGGCCGTCGGCGGACCGGTGCAGGACCTCCTGGGCTGGGGTGCCCTGGTCCTGATCGCCGTGTATGCCGTGGAGTCAGCCCTCGGCTGGCGGGCCTGGGCGCGCACCGACGCCGGCCCGGTCACCTCGGACGAGGAGGTGCTGGCGTGAACCACGACCCCTCGGACAACCACCCGTCGCTCGCCGAGCTGCGCGCCGTCGCGCAACCCCCGGAGCACATCGCCCGCTACAACGCCGAGCACTGGGCCGGCGCGCTCTACATCCGCCACCTGTCCGTCTACGCCACGCGTGCCCTGCTGCCGACCCGCATCTCCCCGAACGGCGTCACCTGGCTGATGATCCTCGTCGGGGTGGTCGGGGCGCTCGTGCTGCCGCTGCCGGGCATCCTCGGCCCGGTGCTCTGCGTCGTGGCGATGCAGCTGCAGATCCTGCTCGACTGCAGCGACGGCGAGGTGGCCCGCTGGCGACAGCGGTTCTCACCCGCCGGCATCTACCTCGACCGGATCGGCCACTACGCCACCGAGGCGGCCATCCCCGCGGCGCTGGGGCTGCGGGCCGACGGGTGGTCGCTGGCCGACCCGGGTGACGTGGGCGGCTGGACCGTCCTCGGTCTCCTGGTCGCGCTGGTCGTGCTCCTCAACAAGGCGTTCACCGACCTGGTCCACGTGGCGCGCGCGAAGACCGGGCGCCCGGTGCTCGAGGACGTCGCCGCGACCACCCGCTCCAAGGTCTCCGGCCTCGCCGCGGTCCGACGGGCGATGGGCTACCTGCCGATCTTCCGTGCCTTCGTCGCCGTCGAGGCGTCCCTCCTCGCGCTGGTGGCCGGCGTCGTCGACGTGACGCGGGGCGACCTGCTGGGCACTCAGGTGCTGGTGGCCGTGATGGTGCCGCTGGCCCTCGTCACGGCGGGCGGGCACCTCGTCGGCGTCCTCACGAGCTCGCGGCTGGACTGATGGCCAGCGGCAGCGCACCCCGGCGGTCGGCCCGCGTCCTGCAGTGGGCGCAGGAGCACGGCGAGGTGGGCGGCGTGCACGCCAGCCACCGCCAGCTGACCCAGGCGCTGCGCGCGCAGGGGTATGCCGTGGACTACGTCGACACCGGCGCGGCCGCCCGGGCGGCCCGCTCGGTGCCCTCGTGGTGGGGACGTCGCACCCTCCACCTGTTCCACATCACCAGGCTCTGGCGCGCGGTCGTGCTGGCGCCGGTGTTCGCCGTGCTGCCCGGCCGCAGTGCCGTCGTGCTGCACTCGGGCTCGACACTCCGGCAGGTCCAGCGCCTGGGCCGGCCGGGCGGCGCCGTCCTGCGGCTGGCCCTGCACGCCTACGACGAGATCTGGGCCGTGAACGACGAGATCCGCCAGGTGCTGCCCGACTCGCTGCGCGACCGGGTGCGGGTCGTGACGCCCTTCGTGCCCACCCCCACCGACCCGGCGGTGGTGGCTCCCCGGCGGGACCCCCATGCCGTCTGCGTGGCGACCAACGCGGGGCTCGCGCACTACCGCGCCGAGCTCGCCGTCGAGGCGGTCGGCCTCGTCCGCGCGGCCGAGTGGCCCGACGCCACGCTCCGGGTGCTTGCCTACGGCCACGACGGCGAGCAGCTGGGCCGGCTGCGCGCCGCCGTGGCGCCCCTCGAGTGGGTGACCCTGACCTTCGACGCGCCGGCCGAGGAGGTGCGCGCGGTCCTCGCGTCGTCCGCGGTCTTCCTGCGTCCGACCGACTGGGACGGCGACTCGGTCATCGTGCGCGAGGCGCTCGACGCCGGGGCCCGCGTCGTCGCCAGTGACACCGCGCCCCGTCCGCTCGGGGTCGAGCTGGCTCCGCTCGAGCCCGTCGCGCTCGCGGCGGCCGTGACGCGTGGTGGTCGCCCGAGCGACGGCGCGGGGCTGGCCGCGGACACGCTGTTGGTGGCTGCCGACGCGGCCCTGTCGGCGCTCGAGACCAGCGGCTGACCCACGCCGTCCTCGCCGTGGTCGACAACCAGCTCCCGGGCTATCTCGCGCTGCTCCGGGCCGGGGCCGCCATCGGCCTGGGCGCCCCGTCCGAGGTCGTGGACACCGCGACGATGACGGCTGCGCTGGCCGGCGTCCTCGGTGACCGGGGCCTGCGGCACGAGATGGCGTCGGCCGCTGGTCGCGTCGTCGACGGGCTGGGCGCGTGGCGGTTGGTCTCCTCGTTCGAGGACGTCGTCGCCGGCGCCCGGCCCTCGCGCGGACCCGGCGAGGTCGTGGTGCGCGCGGCGACGATGGCCGACGCCGAGCTGCTCTGGCACTGGCGCAACGACCCCGCGACCCGCGAGAACTCACGCTCCCACGAGGAGGTGCCCCTCGAGTCGCACCTCGCCTGGCTGGGCGCCAGCCTGGCCCGCGACGACCGGCGGCTGCTCGTGGGTGAGGTCGCCGGTCGTCCGGTCGGCACGGTCCGCTGGGACCACGAGGGCGCCGGGGAGTGGGAGGTCTCGATCACGGTCGCCCCCGACAGCCGGGGGCGCGGGGTGGCGTCCGGCCTGCTCGCCGCCGGCGAGGACTGGCTGTCCCGCGAGGCGACCGCCGTGCACCACCCTGCCGCCCCCGCCGGGGGGACGGGGCAGCGAGCCGGCGTCGCGGCATACCTCGCGGCCGTGCACACGGCGAATACCGCGTCGAGGCGGCTGTTCCTCGGGAGCGGCTACCTGCCCGACCTGCCGGCCGATGCCGACGGTTTCGAGAGGTTCGTGAAGTTCTGATCTCCTGCTACGCCCGGAACGCGGCCTAGATCAGGTCCCAGGTGAGGGGCGTCCCGCGCTCCACCGCTGCGGTGAAGGTGCGACCCAGCACGTGCTCGATCTCGTCGGTCGCCAGCCCACCGGCGGGACGGATCGACCGGACGTTGTCGCGGGTGACGGGGTCGCCGGCGGCGACGTCGGCCACGACGTAGAGGGAGCGACGCAGCGCCAAGGTGTCCATCTCGGACTCGGTGGGCCCGAACCGCGGCGGCTGCACCGCCTTGCGCGCGGCAGCGGACTCACGGACCAGGGCGGTCAGCTCGTGCGGCTCGAGGGAGAAGTCGGAGTCGACCCCGCCGTCGGCCCGCGCGAGGGTGACGTGCTTCTCCAGGGCGACGGCGCCGAGCGCCACGGCCGCCACCGAGACGCCGATGCCCTCGGTGTGGTCGGACAGGCCGATCGGGATGCCGAAGGCCTCCTGGAGCGTGGAGATCGACAGGAGGCGGGCGTCCTCGGGCGCGGCGGGGTAGGACGCCGTGCAGGCGAGCAGGACCATCTGGGTGCAGCCGCCGTCGCGGGCCGCCGAGAGCGCGCGGTCGATCTCGCCGAGCGTCGCCATGCCGCTGGAGATGATCATCGGCTTGCCGGTCGAGGCGACCTCGCGGATCAGCGGGAGGTCCACCACCTCGGCGGAGGCGATCTTGTAGGCCGGGGCGTCGAGCGACTCCAACAGCTCGATCGCGGTGGGGTCGAACGGGCTGGAGAACGGCGTCAGGCCGCGCTCGCGGGCCCGCTCGAACATGGGGGCGTGCCACTCCCAGGGAGTGTGCGCCTCCTCGTAGAGGTCGTGGAGGGTGCGGCCGCCCCACAGGCCGTGGTCGGCCCGGATCTGGAACTGCGGGCCCTTGGCGTCGATGGTGATGGTGTCGGCGGTGTAGGTCTGGAACTTGACCGCCTGGGCCCCCGACTCGGCGATCGCGTCGATGATCTCCAGGGCCCGCTCGAGTGAGCCGTTGTGGTTGCCGGAGACCTCCGCGATGACGAACGGGGTCTGTCCCGGGCCCACCTGGTGGCCGTCGATCTCAATGGGTGCAGGGCTGGTCATGGGACTCTCCGGTCGAGGCGAGGGGCGGTGGGGCCTGTCTTGGGGGACCAGCCTAGGCGACGGTCCGACGCCGGCCCGACCCGTGGGCAGGGCGGCGGGTGCGAGCAGCCGCCCGACCGGTGTTCCACCGGCGGGGAAGCCAGCTGCTCGCCAGTCCCTTGAGGGGTGTCGGAGCACGGGCGCAGTCGCGGATCGGTAACGAATGGCTGTGTCTGCTGTGAAAGTTGGCTACTTGTGCTGCTTATGCACCGGTTGTGCGGCATCGTGTCGGGTGACTCGCCCTTGACGCCCCTTGCCCCCGCACCCGACTCCTGCGAGATCTGCCATGACTCTGACTCCACTGACCAAAGCCGCACCGACCAACGCCGCACCGACCCGGTCCGCGTCGTCCCGGCCGACCCCGTCCCGGTCCGCACGCTCCGCCTCCGGGTTGCGGCGGACCGCCGTCCTGTCCCTCGGTCTGGGCGTGGCGCTGGTCGCGACCTCCGTCGTCGCCGTGGGCCCGCTGCCCGGCAGTGCCGCCGCGGCGCCGACGCACCCGGTGCGGTCGAGCCGGGTGCAGGTGACCGCCACCCCCAAGGCGGTCGACCAGCTGGGTGGGTCGCGACCGTCGTCGACCCGGTCGGGCGCGGTCACCGCGGCCCAGCCGGTGCACCGCGACCTCGCAGTCGTCGGGGCGACCTGGGTCAAGGGACAGCTGGGGGTGGACGACGTCGTGCAGGTGCGCATCCACAAGGACGGCGCCTGGGACCAGTGGCAGACCATGGAGCGCGAGGGCGACCACGCCCCGGACGTCGACGGTCCCGGTGGCGCAGAGGGCCGTCGCGTGACGCGCGAGGGCACCACCGCCTACGTCGTCGACGGCGACCAGACCCAGGTCCGTGTGCTCAGCCGCAAGGCCGTCGCGCCCACCGTGCAGGTGTCGGTCGTCGACCCCGGGAGCTCGGACGCCGACGGCGCGGCGGGCGCCACCACCCGCGGGGCGGCCTCCGCCGCTGCCACCCGCCCCACGATCCACACCCGCAAGGAGTGGGGCGCCGACGAGTCGATGCGCAAGGGGAGCGTCGGCTACGGGCAGGCGCACATCGCCTTCGTGCACCACACCGACGGCACCAACAGCTACTCCAGCGCCCAGGTGCCGGCGATCATCCGCGGCATCTACGACTACCACGTGAACGGCCAGGGCTGGAACGACATCGGCTACAACTTCCTCGTCGACCGGTTCGGCCGGATCTGGGAGGGCCGCTACGGCGGGGTCGACAAGGCGGTCATCGGCGCGCACACGATGAACTACAACTCGTGGTCCTTCGGGGTCTCCGCGATGGGTGACTTCACCTCGGCCACGCCCCCGGCTGCGATGCTCACCGCCATCGAGCGCACCATCGCGTGGAAGTTCACCCTGCACGGCAACCCGGCGACCGGCACCGTGTTCGCCCGCGACAAGACCTTCAACCGGATCTCGGGGCACCGCGACGGCTACTCGACCAGCTGCCCCGGACAGGCGATGTACAACCGGCTGCCCGCGATCCGCAGCGCCGTGGCGTCGATGATGGGCTCGCTCACGAGGTCGGGCATCGCGCGCTCGCTCGACAGCGGTGCCACCCCCGACCTGCTCTCGTACCCGGGCACGCTCACCCCGCCCGCGATGACCGGCTCGGTCCAGCGGCTCACCAGTGCCTCGCCGCAGCCGGTGACCTCGGGGCGGACCATCGGCAGGGGGTGGAACGTCCTCGACGACATCGTGCTCACGCCCGACTTCACCGGTGACGGCCGGGCCGACATCATCGCCCGCGACCCGGCCCGCAACGCCGTGCGCGTCTACCCCGGGAACGGTCGGGGCGGCTTCGGCACGATGGCGGTGAAGGGTGGCGGCTGGAACGTCATGACCCGGCTGGTCGCCGCCGGCGACCGCACCGGTGACGGTCGCGCCGACCTCCTCGCCGTGCGCAACGACGGTGCGCTCGTCCTGTATGCCGGTGACGGCCGCGGGTGGGTGTCCTCGGGGGTGGTCATCGGGTCAGGGTTCGGCGGCGTCAGGACGCTCACGAGTGCGGGCGACCTCACCGGCGACGGTCACCCCGACCTGCTGGGCATCCGCACGTCCGACAACCGGCTCGTGCTCTACCCCGGCACGGCGTCGGGGGGCCTCGGCGCCGCCCGCACCTGGGGGAGTGGCTGGAGTGCGCTCGACAGCATCACGGCGGCCCCTGACCTCGACGGTGACGGCCACGTCGGCGACCTCGTCGTCCGGCAGCGGGACGGCGTCATGCGCACCTACTACGCCGATGCCGCGGGCAAGCTGACCCGATACAACTTCTGGGGCAAGGGGTGGTCCGCGCTCGACCACATCACGAGTGGGGCCGACTGGGACGGCGACGGGCACGCCGACGTGGTCGCACGGGTGCCGGGTGACTCGACCCTTCGCCTCTACAGCGGGACGGGTCAGCGCGACTTCGGCTCGGCGCCCGTGTCGGCGGGGGTGCAGGTGGCCGGGATGGACCTCGTGCGCGTGGTCGGCGACCTGGACGGCGACGGTCGCACCGACGCCGTCGCCCGGGGCGCCAGCGACGGCAACCTCTACCTCCTGCGCGGGCAGAGCGGAGGAGGGTTCGCCACCTCCAGCACCCCGATCGGCAAGGGCTGGCAGGTCTTCGACCTGATCGAGGCCGCCGGTGACCTGAGCAACGACGGGGTGCCGGACCTGCTCGCGCGGACCACCGGTGGCGAGCTGCGGATGTACACCATGACCCGCAACGCGACCTTCGGGTGGTGGATCCAGCTCGGGCTGGGATGGCAGGTGATGAGCAGCGTGACCGCTGCCGGGGCGGTCAACGGCGACTTCAACGCCGACGTCGTGGCCCTGCGCAAGAGCGACGGGGCGGTGCTGCTCTACCGCGGCAGCGGTCCGGGCACGCTGAATGACTACGTGGTGGCCATTTCGGGGCAAACCGACCTGCGCCGCATCATGGGAGTGGGAGACTTGAACGGAGACCGCAAGAACGACTTACTGGGGGAGGACAGCGGTGGAAAGCTCTGGCTCTACGCGGGGGACGGCGCGAAGGGGTTCAGCTCCATGCGCCAGCCCGTCACGGCTCCGGAAGGTGTGGCGAATGTCCTGGGCTAGCCCGAGGAGGCTGCGGTCGCTGACGGCCGCGGCGGCTGCAGTGGCAGTCGGGCTCGTCGTGTCAGCGGGTGCGGCCGGCGCGGCCGAGGTCTACCCGCGACCCGCCGACGGCACCTTCACCATCACCGGTCACGGCAACGGCCACGGCCACGGCATGTCCCAGTACGGCGCCCTCGGGGCAGCCCAGGCGGGTCGCACGTGGCAGCAGATCGTGGGCTTCTTCTACCCGGGCACCACCGTCGGCTCGATGGGCAACCCGACGATCCGGGTGCGGGTGGCCTCCCTCGGCAGCACCGTGCAGGCCGATCCGGCCACTGGGCTCCGGGTGACCTGGAACCTCACCGACTCCTCCGTCCTGCCGACCCAGAAGGACGGCAAGACCATCGCCCGGTGGCGGCTCGTCCCCGCTCCGATGGTGGTGGGGACGCCGACGAAGTTCCGCCTCGAGTACCTCCCCACCGGCTCGGCGACCTGGCTCCTCTACGCCAACGCCAGCGTGCCGTCGACCGGGGCCTTCTTCAACAGCTCGTCCGGGATCGTCACGACCTACCGCGGGAGCACCCCGGTGCAGTACCGCGGGCAGGTCCGGGGGATCCTCAGCGGCAGCCCGGGCGCCGAGTCGCTGGTGCCGGTCGTGGCGCTCCCGATGGACAGCTACCTGCGCACCGTCGTCCCGAGCGAGGTGTTCGCCTCCTGGCCCGCTGACACGCTGAAGGCGCAGGCCGTGGCCGCCCGGTCGTTCGCGGAGTGGCACCGCACCAACGCGCCCGCCTCGACCTGGTACGACGTCTACGACGACACCCGCAGCCAGGTCTTCAAGCCGACCAGGACCGGTAGCACCTCGAACGAGTACACGTCGACCAACGACGCTATCGCCGCGACGGCCCAGATGGCGGTGCTCTACAACGGGAAGGCCGCCTTCACCCAGTTCAGCGCGTCGGACGGCGGGTGGTCGTCCGACGGGAGCCAGCCCTACCTCGTGGCGCAGCGCGACGACTACGACGCGACGCCCTCGAACCCGTACCACACCTGGACGAAGACGATCTCGACCTCGACCATCGAAGCGAGCTACCCCGCCATCGGGTCGTTCCGCTCGCTGACGATCACCCAGCGCAACGGTCTCGGTGACCAGGGCGGCCGCGTCCTCGCCGCCACGGTCACCGGCTCGAAGGGGTCCGTCAGCCCCAGCGTCTCCTCGCTGCGCAGCGTCTTCGGCAACACCTGGAGCGACTGGTTCGCACCGCGGTTCGAGTCGGCCGCATCGTTCCCGCGCGACGTCACCGGCGACGCGAAGATGGACGTGCTCGCCGTCGAGGCCGGCAGTGGCGCGCTGCGGGTCTACTCCGGCAACGGCAAGGGCGGCTGGAACCCGACGATGGTGGCCGAGCCGAGCGGCTGGAACGCCTATGCGAAGGCCCTCACCGCAGGCACCTGGGACGCCGACACCATCAGCGACGTCCTCGTGCAGGACACGGCTGGCAACCTCTTCCTGCGCAGTGGCACTGGCAACGGCACCTTCGCGGCCGCCAAGAAGATCGGCGCGGGCTGGACCATGCACAACCTGGTCCTGCCCGTGGGCGACTTCGACGGCGACGGCCTGACCGACCTCATCGCGCGGCGCGCGAGCGACGGTGCCCTCTGGCTGTATTCCGGCAACGGGACCGGTGGGTTCAAGGGTCGCACCACCATCGGTGGGGGCTGGAACATCTTCACATCGATCCTCAGCCCCGGTGACTTCACCGGGGACGGCCACCCCGACGTGCTGGCCCGCACGACCGACGGCACCTTCTACCTGTATGCCGGTGACGGCACGGGTGGGTGGAAGCCGCGGGTCAAGGTCGGCGCCGGCTGGAACATCTTCACGGCCCTGACCGGCGGCGGTGACTTCAACGGCGACGGTAACGCCGACGTCCTCGCGCGCACCTCGTCGGGCCTGCTCTACCTCTACCCCGGCAACGGCGCGGGTGGGTGGAAGCCGCGGGTGGTCGTGGGCAACGGCTGGCAGATCTTCTCCACGATCCTCAAGTAGGAGCACGCGCCGGTGGGCGCGGACGATGCGTCCGCGCCCACCGGGTGGAGAGCCGCGAGGCAGCCATGGCGCTGCCGAGGTGGTGCCGTGGCGGTGATGCCTATGAAGCTGTCAGGTCGACGGTGAAGTCCGGCTCGGTCTTCTCGCGGACCTCGTCCTCGGTGACGCCCTCGGCGAGCTCACGCAGCACCAGGCCGGCGTCGGTGACGTCGAAGACGCACAGGTCGGTGATGATCCGCTGCACGACGCCGCGGCCGGTGTAGGGGAGGGAGCACTCGTCGACGATCTTGTAGGAGCCGTCCTTGGCGTTGTGCTCCATCAGGACGATGACCTTCTTGGCGCCGTGGACCAGGTCCATCGCGCCGCCCATGCCCTTGACCATCTTGCCGGGGATCATCCAGTTGGCGATGTCGCCCTTGGCCGAGACCTGCATGGCGCCCAGGATGGCGGCGTCGACCTTGCCGCCACGGATCATGCCGAAGCTCGTGGCCGAGTCGAAGAACGACGCGCCACGGCGCAGCGTGACCGTCTCCTTGCCGGCATTGATCAGGTCTGGATCCTCTTCGCCGTCAACGGGATACGCGCCGACCCCGAGGATGCCGTTCTCCGACTGGAGGACGATCTCGACGTCGTCGGGCACGTAGTTGGGGACCAGTGTCGGCAGGCCGATGCCCAGGTTGACGTAGGAGCCGTCGGACAGCTCCGCGGCCGCGCGGGCGGCCATCTGCTCACGGGTCAGTGCCATCTCAGGCCTCCTGGCTGGTGGTCGACGACTGGCTCTCGCTGCCGGCGCCGGCGCCGACAGACCCGGCGTCGGGGCGGGGGCGCACGGTGCGGCGCTCGATCCGCTTGTCCCTGGCCTGGTCGGGCGTCAGTGGCAGCACCCGGTGCACGTAGATGCCGGGCAGGTGCACCTGGTCGGGGTCGAGCTCGCCGGGCTCGACCAGCTCCTCGACCTCGGCGACCGTGACCCGCCCGGCCATCGCGGCCAGCGGGTTGAAGTTGCGGGCGCTCTGGTTGAAGACGAGGTTGCCGTGCCGGTCGCCCTTCCAGGCGCGGACCAGCCCGAAGTCGGCGACGATCGCGCGCTCGAGGACGAACTCCTTGTCGTGCCCGTCGACCTCGAAGACCTTGGTCTCCTTGGCGGGTGACGACTTCGCGACGGTGCCGTCCGCGGCATACAGCCAGGGCAGCCCGCCCTCGGCCACCTGGGTGCCGGCCCCGGTCACGGTGTAGAACGCGGGGATCCCGCTCCCGCCGGCGCGCAGCCGCTCCGCGAGCGTGCCCTGGGGCGTCAGCTCCACCTCCAGCTCACCCGAGAGGTACTGGCGCTCGAACTCCTTGTTCTCCCCGACGTAGGAGGAGACCATCCGGCGGATCCGCTTGTCCCTGAGGAGGATGCCCAGGCCCCAGTCGTCGACGCCACAGTTGTTGGAGATCGCCTCGAGGTCCTTCACCCCCGCATCGTGGATCGCCGCGATGAGCACGCTCGGGATACCGCAGAGCCCGAACCCGCCCACCGAGAGGGAGGAGCCGTCGACGATCCCGTCGATGGCTTCGGCCGCGGTGGAGACGACTTTGTCCATGGCGTGGACTCTAGCCGGACGCTCGCAGTCGCCTTGCGTGGTCCCTCCCCACAGTCCGGGGGGTGCCGCGTGCTCATCCCACATGGGCGCGTGCTCGCGGGGGGCCTGTTCGGGGGAGGCAGGGGCGAATTCCGTGGTTGTAGTTCGCTCGAACCGCTTGTTACGGCTGTGCACTGGTGGGACAAATGTCCTGCCTGCTCCGCACGTGACCCCTGGGGCTGGTGTCCAACTCGTACGGCGGCTCGGGATCCGAGGCGCCATGTCCCCCGTGGAGTTCTCGTGTCGCGAGTCGTGCGTGCCTTCGGCGTCCTGGCCATCCCTGTGCTCACCGTCCCCGTCGGGATGGCGTCCGCCCAGGCGGCCACCCTGCCCAAGCCCCCGACCAAGACCCTGCCGTCCGCGCTCGACGTCGCCCCTCCCTACCAGGCGCAGCGGCTCTGCGACCCGCAGGCCAAGCCGGGCGTCGTGGCCTTCGCCACGCTGATGTCGAGCCACTACAAGGTCGGCACCTCCGAGTGGGGCATCACGCGGAACTGCAACAGCGGCCTCACGGAGCACTCCGAGGGGCGGGCCTGGGACTGGATGCTCAGCGTCAACAAGCCCAACGAGAAGGCCATCGCCGACTCGGTCACGCAGTGGCTGTCGGCGCCCGACGCGCAGGGCCGTCCCGGGGCGATGGCTCGCCGGTTCGGGATCATGTACATCATCTGGAACCACAAGATGTGGCGTGCCTACGACCCCGCCCGTGGATGGGCTCCCTACACCGGGCCGGTGCCGCACACCGACCACATCCACTTCTCCTTCTCGTGGGACGGCGCCTACGCCCGCACCTCCTGGTGGACCGGCAAGGCCCTCACGACGGTGAGCCCCGGCCCGGCCTCGGCGCCCAAGCCCACGACTCCGCCGCAGACCCCCTCGGCCGTCTACTCCCTGCTCATCCAGGGCGCGACCGGACCGGACGTGGTGCTGGCGCAGAAGGTCATCGGCGTCACGGCCGACGGCGTCTTCGGTCCGAAGACCGCGGCCGCCCTGAAGACCTGGCAGGCCGCGCACGGCGTCAAGGTCACCGGCCAGCTGGACCCCGCGACCTGGGCCAAGATGGTGGCGCTCAAGCTGATCCCGCCGCGGGGGACGGCGACGACGCCGACCACCCCGGCCAAACCGCCCGTCACGACGCCGGCCAAGCCGCCGGTCACGACGCCGGTCACGACCCCGACGAAGCCGCCGGTCACCACCTCCTCGAGCCCGCTCGCGGCCTACGCGAAGCTGACCCTGAAGAAGGGCTCGCGGGGAGCCGCGGTCGTCGCCCTCCAGAAGGCGCTCGGCATCACCGCTGACGGTGCGTTCGGCCCGCAGACCGAAGGTGCGGTCAAGGCCTTCCAGGCTCGTCGCAACCTGCCGGCCACCGGCATCGTGGGCCCGAGCACCTGGACCGCGCTGATGGGCGGCACCGGCACCACGACGTCCGCGTCGCGGGGCACGACCCGGGTCGCCACGCCGTACACCGCCCTGATGTCCACCGTTCTCAAGGCCGGCTCGCGCGGCGCCGCCGTGAAGACGCTCCAACGGGCTCTCGGTGGCCTCGCCGTCGACGGTGCCTTCGGGGCGCGCACGACCGCGGCGGTCAAGGCGTTCCAGAGGTCGCACCACCTGGCCCAGACCGGAGTGGCGGACAGCAAGGTCTGGCAGGCCCTCGAGCACCGCGACTACCCGCTGCGCGCCTACTACGGCACCGTCCTCAGGACGGGCTCCCACGGGACGGCGGTCGCGGCGCTGCAGAAGGCGTTGGGGGTCAAGGCCGACGGTGCGTTCGGACCCGCGACCGCCACTGCCGTCAAGGCCCTCCAAGGTCGCGCCAAGCTGGCTCGCACCGGCGTCGTCGCCACCCTCACGTGGCAGGCCCTCGAGGCCGAGCTGCGACGCCGTGAGGGGCACTGAGCCACCCCGATCGACGGCTAGACCTCGAGGGTCACGCCCTCCGAGGCCAGCCGTGCGGCCCGACCACCCTCGGGCGCCGGTCCGCGCGACAGCACGAGCGAGCCATCGACCGCCCACGCGCCGAGAGCCGTCGCCAGCACCTCGGCAAGCGTGTCGTCCGCGGTGTGCACGCGACTGCCACTAGCCCAGTTTCGTTGCGGGACAACGGAGTCGTATGCCGCGTCGGCGCCTGCCCCGGTGACGGCCGGGTCGCTGGGAGCCGGCTCGTCCCACGGGCTGAACTGGTCGGCATACGTCGCCAGCTCCTTGGCCTCGTCCATCACGCCGGCCGGGACGGAAACGGCTGCGCCGCGGGTCAGCGCGGCCAAGGTCACGAGGACCGACGGCGTGGGAGCCGGGGTGGCCATCGTCGGGTCGTCGGTGACGACGAGGTCGGCGTCGCCGTCGTCGAGGACGACGGTCGCGCCGACCGACCAGACGGCCAGCGCCCAGTAGAGCGAGCGCCAGTGCGGGGGCAGGACGAGCCGGACGTGCGACCCGGGCGCGAGGTCCCACTCCTCCTGGAGGGCGTTCGCGGCCTTGTTGACCCAGTTGGCGAGCACCTTGGCGCTCAGCTCGATGCGCTCACCGCGGGTCGGGCCGGGGGTGTCCTCGTAGAACGTGACCCGGGGGCGGCCCGGGTCCGACCGCAGCATCGCCGCGAGCACCTCCGCGGGGGTGGCCGGCATCAGGCGGTGTTGGCGATGTGCTCGATGAGCTCGGTCGTCGACACGGACGGGGTGCGCGGGAAGTAGACGACCTCGCACAGGTCGGACACGAAGTCGAAGCGGCCCTTCCAGTCGTCGCCCATCGCCAGGACGTCGGCCTTGTGCTCCACGATGTAGTCGCGCTTGAGCTCGAGGCTCTCCTCGACGAAGACCTCGTCGACGAACTTCAGGCTGCCGATGATCTCGAGCCGCTCGTCCTGCGAGAAGACCGGGGCCCGGCCCTTCTTCGCCTCGTTCAGCGCGTCGGCCGAGACGCCGACGACGAGCCGGTCGCCGAGGGAGGCGGCCCGCTTGAGGATCCGGATGTGCCCGACGTGCAGCACGTCGAAGGTCCCGAAGGTGATGACCGTGCGCGGGGTGGTGGTCTCCCCGGACTTCGTGGTGTCGTCAGGCATGGCCGTGAGGTTATCGCGAGACCACGGCCGACCTCACATCTCATGGGTGCGCGGGCCGGGCCCCGCCGGGCAGTAGCGTTGCGGCCTGTGAGCAGCCGCGAGTCCCGCCGCTACCCCTATGCCCCCGACCCCGGCGACCTCCCGCTGCGCAGGGGCGAGGCCTGGGGTGGCTGGCTGGTGACGCGCACGGTGGTGGGCGCCGCCCTGTGGCTCGTCCTCGGCTCCCTCGCCGCCGCCCTCCTGTCGCTCGGTGGGCTCTGGAGCCCGTGGGTCGCCGGGCCGGTGCTGCTGGTGCTGGCGGTGGTGGCCGGGCTCGGCGCGGCCCTCGTGCCGGTGCGCCCCCTGCCGGTCTGGTCGGCGGCCCTGCTCGTCGTGCTGGCCGTCGGGGCCACCGCCTGGGCCGGGGTGACCCACTCCGAGCAGGTGCTCCCACGCCGCGACTCCGGGTCCTACCTCCAGTCGGCGATCCAGCTCGCCGGCGGCCACTCCCGCCCGATCGAGGTGAGCCCCGACTCGGTCGGCGGGCCCGACGTGCTGGCCATCGACGGCATCACGCTGGCCAGCCCGGCCTTCTACGCGACGGGCACGCCACAGCAGCCGAGCATCCAGCCGCAGTTCCCGGTGGGGGCCTCCGCCTGGTACTCCGTCGCGTGGTGGGTTGCCGGACCCGCAGGCACCGCGTGGGCTCCCGCGATCCTGTTCGGCCTCACGGTCCTGGGTGTGGGACTGCTCGCCGCCACGGTCGTCGGGCCGCGGTGGGGGCCGCTCGCCGCGCTGGGCACCGGCCTGCTCTTCCCGCTGCTCCACGTCGCCCGCTCGACGTACTCCGAACCCGTGTCGCTGCCCGTGCTCGCCGCGGGGCTGCTCACCCTCGTGGTGGCCGCCCGGGGCGCGGCCTTCCCCGAGGTCGTGATGGCCCGGCGCGCCGCCGTCCTGGCCGGGGTCCTGATGGGTGGCGCGATCGTCATCCGCGTCGACGCCCTGCGCGAGGTGGTCCTGGTCGTGCCCGTCGTGGTCCTGGCGGCCCTGCAGCGCCAGTCGCACGCCAGGGTCCTCGGGGTCTCGACCGCCGTGTCGACCGCCGTCGCGTTCGGGGTCACCTGGCTCACCTCGAGCGAGTACCTCGGCAGCATCGCCGGTTCGCTCCTCCCGCTGGTCGCCATGGGTGTGGCGGCGTGCCTGCTCGGCGTCGTCCTGCTCTGGGGCTCGGCCCGTGGCTGGTCGCTGCCCGCCGTGCTCCGGGCCTGGCTCGCGCGGCTGCTCGCCGGCGGGTTCGTCCTCGTGGGCCTGGTGCTCGCGAGCCGGCCGTGGTGGCAGGTGGTGCGCCAGTCGGCCGCCGACCCGGGGGCGCGGGTGGTGGCCGGTCTGCAGGCGCGGCAGGGCCTGACCGTGGACGGTGGGCGCACCTATGCGGAGCACACGGTGGCCTGGCTGGCGTGGTGGGTGGGGCCGGTCGCGCTCGGGCTCGCGCTCGTGGCGACGGCAGTGCTCGCGCACCGTGCGGCGTCTGCGTGGGTCGACGACCGCGAGCTCCCGAGCTGGACCGGTCCGGCCGTCGTCGCGATCGGCTCGACCCTGCTCACGCTCTACCGCCCCGGCATCACACCCGACCACCCATGGGCCGACCGCCGGCTGGTCATCGCACTGCCCACCATCGTGGTGCTCACCGTGGCGTGCGCGGCCATGGTCTCGCGGTGGCCCACCAAGCGCCTCCCGTATGCCGTGAACGTCGCCGTCAGCGTGGCCATCGCGGCCGCCCTCCTCGTGCCCACCGCCCTCGCCACGCGTCCGCACGCCGACGAGCGGGTCGAGCTGGGCGAGTGGGCCGCGGTCGACACCGTCTGCGCAGCCATGCGTCCGGGGGACGTCGCCCTGATGGTGGACTCGAGGGCGGCGAACGAGTGGCCCCAGGTGCTGCGTGGCTACTGCGGCGTCAACGCCCTCTCGACGACGTCGGGCCTGCGCAACGATCCGTCCCGGCTGGGAGCCGCGGTCCAACAGGTGCAGCGGGCCGTGGAGGCCAAGGGCGGTCGGGTGGTGCTGGTGGCCGCCGACTCTCCCGACGGGCTGCAGCGGCTCGGGCTCAAGGGTGCGGTCGTGGCGGTCGACGCCCGGGTCCAGGAGGACGACCGGCTGCTCGAGCGGCGCCCGGAATCCCTGGTGGAGCTGCCGATCCGTGTCTACCTCGGCCGGCTCGGTTGAGAAGGCATACTTGCCGCGTGCCCGGCCCGACCCAGCAGGAACACCGAGCGACGGTGTCGCCGTGCCCGGACGACGCCGATGGCTGACCGTGCCGCACTGCCCGAGACCCGGCCCGTCGTCTCGCGTTTCCTGAAGAGTCGTCTGGGTGGCGGCTGCTCGACCCGCGCGTACTACGACGAACCGGAGGAGCACGCCGTGGCCGTGGTCGAGGCGGTCGGGTCGCCTGGGCCCCTTCTCAGCACCTTCTCCACGGCGTCGTTGCACGCCGTCGTGAACCGGCTCGACGGTGCGGACCTCCGCGTCGAGCTGATGGTGACCGTCCGCCGGGAGCACGCTGTGGCAGCCAACATGGTCGCTACGTCGGCCTTCAACGTGCTCAAGTCCGGCTGGCTGGCTGCGCCGGGTGTCGTGTTCCCCGATGTGGTGCGCGAGTACGTCCCCTCGACGACGACGCCGCACCTGATGTGGGCCGAGCCGTTCGCCTTCAGCGGACTGGGCACCGTGACCCTGGAAGGGATCGCGCAGGACATCCACTGGCTGCAGGGAGTGCCTCTCTCCGATCGTGAGGTGGACTTCCTCAGGGTCGAGGGTTACGACTGCCTGTCGGCCCGCCTGGAGGCCGAGGACGCGCAGTACTTCGACCTCACCCGTTCCTCGACAGTGTGAGCGGCAGTGTGAGCGGCGGTAGGGACGGGTCGGCAGAGTGTGCTCATCGTGACTGACAAAGGCAGCCACCGACTGGCCCGGGTCGCCGGGGTCGAGGGAGAGCGCTTCGTGCTCCGGGAGGACCACGACCAGTTCCCGACGACCGTGACCATGCTGGCGACACGCCCGCAGTTCCTGCTGCGGGTGTGTAACTACTGGGAGGGGCGTCACGGGGGTGCGGATGCGTGGCCCGAGGACGTCGAGGGTCGCCTTGTCACCTGACGAAGCCGAGGCCCAGACGCTGGAGGTCCCCGTCGGGCAGAAGTCGAGCGGGGAGCCGGTCCACGAGAGCATCCTCGTCGCGGTGCACGGCCCCGACCGTTATGAGGTGCTTGCCTCACCCGCGTTCGCCCAGGGCGTGGCGCGGGGAGACCTCGTCGTCCAGAGCGCACCGTGGACCGAGCTGGTGGTGTTGCAGCGCGGCGGTAACCTCGCGCTCCAGGTCTTCGCGCCGCATCCGGGGGCTGACGAGCTCGTACCCCTCGTCGCGGAGGGACCGTCGTGCTCCCAGTGGCCGCAGAGCGCCACCGTCACCGCGGCACCCAAGGCGGCGGGGTCGCGCGCGAGGGTGACCACGCGGCATACCTCGGTGTGGTCCCACGTCCTCGAGGTCATGGTGCGAGGTTGCGGCGAGCGCCGGTCAGCTGCGCTTGGCGAAGGCGTCGGAGGCGTGGCGGCGCACGGCGGCATACGTCCCACGGTCGGCGGCCACGATGATGCCGGGCGTGAGAACCGTTGGTGAGTATGGCGTTCCGTCGGTGTGGCCCGCGAAGCCGCCGGCCTCGGTGACCATCAGCGTGCCGGGCGAGTGATCCCAGGGGCTGTTGCGCGCGTAGAGGATGTAGTCGGTGGCGCCCTCCATCAGACGGGGGTAGTCGACCCCGCAGCACACCCAGGACCCGACGAGGGCAGGCATCGACCCCAGCGAGTGGCCGCGCAACGGCCAGATCGACGTGACCCCGCGTGGGGGGATGCCGTCGGCGACGGGCTCGCGGACGACGCGCTCGCCGTTGCGGTAGACGCCGGCACCCTTCTCGGCGACCCACGCGACCTCGTGCTCGGGCTGCCAGATCCAGGCCCGGACCGTCTCGCCACGGACGACCTCGCTCACCATGACCGCGTGGTCGGGGGAGCCGTGGACGAAGTTCTTGGTGCCGTCGACCGGGTCGACGGTGAAGGCGTGCTCGGCCGTGACGTAGCGGTCGAGGGTGGTGGGGTCGACCGAGGTGACCTCCTCGCCGAGGACGAACGCCCCGGGAAAGGCCCCCGACAGCTCGCGGGTGAGGATCGCCTCGGACTCCTGGTCGGCGATCGTGACGAGGTCACCCGGGTTCTTCTCCATCACCTCGCCGTCGGCCAGCGAACGGAACCGCGGAGTGATGACCTCGGCAGCGACGGTCTTCATCAGCTCGAGCACCTGTTGTGTGTCCACGACCCCACCGTTCCACACCCGAGCCGACCAGACCGCCCCCGGTCGGTCCCCGGTCTGGCCCCACCCCACGTTGTTCGGAGGATCCGCCCGACCAGGACGCGGCGGATCCTCCGAACAACGCGGCCTGTGGACAACGAGGGAGCCGCTTGCCGGGTGCACGCCACCGTGGTCCCGTGCCGGTCGACTGGGGAGTGCTGCGACGGCGCGCTGACGAGCAGTGTGACCTGCTGACCCGGGCCCAGTGCCTCGCCGCCGGCCTGTCGGTCGCCTCCATCGAGTGGCGGGTGAGGTCGGGGCGTTGGACCCGGGTGCACCCAGGGGTGTTCCTCACCCAGCCGGGGCGCGCAGACTGGGACGGTCGCGCCATGGCCGCCCTGCTCTTCGCGCTCTCGGGCGCCCGGGTGGCTGACGCAGCGCTGTGTGGGCGCAGCGCGGCATACCTGTGGGGGATCGAGCGCACGCCGCCCACGGTGGTCGAGGTCGTCATACCCGAGCGATGCCGGGTGGTGGCTCCGCAGGGTGTGCGGATCCGGCGGGCGTTTCGCTTCGACGCCGTCGTCCATGACCTGGCCTATCCGTGGCGCACCACCGCGGCCGCGACGGTGCTGGATGTCGCAGCCACCGGGTCGCCGCTCGACGCCTTGTCCATCGTGGCTCGGGCGGTCCAGAAGGAGGTCGTCACCACGGCCGAGGTCGCGCAGGAGCTGGCGGCGCGAGCCGGCCACCGCCACTCGAGGATCCTGCGCCCCGCCCTGGCCGACGTCGGCGCTGGTGGGCAGAGCGGCACCGAGGTCCTCTACGTGCGCGACGTCGAGCGAGCGCACGGCCTCCCGACGGCGATCCGCCAGGCACCCTCGGATCGTGGGGCGCGGCGCTACCACGACAACGGCTACGACGAGTTCGGGCTCATCGTGGAGGTGGACGGACGTCTCGGGCACGAGCGATGGGCCGACCGGGTCAGGGACGGGCGCCGGGACCGGCAGCTCCTGGTGACGGAGCGGCTGACCACCAGGGTGTTCTACGCCGACGTCGTGCTCGAGCCCTGCAGGACGGCTGCCGAGATCGCCGCGATCCTGGCTGGTCGGGGTTGGGCCGGACGCCCACGTCGCTGCCGACGGACCGGCTGCGTGGTCGGCGGCTGAGTCCACGCCGTTGTTCGGAAGATCTGCAGCGCCCTGGCCGGGCGGATCCTCCGAACAACGGGCCTCGGCGCGGGTGGGCACGGGGGAGTGGGGTGACGGGTAGGCTCCTCGCGAGATGAGCGAGCACCCCAGCACCGGCCCAGCCGCCCCCGTCACGGAGCGCATTCCCGTCGACCCCCCGCAGACGCAGCCGCAGCCGGTGACCCAACCGCAGCCGGTGACCCAGCCGGTGAACGAGCCGCAGGCGCCCATGCACCCGTCCGACGCGGCATACCTCCCGGCGGTCGCGCCGACCCCGGCCCCGCGACCGGGCGAGCCCGGCCACGGCAAGCCCTACGTCACGATCGTCCTGCCCTGCTTCAACGAGGGCGAGCACGTGCTCCAGGAGATCGACCGCATCACCGAGGCGATGAACTCCAGCGAGTTCACCTACGAGGTGCTGTGCATCGACGACGCCTCGACCGACAACACCCTCGAGGTGCTCCACCAGGCCAGCCGCGACTACGCCAACATCCGCGTCATGCCGTTCCGCCGCAACGGTGGCAGCGGCACCGCACGCCGCATCGGCACGCAGCAGGCCCTCGGCGAGATCGTCGTGTGGACCGACGCCGACATGACCTACGAGAACGAGCGGATTCCCGAGCTCGTGCGGATCCTGCGCGACGACCCGAGCTACGACCAGGTCGTCGGCGCCCGGACCACCGAGGAGGGCACGCACAAGTGGGCCCGCGTGCCGGCGAAGTGGCTGATCCGCAAGATCGCCGAGAAGCTCACCAACCAGACCATCCCCGACCTCAACTCGGGCCTGCGCGCGTTCCGGCGTGAGGTGTCGCTGCCCTACCTGCGGCTGCTGCCCCCCGGCTTCAGCTGCGTCACGACGATCACGCTGGCGTTCCTGTCCAACCAGCACGACGTCAAGTACGTCCCGACGAGCTACGCCAAGCGGGCCGGCGTGAGCAAGTTCCACTTCGTCCGCGACGCCTACCGCTACATCCTCCAGGTGCTGCGGATGGTGATGTACTTCGACCCGCTCAAGGTGCTCATGCCGCCGGCCCTGTGGCTCGTCGTCATCGGGGTGCTCAAGGCGGTGGTCGACATGGTGCGCCACCCGTTCTACTTCCCGGCGAGCACGGTGCTGCTCATCGTCAGCGGCATCATGATCGGCTCGCTGGCGTTGCTCTCCGACCTCGTCGTGCGTTCCCGGACAGGCGTGTGAGCACGACCCGGTATGCCGGGTGGCTGGCTCGCGGGGGCTCGCGCGGTCGGCGGTCCGGGGGCGTCCGATGAGCCCCAGCGCCGCCCTCAAGGTGGCGGTCGTGGGTCCCACACATCCCTACAAGGGCGGCGTCGCCGCGCACACCACGAGCCTCGCGCACGAGCTGGCCGAGGCCGGCCACGACGTGACGCTGGTGTCGTGGTCGCACCTCTACCCCTCGAAGCTCTACCCGGGTGAGCAGGCCGTGCCCGGCGGGGCTCCCGACGTCGAGCCGTTCCCACGCACCGTCCGTGCGCTGAGCTGGGCCCGCCCCGACACCTGGGTGCGCACCGGTCGACGGCTGCGCGGCTTCGACGTGGTCGTGGTCGTGCACGTCATCCCGGCCGTCGTGCCCGCCCACCTCACGCTGCTGCGGGCCGCCGGTGTGGGCCGCCGCTCCGTGCAGCGGTCGGTCCGCCACCCCGGCCCGCGCACGGTGGTGATCGCCCACAACGTCCTGCCCCACGAGACGCACCCCGGCGACCGCGAGCTGATGCGGCAGTTCCTCGAGCGCGTGGACGCGGTCCTCGTGCACAGCGACGCGCAGGCCCGGCTGGCCTACGAGCTGGGGGCGCCGCGGGTCTCGGTGACCGACCTGCCACCCCACCTCCCGGGGGGAGCCCCGGTCGACCGCGTCGAGCACGACGGGCCGCCGCGGCTGCTCGCCATCGGGATGGTCCGCGACTACAAGGGCGTCGACCTGCTCATGGAGGCGCTCGCCGACGTGCCCGGTCCGACGCTGACGGTGGCGGGGGAGATGTGGGGCTCCAGCGGCGAACGCGTCAAGGAGCTCGCCCAGGACCCGCGGCTGCGCGACCGGGTGGAGGTGCACAGCGGCTACGTGCCGGCCGACCGCCTGGCGCCCCTCTTCGCCTCCCACGACGTCCTGGCCCTGACCTACCGCAGCGCGACCGCCTCCCAGAACGCCCTCCTCGGCCAGCAGCACGGGCTCCCCGTGCTCGCCTCCGACGTCGGCACCTTCGGCGGCCAGGTGCGCGACGGCGTCGACGGGATCCTCGTGCCACCGGGTGACAAGGCCGCGCTGGTGGCGGCCCTTCAGCGACTCGCGGAGCCGGGCGTCGCCGACCGGCTCCGGGCGCAGGTGCGCCCGCCCGACCTGTCCGGGCCCTGGGCGCGCTACGTCGGGACCATCGAGGCGCTCGCCGCCGTGGAGACGGCCACCGAGCCGGACGACGCGGACGAGGCTGACACCCCCACCGGTGCTGCGGCCGTCGCGGGCCACCTGCGCCACCGGGTCGCGAGCACGGTCCGCGCCGTGGTCGCCGCGTCCCGGCCGGAGGTCGAGCTGGGACGGGCCGACCTGCCCGACTGGGTGCGCGCGTCCGACGTCCTCGCCGACGCCCACGACGCCGACGACGCGAAGGCCCTCGCCCGGAGCCTCGGGCTCCCGCGGTGTGGCGACGCGATCGCCGCCTGGGCCGCCCTCGGCGCGCTGGCGGCGATCCTCCGGGTCCGCGACGACGGCCGCCGCAGCGCCGTCATCGTCGACGAGTCGGGGAGCAGGTCACCCCTGTCCCGGTGGGCACGGGCCATCGGCTTCGCACCGGTGGAGCTCGAGCTCACCGGCCACCGCTCGAGCGTCGAGGTGCTCGACGTCGACACCGCCTCGCTCGACGTCATCGTGCGGCTGCACCCGGGCGGGTGCGACGTCGACGACATCGACGAGGCGATGAGCCAGGCGTCCTGGGCGCTGAAGTCCGGTGGCCTGCTGTGCGTCACGCTGCCGATCGGCCACCCGGGCGCCGAGGGCGCCCTCGGGCCGGCCGACGTGCGCGCGGTCCTGGCCCGGTCCCACGACTTCGGGTTCGTGCTCGTCGGCGACCTCGACGGCGACATCACCGGGCGGATGCGGTCGGCCTCCGACACGTCCACCCGCACCGACGCGGCATACGGGCTGCTCCGGCTCACCCTGCGGAGGCGCTGACATGGCCCAGGACCCGTCCGCCACCCCAGCCGCCACCCCGGCCCCCGCCACCCCGTCGGCCACCACCAAGGCCGCCGCCACCCGCCGCGCCCGCCTCTTCAGCGGGCTGCGGATCCTGTTGGCGCTGTTGGTCGTCGCGGCCGTCGCCGTGGCTGTCGCGAAGAACTGGCGCGAGGTGTCCGCCGACATCGGCCGGATCGACGCCGCGACGTTCGTGCTGGCCGCGGTCCTCGTCTGCCTGCCCCCGGTCTTCACGGTGCTGGGGTGGCGGGTGCTGATGGCCGACCTCGGCTCGCCGCTGCACCTCGCGCCGGCCGGTGGCATCTTCTTCGTGGGCCAGCTGGGCAAGTACGTGCCCGGCGCGGTCTGGAGCATCGTCGCGCAGGCCGAGATCGGCGCCCGGCTGCACATCCCGCGCAAGCGCTCGGCGGTCGTCGCGTTCGTCTCGGTCGCGATGGCGGCCATCTGCGGCCTGATCGTGGGCGCACCCGCCCTGCCCCTGCTCATCACCCGCGACGACTCGGCGGCCCGGACCGGCTGGGCGCTGCTGCTCGCGGTGCCGCTGCTGGCCGTCGTGCTCTGGCCGCCGCTGCTCAACTGGGGGATCGCGACCGTCCTGCGGGTGCTGCGCCGCGAGCAGCTCGAGCACCGGCTCTCCGGCCGCGCCGTCCTCGCCGCCACCCTCTACTTCATCGCGGCCTGGGTCTCCTCCGGCCTGCACGTGCTGGTGCTGGCGCGGGCCATCGGCGCCGACACCGGCACGGGTCAGCTCGTGCTCGCCAGCCTGTCGGGCTTCGCCCTGGCGTCGTCGATCGCGATGTTCAGCGTGATCCTGCCGGCCGGCGTGGGGGTCCGCGAGGGCGTGCTCGTACTCATCCTCGCCCCGGTGACCTCCACTTCCGCGGCGACCGCCGTGGTCGTCATCTCGCGGTTCCTCACCGTGGCGGCCGACGTGGTGTTCGCCCTCGGTGGCTGGCTCTACGCGCGGTCGCACCACTTGGTCACGTCGCCGCAGGAGCGCCAGCACGACCACATCGAGGTCGACCCCGACGTGCCGGCCGACGGGTCCCGCTCGTGACCGCCGAGGGCGCGGGCGCCGCGGGCGCCAACGGGCCACCCCGCGGTGCCGGTCGGGAGGAGCAGCTCGCTTACTCGGAGCTGATGGGCGCGATGCTCGACGAGCGCAAGCGCCGCCAGAAGGCCCAGAAGATCCTGGCCGTCGTGCGGCACGCCCTCGGGCGTGACGACCTGACCGGCCTGCGCGCCCTCGACGTGGGGTGCTCGGCGGGCTTCATCGCCGACGAGCTGGCCCTGGCCGGGGCGCACACCACCGGGGTTGACATCGACGAGCCCGGACTCGTCGCGGCGCGCGAGCGCTTCGGCGAGCGCGTGGAGTTCAGCCTGGCCCGGGGCGAGGCACTGCCGTTCGAGGACGGGTCGATGGACGTCGTCGTCTTCAACCACATCTACGAGCACGTGGTCGACCCCGAGTCGGTCGTCGCCGACATCCACCGCGTCCTCAGCCCCACCGGGGTGCTCTACCTGGGCATCGGTCACCGGCACCAGGTCGTCGAGCCGCACTACAAGCTGCCGTTCCTGTCCTGGCTGCCCCAGGGTGCCGCCGACCGCTACATGCGGCTGACCGGTCGCGGCGAGCACTACTACGAGCACTACTACTCGCGGGCCGGGCTCCGCCGGCTGTTCGGCGCCTTCGACGTCTGGGACTACACCCTCCCGGTGCTCGCGGACAGCGCGGCCTTCGCCGGCACCGACCAGATCCCGGCGTGGGTGTCCCGCGTCCCGGGTCGGGTCCTCGAGGTGGCCGCACCGCTGGCCCCGACGTACATCTGGGCGGCCTTCAAGGACGCGGCCCCGGCGGGTCCGGCGCTGCGCCTCAGCCCCGTCCACCTCTGACCTGACAAAGGTATGCCGCCCGCTCGGGTGAGCGGGCGGCATACCCGTGCGTCGCGGTCGGGCCAGGGGAAGGCGGGCCGGGCGGGTCAGGCGGCGCCCGGCTCCTGGGTGTCGGTCTTCGGGTACTTCTTCACGAAGTCGATGATGACCTGTCCGGAGAGGTCGCCGCAGAGCTGGCGGTGACCGGCGTCCTTGGCCCAGTGGGAGAGGGCGTAGGGCTTGCCGGCGGGGAAGGCGCCACGGCTGGGGTCCCACTCGACGACCTTGAACTTGCCGCTGGTCTCGGCGACCTTGTTGGCCTGGTCGGCGACGTCCTTGAGGAGGCTGGTGTCCTTCACCTTGGTGCCGTCGTACCAGAGGATCGTGTAGCCGTGCTCGAGGTTGTGGACCAGCGTCTCGAGGACGGGGCGGTCGCTGGCGGTGTAGAAGTCACGGCCGCTGACGTCGGGGCTGACGAAGTGGGCGCCGTTGCTCGGCGGGACGGTCGAGTACTGCACCGAGGTCTGGTCGGGCTTCTGCGTGCCGGGCCCGACGTGCTCGCCGGAACCGGTCGCGGCGTCGGTGGTGACCGGGTCGCACTTGGCGGCCGCCACGGAGACACCCAGGGCCGGCAGCTGCTTGGCCTTGGCGTCGTTGATCGCGAAGAGCACGACCCCCGTCAGGCCGGCGAGCAGCACGAGGCAGCCGACGACGATGCCGGCGACGACCTTGCGCTCCTTGGCTTTCTGCTGGTTCTGGATCTCGGCCAGTCGGGCCTTGCGGTCCTGGCTCACGCGCTTGTTTGCCACAGGTTCCTCGGGGTCGTTCGGGGGCGGGTCGCGCAGAGTCTACGTGGCCCGCCTGCGGACTCTGTCACCCCAACGCGCGACACTGGCGGCATGTCCCCGACCGCCGAGACCACCCGTGTGTGGCGTCCCGGGAGGGCGACTGCGGTCGGGCTGATCATCTCGATCTTCCGTCGCGGAGGTGGTGACCCGACGTTCCAGCCCGACCGTGGCGACGGGTGGTGGCTGGGCCTGCCGACCCCGGCCGGCCCCGCCACCCTGCGCCTCGTCCAGCGCTCCGACGTCGGAGAGGTCGTCGCCACCGCCTGGGGTGACGGCGCCGGCTGGGCGCTCGACCAGGTGCCCCCGCTGCTCGGGGAGGGCGACGACGACAGCGATTTCGTGGCCCACCACCCCCTGGTCGCCAAGGCGTGGAAGAGGTATGCCGCGTGGCACGTGCCGCGGTCCGGCCTCGTCATGCATGCGCTCGTGCCCGGGGTGATCGAGCAGAAGGTCACCGGCCAGGAGGCGTTCGGGGGCTACCGCAGGCTGGTCCACCGGTTCGGCGCGCGGGCGCCCGGTCCCGGTGAGCAGCGTCGGCTGTGGGTCGCCCCGACGGCGCAGGAGTGGGCGGCCATCCCGTCCTGGGACTGGCTCGCGGCATCGGTCGACGGTGCCCGGTCGGGCACGGTGATGCGGGCGGCGCGGGTGGCCGGCCGGCTGGAGGAGTGTGCCGGGCTACCCCTCGACGCGGCGCACCGTCGCCTGCGGTCGGTGCCGGGCATCGGGGTCTGGACGGCGGCCGAGGTGGCCCAGCGCGCCCTCGGTGACCCCGACTCCGTGAGCTTCGGCGACTACCACGTGGCCAAGAACCTCACTTGGGCACTGCTCGGCGAGGCCCGCGACGACGACGTCCTCGCCGAGCTGCTCGAGCCCTACCGCGGTCACCGCTACCGCGTGCAGCACCTGCTCGAGCTGTCCGGCGCGGCCCGGCCCCGCCGGGGTCCGAGGATGGCGCCGCGGACCCACCTGCCGACCCGCCGCTGACGGCCCTCACCCTCGACTTGTTGCGGTCTGGTGGTCACGGGGCGGCCGGATCCGCGTCCCGGTGAGGATCTGTCGGCAACAGGTGGGGAGGTCTCTCGACTTGTTGCGGTCTGGTGGTCACGGGGCGGCCGGATCCGCGTCCCGGTGAGGATCTGTCGGCAACAGGTGGGGAGGTCCCTCGACTTGTTGCGGTCTGGTGGTCAGCGGTCGCGGATCTCGAGGTGCAGGTCGAGCCCGGCCACCTCGTCGGGGACCTCGGCGGTCAGTCCCTCGCCCCACAGGGCCACCTCGAGCCGGGCCACCGCGACGCCGAGCTGGTAGGCCGACGGGCTGGACACGTGCACGGCCGACCCGCCGACGTCGATCCCGACGTCCGGGGTGCCGACGAGCGCCACGGCGACTGCGCGGCCCAGGCGGGTGGCCTCGTCCTCGCTGCCGACGGTCGGGATGCCGACCTGTTCGGCGAGGTCCTCTCCCGGCTCGACGCCGAGGGAGGCCCGGACCGCCTCTGCACGGCCGTAGTCGAACCAGTCCTCGCTCCCGGCGCGGATGAGGACGCGGGCGCCGGGGCCCCGCTCGGAGACCGCCCACTCGGTCCCGCGGACCACGGCGGCCGGGATCGCGTCGGCCTTGCCCTTCACGAGGTCTGCGGCGGCTGCCAGCTCGTCGCCGACGGCGCGGGCGGTGACCGACAGCGGTCGCCCGTCGGCATCCACGCCACCACGCAGGTCGTCCACGACGGTGACGCCCGCGGCGCCGAGGGCGAAGTCGGTCTGCCCGAACCGCCAGGGTCGCCCGGCCGTGTCGCTCAGCACCACGCCGAGCCGACCGAGGCCGGTCGCGGCGAGGAGTGCCACCCGGAGGTGGTCGGCCTCGGCATCCGGGTCGGCGGGGAGCAGGAGCACGTCGTCGCGTCCTCCGGTGTTGGAGGCGTCCACGCCGGCCGCGGCCATGATCGGCCCGGCCGTCGACCGGACGATCTGCGTCAGCCGGTCACCCGCCAGCCGCTCGGCCACGACACGCACGGTCTGGCTGACGACCGCTGCCCCCTTGATCGTCGAGTCTGCCCACAGGCCAAGGGATTTCGAGACGACCTTGCTCGACACCACGAGCACGTCGCCGTCCTCGAGCTCCAGGTCCGCGGCCGCCACGGCCTCCAGCAGCAGGGCCACCAGGTCGTCACCTGACCGCACCTCGGGTATGCCGGTCAACGGCAGGATCGAGAGCGCCGGCACGCTCAGGCGCCCTTGGTCCGGGAGGGCAGCTCGAGCGCCAGGTCGAGGGCGGCGCCCGCGATGTCGGCGGCGGTCTGGGCGTCACTCATCAGCAGCGGACGGCTGCGCACCGTGGCGCGCGGCAGACGCACCGACGACTCGTCCTCGGGGGAGACCAGCCAGCCGTCGAGGAAGTCCTCGTACAGCCCCGCGACGGCGGAGGTGGTGGACTCCACGCCGATCGCCCGCAGGCAGGCATCCGCGTGGCCACGCACCGGCATACCGCCGATCAGCGGTGACACGCCGACCACGGGAGCAGCGGTGCCCCGCAACGCATCCCGCACTCCGGGCACCCCGAGGATGATCCCGATGGACACCACCGGGTTGCTCGGCGGCAGCAGCACGACGTCGGCGCCGCGGATCGCGTCGAGGACGCCCGGGGCGGCGCTGGCGCGGTCCATCCCGACGGCCTGGAAACGCTGCGCGGGGATCGACGCCTGGTGGCGGACCCACCACTCCTGGAAGTGGATCGCGCGCTGTCCCTGCTCGTCCTCGACGACCACGTGGGTCTCGACGGGGGAGTCGCTCATGGGCAGCAGGGTGATTCGCTGGTCGGGCAGCCCCCAGCGGGCAGCCAGTCGGGCCGTGACCTCGGAGAGGGACAGGCCCTGGCCCAGCCACTGCGAGCGCACGATGTGGGTGCCGAAGTCGAGGTCGCCGAGGCTGAACCACTGCGGCACGGCGCCGTATGCCGCGAGCTCACCCAGCACCCGGTGGCTCTCGTCGGCCCGGCCCCACCCCTGGCCTTCGTGGATGCCGCCGCCGAGCGTGTAGAGCAGCGTGTCGAGGTCGGGACAGACCCGCAGGCCGAAGAGGCTGATGTCGTCACCGGTGTTGCCGATGACGGTGAGCTCGGTGTCCGCGAGGTCGGGGGAGCGGTCGAGGTGGGTGCGGAGGCCGCGCAGGAAGCGGGCACCTCCGACGCCGCCGGCCAGTGCCGTGATGCGCATGTCCCGAGTCTTGCAGCACGGCCCCGACCTCTCTCGGCGGGTCCCCGGTGTTCAGGTGGCTCACAGCAAGGAAGGCGCACCGTGAGGGGCATGCCCCCCACAGACGCACGCGACCTCGTCCGGCTGATCCACCGCGTGACGGCCGGAAGCCTCGTCGCCGCCGCGGTGGGGGCTGGTGTGGTGACCGTGCACCTCGCGGGTCACCACGCCAGGAAACTGGCCACCGCGGCCTCCGCCGGGGTGGCTGCGACCGCTCCGCGGACCGCTCCCCAGGATGGGGCTCGGACTCCCGTCGGCACGCCCACCACATCCGCGGCCAGAAGTCGGGCGGCGACCCGGCGAGCAGCCACCCGGTCGCGACACCGCACGACGGCGAAGCGCACCTTTCGCAGCGTCGCCCCCGTGCAGCCCAGCGTCCAGCAGCCGCAGGCCACGAGCTCGGGCTCGTAGGCGCGCGGCTCCTCGGCCCTCGACGACCCCACGACCGAGACACCAAAGGGGGACCCATGGGTGTGACACAGGATCGGCACAGGAGCGGCCGCCACGGTGAAGTCACCCGACCAGAGAAGGACCCGTTCCGATGACTTCCTCCCGCCAGCCCCTCACCCTCGTCCGCCGGTGGACTGCCGGCGCCCTGCTCGCCGGTGCCGTCGGTGCCGGGGCCGTCGGAGTGCACCTGGCCGACCAGTCGCAGACGACCACGTCCGCTGCCGTCACCTCCAGCTCGCCGGGAAGCTCCGACGACAGTGCCGGCTCGTCGAGCTCCTCCAGCAGCTCGTCGGGGTCCTCCAACAGCTCGAACAGCTCCAACAGCTCGGGCTTCGGGACCGTCCAGGGCCTCACCGCCGGCTCCGGCTCGTCGCAGTCGAACTCGAGCGGGTCGTGAACCGGGCCACTGGGGTCGCCCAGAACGCGTTCACGGCGTCGGCGGCCTTCGACGCCATCGGCACGCACCACCAGCTCGTCGTCACCCGCCCCGAGGCGCTGGGTGCGGCCATCGTCATCGCCCGTGAGCACCTGGCCGACCTCGACCTGGCGGCGAGCCGGTTCCGGCCCGACTCCGAGGTCAGCGCCCTCGCCCGACTCGCGGCCGACCGGCCGGCGACCGCCCTCGTCTCCGCGGTCCTCGCCGACGCCGTGCAGGCTGCGCTGCGGGCTGCGGCCCTGACCGACGGGCTGGTCGACCCCACCGTCGGCGCTGCGGTGATCGCGTCGGGCTACGACGCCGACCTCGACGTGGTGCGGGCCCGAGCGGAAGGGCCGGCCAGCACCGAACCAGCGCAGTCCAGCCCGAACGGCGCGGCCAGCCCGAAGAGCTCGGCCGGACCGAACGGCGCGGCCAGCCCGAACAGCTCGGCCGGCCCGAACGGCCCGAACGGCCCGAACGGCCCGAACGGCCCCGTGGTCCAGGGTTGGCACAGCCTCCACCTCGAGGTCGGCACCCGCCGCCTGCACGTCGCGCGGGGCACCGTCATCGACCTCGGCGCCAGCGCCAAGGCGTATGCCGCGGACGTCATCGCCTCGGCGCTGGCAGCCCGCCTCCCGGGTGGCTTCCTCGTCAACCTCGGTGGCGACGTGGCCGTGTCCGGTGAGCTGCCGCCCGACGGCTGGCAGATCGGGGTCGAGGGCACCCACGGCGAGGTGCGTCAGGTCGTCACGAGCCGAGGCCAGGCCATCGCGACGTCCTCGACGGGCAAGCGCACCTGGTCCAGGGACGGCGAGCCCCGCCACCACATCGTCGACCCGCGCACCGGACGCACGGCCCCCGCGGTGTGGGAGCAGGTCACCTGCGCGGCCACCGATGCCCTCGAGGCCAACGCCGCGTCCACCGCGGCGGTGGTGCTGGGCCTCGCGGCGCCCGCGTGGCTGGAGGCGCGCGGCATACCGGCGCGGCTGGACCCGGCCGACGGCGGCCCGGTCGTCACGACCCCGGGGTGGCCCGCGCCCGCGGACACGGGCCGGAGCGCGGCATGAACCAGCTGCTGTGGTTCCTCTCCCGCGCCACCGGGACGGTGAGCATCGTGCTCCTCACGACCGTGCTCGTGCTCGGCGCGCTGACCGCCGGCCGGCGCAGTCGCGCGGTCAGCCAGACGGTCGTCGTGGGGCTGCACCGCACCCTGGCCCTCGGCACCTCGGTGTTCCTCCTCGCCCACATCGCGACCGCTGTCGTCGAGACCTACGTGAAGATCGACTGGATCTCGGCGTTCGTGCCGTTCACGGCGGGCTACCAGCCGCTGTGGGTCGGTCTGGGCGCCCTGGCGTTCGACCTGATCCTGGCCCTGGTCGTCACGTCGCTGCTGCGGCACCGCCTCTCCCGTCGCCTGTGGAAGGGCGTCCACGTGCTCGCGTTCGCCCTGTGGCCGATGGCCCTGGTGCACGGCTACGCCATGGGCACGGCGAACGAGCCGCTCCTGCGCGCCGTGCCGGTGCTGTGTGCCGTCGTCGGCGGCGTCAGCCTGGTCTGGCGCGGGTTGTCCACGCACGCCGACCGCTCCCGCCGACGGGCCATCGTCGCCCAGGAGTGGTCATGACCCAGGACCTCCTGGACCTCCTCGACGTGGCCGGGCTCACCGGCCGGGGCGGGGCCGCGTTCAGCACCGCGACCAAGATCCGTGTGGCGCGCAAGCACCGCGCCTCGCTCATCGTCAACGCCTGTGACGGCGAGATCGGCGCGGCCAAGGACGCCTACGTCGTGGCTGAGCACCTCGACGCGCTGGTCCGGGGGGCCTCGATCGTCGCCGGTCGCCGTCGGGTCCGGTATGCCGCCCACCGCGGCTCCGCGACCGAGGCGCGGCTGCGCGAGGCCGGGCTCGACGTCCTGTCGGCCCCCGGGCGCTACGTGGCATCGGAGGAGACCTCGCTGATCTCCCTGGCCCAGGGCGGGCTGGCGCGCCCGATGACCAAGCGCGCCCCCTTCGTCCGGGGCGGCACGGACAGCGAGGGTCGCCGCATCCGGCCGACCCTCGTCCTCAACGCCGAGACCGTGTGGCGGGTGGCCCAGGTCGTCGACCACGGTCCCGAGTGGTTCCGTCGCCAGGGCCTGCCCGGCGAGCCCGGGCCCCGCCTGGTCGCGGTGGGTGGGGCGGTCGAGAGCCCCGGGGTGCTCGACGTCGTCACCGGCACCTCGCTCGCCGAGATCCTGGCGGTCGCGGGGGCCGACCCGGCCCACGTCGGCCCCGTCGTCGTCGGAGGGCTCGGTGGCGTCCTCCTGGGCAGGGACGAGGCGCTGCGGACCGCGTGGTCGTCGGCCGCGCTCGCCGAGTTCGGCGGACGGATCGGTCCCGGGGTGGTGCACGTCCTCGACCAACGGGTCTGCCCCGTGGAGGAGATGGGTCGGTGGCTCGACTACGCCGCGGGGGAGAGCGCCGGCCAGTGCGGTCCGTGCATGTTCGGGCTGCCGTCGCTGGCCGCCGACTGGCACGCCCTCGCGGACTTCGGGCCGGAGGGGAAGCCCGCGCGCCGACGGCTCGCCCAGCGCGCGCAGTCCCTGGTCGACCGTGGTGCGTGTCGCTTCCCCGACGGGGTCGCCGGACTCGCCACCTCGGCCCTGCGGGTGCTCGATGACCACCTTGCCGAGCACGCGCGCGGTCGCTGCGGAGCCCACCCCGACCTCAGGAGGACCGATGAGCGCCACTCCTTCACGCACTGACCCGACCACCGAGCTGCGGGTCGACCGGGTCCGCTGCACCGGCCACGGGGTCTGTGCGAGCCTGCTCCCGGGAGCGATCCGGCTGGACGAGTGGGGCTACCCCGTGATCGTCGACCGGGCTGCCGGCGGGTCCGACGACGGTGAGCCCGCACGCGCTGCGGCCATCCGGCTCTGCCCTGCGATGGCCCTCTATCGCACTTCTAGTGCGGGGTGAAGAGGCGTTATCAAGGTTCGTCCGATCGGGCAAATATCAGACTTCCGCTTGACGAACCGCGTATGACACGCGTGTAATTCCATTGTTGTGATCGGAGTCGGTCACAAACACCGTGTCACACGTAGTGGACACGTACGGCGCACCGGGTCGAGGAGGAAGCCGTGCAAGAGCTTCAGTTGGTCACCTTCGAAGGTGGCGAAGAGGTGGAGATGTCGTGGCAGGAGCGTTCGCTCTGTGCCCAGACCGACCCCGAGGCGTTCTTCCCTGAGAAGGGTGGTTCGACGCGGGAGGCCAAGAAGGTCTGTGTCGGGTGCGAGGTCCGGGCCGAGTGCCTGGAGTACGCCCTGGCCCATGACGAGCGGTTCGGCATCTGGGGTGGCCTGTCCGAGCGTGAGCGTCGCAAGCTCAAGAAGCGTGCGGTCTAGTCGCCGGCGTGGCGACACCCTCGTGACCAGCGCATGACGCTTGCCCCGCCCCATGATCTGACGGACCCCGCAGGACCTCCTGCGGCGGTCGCGACCGTGACGGCGGTCCTGGTGCTTCGTGGCCCCGCCTCGGCGCTCGAGGAGACCCTCGACTCCCTCGCGCGCCAGACGCGTCACCCCGAGCGCCTCGTGGTGGTCGACCCCGGGGTGGACGGCAACGCCGTCGAGACCCTGCGGGCCCACCGTGGCGTCGCGGAGTCCATCCCTTCGATCAGCGTCGTGACCGTCCCCGGCGCCACCTCCCTCGCGCAGGCCGTGCGCTCGGCCCTCGCCCAGGACCTCGCCACCGGTGGTGACGAGCGCGACCCGGGCACCCACGTCTGGGTGCTGACCTCCGACAGCGCCGCCGCGCCGATGACCCTGGCCCGCCTGCTCGACGCGGTGCGGCGCAGCCCGTCGGTGGGTGCGGCCGGCCCCAAGCTCCTCGACTGGACCCGCGCGGGCGCCCTGCGCTCGGTGGGCCTCCAGCTCACCCGCAGCGGGCGGGTCATCCCGTCGCCGGCTCCCGGCGAGCCCGACCAGGGCCAGTACGACCGCCGCACCGACGTCCTGGCCATCCCCGCGACCGGGATGCTCGTCGAGCGGGCGCTGCTCGACGAGCTGGGCGGTCCCGAGCGGAGGTTCGGCGACTTCGGTGCCGACGTCGACTTCTCCTGGCGGGCCCAGCAGTCCGGCCGCCGCGTGGTCGTGGTGCCCCGCGCCACGCTGCGCACCGGCGCCGAGGCCGCTCCGGACGACCTCGTGCCGGTCGACTCCGCGACCCGCATGCGGCGCCAGGCGCGTCGCGTGGCGCTGTCGCGGTGTGCGTGGTGGACGCTGCCGTTCCTCTCCGCGTGGATCGTGCTGTCGAGCACCGTCGCGGCGCTCGCCCTCCTCCTCGCGAAGCGCCCGCGCGCCGCGTGGGCGGAGTTCTCCGACATCGGTGCCGTGCTCACGCCCGGCCGTGTGCTGGGAGCCCGGTGGCGGTCGCGGGGCACCCGCCGGGTGCGCCGCCGCGACCTGCAGGGGCTGTTCGTCCCTCCGCGCACCGTGCTGCGCCACACCACCGACCTGATCCGCGACGAGGTGGCGCTCGAGCCGGGGCAGGTCGACTCCGTCCGCGCTGCCGCGATCGAGTCCGGTCCCGTCGCCGACGAGGCGCAGGACCTCAACGTCCTCGGTGCCACCTGGGCGTCGCGCGCGGCTCGCAACCCCGGGCTGCTCGTGGTCCTCGCGATGACCGTCGTGTCCGTGCTGGCGACCCGGCGGCTGGGCGGCAGCTTCGGCGACCGCCTCGACCACGGTCTCACCGGCGGCGAGACCGTCGGGGTCCGGGCCGGTGCCGGCACGCTCTGGCACGCCTGGCTCGATGGCTGGCACGGCGCCGGCCTGGGTTCCGGCGCCGAGCAGGGCCCCCACCTCGTGGTGCTGGCCGGGCTCTCCTGGCTGGTCGCGCACCTGCCCCTCCTCGGCACCCCCGCCTCGCCCGCCGGAGCGGTCGTCACGCTGCTCGTGACCTTCGCGCTCCCGCTGGCCGCGTTCACGGCATACCTCGCCGCCCGGGTCGTGACCCACTCGCGCCTGCCGCGAGCGCTGGCTGCCCTCGCCTGGTCGACGACGGCGGTGCTGGCCACCGCTGTCGGCTCCGGCCGGCTGGGCGCGGTCGTCGCCGCGATCGTGCTGCCGCTCGTCGCGGCAGGGGTCACCCTGGCCGGTCGCCGGACCGGCACGACCACCGCGACCGCGGCCACCGTCCTCGGCGCCGCCGTCCTCGGTGCGTTCGCCCCCGCCCTGCTGGCCCTCGTGGTCGTCGCGGGTGTCGGGGCGCTGTGCGCCGGGCACGGCTGGGCCCGCGTGCGTGGGCTGGCGATCGCCCTCGGCCCGGTGCTGCTCCTCGGACCCTGGGTGGCCACGCTGGTCGCCCGACCGGCGCTCGCATTCACCGGTCCCGGTCTGTCGGTCTGGGGCACCAGCCAGGCCCTGCCCTGGCAGATCGCCCTGCTCCACCCGGGTGGGGCCGGCTCCTACCCCGTGCTGCTGTCGGCGCCGCTCGTGCTCGCCGGACTGCTCGGCCTGCTCCGCGCGGGTCGCCGTGGCCCGGCTGCCAGCGTCCTCGGCGTGGTCGCCGTCCTCGGGCTCGCGTATGCCGTCGCGGCACCCCGGATCACCCTCGGGGTCGTGCCCCAGGGACTTCCCGAGGCCGGTCGACCCATCACCGCCTGGGCCGGCACCGGCCTATTGGTGTCCGCGCTCGCCCTCGTCGCCGCCGCCCTGCTGGGGGCCGACGGCCTCGCCGTGAGCCGGTCGCGAGGGGGCTGGCAGGCGCTGACGCGCTGGCCCGTCGCCGCTGCCCTCGTCGCCTCGGTGCTGGTCAGCGGCGCCTGGCTGACCTGGCGCACGGTCGGCTCCGAGCTCGGCGCGTGGCAGGACCCACGGCCCGCCGTCGCCGTCGACCAGGCGGAGAGCGGCATCGGCAACCGCATGCTGCTCCTCACCCCTGAGGGTGACGGCCTGACCTACCAGCTGCTCGGCCGTGAGGTGGGCGACGTGGCGCGCTCGTTGCCCACGCCCGCCGCCGACCGGGCCGACAGCACTGCCCTGGCCGCCGCCGTCAGCGCGTTGTTCGAGCAGGGCGCTGCCCCCGGCGCGCTCACCCCCGCCGCCGACCTCTCGGGCCAGGCCGTGGGCTTCGTCGGCCTGCGCACCGAGGCCACCGACCCGCGGATCCGTGAGCTCGACGCGACGGCCGGGCTCACCCGCCTCGGCGAGCACGACGGCGTGACCTTCTGGCGCGTGCTCCCCGGAGGCGGTGGCACCGCTGACGACGCCGTCGCGCCGTCGCGGGCCCGACTGGTCACCAAGACCTCCGAGCAGGCGCTCCCGGTGAGCGGCTCGCACTCCCGTATCGAGGTGAAGTCCGTTGTGCCGCAACGAGCTTCGCTGGTCCTGGCCGAGCCCGACTCCTGGGTGCGTCACGCCCGGGTGACCGTCGACGGCCGGGTCCTCGCGCCCAGCGGCGACAGCGCGGCATACGCACTGCCCGCTGGACCGGCGACGATCTCCGTCGAGGTGCTCCCGACCAGTGCCACGTGGCGCTTCGCGCAGGGCATCCTCCTGCTGCTCGTCGTGTTCCTGGCCGTGCCGTTCGGCAACCGCTCCTCGAGGAGAAGGCGCCCGTGAACGTGTCAGCCAGCGGACTCGTCCGCACCTCGCTCGTGGCCCTCGCCGGGGTGGGCCTCGTCGTCGCCGCCACCCACGGCCAGGGTGCCCTCGCGTTCGGGTCGTCCGCGGGCGCCGCGCCGGCCGGCAGCGGCGCCACCAACCCGGTCCGCAGCTCCTCGCTCGTCTGCCCCGGTCCCGAGCTCAAGGGCATCAAGGGCGTCGACGACGCCGACGTCCCCGTGCGGGTCGCCGCGGCCGCGGCGCCGTTGCGTGCCCTGACCGGTCTCCAGCCCACGACTGCAGCCGGAGAGCTCAGCGCAGCCCGCATGCCGAGTGGTGCCCTCGGCGCGCCCGTCACCGACCGCGGCGCGAACCTCTCGGCGGACCAGTCCACCGCGGCCGGGGTGCTCGTGTCGGGGAGCGAGTCGATGGCAGCGGGAGTCGCCGCGGCGCAGAGCTGGCTGGTGCCATCGGGTGACCTCCGGTCGCTCGGGGGCGCGCCCTGTGGCCAGCCCGGGGCCGAGTTCTGGATCCTCGCCGGTGGGGGCGACCCCGGTCGGCAGGAGCGGCTCGTGCTCACCAACCCGGGGGGCAACCCGGTCACCGTCGACGCGACACTGCACGGCGCCGACGGCCCGGTCTCCTCGCCGAACGGCAAGGACATCGTCGTGCCGGCCCACGGACGCACCTCCTTCCTGCTCGACTCGATCTCCGGCGACCTCGCCAGCCCTGTCGTCCACGTCGTCGCCGAGGGCGGGGTCGTGGGAGCCGTGGTCAACGACACCTGGCTCGACGGGACCCGTGCAGCGGGGTCGGACGACGCCGTGCCCGCCGCACAGCCCTCGCGGGACCAGGTCATCCCGGCCGTCACCGTCGCCGGCCGGTCGGTGCTGCGGGTCGCGGTGCCCGGCGACTCCGAAGCGGTCGTCCAGGCGAGGGTGCTCACCGCCGAGGGCGCCCGCGCCCTGCCGGGCGGTGGCGTCATCCGCATCGACGGCGGGGCGGTGCGCGACATCGACCTCTCGAAGCTGCCCGCGGGCAACGTCGGGATCCAGGTGCGGGCCGATGTGCCGGTGGTGGCGGCGGCGATGGTGACCCGTGCCCTGCCCGGCAAGCCCGGAGACCTGGCCTGGACCACCTCGACCCCGCCGATCACCGGGGTGGCCGGCCTGCCGCTGGTCAGCAGCACCCCGGTGCAGCGGTTCCTGGCGATGACCTCGTCGGGTGACACGGCCGGGGTCGAGATCGTGACCGTCGACGCCAAGGGGGTCGAGACCTCACACCGGCAGCAGCTCGGGGTCGACGCCTCCGGGGTGCTGGAGGTCACCGGAGCCGCCTCGGTCTGGGTGCACCGGGTGTCGGGTCAGGGACAGCTGCGGGCCGGCGTCGTCTCGGTGCAGTCCGACGCCTCGGGCCAGCTCATCTCGATCGCGCCCCTGCGTGACACGGTCCTGCGGACGACCTCGATCGGCCTGCGCGAGGTCACCCAGTAGCGCTCCGTCGCCCCGCCACCGTCGTTCAAGCGTCGTCGTTCAGGCGTCGTCGTCGTAGCGGGGGTCGAGGTCGCCCGGCGGCAGGTTGAACAGCCCCGCGACCTGCTCGACCACGACGTCCTGCACGATGGCGGTCAGGTCGCGCTGGCTCTCGGCACGCGCCTCGATCGGCCTGCGGTAGATGACGATCCGGGCCGGCTGCCGTCCGTGGGCGGGGAAGGCCCGCCCGAGTGGGACGCCCTCCCGCTCCCACGGCGCCGGGTCGGTGGGTGGCACGTCCTCCACCGCGAACTCCAGTTGCTCGAAGCGCGCTCCGAGCCGACCCTCGAGGCGGGCCGCGCTGTCCAGCACAAGGTCGTCGAACTGCTGCCGACGGGTGGTCATCGCGGGCACGGGCGGCCAGGCCAGCGGACCACGCACGCCGCGACCGCGCCGGTCCCGCCGACCGCGCCGGGTGGGGCGCTGGGGGGAGCCGGCCGAAGTCACTCCCGCAGCCTACGGCGTGCCGAACCGGTGGCCCCGTCGTGCTGGCATAGAGTCCGCGACGTGAGTCTGTCCAGGAGGTGCTCCCGCACCGCGTGCTCGAAGCCCGCCATCGCGACGCTCACCTACGTGTACGGCGACCAGACCGCCGTGGTCGGCCCGCTCGCGACCTTCGCCGAGCCGCACACCTACGACCTGTGCGCCGCCCATGCCGAGGGCCTGACCGCCCCGCGGGGCTGGGAGATCGTGCGCCTGTCGGGTGAGTACGTCGAGCCCGAGCCGTCGCACGACGACCTCCTCGCGCTGGCGAACGCCGTCCGTGAGGCGGGTCGTCCGAGGCTCGGTGAGGCCGCCGTGCAGCAGCGCCGCCAGCCCGCCGACGAGGATGCCTCCGGCGCGGTCGAGACCGGTCGCCGAGGACACCTGCGCGTGTTGCGCGACTCCTGAGACCGCTAGGGTTTCGAGCGTGTCGAAACCCGTGCTGTCCGACTTCGTCAAGGCCTATGACGTCCGTGGCCTGGTCCCCGACCAGCTCAACGTCGACGTGGCCTGGGCCCTGGGGGCTGCCTTCGCCCAGACCGTGATCGCGCCCGAGGGCGCGTCGGGTGTGGTGATCGGCCACGACATGCGTCCCTCGTCCCCTGAGCTCTCGCGGGCCTTCGCGGCCGGCGTCACGTCACAGGGCCTCGACGCCACCCTGATCGGGCTGTGCAGCACCGACGGCCTCTACTACGCCAGTGGTGCCCTCGACCTCCCCGGCGCGATGTTCACCGCCTCCCACAACCCGGCCCAGTACAACGGCATCAAGCTCTGCCGCGCGGGCGCCCGACCCGTCGGCCAGGACTCCGGCCTCGCCGATGTCAGCGCCCTGGCCCAGCAGCTGCTCGACACGGGCACCAGCGCCGGCCCCGTCGACGGTCCCGTGGGCAGCGTGTCCGAGCGCGACCTGCTGACCGACTACGCGGTGTTCCTCCGGGGGCTCGTCGACCTGTCGGGCGGACGCCCGCTCAAGGTGGTCGTCGACGCGGGCAACGGCATGGGTGGCCACACGGTGCCCGCGGTCCTCGGCACGGCAGCCGGCCTGCCCGAGCTCCCGCTCGAGGTCGTGCCGCTCTACTTCGAGCTCGACGGCACGTTCCCCAACCACGAGGCCAACCCGCTCGAGCCCGACAACCTGCGCGACCTGCAGGCGGCGGTCGTCGAGCACCGTGCCGACCTCGGGCTCGCCTTCGACGGCGACGCCGACCGGTGCTTCGTCATCGACGAGCGCGGCGAGCCGGTGAGCCCGAGCGCCGTGACCGCGCTGGTCGCCACGCGCGAGATCGCCCGGGAGGTCGCGGCCGGCACGCCCGCAGCCGACGTCGCGGTCGTCTACAACGTCATCTCGTCGGCGGCGGTGCCCGAGATCATCGCCGAGCAGGGTGCCCGCGGTGTCCGCACCCGCGTGGGCCACTCGTTCATCAAGGCCGAGATGGCTCGCGAGGACGCCGTGTTCGGCGGCGAGCACAGCGCGCACTACTACTTCCGCGACTTCTGGTTCGCCGACACGGGCATGCTCGCCGCGATGCACGTCCTCGCCGCCCTGGGCGAGCAGGCCGAGCCGCTCAGCCGGCTCACCGCGGCATACAGCCGGTATGCCGCGTCGGGCGAGATCAACTCGACCGTCACCGATGCCGCGGCAGCGACCGCACGGGCGCGGGAGTGGGCGGCCGCGCGCGGCGCGGAGTTCGACGAGCTGGACGGGCTGACGGCGACCCACGCGGCGACGCAGGACGCCCCGATGTGGTGGTTCAACCTGCGGGCCTCCAACACCGAACCGCTGCTGCGACTCAACGTCGAGGCAGCCGACCAAGACACGATGCGCCAGGTGCGAGACGATGTACTCGCACTGGTGAGAGGAGAACGCTGATGTCGCAAGGACAGGACGTCCGGATCGAGCCGTGGCTGCGGGAGATCCTGAGGTGCCCTGCATGCCGCTCCGAGCTCACCGACGCCACCGTGGCGGACAAGCCCGAGCTGCACTGCACCAATGCCGAGTGCGGACTGCAGTACCGCATCGACGACGGCGTGCCGGTGCTGCTGGTCGACGAAGCCCGCAAGCCGGTCTGACGGACTGCCGGCGCGACGATGGCCTCCTTCTTCGACGAGTCGCGCGTCGACAGTGACGAGGCGCTGACCGCCCTCGACTCGCAGCAGACGCTCCGGGCCCTGGCGACGGCCGGCGCCCAGGTGCGCGAGGCGGTCGCGCTGTCCGAGGAGGCGGGGATCGAACGCGTCGCAGGAGGTGAGCGGCCCCGCTCGGTGCTCGTCGCGTCGCTGGGCGGGTCCGCGGTCGTGTGCGACGTCCTCGAGCTCCTGGCCGAGCCGGGCTCACCGGTGCCGGTGAGCGTCCGGAGGAACGTGCCGCTGCCCGGCTGGGTCGGGCCTCTCGACCTCGTCATCGCGGTGTCGCTGTCGGGGCGCGCCCCGGGTCCGCTCGCACTGGCGGCCGAGGCCGCCCGTCGGGGTGCCTCGTTGCTGACCGTCGGCGCGGTCGACTCGCCACTGGCGGACGTGGCGGCGCAGGCCAGGGGAGTGCACATCGGCATCGGCCGCGGCCGGACCACCTCCCGGACCGCCCTCTGGTCGCTGCTCGCGCCCGTGCTGCTCGGCGCGGGCCACCTGGGCATCGTCGACGTCGACGCCCGCGTGCTCACCCAGACCGCCGACCGCCTCGACGAGCTGGCCGAGACCTGTCGGCCGTCGTCGGAGTCGTTCGTCAACCCGGCCAAGGTCCTGGCCGCAGACCTCGCCGAGGGCGTGCCGGTGGTGCTCGGTGACGGCCCCCTCAACGGCGTGGCTGCGGGCCGCGCCACGTCGATGCTGGCCCGGACCGCCCGGGTGCCGGCGACCTCGGGGGAGCTGCCCGACGACGCCGCCCAGGTCGTGGCGTGCTTCGACGGGCCGTTCACGGCGGTCTACTCCGGTGGGGCGCCGTCACCGTCGGGTGGCGGCCCGCAGCCCGGCGACGACATCTTCGCCGACCCCTTCCTCGACGGACCCTCGGCGCCCCGACTGTCGTTGCTGATGCTGCGCGACGTGCTGCCCGACCCGCTGACCCGTGAGGCCGACGAGGCGCGCATCCTCGCCGAGGCAGTGACGACCGCTGCGCGCGAGGCCGGTGTGCGGGTCAGCGAGGTGACCGCAGAGGCAGGGCACCCGCTGGTGCGGCTGTCCGGTCAGATCGCCACCACCGACTTCGCGGCGACCTACCTCGCGCTCGGGCTGGGGCTCGACCCGGCGGTCTCGCCCCACGTGGCCGACCTGCGCGACCGGACCGGCTGACCGCGGCGACGCGACGCCCGGCCGGACCTGACGACGCGGCGAGGTGGCTTGCGGACGCGGCGAGGTGGCTTGCGGACGCGGGCGTCAGGCGCGGACCGAGCGGATCAGCTCCACGACGTCGCCGACCACACCCCGCATGCCGGGCAGGCGGCTGAGGCGGACCAGCTTGTCGACCAGCGGCACCACCTGTCGCACCAGCGCGTGGGTGCGCTTCTGCCCGTCGCTCGAGTCGTGCACCCAGAAGAGCACGACCCCCATCTGGAGCAGCCAGAGCAGCTCGGGCAGCTCGGCCCGGATGGCCGCCGGCACCTTGAGGTCGGAGCCCTCCACGACCCGCCGGAACAGGTCGATGCTGGCCTCGCGGGCGCCCCGCGACTCGGTGCTGAACGGCGACAGGGGGCTGGTGGGCTCGGCCGCGACCTTGAAGAACTTCCCGGCGAAGCCGTGGAAGGGCGCTGCCACGTCGACCCAGGTGGTCAGCGCCCCGCGCAGGCGGTCCGCGAACTTCTCGCTGCGGGCCAGCGAGTCGTGCGCCGCTGCTGCGTGCTCGACCTGGATCTGGTCGTAGAAGGCCTGGACCAGGTGCTCCTTGGAGTCGAAGTAGTAGTAGGCGTTGCCGATGCTGACGCCGGCCCGGTCGGCGACGGCCCGCATGGTGGTCTTGTCGTAGCCGCGTTCGAGGAAGAGCTCCTGGGCGGCCGCCGCGATCGCGGACCGGGTCTGCTCGCCTCGATCCGACCGGTTGGCTGGGTCAGACCGGTGCGCAGAGTCCGTCACAGTCGTCAGCGTAGCCACCCCCTCCGGTGGTGTCGGACCTGCGCGGCTCGGGACCGCCCGGCTCGGGACCGCGCTGCTCGGGCCCGCGCCCGTCGGGTGCGGGCGTGGTGGTGAGGGACGCGCGCAGCCCGGCCGCGGCATACGCCATCACCCGGGCGACCGGCAGCCCGAGGGGCGTGGACAGGCGCAGGGCGAGGTCGCGGTGCTCGACGGTGGCCCACAGGCAGGTGACCCAGGCGCTGGCGCCGGTCCACACCGCGCCGGTGTCGGCCACGACCGTGATCTCCCGCAGTGTCGCGGCGTGGTCGAGGTGGGGGAGCAGCTCGCGGGCGGCGGTGGAGCCGGCGGGGACCGCCACCACTCGCACGAGGTGCGGCTGCTCGACCAGCCACGACCGGAACCGCGAGCACATCGGGCAGCCCGCGTCGTAGAGGACGACGAGCTGCTTCACGGCCCCACCTGCGCGCCGTCGGTCCGCCCCTCGACGGGGGCCGGGCCGCGGGAGTGGTCGGCCGAGGCCACGGCGACCGCGAGCGCCACCGTGACCGGCAGGACGAAGACCCCGATGCTGAGCAGGCCGAGCAGGGTGCCGACGCCGAGCAGGGCCACGACCACCACCGCGACGGCCCTCGCCGCTGGGCCGCCGGTCCGGAGCAGCAACGCCCCGACGACCAGGCAGGCGACCAGGGGGAGGCCGGCCACGACGAGCCCCCACCACCCGTTCTCCGCGACGAGGGTGGTGGAGGTGGCGGTGGTGGTCGTCGCGCCGGTGGAGTCCGACGTGGTCGTCTCCCCGGAGTAGACCGGCACGGTGAGGGCGACCACCACCAGCGCCAGGCTCCAGAGGGTGGCGCCGCCGAGGGCGAGCCGGGTGGTCCGCACGACCGTCAGCCCATCGGGGCGGCGGGCTGGGTCCAGCCCTGCGGCGGCACCGGGGGAGCAGCCATGGCGTCGAGCCGGCCACGGCGTCGGATCTTGTTGAAGACGTAGACGTTCGTCAGGTGCACGACGCCGAGCATGAGCAGGACGACGCCCATCTTGACGCTGAGCACCTCGACGATGGCCCGGGCGTTCGCCAGGGTGTCCCCGACCCGCAGGTAGAGCGCCACGACGCCGAGGTTGAGGAGGTAGAAGCCGACCACGAGCAGCTTGTTGACCGCCTCGGCCAGGTCGTCGTTGCCGTCGAAGACGTCGACCAAGAACACCCTGCCGTTGCGCGACAGGGTCGACCCGACCCAGATCGTGAGGGGCACGGCGATGAGCAGGTAGAGCAGGTAGGCGATGACCGCGTTGTCCACGGGGGCTCCTTCGGGGTGGACGCTCTCCAAGCCGTGACTGGCTTCTTTGAACGTGTTCAAGTTGGTGGTCGAGACCGTAGCAGACGATCTTGAACATGTTCAAGTGCCTTCGATGCGGCCCCGTGCCGGACCCGTCCCGCTAGGGTCACCGCTCGTGGCCACGAACCGACCCGCCCCCGTGTGGCTGCTGCCCACGGTCGTCGGGGTGGTGGCGGTCGTCCTCGCCTGGCTGCGCTGGATCGACCCCTCGACCTGGAACCTCGTCGACCTCGACGTCTTCGTCCGTGGGGGCGAGGCGGTCCTGCACGGGGGCGATCCCTACGGCGGCCCGGCCGACGCGCTGGAGTTCACCTACCCGCCCTTCGCCGCCGTCGTCTTCGTCCCGCTCGCGCTGCTCGGCGGTGCCGCAGCCTGGGTGATGTCGGCGCTGTCGCTCGGGTCGCTGGTGGTGGTGGCCTGGATCTCGCTGCGGGAGGCCCGGCCGGCACCGGAGCACGCACGGACCGCCTCGCTCGGCTGGCTGGTCGCGCTGGTCCTCGTGGCCTGGGCGCTCGAACCCGTGCAGCGCACCTTCATCTTCGGCCAGGTCAACCTCGTCCTGTGCGCGCTGGTGCTGCTCGACGCCTTCGTGGTCCCACCCCGCTTCCGTGGCTACCTGACTGGCCTGGCGGCCGGCATCAAGCTGACCCCGGCGTTCTTCGTCGTCTACTTCGCCGTGCGGCGTGACTGGCCCGCCGTGGCCCGCAGCGCTGCCACCGGCGCCCTCACGGTGGCCATCGGGTGGCTGGTCCTGCCGGCCGAGTCCGCGCGCTACTGGCTCGACGACCTCACCACGATGGGCAAGTTCGGTGGTTACGCGCTGGAGCCGACCAACCAGTCGTTGCGGGCGATGTGGGTCCGGCTGCTGGGCGGCGACCCCGGTCCCTGGTACCTGGTCAGCGCGGCGGCCGTCGTGGTCCTGGTGGTGTGGGTCGCCCGTCGACTCACCCGCGCCCAGGACCCGTTGGCCGCGCTCGCCGCCGTCGCGGCCGGGTCGCTCCTGGTCTCGCCGATCTCCTGGACCCACCACTGGGTCTGGGTCGTCCCCGCCCTCGTGGTGATGGCCCGGAGGGGCTGGCGCGTCGCCACCGGGGTGGTCGCCCTCCTGATGTACCTGCCCCCGATGTGGGCCGCCGACGGTGACCCCCTGCGGCTGTCGCCGGTCGAGCAGCTGGTGGCGTCCACCTACGTGTTCCTGGCGCTGGGCTTCCTCGTGGCGCTCGCGGTGTCGTCGGCACCGACCCCAGCGCGCACCTCAGCGGGCCGCGAGCGTTCGGTCACTGCGCGAGGCTGAGCACCGCTGCGGTCGGGAGCGCCGCCAGGTCGGCGCTGTCGACGAGCACCTTGCTGGTGCGCAGGCCGCTGCCGATCACCACGCGTCCCGCAGCCACGACCGCCTCGTCGACGAGGACCGGCCAGTCGGCCGGGAGCCCGATCGGGGTGATGCCGCCGTACTCCATGTCGGTCAGCTCCACCGCCTGGTCCATCGGGGCGAAGCTGATCTTGCGCACGTCCAGGTGCCGGCGCACCGCGCCGTTGATGTCGGCGCGCATCGAGGCCAGCACCAGCACCGCGGCATACCGCACCTCGCCACCCCGCTTGCCGGCGACGACCACGCAGTTGGCGGAGTGCTCCATCGCCACGTCGTAGGCCTCGCAGAAGGCCGCGGTGTCGGCGAGGGTGGGGTCGATCGGCGCGACCCGGGCGGACGCGACGGTGCCGATCGCGTCGGCGACGGGTGCCGCCAGCAGCGAGGTATGCCGCGTGGCCGGCTCCCAGCTCAGGTTGCCTTCGGGGGTGCCCACGACGGCAGACTATCCGAGCAAATGCCGCCCAAACGGGCGATGTGGCTCGGCTCGGGCCTTGGGCATGCTGGGTGCGCCGATCCCCGCCCGAAGGACCTCACCACCATGCCTCGCCCGACGCGACTGGAGCTCTTCACCCGTGCCCTGTGGGTCGCGTTGATCCCCGGGGCGCTGCTGTTCTGTGCGATGCAGGTGGCCGTCCACCTCAGCCACGGCATGGTCGGGGCCGACTCCCACGCCTACTGGGTCGCGGCCGGCTCACCACAGACCTGGTACACGACGCCGCCCGACCACGTCGACGCGTACCTCTACTCGCCCGCCTTCGCGCAGCTCCTCTGGCCGCTGGGTTTCCTCCCGTGGCCGGTCTTCCAGGGCGTGTGGTTCGCCGCGCAGGCGGCCGTGCTCGCGTGGCTGCTCAAGCCGCTCGGCTGGCGTCGTGGCCTGACCGTGGCGCCCCTGTTCGTCGCCGAGCTGTTGCTGGGCAACGTCTACCTCTTCCTCGCTGCCGCCCTCGTCCTCGCGATCAGGGGTCGGCCGGGCGCCCTCGTGCTGCCCGCCCTCACCAAGGTCACCCCGGCGGTGGTCGGGCTCTGGTTCGTCCTGCGGGGGGAGTGGCGGGCGGTCCGCTCTGCGGCGGTGGCGCTGGTCGTCGTCGTGGGGCTGTCGGTGGCTCTGGATCCCCAGGCCTGGCCGCGTTGGGTCGAGTTCCTCGTGTCGCACGCGGGCACCGGCGGGCCGTGGTTCCTCGTCCGGTTCGCGGTCGCGACGGCCCTCGTGGTCTTCGCCGCGCGCACCGGGCGAGCCTGGCTGTTGGCCCCTGCCTTGCTGCTCGCCTGCCCGGTCTTCAGTGCCTTCAGCCCCTACACCGTGCTCGGCGCCGTGCCCCGCCTCCTGCTCTGGCAGCGGGCGCAGGCGAAGGGGCCAGGAGCGGAGCCCGAGGAGCCAGAAGCGGAGGCCAAGGAGCCAGGGATGCAGGAGCTAGGGACGGAGCAGCAGGAAGCCGTCGTCGCGGGCAGCGACCGTCCAGCCACGATCCCTCTGTAGGGCCGTCGCGAGCGGCACGTCCTCCCGGACCAGCGCCGCGACCGGTCGGTGCTCGTCGAAGCCGGCCTGCCAGCCGGGCTCGGCCCCCATCACGCTCAGGTAGGTCCTGGCGTGGGCGGGTCCGTAGAGCTCTGCCCGGGTGTCCGCGGTCTGGCGCACGGAGGGGAAGGTCCACATCAGCCAGCCGCCGAGCGAGTCGTCGTTGTAGACCACCGCTCCGGGAGGCAGGGCTCGCAGGGCTGCGGTGGTGCCGTCCGGGACGGACACCGGCTCGTCGGGCCCGCCGGCGGCGAGCAGGCCGCAGGTCATCGTGACGACGAGGACGAGGCCGGCGACGACCAGGGGTTCGCGCCCGCGGGCCGGCCGGGCGCGGCCGAGGGCGGCGTCGAGGGCCTGCGCGGCGAGGGGGGCGATGATGATGGCGCCGACCGCGACCGTGCGGGCGTACGTCAGGCCCCAGCCGACCCCCACGAGGAGGATCCCGGCTGCTCCCCAGCTCACGAGGGAGTGCCGTCGCGCCCAGCCGAGCGCCACCACGAGCACCAGCACCAGCAGGCCGATGGTCGAGGGGTCGGTCAGCTCCGGTCGACGCCACTCCTGGATGTAGGGGCTGACCGCGCGCACTGGCCCGAACGCGGTGAGGATCCCCGTGCCGAGCGGTGTCAGCAGGGCCGCGCCGGCGCTGGCCAGCGGCACCAGGGCGAGCCGGCCGGCCGCCCGCACGGAGACCTTGCGGTCCAGCACCAGGCCGGCGGTGGTGGCCAGGCCGAGCATGATCCCGACGACCCAGGTGCCGTGGCTGGAGGCCCACACCCAGGTCAGCGGGACCAGCCACCAGGGAGCGCGTTGGTCGCTGAGCACGCGCACCCAGGCGCTCGCCGTGACGGCCAGCAGTGCGAAGCCCACGAGCTGCGGCCGGGGGCTGAGGCTGGCGGCGGTGGCCAGCACCGTGATGCCGGTGACCAGCGTGGCGGCCAGGGGTCCGCTCGTGCGGCGGCAGGCGACGTAGACGGCGACGCACACGGCCAGCCGTCCGAGCTGGGCCAGGAACGCCACGGCCGGCAGTCCGCCCCACTGGTTGGCCAGCGAGAGGGCGAGCTCGGGCAGCCACTGGGTCAGCACCCAGGGCTGGTTGGTGAACGACGACAACGGGTCGGGACCGCTGAACTGCCAGGTGTCCCGTAGGTGGTCACCGGCCAGCACGTGCCAGAGCGTGTCGGGGTCGGCGATCCCGGTGCCGACGTTGCGCGACAGGACGAGCAGGAGGAGACCGAAGCCGATCACCGGGCCCCAGCGCAGCACGCCCTGGGGTGCCGGCAGCGGCGTCGCCTCGGTCTGGGGGGACGGCTTCTCGGCGCCGGTCACCGTGGGGCTCACCACCGCGCTGCCCTCAACGGCCCGAGCGCGGCGAGTCGGCCGCGAACCGTTGGCCGGTGGAGACGTTGGCCGTGGCGGACGCGTCCGAGGCACTGACGTTAGAGATGCGCAGCGCGGCGAACCCGCCGTCCCCACCGGGGATCCGGCTGATCGCGGCCGTGCTGGTGAGGGTCACGAGCGTCAGACCCGGTGTCGCATTCACCTCGAGGACGACCGGGGTGGCCCCCGCAGTGAGTGTGATGGTCGACGCCGCGACGCCGGCGCCGCTCACCTGGACGGTGCCCTCGGAGTGGTCGAGCGCCTCGATGTCGAAGCTGATGCGGAGCCGCCGGGGTGCCGCACCCATGTTGGCGACCTGGAGCGTCGCGGTCGGGCCGGTCCACTGGCTCGGCGTGCCGTCGCTGTCGACCTCGACGAGGGAGCCGGGCAGGGTGACCAGGGAGGGCCGCAGGACGGCGTCGCGTCGAGCGGACTGCTGAGCCGTCGGAAGCGCCCGGATCGGGTCGCGCAACGGGGCGAGGGAGTATGCCGCGAGCTTGCCGTCGCGCGTCTGGGCGGCGGCCGGGCCGAGGGCCTTGCCGAGGTCTGCTGTGGGGTCGGTGCCGGTCGCGTAGCCGGAGCGGTCGACCTCCACGGCGCAGAAGCCGGCCGCGGCGAGGTCGTCCAGCAGGCCCGGGGTGTCGGAGACCGGCAGTGCCAGCTGCCAGTCGGCCCGCGACGTGCCGCGCATCGCGCCGTAGCTCCAGGAGAGCCCCGAGGTCGAGGCCAGCGCCGGCAGGAAGTGCTCGTAGTCGTCCATCGCGCCGGCCGGTGGCTCCTCCGGGTAGCGCGTGACCGGTAGCTGGAACACCGCGCAGCCCGGCCCGGTGGCCTGCCGGAGGGCGGACGTGAAGCGACCGAGGTCCTGCTGGGTCGCCCGGATCGACTGGTAGTCGGGGGCGACACCGGGGTTCGTCTGGTCGAGGACCCCGAGGAGGATGAGCCCCGCCGCCAGTGGCCAGGCGAAGCGACGACCACGGTCGGCTCGCGACGCCCACAGCCCGATCGCCAACAGCCCGAACAGCGCGATCAGGACGACCAGTCGCGACCAGGTGCGGATCTGCGGGGTGACGAAGAGGGCGACGACCGAGCCGAGGCCGCCCCTGGTGTAGAAGGCGAGCGACACCAGCAGCAGTGCGGTCAGCGAGCCGAGGGCGGCGGGGATCCGGTGACCCTGGGCCAGGTTGCGGAGGGTGAGCCACAGCAGGCCGGTCACACCGGCCAGGGCCACGATCCCCAGTGCCGGGCGTTCCACGGTGGGTGGGGCGACATACCCGTAGGCCGTGGTGAGGAACGCGAACGGCTCGAAGCGGTGCTCGTACCAAGGCAGCACGAGGTCGATGAGCTTGCCGGAGTAGCGCTCTGCCTCCCCGATGGTGCGCTGGGCCGGCAGGTCCGACGTGACGAGGTCGGCGCTGCGGCCACGCACCGCCAGGGCGAGGCTCAGCGCACACGGGAGGGCGACGAGCAGCGCGCCGGCCACTCCCGGGAGCAGCCCGACGAGCCGCCGGGTCCGGGCCATCCGGATGGCCAGGGCCACGGCGAGGAGGACCAGGGTGAAGGCGACGTAGTAGACGTCGGAGAAGCCCACCGCCAGGGCGATGACGACCGTGCGCAGGGCCATGAGGGCCGCAGGGCGCCGGAGCGGTCCAGGCCTCGCGAGGTCGTGCAGGGGTGGCCAGAGCGCCTGTCCCTGCATGGTCCGCAGGGCGAGCCACACACCTAGTGGCACGACCCAGTAGGCGGCGAGCCACAGGTGGCTGAACCACAGCTGATGACCTGGCAGGACGGCGAAGAGCGTGCCCACCATCACGGCGGGCGGGCGGTGGATCCCGAGCTGCCTGGCCAGCCAGTACGCGGTGAGACCCGCCGCGGGGAAGCCGGCCACGAAGAAGAGGACCGCAGCGGTGACCGGGTCGCCGGTCACCAGGCCGAGGAGTCGGACCGTCACGAAGTTCAGCTGGTCGGCCGTCGCGAACCAGCTGCCGTTGAGGCCGAACGGCGCACCCACGAGGTCGGCCGACTGGACCTGCGACCCCTCGACGATCGCGCGGACCTGCATGAGCAGCTGCGGGGAGTCGCCCGTGAGGCTGAGCGGCGTCCCGGGTCGCCAGCTCCACAGCCGGAGGGCCTGCACGGCTGCCAGTAGCGACAGGACGGCCACGAGGACCGGGCCCGCGCACCGGGTCAGCAAGGACTGCGCGCCGTCTCGGCGGCCCGCAGGCACGACGGAAGGCGCGAGGCTCTCTCGCGTTTCCTGCGTGGTGGTCATCCCGACGAGTATGGAGCCGACCATTCATTGCGTCCGTGCTGACAGGCCACATTCGGCCAAAGGGACGAGTTTGGACTGCCGGGTCGGCTGGGTCAGGCCGGCTCGGCTATCACCCCGACGCGTCACCGGAGCCAGGGTCAGGCCTCCTGTGACGCGCCAGGGGCAATAGCTGCCGGAGCTGGCGCAGTGCGGCCGACCGGCACCAGTGAATCGTGCCTGGTGGGACCCCTCAGCCGGCGTCGCAGCCCCAACGCCGGCTTCTCGACGCAGGTCCACGAGGCGTACGCGACCGGGACGGCGATGGCAAAGGTCAAGGAGCAGTAGGCCGCCCAGCCGAGCCTGGCGACCCCCATGAGGTAGAGAGTGGTCTGGATTGGCCAGCTGAGGATGTACAGCCCGTACGAGAGGTCCAGCTCGCGGGTGAATCCCGGTCGAGCGACGCACCCGACGGCGAGGACGAGGTAGGCCAAGGGCAGCGCCGCGAGCTCATTGGTGGCGTGGGCCAAGCCCACGACGCACAGGGCGGCGAGGGAAAGCGCCATGAAGGGGGTGCGGATGGTGATGCGGTCTCGCAGCGCCCACGCGAGCGCCCCTGCGGTGAAGAACCCCAACAGGTGTAGGAAGTCGAGCAGGGGTCCTGCGGACAGACGATGTGCGGCCCCCAGAAGCAGGGGGGACGCCGTGACCGCCACGAGTGCAGCCCAGCTGAACAGCACGGTCCGGCGTCGCACGACCATCGACGTCAGGGCCACTCCCGCGACCGTGTAGCAAAGCATCTCCGGGCTCAGCGTCCAGAGCGGAGCGTTCCAGGCCTCGGGGTGCGCCGCCCGCGTGAGGGCGTCGCCGAAGGCGAACTGCACAGGGGCCACGAGGTTGACCAGGACGAACGACAGGGCGGCCGAACCGTCGAAGTCGGTGCCAGTGGTGACGGCCGCGACAGGCGCGAACACCCCCGCCACCGCCAGGAGCGACAGCCAGTAGCCGGGATAGATGCGCAGCATCCGCGAGACGACGAAATCCTTCCAGGGGAGCCGCTCCCGGGACGCGCAGATGAGGTAGCCCGATATCGCGAAGAAGCCCGCGACCGCCCATGACCCCAGCCCGCGTCCGCCGAGTGTCGGGTCAGGGCCGAATCCGCCGACCGGTCTGGTGTGCGAGAGGACGACGGCGCCAGCGAGCAGCAATCGCACCAGGTTGAGCGCGTTGTCTCGTCCGCGTAGGCCATCCCCCAAGGTCATCCGGCGGAACCTACCGATATCGGTCAGTGCGTCCGGGCGGTCCGGAGATAGACCGGCCGAACGGCTGAGCGAGGACCGGCCCGCAGGTCGGTCTCAGGCCTTGTGGGGGTCGTCGTGGCCGTCGCGGCCGCGGACACCGTGGATCACGTGCATCACGGCGACCACGACAGCGCCCACGATCAGGCCGAGGATCGCAGAGCCGACCGTGTTGGTGAGCCAGCCGAGCACGCCACCCAGGGCACCGGTCGCCTCGTGGACGGACTCCTCGACGTGGTGCACCCACGAGTACGGCGCGTGCAGTCCCAGGTCGTCGAGGCCGACGAGCAGGATGTGTCCACCGACCCAGATCATCGCGGCGACGCCGACCACCGAAAGGGTCGAGAGCAGGCGGGGCATGGCCGCGACGAGGGCGCGGCCGATGGCTCGGCTGGCTCCCGACTCGCGACCCGAGAGGTGGAGCCCGACGTCGTCCATCTTCACGATGAGGGCCACGACGCCGTAGACGAGGACCGTGATCGCCAAGGCGACGACGACGAGGATGATCGCCCGGCTGAGGAACGGCTCGTCGGCGACCTCGTTGAGCGAGATGACCATGATCTCGGCCGACAGGATGAAGTCGGTGCGGATCGCCCCGCTGGTGATCTCGTCCTCGCTGGCGACCTCGCCGCGCTCGTGCGCCGCGTCGGCGTCGGTCTCGCCGTGGCCGGCCAGGCGTTCCCAGATCTTCTCGACGCCCTCGTAACACAGGAAGGTGCCGCCGATCATGAGCAGCGGGGTGAGGGCGACGGGGAAGAACTGGCTGAGCAGCATCGCCGCGGGGAGGATGAACAGCAGCTTGTTGCGCAGCGAGCCGATCGCGATCTTCTTGATGATCGGCAGCTCACGGGTGGGGGAGAGGCCCTCGACGTAGCGCGGGGTCACGGCGGTGTCGTCGACGATCACGCCAGCCGCCTTGACGCTGGCGCGGCTCGCAGCGGCGCCCACGTCGTCCACGGAGGCTGCTGCTGCCTTCGCCAGCACCGCGATGTCGTCGAGCAGCGCGAACAGTCCGCCACTCATCAGGCCGCGCCGGTCGTCGGTGACATCGAGTGACCCGCTTGTGAGGGGGCATCCTTCGGGTGATCGGTCAGCACCTGCGCAAGCCTACCTATCGAGCGGCAGGCCCAACGGACGCGATGATTCGGGCAGGCGGCGCGCCGTGGCAAGGACGCCCGCGAGCACGATGGCTGGACCGGCCACCAATGCGAGGGCGACGGTCCCGCCGATGCTGGTGGTCGTGACCAGGATCAGGAGGTGCACGGCCGCACCAGCGAGCCACCATCCTGCAGCGGCCGATCCACGTTGCGAGGCCATGAGTCCCGTGGTTGCCACCGCTGCGGCCGTCGCAAGCACCGTGGAGACGGCCAGCCCGGTCAGCACCACCAGGGGGATCTTCGGATCCCGACCGTTCAGCAGTGGTACGGCAATCGGCCCGAGCGCTCCCGCTCCGGCTGTTGCCGCGACGGTCACGGCCGTCGCCGAGATGACGCCGCGCCGGAGACCTCGCTTGAACTGCCCATAGCTCCCGCCGGACCAGAGCGAGCTGAGAGTGACGAGGGTGTGCGTCGCGTAGCCCGCCCCGAGCACGGCGGCCACTCGGTAGTAGCTGCTGGTGATGACGAACGCGCCGATGGCCGCGTGTGACGCCGCGTCCGCTCTCCATGCCAGGACGAGGGGGGCGGCGTTGAGGCACAGCTGATAACCAACCGCCACCAGGACGAAAGCCGCCTGCTCGGACTCGCCAGGTCCGGATAGCCCGCGTAGCCCGAGTACTGCAGCGTGCCTGCGCACTTGAATCGGCTGGAGCGTGAGGCCGACCAGGGCACTGACGACAACGGGAACACCCACGGCGCTGCCGAGCAGCCACGTCGACCCTGACGGGAAGGCGACAGCCCCGACCACGAGGACGATCCTCGTCGCGGCTTCGAGTCCCAGCAGCCCGGCGTACGCGTGGAGTCTGCCGGCGCCTCCTACTCGGCCCCTGGCCGTGGCGAGAAGGACCCATCCTGCGATCCCCGCCGCCGCTGTCGGCACGGCCACCGTGGCCTCGCCAACCTCGAGCATCTGACCGCCGACGAAAGGCAGTGCCACAACGGACAGCAGCCCCGCCAGTCCGAGCAGCACGACCGGTCGCGCGCTCGCCTGCGTGTCTCGAGCGCTGCGGCGCCGCATGATGAGTTGTTCCGTGGGCATGGCGATGCCGTACCCGAAGACCGTGGTCACGGTCCAGGCCAGGCTCAGTGCGACGAAGGGGCCGGCGCCCAGCAGCCGCGGACCGGCGGCCAGCAGCACGGCCACAGACACCGCAATGCCGACGTTGCCCAGGGTGACGGCGGACACGCCGCCGTGCACCATCGCCCGTCGGAGACCCACCCTCATGACTCCTGCTGTGCGGGACTCCAGACGAGTCCGGTGCGGCCACGATAGACCGGGAGAGGGAAGACGTCGGTCATTCGGCCAGGTAGCCGGCAAGTCCCCGCGTGCTGTGAGGGCGCTGGGTAACATCTCGCGAGTGACCGCACCCGGACCACCCTCCACCGCCTCCGCACGCGCCGTCGACACCGATCGTGCGGGGAGGATCCGCGAGGAGATCGACACGTTGCTGGTCGAGTTCTTCGAGCTCGTCGAGCCCATGCCGGCCGACACCTGCCCTCTCTCCGTGCCCCTTTATGGCGCCGAAGAGGTCAGTGGGGCGCTCACCACGATGCTCGATCAGAACGTGACGATGGGCGCCCGGGTACGGGACTTCGAGCGCGAGTTCGCGGACTTCGTCGGCGCCAGGCACGCCATCATGGTCAACAGCGGTTCGTCGGCCAACCTGCTGGCCCTGGCCGTCCTGTCCAACCCTTCCCTGCCAGGAGCCCTCCGACCCGGCGACGAGGTCATCGTCCCGGCGGTGACCTGGGCCACGACCATCTCCCCCATCCTCCAGCAGGGCTGCATCCCCGTAATGGTCGACATCGACCAGAACACCCTCAACCTCGTGCCCGAGGACCTCGAACGAGCCCTCTCAAACAGGACCCGCGCGGTCATGCCGGTCCACCTCCTCGGCAACCCCGTCGACATGGCCCCGTTGATGGAGTTCGCGGACAAGCACGACCTGTGGGTGATCGAGGACACCTGCGAGTCGCTGGGCAGCTCGGTCGACGGTCGAATGGTCGGCGCGTTCGGCCACTGCGGCACCTACTCGTTCTACTTCTCCCATCACATCACCACGATCGAGGGCGGGATGCTCGTCACCAGTGACGACCGCATCGCGGACCTGGCGCGGTCCATGCGCGCCCATGGGTGGACGCGGGACATGGTGCAGCGCGAGGAGATCGAGGCCGCCAACCCGTGGATTGATCCGCGTTTCCTGTTCGTCAATGTCGGCTACAACCTTCGACCGATGGAGCTGCAGGCCGCGTTCGGGCTCGTGCAGCTTCGCAGGCTCGAGTCGTTCAACGAGGCGCGGCGGGCGAACGCGGCATACCTGCTCGATGCGATGGCTCCACTCGCGGAGCACTTGGATTTCGTGACGGAGCAGCAAGGTGCGAGGAGCACCTGGTTCGGCTTCACGGTGATGGCCCGCGACGGTGAGATCAAGCGCCGGCTGAGTGATCATCTCGAGGGGCTTGGAATCGCCACGCGGCCGATCGTGGCGGGCAACCTCGCCATCCAGCCCGCCTTCCGGGACAACCCTCACCGCACTGTCGGACACCTTGCGGGCGCGACCCAGGTCGGTGAGCGCGGGCTCTTCATCGGCAACCACCCCAACTTGTCCAAGGCGCAGCTCGACCACATCATCGGAGCATTCACGTCCTTCTTCGTCCCGAAGGCCTGATGTACCCGCCACCGAAAGTGCTCTGGTTGCACAGCCACTTTCAGCTGCCAACGGGAGGGACGAAGTACATCTTCGAGGTCACCCGGCGTCTCGCCATGCACCGGCAGGTCGAGGTCGTGGTCGAGAGCGCCTCTCCGCTCTGGAGGGAGCGTTACGCCGATGCCGGCGTCCGGCTCACCGAGATCGGTGGGCTCACCTCCACGAGCCTCGCCTACTGGGGGTCCTTCCCCTACTTCCTGCGGCGCGACCTGACGTCCGTGCGCCAGCGGGCCGCCGGGCGACCGGTCATCGTCTCCAGCTTCTTCCCCATGCCCTGGATCGCCGGACGCGTGGCGCGGGAGCATGGCCTTCGCCACGTATCGCTGTGTTTCGAGCCATTCCCCTTCTTCCACGACGAGGAGGTGATCGGCCTGTACCCGAAGTGGAAGCAGCACCTCCTTCTCGGGCTGCGCACGGCATACGGGCGTCTCGACGCGCAGGGTGTCGCGAGCGCCGACAGCCTCGTCACGCTGAACGCCTCGACGATGGGGCAGATCGCACGGGTGTACGGACTCGACAGCGTGCCGGCCTACGCAGGCGTCGACACGTCCCTGTTCCGGCCATACAGCCAGGCTGAGACGGCGGATCTGCGCGAGCGGTTCGGGGACGGACCCCTCGTCGTGCACTCGACGGACTTCTCGCCGATCAAGCGCACTGACCTCGCGATCCGTGCTTTCGCCAGGGCGGCGGCGGACGTCCCGACTGCGGTCCTCGTGGTGACCAGCACCAGACAGGATGGCGCTGCCGAGGCGGACCTGATGCGCCTGGCGCAACACCTCGGGGTTCAGGACCGTGTCGTGTACACCGGGTTCCTGCCGTTCGCCGATCTTCCCCGGCTCTACTCGCTGGCGTCTGTCCTACTCCAGACCGGGACATCGGCGGGGTCGGGAGCCACGACGATGTCTCTGCCAGTCAAGGAGGCGATGGCCTGCGGTACGGCGGTGGTGCGCAGCGGCGCAACGGACGAGGACGTGGAAGACGGCGTGAGTGGGTTCCTCGTCGACCCCAGGGACGTCCAAGAGACTGGGGCTCGGCTCGCGGACGTCTTGCTCGACCCGCCAAGGGCTGAGCGCATGGGAATGGCAGGCAAGGACCGGGTCGTCCGGACCTACTCGTGGGACCGGGTCGTCGACGTCATCACCGGTGAGGTCGACGCATGAGCCAGCGCGCACTCGTCACCGGAGCCGCGGGATTCACCGGACAACACCTCACCAAGCTGCTGGTCAGCCGCGGTTGGGAGGTTCACGGGACTGTGCGCTCCACCCCATCGGGCGTCGAAGGCGTCCACGAGCGCTCGGTCAGGCTTGACGACTGGGAGACCCTGGCCGCTCTGTGCCGCGACGTCCGTCCCGACGTCGTGTTCCACCTCGCAGCGGTGGTGGACACGGTGGAGACGCCTGACCTCGGCGCGCTGTTCCGGAGCAACGTGGAGGGCACCGCGGCATTGCTGGCGGCCGTGCAGGCAGGAGGGACGACCGAGAGGGTTGTGGTCGCGAGTTCGGCGTTCGCCTACGGCCGCGTTGCCGAGCAGCCCGGATCCATAGCTGAGACAGTGCCTCTTCGTCCGGTGACCCCGTATGGCGCGTCCAAGGCTGCTGCCGAGGCCATCGCGCTGCAATGGTGGAGACAAACAGGCATCGACCTGATCATCAGTCGCGGATTCCAGCACACCGGGCCTGGCCACGTGGGGGCGTACGCGCTGGCCGACTGGGCACGTCAGCTTGCCGATGGAGTAGACGTCCTGGAGGTGGGAAACCTCGACGTGGTTCGCGACTACCTCGACGTCCGGGACGCCGCGTCGGCGCTGTTGGCCGTGGCGCTGGAGGGCAAACCAGGAGAGGCCTACAACGTGGCCAGCGGTGTCCCCAGGACGATGCGCTCACTCCTGGATGGGCTGCTCGCGGCCTTTGCCAGCGACGCAGAGGTTCGGCCAACGGACCTGAGGATGCGCTCCGTGGACCAACCGGTCTTCGTGGCGAATGTCTCCAAGCTCCGTGGCCAGACCGAGTGGACGCCGCAGCACACCATCGGCGACACGCTCCGGGATCTCGCAGCGACGTCTCGCGAGTCCGCGGCGACCCGTAACGTGACGAAATGAAGGGGATGGCCCAGCACTGATGGATAGCATGACGATTCGCATGGGCCCGGCCGAACCAGTGGCCGGCACGAGGGAACGGATCACCCAGTGACGAAGCGAGCCCTGATCACGGGGATCACGGGTCAGGACGGCTCCTACCTCGCCGAGCTGCTGCTGTCGAAGGGCTACGAGGTGCACGGCCTGATCCGCCGCGCCTCGACCTTCAACACGGCGAGGATCGACCACCTCTACGTCGACCCCCACGAGTCGGGCGCCAAGCTGTTCCTCCACTACGGCGACATCACCGACGGGTCTCGGCTGGTCACGCTGTTGGCGCAGGTGCGGCCCGACGAGGTCTACCACCTCGCCGCGCAGTCGCACGTCCGCGTCAGCTTCGACGAGCCCGAGTACACCGGTGACACCACCGGCCTCGGGACGATCCGGCTTCTCGAGGCGATCCGCATGATCGGCCTCGAGTGCCGGTTCTACCAGGCCTCCAGCTCGGAGATGTTCGGCGCGGCACCGCCCCCGCAGAGCGAGGAGACGCCCTTCTACCCACGCAGCCCCTACGGCGCCGCCAAGGTGTACAGCTACTGGGTGACCCGCAACTACCGCGAGGCCTACGGTCTGTTCGCCGTCAACGGCATCCTGTTCAACCACGAGAGCCCGCGTCGCGGCGAGACCTTCGTGACCCGCAAGGTCACCCGGGCCGTCGCCCGCATCAAGGCCGGCCAGCAAGACGAGCTCTACCTCGGCAACCTCGACGCCGTCCGCGACTGGGGCTACGCGCCGGAGTTCGTGGAGGCCATGTGGCTGATGCTCCAGCACGACGAGGCCCAGGACTACGTCGTCGCGACAGGTCAGGCCTACTCCGTCCGCGACTTCGTCCGCTTCGCCTTCGAGCACGTGGGCCTCGACTGGGAGCAGTACGTCAAGTTCGACGACCGCTACCTGCGCCCCACCGAGGTGGACGCGCTCGTCGGCGACCCCTCGCGTGCCATCAAGACGCTCGGCTGGACCCCCCGGGTCCACACGCCGGAGCTCGCGGCGATCATGGTCGAGAGCGACATCAAGGCCCTCGAGACCGAAGGCACCCCGTGGGTGCACCGGGCCTGGGACCGTGACTAGCCCCGGCGCCGTCCTCGCCGTCGTCCCGACGTTGGGGGAGCGGACCGACACCCTGGGCGCCGCGCTCGCGAGCATCCGGGCGCAGGAAGGCGTCACCACGACCTTGGTCGTCGTCGCGCCCCCCGACGCGACCGAGGCCCGCGACATCGCCACCGAGCACGGGGCGCTGATCGTCGACGACCCCAAGCGCGGTCTCTCGGCCGCCGTCAACGTGGGCATCGACGCGGCGAAGGACGAGTCCTACTTCTCGTGGATCGGCGACGACGACGAGCTGCGCCCGGACGGACTCCGGACCCTGGTGGACCTCATCGAGGACGAGTCAGCCGTGGTCGCCTTCGGGGCCTGCGAGTACATGGCCGGCGACAACCGGGTCTTCGCGGTGAGCCGAGCGGGGGACTGGGCGACCCGGGTCCTGGCGTGGGGGCCTGACCTCATCCCGCAGCCGGCGTCCCTCACCCGCCTCGATGCGCTGCGGGCCGCAGGGCCGTTCGACGAGAAGCTGCGGTTCGTCATGGACCTCGACATGTTCCTGCGGCTGCGGCGCCTGGGCCGGTTCGTCAGCACGCCTCGGGCGGTGGCGGTCTACCGCTGGCACCCGGACGCCCTGACGGTCGCCAACCGGGGCGCCTCCATCGCGGAGGCGGAGATGGTCAAGAGGCGGCACCTGCCTCCTCGCCTGCGACCGGTCGCGTGCGTGTGGCAGGTGCCTGTGCGCCTGGCCATCAACGTGGTCTCCAGCCAGCTCTCCAGGCGTGCCCGCCGGACCCAGCCGTGACCACCGACGTCGCACCCCTCGACCGGTCGAGCTCCTTCTACGTCGCGGGTCACCGCGGGTTGGCCGGCGGCGCCGTCTGGAGGCACCTGGAGGCAGCGGGCTTCACGAACCTGGTCGGCAGGACCTCGAGCGAGCTCGACCTGCGCGAGCGCGACGACGTCTTCGAGTTCTTCGCGCAGGTCCAGCCGCGCTACGTCGTGGTCGCAGCGGCCCGCGTGGGCGGCATCCTGGCCAACAGCACGATGCCGGTGGAGTTCCTCTCCGACAACGTCCGCATCCAGACCAACGTCCTCGACGCCGCGCACGCCCACGGGGTCGAGCGCCTTCTCTTCCTCGGCTCGTCGTGCATCTACCCCAGGCTCGCCGAGCAGCCGATCAAGGAGTCGTCGCTCCTCACCGGCTCGCTCGAGCCCACCAACGACGCATACGCCATCGCGAAGATCGCCGGCGTCATGCACGTCCAGGCGATGCGACGCGAGTACGGCCACCGGTGGATCAGCGCCATGCCGACCAACCTCTACGGCCCGGGTGACAACTACGACCAGGACTCCTCACACGTGCTGGCCGCACTGATCCGTCGCTTCGACGAAGCCGTGCGGTCGGGGGCACCCACGGTCACGAACTGGGGGAGCGGCAGTCCCCGGCGGGAGTTCCTCCACGTCGACGACCTCGCGTCCGCGGTGCTGCACATCATGCAGACCTACGACGACCCGTCACCCATCAACATCGGCACCGGCACCGACCTGACCGTCCGTGAGCTGTCGGACCTGGTGGCCGCGGTGTCCGGCTACACCGGAGCCGTCGAGTGGGACACCACGAAGCCCGACGGCACGCCGCGCAAGCTCCTCGACGGCAGCCGCCTGGCTGAGCTCGGCTGGCAGCCCCAGATCGGTCTGGAGGAGGGCCTTCGGCAGTCGATCGACTGGTACGTCGCCCACCGGCCGACCGCCGGCCCGACGGGCTGATCGCTGCGCGCTGAGTCAGCCGGTGGTGACGCGCGGTCGCGGCTCGACGTCGTCCGAGGACGTCTCAGGACCAGGGGTCGTAGGGGCTCCGTCGGCACCCACGGACGCTGTGGGCCCGTCGTGGGCCCCAGCTGCCTGTCCCGCACGAAGCGCCTCAACGGCCGCGCGGAGCAGGGCGATCTCCTCGGCGAGCACGCGGGTCCGTTCACGCAGGCGCCCGGCCTCGGAGCTGAGCTGCATGAGCATGATGAGCATCGCCAGGCTGCCGAGGAAGAGCAGCAGGTTCAGCGGGACCTCGACGCCGGTCGCCCGTGCGGCGAACCCCAGCACGTCGGGGAAGAGCGCGAGCACGGCGGCACCCGCACCCAGCACGACCCACACCACGGCATACCGGCCGCGCAGGTAGCGGCGGCGCACCATCTCGACGACGACGACCACGATGAGCAGGCCACCCGCGACGCCGAGCCAGTAGGCGTCGTGCCTCATGGCGCGACGTCCGCGGCGACTGGCCAGCGCCGCACCAGCCCGAGCGCGACGACGCAGAGGGCGCGGACGAACTCGACGCCTGAACGGACCCCGCCGTGGCTGGGTCGACCGGTGGTCCGCTGGCGCATGGCGACCGGGACCTGGGTCACGGTGAGGTGGGACTTGTGGGCGATGACGAGGGTCTCGAGCGTGTCGCCGAGGTACTCGGCCGGGTAGTGCTGCGCGAAGACGGGGATGGCCCTCGGGCCGGCCGCGCGGAAGCCTGAGGTGGCGTCGTCGATGCGGGTGCCCAGCAGGGCCGAGATGACGCCGGCGACTCCGGCCATCGCCCAGCGTCGGGGACCGTTGACCGTGTAGGTGCACTGTGGGCTGAACCGCGTGCCCACCGCGACGTCGTGGTCGGCCAGGGCCGCGACCAGGTGGGGGATGTAGCTGGGGTCGTGCTGGCCGTCGCCGTCGACCTGGACCACCGCGGCATACCCACCCCGGGCGGCGTGCAGGAACCCGGTGCGCATCGCGCCACCGACCCCGAGGTTGAACGGGAGGGTCGCGACGCGCGCCCCGGCGCGGCGGGCCACCTCGGAGGTGGCATCGCGGGAGCCGTCGTCGACGACGAGCACGTCGGCGTGGGGGACCGCCCTGACCACCGACGCGATGACCTCGGCGATGGCGGCTTCCTCGTTGAACGCGGGGATGACGACGAGCAGCTTGCCCGTGCCTGCCGTCCCGGTGTCCACCCTGCGCTCCGCCCGTCGGATGACGCCCGACAGACGTCGGGCACGGTGACACAGTGGCAGCCCCCGAGCACGATGTGGAGGGGTGGCGGGACGATCTGGCCGAACGGCTGAGGACCCCCTCCGAGGAACGTCAGGGCGCGCCAGACCCGGACAAAGGGGTCAGGACGCGTCGCCGGCCGATGCGTCGTCGTCCGCGTCGCCGGCCGATGCGTCGCCGGCCGATGCGTCGTCGTCCGCGTCGTCGTCCGCGTCGTCGTCCGCGTCGTCGTCCGCGTCGTCGTCCGCGTCGTCGTCCGCCTCGCCGTCCGGAGTGACCTCAGGGATGACCTCGGGCTCGCGCTCGACCTCGGCGACCGTCCGCTCGCTCAAGCCCGCATCACCAGAATCCATGCTGTTCGGCACCGGCTGGCCGCCCGGCTCGACCTGGTAGTCGCCCTTGACCTCGTCCCAGGCCTCGACCTTCTCTTCGTCGACCTCGAGCTCGACGGTGTCGGGCTCGTCGGTCGTGGGCTGCTCGACGTCGGCGTCGGCGATCTCTCCCGGCACTCCGCTGCTCGGCTCGCTCATGGTGCTCCATCCGTGGTTGGTGCCTCCTTCCTAGCGCCGCGAGCGCCTCGCCGCACCCTGAGTCCGTGCGCTCGCCGCACGCCGGGTCGTGCTGGAAAGGCCCTGACGCCCGACTCCGGTAGAGTGGGACACCGCCGGCGTGGGTGATACCCCGCTCCAACGATGTGCGCCCAGATGGGCTACGCCGGGTCCGCAAACCAGCAAGTCAACTTCAGGAGTATTTCCATGCCTTTTGACTACAAGGTTGCCGACCTGAGCCTCGCCGAGGCCGGCCGTCACCAGATCCGCCTGGCCGAGCACGAGATGCCCGGTCTGATGAGCCTGCGCGAGGAGTTCGCCGTGGCCCAGCCGCTCAAGGGCGCCCGCATCGCCGGCTCGCTGCATATGACCGTGCAGACCGCCGTCCTCATCGAGACGCTGACCGCGCTCGGGGCCGAGGTCCGCTGGGCTTCCTGCAACATCTACTCGACCCAGGACGAGGCGGCCGCTGCAGTCGTCGTCGGCAAGGGCACTCCCGAGACCCCGCAGGGTGTCCCCGTGTTCGCCTGGAAGGGCGAGACCCTGGCCGAGTACTGGGACTGCACCGAGCAGATCCTCACCTGGCCCGGTGAGCACGGCGCCAACATGATCCTCGACGACGGCGGCGACGCCACGATGCTCGTCCACAACGGTCGCGCGTGGGAGAAGGCCGGTCAGGTGCCCCCCACCGACGAGGCCGACTCCGAGGAGGTCGGGGTCTTCAAGGAGCTCGTCCGCAAGACCCTCAAGGCCGACCCGACCAAGTGGACCCGCGTCTCCGAGGAGATCAAGGGCGTCACCGAGGAGACCACCACCGGCGTCCACCGCCTCTACGAGCTCGCCACCACCGGTGACCTGCTCTTCCCCGCGATCAACGTCAACGACTCGGTCACCAAGTCCAAGTTCGACAACAAGTACGGCTGCCGCCACTCGGTGCTCGACGGCCTCAACCGCGCCACCGACGTCCTCATCGGCGGCAAGGTCGCCGTCGTCGCCGGCTTCGGCGACGTGGGCAAGGGCTGCGCCGCGGCGCTGGCCGGTCAGGGCGCTCGGGTGATCGTCACCGAGATCGACCCGATCTGCGCGCTCCAGGCCGCGATGGAGGGCTACCAGGTCGCCCGCCTCGAGGACGTCCTGCCGATCGCCGACATCTACGTCACCACCACCGGCAACTTCAACATCATCACCGCCGAGCACATGACGCAGATGAAGAACAAGGCGATCGTGTCCAACATCGGTCACTTCGACAACGAGATCGACATGGCCGGCCTGGCCAAGGTCCCCGGCGTCACCAAGACCGAGATCAAGCCGCAGGTCCACGAGTGGACCTTCACGAACGGCAACTCGATCATCGTGCTCTCCGAGGGCCGCCTGATGAACCTGGGCAACGCCACCGGCCACCCGAGCTTCGTGATGTCCAACTCCTTCGCGAACCAGACGATCGCCCAGATCGAGCTCTTCACGAAGAACGACGACTACGAGAAGCAGGTCTACGTGCTGCCCAAGCACCTCGACGAGAAGGTGGCCCGTCTCCACCTCGACGCCCTCGGCGCCCAGCTCACCGAGCTGACCAAGGAGCAGGCCGCCTACATCGGTGTCGACGTCGCCGGCCCGTACAAGCCGGAGCACTACCGCTACTGAGGCGCCGACCTCACCGGCGCCTCGGCGCCACCACGCACCACCGGGTATGCCGCCCGCTCACCAGAGCGGGCGGCATACCTCTGTCTGTGGTGGGTTGTCCGTTCGGAGGAGTCCGAAACGGACCGGGCCGACGTTCGAGGGTCCTCGGCTAGAGTCCCGTCCGTGCGATCACCCGGGGCGACCAGCGCCCGCGAGCCCGTCCGCGTGGCTCGGGACAGCACGGCTCGCCGGTGGTCGCCCGCACTGCTCGGCCTGGCTGCCCTGGTGGCTGCCCTCAGTGGTCACCCGCTCCTGTGGGCGGCGTTGACCACCGTCCTCCTCGCCGCCGCGCTCGCGTCGACCTGGCGAGCCGTCGTCGGGCTCCTGCCGGCCGCAGCAGTGCTGCTGGTCGCCGCCAGCACGCTCGTCGGGTTGGCCGCCAACCGGCTCCCGCTCCTCTCCCTGACCCAGACCTGGCCGGCGCGCGCGCTCCTCGCGGCGTCGGGGCTGGTCGCGCTGGCGCTGTCACTCCGGTCGCGGGCGCTGCGTCCGCAGGAGCCGACCGCCGCCTGGCGGCCGCGGTCCTGGCGAAGCGCCGCCTGGGTGCTACCGGGCGCCCTGATGGGTGGCTTGGGCGTGGTGCCCAGCCTCGACCGCCAGGGAGCCCTCACCGGCTGGTTCAACGGGGGCGACCACCTGCGCCACCTGATGATCACCGCGGGCCTGACGCACACCGGGGCCATCCAGTACCAGGTGATGCCGTACCCCCGGGGCTGGCACCAGATGCTGGCGCTGTGGTGGACCTCCGTCGGCACGGGGGTCGACGGGCCGGGCTTCGTCGCCCTGACCCGTCTGGAAGCCACCGCGTCCTGGCTGACCGTCGCGCTCCTCGCCCTGGTGGTGGCCTCGACGGCCAAGATCCTCGCTCAGCGAAGCGGCGGCAGCACCGGCACCGCCGCGGTGGCGGGCGTCGTGGCCGGTGCCGCCGTGCTCGGGCCGGCGTTCGGTGCCGACTACCTGGCGCTGGGGTTCGAGACGGCGGTGCTGGCGACCCTGGCGCTCGCGGTGTGCGGGCGGGAGGTGCTCGTCGACCACAACGGCTGGCGCAGCGTGCTCGTCGCGGCCGCGTCGTTCGTCGTGGTCGCGAACTCGTGGCAGCTGCTCATCGCGCCCGCCGCCTGGGCGCTCGCCGTGACGCTGCTGCGGCAGCACCGACGCAGTCCCTCGAGGCGCACCGTGGCGATCGCAGTGGGGGTCCTGGCCGTGACGGCGTTGGCGAGTGTCGAGGCTGCTCTCGCGGTGTTCGCCGACGTCGGTCTGTCGCACGCGGCGGTGGGCGGGGACGTCTCCGCCCTCCCGTGGCCCTGGCTGGTCGCCGGCGTGGTCGGAGTCGGGGTGGTCCTGCTCCGGCTGAGGTCGTCGGTCGCGCACAGCGTCATGGTCGCTCTCGTCCCTGCGGCGACCGGGCTCGCCATCGCCCTGGTGGAGCGGGTGTCGCTCTCGTCCTACTACCCCAACAAGACTCTCTGGGCTGCGACCGTACTGCTGCTGCCGTTCGGCGCGGCGGCGTTGGCGATCGGCGGCGCACGCGCCGAGGCGACGACCGGTCGCAGCCGGCTCCTGCTGGTCCCGGTCGGCGCGCTGGCCGTGGGCGTGGTCCTGCTGGGGGTGGTCTCACCCTTCGCGGGGCTGGCCGGGGCGTGGTCGGCGGTCGACGGCCGGACCGTGCGCGCGGCGCTGACCTCGCCCGGCGTGGACACCGTCGAGGTCGTGTGGACCGGCCAGCGCGGCGCGCTCGACCCCACCCTGAAGACGCTGCTCGGGTTCTACCACGGGGGAGACGCGCGCACGACGTCGCCGTTGCCGTCCGGTCACGTGTCCGACCAGTGCCTCCTGCTCACCAGCGCGACCACCCCCACCGTCCTGTCGGACCTGTCGAGCCAGGAGGTGCAGCGTCGCTACGCCTGCGCTCCCGGGATCAGGGTGATCCCGATCCAAGGGCCGTGAAACCCTGCCCGAGCACCGGCGCGACTGACGGCCACCCCGTGGCGGGGACGGCCGCCGAATGGTCACGTGAAGCTGGGTGGCTCCAACGTGGGTTGCTTACTTGACGAGCGAAACGGTTCGGGCTCCCAGGTCGCACGTCGCGTCGCCCAGGGGGCACTGCGGGTCGCCACTGCCGCCGGTCACTTGGAGCCGGACGGCGCGCAGGAGCAGGTAGTTGTCCTGGTTGCCCCCGGGAGCCGCAGTCAGGCCGTTCGGGTTGTTCGTGCCGCCGCAGTCGCCGTCCATCGGGATCGCCGCGCTGTTCTGGTTGTTGTTGGTGCCGAAGTGATAGCCACAGACGATGACGCCGACGAGCGCCTGCACGGGGTAGATGGCGTTGTTACCACCGGCGTTGACCACCGCCGCCTGGTCGCACGGGCTCGGGGTCCCACAGAAGACCGGGAGCAGGATGCGCTTGCGGTCCTGGACCAGGGTGGTCCAGGCGTTGAGGATCGGGGTGCCGCCCAGGTTTCCGGTGTTGGCGCCCAGACAGCTGCTCGACTTGGCCGGGCAGCTGTTGGTGAGGTACGTGCGCAGCGCCGAACCGGTGCGGGGTGCCTGGTTGGGCACGATGGTGATCGGGTCCGTGCAGCCGAACTCCGTGGCGGTGCCGAGGTAGGTGCTGCTGTTGCTCGGCGCCTCGGGGCAGTCGATCGACCACCAGTTGCCGCTCGACGACGCTCCCGGGCACAGCGTGTTGCCGGTCGAGGGCAGGTCCATCTGGAACACGGGGGAGGGGAACGTGGTGATGGAGGGCAGGATCGACCCGCACAGCGCGTAGGGGCGCACGCCGATTCCGCCGGTGTACACCGACACCCGGGCGGTGGCGCTCCGCTCGGAGCTGTAGCCGCTCGACTGGCCGAAGACACCACCCAACACGGACGCCGTCGATCCAGCCGACTTGTACGTGATGTCGAGGGACTTGCCGTCCGGGGCGCAGGCGACCGAGGTGATCGCGCCGGTGCTGTCCGGCCGGTTCTCCTCGCGGTAGGTCTGTACGGCGGTCTGGACCGTAGCCTTCTGGGCAGCATCAGCGGCCAGGGTCGCGCAGTCGCCGGGGAGCAGGCTGTACTTGGATGCGGCGGTGAGTACCGCGGAGTCGGAAGCCGTCTGGAGCTGGCGGGTGCTCACGTAGGACAGGCCGAAGTCGATCGTGAAGGCACCGATTCCGACCAGCACGACCATGAGGATCGCCACGGTGACGGCAACGGCACCGCGTTCGCCGGTTGCACGCCGACCCCGCATGATCACTGGAACTCGCATCGGAAGGACCCATTCGCCTGGAGGTTGAACGTCGGCTTGAAGAACGGCAGAGACAACGTGCTGTTGTAGGTGCCGGTCACGATGAGGGTGTCGTCTAGCTGCCCGCCGGCGCAGGGCTTGTTCGTGGAGACCCCGCAGGGCGAACTCGTCACGCCTGCAGTGGTCCGGCGCGTGGCGGTGATGTTCACATTGGCAGTCGTGACAAACAACGTTGTGGCGTCCGTGCGCGCCTGCGTGGCCATGTCCCCGCACGTCAGACCGTCACGGACCACAGCCGACCGTGCGGCCTGACGCACTGCGTTGCTGAGGGCCATCTGCTGGGCCAGGACGACACCGAAGCCGACGATCGAGCTGATGAGGAGCACGAGGATCGGCATGACGAGGGCGAACTCGACAGCCGCAGCCCCGCCCTCAGGCCGGCCGCCGCGGATGGGTCGCTTCAGTGCCATGCGTGCTGCTCTCCCTGCTCGTCACACGCCCGATCGGCGTGCTGCCATGCAAATCCTCGGGGGAGGGCTCGCCCTGCTGAATAGTCCAAACGGGTGAAATCACGGGGGCCCGGCGCCCAGGGCGCCGATCTGACGGAGGATGGGACGTTCGGACCGGATCCACCTGACCGAATGGCTGATGACCCCGGCGGGCGGGCCACGCGACGGCCGGATCCCCGTCTCGGGCCTCCCCGTGTGTGATGATTCGGGGGGATTCTTTACTTACTGCAGAAAGAGGGTAGGCGCAGGTGAACGGTCGCGTGCTCATCGTCGACGACGATCTGGCGCTGGCGGAGATGCTCGGCATCGTCCTGCGCAACGAAGGACTCGAGGTCGCGCACGTCGCTGACGGCGCGGGGGCGCTCGCGGCGTTCCGCGAGCACCGTCCCGACCTTGTCCTCCTCGACGTCATGCTGCCCGGCCTGGACGGCATGGAGGTGTGCCGGCGGATCCGGGCCGAGTCCGGCGTGCCGATCGTCATGCTCACCGCCCGCACCGACACCGTCGACATCGTCGTGGGCCTGGAGTCCGGCGCCGACGACTACGTCGTCAAGCCCTTCAAGCCGCAGGAGCTCATCGCCCGCATCCGCGCGCGGCTGCGTCGTGGCGACGAGCCCGAGCCGGAGCGCCTGGAGATCGGCGACCTCGTCATCGACGTCGCCGGCCACTCGGTCAAGCGCGGCAGCGACTCGCTGTCGCTCACCCCGCTGGAGTTCGACCTCCTGGTCGCCCTGGCCCGCAAGCCGTGGCAGGTGTTCACCCGCGAGGTGCTGCTCGAGCAGGTCTGGGGCTACCGCCACGCGGGCGACACCCGCCTCGTGAACGTGCACGTGCAGCGGCTGCGCTCCAAGATCGAACACGACCCCGAGCACCCCGAGATCGTCGTCACCGTCCGCGGTGTCGGCTACAAGGCGGGCCCGAGCTAGCCATGTCCGAGTCGGCCGGTCCGAGGCCTGGTCGGACGCCGACGCCGCGGTTGTCCGACCACCGCGCCCAGGGCGCGCGTGCCGTCCGGGCGTTCCTCGGCCGGTCCCGCAGGTATGCCGCGCGGTGGGCGCGCACCGCAGCCCACCTGTGGCGGGCCTCGCTGCAGTTCCGGGTGGTGTCCACGACGATGCTGCTCGGCCTGGTCGTCGTGATGCTGCTCGGGTCCTACCTGTTCTCCTCGATCTCCGACGGGCTCGAGCAGGACCGCATCGAGTCGGCGCAGCTCGAGACCTCGCGGTTGACGACCGAGGTGCAGGCCACCTTCGACGAGAGCGACCGCACGAGCAGCGAGGCCGACCTCAACGTCCTCGCCAGCCAGGCCATCAAGAGCGCCGCGTCGGCCGGTGGTGACAACGAGCGCTACCTCGTGCTGACCCGCGGTCTCGAGAACACCTCCACCACGACCGTGCGCACCATCTCCAGCGGTGAGATCGGCCTGAGCGTCGTGCCCCAGGCCCTGCGTGAGGCGGTCCGTGACGACCCCCGCCGACAGCAGGTGATGCTGATCGGCATCACCGACCCGCAGACCGACAACAACGTGCCGGCGGTCATCGTGGGGTCGCAGGTCGAGCCGCCGTTGGCCGGCCGCTACGACATGTACGTCGTGTTCCCGATGCAGCGCGAGCAGGCGACGCTCGACCTCATCACGCGGACCTTCCTGATCGGTGGCCTCGCGCTGGTCTTCCTCGTCGGCGTGATCGCCTGGGTGGTCACCCGTCAGGTCGTCAGCCCGGTGCGCCGGGCGGCTGTCGTCGCCGAGCGCCTGGCCTCCGGCCGGCTCAACGAGCGGATGCGACCGCGCGGCGAGGACGACCTGGCCCGACTGGCCAAGTCGTTCAACGAGATGGCCGACAGCCTGCAGACCCAGATCCGCCAGCTCGAGGGGCTCTCGCGAGTGCAGCAGCGCTTCGTGTCCGACGTGTCCCACGAGCTGCGCACCCCGCTGACGACCATCCGGATGGCGGCCGACCTGATCCACGACTCACGCACCGGCTTCGACCCCGCGGTGTCCCGGTCGGCGGAGCTGCTCCACAACGAGCTCGACCGGTTCGAGGAGCTGCTCGCCGACCTGCTCGAGATCAGCCGCTTCGACGCCGGTGCGGCCGCGCTCGACTCGGAGGTCACCGACCTGCGTGCCACCGTGGCCCGCGCCGTACAGTCGGCCCAGCCGATCGCCGACCGGTGGGGGAGCACGATCACGGTCACCGCCGACGGCCCCTGCGAGGCGGAGATCGATGCCCGCCGGGTCGAGCGCATCCTGCGCAACCTCGTGGTCAACGCGCTCGAGCACGGCGAGGGCCGTCCGGTCGAGATCGCCGTCGCCGTCAACGAGACGGCCGCGGCCGTCACCGTGCGCGACCACGGGGTCGGGCTGCGCCCGGGTGAGGGCGCCCTGGTGTTCAACCGCTTCTGGCGCGCCGACCCGGCTCGGGCCCGCACCACCGGCGGCACGGGGCTCGGCCTCGCGATCTCCCTCGAGGACGCGCGGCTGCACGACGGCTGGCTGCAGGCCTGGGGCGAGCCCGGCGTGGGCTCGTGCTTCCGGCTCACCCTCCCGCGCCGCGCCGGCGTCCCGATCGTCGAGGCACCGCTGCCGCTGCGCCCCGACGACCTCGCCGAACCAGTGGTGCCGCCCCACCTGGCCGTGAGCCCCGCCGTCCCGCACGGTGCGGACCACGAGCCGGCGAGCACCCGGCATACCCCCACCGCCCCGGGGCTGCCCCGATGAGGCGCCGGTATGCCGCGACGCTGGCAGCGGGCGCCGTCCTCGCCGTCACGGCGTGTGGCGGGCTCTCCACCAGCTCGACGATCCAGCCCGGTCTCGAGGTCGGGTCGGTGCAGGAGAACGAGGTCCGGGTCGAGGTCAACCCGGTCGCCCCGGGATCGTCGCCGGAGCAGGTGGTGCAGGGCTTCATCCGCGCCGCCGCAGCCAGTGACGACTCCTACCAGGTCGCCCGGTCCTACCTCGCGAGCGGACCGCAGAGCACCTGGCGGCCCGACTCGTCCGTGGTCGTCTTCGGGTCCGACTCCGAGGTCACCTACCAGCCCAGCAACGACGACACCGTGACGGCCGTCGCCAAGGCCATCGCCCGCATCGACGGCTCTGGGCGCTACCAGGAGCTGCCGCCGCGGTCGACCGTGAAGGTCACCTTCCGGCTGGCCCGCGCCGGTGGCGAGTGGCGGATCAGCCAGGTGCCCGGCAACTTCGGCACCTGGCTGAGCCAGGCCGACCTCGACCGCCTCTACGACCCCTTCCGGATCTACTACGTGTCGGCCGGTGACCACCGGCTCGTCCCCGACATCCGCTGGCTGCCGATCGGCACCGGCCTGGCGACCCGGCTCGCGCGCTCACTCCTGGCCGGCGTGCCCGACTACCTCAGGGGAGCGGTCCGCAGCGACATCCCGGTCGGCACCCGCCTCGCGGTCGACGCCGTCACCGTCGCCTCGGGCACCGCCAAGGTGGACCTCTCGGCGACCAGGCTCGGCAACGACCCGGGGCAACGGCAGAACCTCGGCGCCCAGTTCCTCGCCACCGTCACGCAGGCTCCCGGGGTCGAACGGGTGGCCCTCCAGCTCGAGGGCGCCGACCTCCAGATGCCGAACGGTGACAGCACGGTCGACAGCCTGTCCCTGCTCGGTTTCCCCACGCCGTCCGACCCCGTCGTCAAGCCGGTGGTGCGAGTGGGCACCGCGCTGGTCGCGGTCAACCCGGACGACGTCGGCGACAACGGCCAGCGCGTCCCGCCACCCCAGCCCACGAGCTTCCCGACGGTGCAGCCGGGGTGGGCCTACCTCGCCATGTCGCGCAACGGCGAGGAGATCGCCGCCGTGGGGGGTGACCGGGCCCAGCTGGTCCGCTGGCGGGGGACCAACCAGGTGCAGCTCACCTCACCCGGCACCATGCTGACCCGCCCGACCTACGACCGCGAGGACGTCCTCTGGGTGGCCGGGCGCAGCAACGGCGCCACCCGGATCTGGGCCGTGAACGCGGCGGCTGACCCGGGCGACGCCGCCAAGTCCACCCCGCAGACCGTCTCGGCCGACTGGGTGAGCGGCCGCACCGTGGTCAGCCTGCGGCTGTCACCCGACGGGCAGCGGATCGCGGTCGTCACCACCGACCGCGACGGCTCGGACCCCCGCGTCGACGTCGCGGGGGTCGTCCGGCAGCCCAACGGGCTCCCGGCCTCGCTGTCCTCGCCATTGCGGCTGGCGCCGACCCTGGCACTGGCCCGCGACCTGGTCTGGGTCGACGACGCGACCGTGGCCGTCCTCGGGCGGCTCACGTCCAGCCAGGTGATCCGGCCGTGGCTGGTGCCCCTCGGCGGACCCATCGCGGCCGGGCCGGAGATCGCCGGGGCGCGGACCATCACGACGGTCAACGGCGAGCGGGGGCTGGTCGTGACGACCGACGACCACCGGGTGCTGATCCGGGCAGGCAGCCGGTGGCAGCGGGTGGGCGAGGGGACCGACCTGCTCGTCGCCGCGCGCTGAGCAGGACGCGGGTCAGGGCACGCCGATCGGCGAACGACGGTGAGCCGACCCCGGTCAGCCGATCCCGGGCAGCTGACCCAGGCAGCTGATCTCGGTCAGGGGAAGCCCCAGTGCTGCGCGGGATCGTGGCGCACCAGCAGGTGGGCGATCCAGAGGTACTGCCCCGCCAGGCCGAGCAGGCACCAGCCCCCGACCAGGACGGCGCGGGCGACCCTGTCACGCGAGGTCCGGACCGGTGGCACCACCGCGAGGGCGAGCGGGAACGCGAGCAGGAGGTAGCGCAGGATGCTGGTCGAGACCCCGGTGGCCAGGAAGATGTAGAGCGGGTAGGCCACCGCCCAGCTCCACGGCTCGACCCCCCACGCCCGGGTGACCGGGAGCGACATCAGGGCCGCGAAGCCCAGCACGACGATGATCGCGAGGACCACCGATCCGCTGCCGGTGCTGCCGACCGCTTCCACCCAGGGGGGGCGCAGCACGCTGGTGCTGAACCCCGGCCAGGCCTTCATCGTCGTCGTGTAGGCGTGCGGGTCGCCGGTCAGCAGACCGACGATGGCCGGCCAGAGCAGCGCCGCCACGCCGGTGCTGGCGAGCAGGACGGCGAGCCTGGCGTGCGGCACCGCCGGCCCGGGTTGCTGGTCCGCGACGGCGGGTCGGCGGCGCTGTGCTCGCCAGGCAACCACCCAGTGAGCCACCACGACAGCGGCCAGCACGAGGGAGATGTTGCGGGTCAGCCCGAGGCCGAGGACGGGCAGGGTGGCCCAGAGGTAGCTGCGTCGCTGGATCAGGAGGATGGCCGTGGCGACCAGGGCCAGCGCCAGGCTCTCGGTGTAGGCGGCCTGGAGGATGGGGGCGGAGGGGAACACGGTGAGCACGCAACACGCGAGCGCGGCGCGGTGGACGCCCACGGTGCGCTCCAGGACGACGAGGACGAGGGCAGTCGCCACTGCCCCCGCCACGAGGCTCAGGGCGGGACCGACCACGCTGAAGGGGAGCCCGGTGACGGCGCTGAGGGCGCGACTCGCGAGGGGGAACAGCGGGTAGAACGCCAGCGACGTCTGGACGGGCGCGCCGTCGGCGCCCACCGCCGAGTCGGGGTAGCCCTCCCGGGCGATGCTCGAGTACCAGCCCCCGTCCCAGCTCGTCGTCACGTCCTGGTAGACCTCCCACGGCGACTCCCCGCGCTGACCGTGGCTCCCGGCCACGACGATCATGACCGCGTCGATGGCCCGCACGAGGAGGTAGAAGACCACCACGGCGACCAGGGCGCGTTGCCGGGTCAGTCGAGCGGCCGGCATCAGCCGCGTTCACCTGGTGCGCGCAGCACCGTGTAGTCACCGCCGGTCGCGACCGCCGACCAGCCCAACCGGTCCTGCAACGCGCCACGCAGCGCGGAGTCGGTGCGCAGCACGGCATACGACGCCCGGGTCTTCGTGAGCAGGTCCTGCCAGCCGGGCTCGACGCGCTCGGTCCGGCGGTAGGCCGCGATGTGCTCGGGGGAGTACAGCTCCACCCGCAGGTCGATGACCGGCTTCAAGGAGGGGTGCTTCCACAGCAGCCACCCGCTCAGGCCGAAGTCGTCCATCACGACGGTGCCGGCCGGCAGCTCGGCCAGCGCCGCGTCGACCGTGCCCACCTTGCCGGGGAACTGCTGGGCGGTGGCGCCCACGGAGCCCGCCGCCAGCGCGGTGGCGAGGGCCAGCGCAGCGGCCCATGACGCCAGCACGGCGCGGCGCTCGCGCCTCGACCACCCCTCCCGGGCCCGGCCCACCAGCGGCTGGAGGGCGGTCGCGAGCAGGGGCGCGGCCAAGATGGCCCCGAGCGGCACCAGGCGCCACATCACCAGGGTGAGGGCGAGCGACAGCGTCAGCTGGGCAAGCTCCCACGGGCGCGGGCGGTGGCGGGTGAGCAGCCACGCGAGTGCCGTGGCGACGCCCATCCCCAGCGCCGCCAGCGCGAAGATGTTGTTGACCGGGGTCGCCCGCCACTCCTCGGCGAGCCCGGCGGCGTTGGCCGCCACGTCGAAGGGGGTGAGCAGGAGGGCCGGGCCCAGCGGTGTCAGCGCCAGGACCGTCGCGCAGGCGGCCACCAGGCCGACCAGCTGCCCTGACCGGCGCCGGTCGGGTCGCGTCGCGGGGTCGAGGACGATGGCGGCGAGGAAGACGCCGCTGACCAGGAGGCCGAAGGTCCAGAGCCCGTGGCTGCAGCCCCACAGCCAGAACACCGGGATGAGCCACCACCGCGGCCGGCCGTCGCGCAGCGTGCGTGACCACGCGAGCACCACCACGGCGAAGCAGAGGAAGCTCACCAGCTGGGGACGTGGGTTGAGCCCGGCCCCGCAGCCCAGCATCGCCACGGCCGCCGCCGCTGACGAGGTCAGCCGCCCGGCCGACTGGCGCGCCGTGAGGTAGAGGAGGACGACCAGCGTGAGGCTGGCCAACGACCGCAGCCAGACCACCGCCCCCATGCCGGTGTGGTCCACGAGCCACGCGGCGACGGCTTCGGGCAGCCACTGGGTGGCGGTGTAGGGGTGGACGGCGAAGGCCGCCCACGGGTCGGTGCCGCGGAGCTGGTGGGTGTCGAGGATGTGCTGGCCGACCCGAAGGTGCCACCAGGTGTCGACCTCGGCGAACCGCCCCGTGCCGAAGGCGAAGCCGACGAGGAGCGCCACGGCATACCCGACCACGCCGAGGGCGCGGGAGAACGACCGGGTCACGGCGCCACCAACAGGACGAAGCCGCGGTCGTGGGCCCGCTCGGTCCAGTGGGACTCCTCCCGCAGCGCCCCCGCCAGGGGTGCGGACTCGAGGAGGAGAGCGGCCTGGGGTCGGGTCCTGGTGACGAAGGACTGCCAGCCGGGCTCGGCGGCCCGTGCGTCGATGTAGTCGCGCACGTGCTCGGGGGAGTAGGCCTCGATCCGCAGGTCGAAGACCGGCTGCAGCTGGGGCGCCACGTAGAGCAGCCAGCCGGTCACGTCACCCTCGGCCACGACACGGGTGCCGGCCGGCAGCGCGTCGAGCGACGACTCCAGGGCCGTGGGCACGTAGGACGGCTCGTGGCGCGCCGCTCCCGCGGAGAGTGGGACGGCGACCAGCGCCGCCGCCACCACACCCGCGAGCAGCACCCATCGCTCGCTGCGAGGAGCGGGTCGTTCGCGGTCGAGCGAACCCCACCGCACGGTGCCCGCGGCAGCCACGATCGGCGCGAGGACCAGGGCGGCCACAGGGACCGTGCGCTGCATCGACAGCGTCAAGGCGATCGACAGCAGCAGGAGGACGACCTGCCACGGCGAGGGCCGGTCTGCCTGGAACAGCCACAAGGCCACCAGCGCCGCGCACAGCAGGAGGGCCACGACCACGTGGGGGGCGCGCGCCGAGGAGGGCAGCCACTCCTCGACGAACTGGCGCCCGTTCGAGCCGGCCGTCAGTGGCGTCACCAGGATCCTCGGGCCGAGCGGGGTCAGGGCCGTCGCGGCCAGGCACGCCACCCACGCCCCCACCAACCTCCGGTGGCCGGCTCGCGCCCAGGGCGAGAAGACCACGCACACCGCGCCGACGGCCAGGCCGAGCGACCAGATGCCGTGGGTGCAGGCCAACAGCCAGCTCAGGGGCACCAGCGACCACCGCGCGCGACCGTCGCGAGCGCTGGCCTGCCACAGGGCCACGACAGGGGCCAGCAGGACGAACCCGAGCAGCTGCGGTCGCTCGGTCAGCGCCGGCCAGGCGGCCACCATCACGGCTGCGCTGACGAGCAGCGAGATCCGCACGTCCGAGACCGCCCGGACCGCGAGGTAGACCACGGCGAACAACGCGACGATGCCGAGGTCCCGCGACCACACGACTGCGCCGAGGCCGAACCGGTCGGTCAGCGCGGACACGACGACGGAGGGCAGCCACTGCGTCGGGACGTAGGCGTGCGTCACGAAGGGTGCCCACGGGTCGGGGAGCCCGAACCCGCCGCCCTGGCGGAGGAACTGCCCCACCCGCAGGTGCAGCCAGGGGCTGGGGTCGCCGACCGGTCGGGTCAGCACGAGGGGGGCCAGGGCCACCAACACCGCCGGCAGCAGGATCGCCCAGCCGCGGAGAAGGGGGGTTCGCCTGGGCATGTCCACATTCTTTGCAGGTTGCCCATACTCGCGCACGCAGGCGCACCGGCATCGGCTGTACGGCGGACTGGGACCGGTCGAAAGTGCCGGTCAGTGCTGGCGACTCGGGTGATTATCCAGGTCCGTGCGAACTGGGACCGTTGCCTCACGCAACAACCTGCGTGATCGCACTGTCAGAAAGGGCACACCATATGCACAAGTTCGTGGCCAAGCTGCACACCACGCTCGTGGCCCGCGAGAAGGGTGCGACCGCCGTCGAGTACGGCCTCATGGTCGCACTCATCGCGATCGTCATCATCGTCGCCGTGGCGCTCCTCGGCACCAACCTCAGCACGCTGTTCAACAACACCGCCAACAGCGTCTGATCCCCGGCGCGACCCGCCTCACCGGTCGCCCACCCGAGTACCCGATCGGTCGCCTCCACGGCCGGACCACTCACGCCCCAGGCGTCGGTCCGGCACCGGAGGCGGCCGATTCGCTGTGTCCCCTACGCGGGTCACCGGCTGCCCGCTATCGGCTGTTCGGGGGAGAGCGTGGAGTCGAAGGTGCCGGTCGGGGATGGCATGACGGACGATTACCCACCGTCCTCGGAACTGCGAGTCTTCTCACCGCGGGGCACACGGCCACCGCGCCCGTTGGTCTCGAAAGGACTACTCATCATGCACAAGTTCGCCGCCAAGCTGAACACCAAGCTCGTCTCCCGCGAGAAGGGTGCCACCGCCGTTGAGTACGGCCTCATGGTTGCCCTCATCGCGATCGTCATCATCGTCGCCGTTGCGCTGCTCGGCACGAACCTCAGCACGCTGTTCAAGAACACCGCCACCAGCGTCTGACGCACGACCAAAGAAACCGACGGGCCACACTTCAGCCCGCCGAACCCAGGAGGAAGCATGACTGCACGACTCGCTCGTATCGCGCCCCTCGGCCGGTCCGCCGCGCGAGTGCGGATGCGCTCCTCCGACAGCTGGCTGAACCGTGGTCGCCCCGGAGTCCACCGGGGCGACCACGGAGCCACCGCTGTCGAGTACGGCTTGATGGTCGGACTCATTGCGGTCGTGATCGCGATCTCCGTCGTGGCCTTCGGCCACAACGTCAGTGATCTCTACAACGTGCCGTCCAGCATCTTTGCCCCGTAGGCCGCGCCCCAGCCGGCGCGCCTCCACCGTCTGACCTCAAGCAAGGGAAACACATCGTGGGACGCAGAATCGTCGCCATCTTCGCGGCCGCCGTCGTGGCACTGCTCGGCGTGGTCGCCGTGCTGATGTACGCCAAGGGTGCTGACGACCGGGCCATCGCCGCGCAGGACCCCTCGTCCGTGTATGTGGTCAAGTCCGTCGTCCCCGCAGGGACGACCCTGAAGGACTCCGTGCAGAGCGGACTGATCATCAAGACCTCGGTCGCCGCCAAGGGTGTGCCGCTCGGCGCCCTCCAGGGCGTCACCGGTTCGAACGGTGGGCTCTACGCCCTCTCGGACATCCAGCCCGGCGAGTACGTGCTCGCCGACCGCTTCGGCACCAAGCCGGTCGGTCAGAAGGCCATCGACGTGCCGGCCGGTCAGGTGGCGGTCTCCATCGCCCTGGCTGACCCCGCGCGAGTCGGGACCTTCCTCACCCCAGGGTCCAAGGTCGTCCTGTTCGACACCTACACCCCGACCGAGACGGGGGTGAAGAACGGTGCGGACGCCACCAAGCTGAGCCAGCAGACCCGCGTCCTCCTCGACGACGTCCTCGTGATCGCGATGGGCGAGGCTTCCCTCACGCCGACGCAGGCCCCCACCAACGCTGGGGAGGACTCCGCCGACTCCGCTCCGGTGCGTGGTGCGCTCATGACCGTCGCGGTCTCGCCGGCCGACGCGACCCGCCTGGTGCACGGCATCCAGACCGGCAACCTGTACGCGGCACTGCGCGGCACGGACCCCAAGATCGACCTCGGTAAGGTCATCTCCGAAGCCACCCTCTTCTCCGCCAAGTAGGAGTGCGCCATGACCCTCCTGTGGGATGCCGACCCCGGCGCCGCCGAGCGCTATGACTTCGCAGTAGGCGAGATCAGCCGATTCGAGACCCAGGCCACAATGGTCCGGGCGCTCGAGGACAACCCGACCGAGATGCTCGTCCTGATCGGCCCGGACGTCGACATGGACGCCGCGTGCCAGTTCGCCGAGCTGTGCCGCGTGGAGCGCCCCGAGCTCGGGGTGATCCTGCTGCGCCGCCGCATCGACGTGGCGGTGCTGGGACAGTCCCTCCGGGCCGGCATCCGCGAGGTCATCACCTCCGACGACGTCACCGGTCTGGCCGACGCGGCGCGCCGCAGCCGCGACCTCTCGACCCGCGTGCACGGTCACTCCGGGGAGTCCACGAGCGCCAAGACCGCCCGGGTCGTGACGGTGTTCTCCGCCAAGGGCGGCGTGGGCAAGACGACGTTCGCGACGAACCTCAGCGCCTACCTGGCTTCGACCGGTTCGCGGGTCCTGCTGATCGACCTCGACCTCGCCTTCGGCGACGTCGGCATCAGCCTGCAGATGCTGCCCCAGAACTCGATCATCGACCTGGTCAGCATGGCCGGCAACATCGACGAGCAGGCCATCAAGGCTGTTGTCACCAAGCACGACAGTGGTCTGGAGGCGATCAGCGCGCCGGCCGAGCCGAGTGACGCCGACCGCGTGCCCGGCACCACCGTCGCCGAGCTCGTCCGGGTGGCCAAGCGGCACTACGACTACGTCCTGCTCGACACCCCGCCGGCCTTCACCTCGCACGTCCTGGCGGCCTTCGACGACAGCGACCTGCTGATCCTCATCGCCACCCTCGACATCCCCGCGGTGAAGAACCTGCGGCTCACGCTCGACACCCTCGACCTCCTCGGCAACAAGAAGGACTCGCGCCTTGTCGTCCTCAACCGCTCCGACGCCAAGGTCGGACTCCGACCGGAGGACGTCGTGGCGGCCATCAAGCAGGACATCGCCGTGATGGTGCCGAACAGCACCGCCGTGCCGGCCTCGGTCAACCGCGGCGTGCCGATCATCCTCGACGAGCCCAAGCACGCGGTGAGCGTGGCCCTGCGCGACCTCGCCGACCGCTTCATCCGCGTCGCCGACACCCCGGCGGGTGCGGCCGACGCAGCAGCGTCGTCACAGCAGTCCCCGAAGACCAGCCGCTGGTCCCTGTCGCGTGGAGGTAACCGATGAGCCTGGCCGACCGGCTCGAGAGCGTCCGTCGCAGCCAGGCCTCGGCGATCGAGGCCAGCACCGCGGCTCCCTCGGCCAACGAGCGGCCCCGCCTCATCGACCCCTTCGCCACGGTGAAGGCGAGCGTCCACCAGGCCCTGATGGACTCGCTCGGCCCGCAGCTCTACGACCCCCACCTCGACCAGAACGAGCTCGAGCAGAAGGTGCGCCACACCCTGCAGGAGGTCATCGACCACGAGGACACGCCACTCTCGCTGGCCGACCGCACGCGCATCTCCCAGGAGGTCTCGGACGAGATCCTCGGTCACGGTCCGCTGGAGCCGCTGCTCCGCGACAGCGAGATCACCGAGATCATGGTCAACGGGCCCGACCAGATCTACGTCGAGCGTGCCGGCAAGCTCTACGCGGTCGACACCCACTTCGCCTCCGACGCCCACCTTCGTCGCACGATCGACAAGATCGTGGGGCGGGTGGGCCGGCGCGTGGACGAGGCCAGCCCGCTCGTGGACGCCCGCCTCCCCGACGGCTCGCGTGTCAACGCGGTCATCCCGCCGATCGCCCTCGACGGGTCGCTGCTCACCATCCGTAAGTTCGCGACCGACCCGTTCACGGACAAGGACCTCATCGCCTTCGGCACCTTCACGCCGCAGGTCCGCGACTTCCTCTCGGCCTGTGTCCGTGGTCGCCGCAACATCATCATCTCCGGTGGTACCGGTTCGGGTAAGACGACGCTGCTCAACGTGGTGTCGTCCTTCATCCCGGCCGACGAGCGGATCGTCACCATCGAGGACGCCGCGGAGCTCCAGCTCCACCAGGACCACGTGCTCCGGCTCGAGTCCCGCCCCTCCAACATCGAGGGTCGTGGCGAGATCGCCATCCGCGAGCTCGTGAAGAACTCGCTGCGTATGCGCCCCGACCGCATCGTCGTCGGTGAGTGCCGTGACGGCGCCGCCCTCGACATGCTCCAGGCCATGAACACCGGTCACGACGGCTCCCTCACGACCGTGCACGCCAACAGCCCGCGCGACAGCCTCTCCCGTCTCGAGACCATGGTGCTCATGGCCGGCGTGGACCTGCCCGTGCGAGCCATCCGCGAGCAGGTCGCAGGCGCGGTCGACATGGTCATCCAGCAGGCCCGCATGAAGGACGGCTCGCGTCGCGTCACCGCGATCAGCGAGGTGATCGGCATGGAGGGCGAGATCATCACCATGCAGGACCTGTTCACCTTCGACTACAGCGCCGGCCGTGACGAGCAGGGTCGCTTCCGCGGCGCGCTCAAGAGCAACGGGCTCCGCCCGAAGTTCGCCGACGACCTGCGTGACCAGGGGATCGAGCTGCCGGCAGACCTCTTCATCAAGGGGTTCTGATGGTGCGTGGTGCTCCGCGCGCCATCCGCGCGCTCCTCGTCGCGGGGTTGGTCGGGCTGCTGTCCGCCGTCCCGGCCGTGGCCGCGGACAGCTCTGTCACCGTCACCGGGATCGAGGTCAAGTCCGGCAACCTGATCGGCCTGATCTCCTCCACGTCGGGGTCTGACATCGACCCCTCGCTCGACGTGACGGTGGCCGGGAAGTCCTACCCGGTCGACGCGATCACGAGCGGCTCCGGGTCTCCGGTCGCCCGCACGGCGATCATCGTCGTCGACACCAGCGGCTCGATGGGGACGTCGGGCATGGCCACCGTCCGCTCGGCCGTCGCGGCGTTCCTCAAGAGCGTGCCCGAGGACGTGCGCATCGGTGTCGTCTCCTTCTCCGGCAAGGCCACGCTCAACCTGGCCCCCACGAGCGAGCAGGGCAAGGTGCAGACGGCCGTCAACGGCCTGACCGCCGACGGTGAGACCGCGCTCTACGACGGGGTCAACCTCGCCGTCAAGACGCTCGGCACCAAGGGCGAGCGCAGCCTGCTGGTGCTCAGCGACGGTGGTGACACCGCGAGCACCGCCACCCAGGCCTCGACCGTGGCGGCGCTGAAGAGTGCCCGGGTCCGCGCCGAGGCCGTCTCGTTCAAGTCCACCGACAGCAACGTGAGCGTGCTGCAGAGCTTCGCCAAGGCCGGTGGCGGCAGCGTCGTCTCGGCAGCCAACGCGGGCAGCGTGCAGAACGCCTTCACCTCTGCCGCCAAGACCCTCGCCTCGCAGCTCAGCTTCTCGATGCCCCTCCCGGTCGGCGTCGGAGGGGCCCAGAACGTCAAGATCTCCGGCAAGTCCAACGGCAAGCCGTTCGCGACGACCGCCCTGGTCGACTTCGGCGCGGGGGTGGCTGCGCCGACCAAGGCCACCTCTGACAACTCTCCGGTCGTCGGTCCCACCGAGGACGTCGTCAAGGCGGCCCCCACGGCCACGGTCCTGCCGATCCTGGGGGTGTCCCCGATCCTCGGCATCGCCATGGGCGCGGTGTTCCTGGCGCTGATGGTGCTGGTGATCGCGCTGGCGAGCTCGTCCTTCAAGTCCGGTCGCCGGACCCGGGTCGACAGCATCGACAGCTACGTGGCCGCCGGGACCACCTCGAACGGCAAGGGCAAGTCCCGCCAGAACGTCATGTCGGAGAACCTCGTGTTCCTCGGCGAGCGGATGATGGAGGGCCGCGCCTCCACCAGCAAGACCATGGCCCACATCCAGCGCGCCGACCTCCCACTGCGAGCGGGGGAGTGGTGGGTGCTGCGCATCGTGGCGGTAGTCGCCTCGGTCGCCGCAGCGATGGTCTTCTTCCGTGGCGGCCTCCTGGTCACGATCGCGGCTGCCGTCGGCGGTCTGGTCGTCGGGATCTTCGGCCCGGCCTTCGTCCTGCGCTTCCTCTCCAACCGCCGCGGCAAGAAGTTCGACAGCCAGCTCCCCGACGTGCTCACCCTCGTGGCGAGCAGCCTCAGCACCGGGTTCTCGCTCCCGCAGGCCCTCGACGCCGTGGCCAAGGACGCCGCCGAGCCGGCCGCGAAGGAGTTCGCCCGAGCCCTGGCCGAGACCCGCATCGGTGCGGACATCGCGGACTCGCTGGAGCGGATGTCCGACCGGATGGACAGCGACAACATGCGCTGGACCTCGATGGCCATCCGGATCCAGCGGGAGGTCGGTGGAAACCTGGCCGAGACCCTGCGCACCACCGCCAAGACGCTCCGTGAGCGCGAGGAGCTCCGCCGGCACGTCAGGGCGCTGTCCGCGGAAGGCCGCCTCTCCGCCTACATCCTCGTGGCGCTGCCGATCGGCATCTTCTTCTACACGATGCAGACCAACCGGTCCTACATCGAGCTCCTGTGGACCCGACCGATGGGCATCGGCATGATCATCGGCGGTCTCATCTCTCTCGGCATCGGCATGGCCTGGATGCGTAAAGTCGTGGATGTGAAGGTCTGATGGGAACAATCCTGCTCGTCATCGCCCTGGTCGCCATCGGCGGAGCCCTGGGCACCCTGGTGCTCGCCACCGGCCTCGGGGCCGGTCAGCCCACCGGCGTCGCGCGGTCGCTCGACCTGATCGAGCGGACCATCGACAAGCGTGAGGTGGGCAAGTCCGACCTCCCCGTCATGGAGCGCCTCGTCGCCCCGATGCTCAACCACACGCGGGCCCTGGCCCAGCGCCTGTCGCCCACCGGGGCCAACGAGCGCATCGTGCGCCGGCTGAACCTGGCCGGCAACCCCGGCTCCTGGACCGTCGAGCGGGTGATGGGCGCCAAGGGGATCGGCCTCCTCGTGGGTGCGGTGCTCGGCTTCCTCCTGGGCGGTCAGCTCAGCGTCCGCGGCCTGGTCATCTGCGCCGCCGCAGCGGCGGCCGGGTTCTTCCTGCCCGACCTGCTGCTGATGAACACCGGCCAGAAGCGCCAGGAAGAGCTCCGGCGCGGCCTCGCCGACGCCCTCGACATGCTCACCGTGTGTGTGGAGGCCGGCCAGGGCTTCGACGCGGCGCTGCTGCAGGTCGCCCGCTCCACCACCGGGCCGATCTCGGGTGAGTTCGCCCGTGTGCTGTCGGAGATCCAGATCGGCAAGACGAGGGGCGCGGCCTTCTCCTCGCTCGCCGCCCGCACCACGGTCTCCGAGGCCAAGACCTTCGTGAGCGCCCTGGTCCAGGCCGACCGGCTCGGTCTGCCCATCGGCAACGTGCTGCGCGAGCAGTCCAACCAGATGCGTCTGGTGCGCCGTCAGCTGGCCGAGGAGAAGGCGATGAAGGTGCCGGTGAAGATCCTCTTCCCGATGCTCCTGTTCATCTTCCCGGCCCTGTTCATCGTGATCATCGGCCCCGGTGCCATCCGCATCGCCGACACCTTCGGCAACATGCACTGAGTCCCACCCGCTGAGGCCCACCCACGGAGGGCCCACCAGGCCCCACGACGAAGGACCCCGCCCTCGGGCGGGGTCCTTCGTGTCTGTCTGGTGGTCCGGTGCGGCTCAGTGCCGGGCGTGGCCGACCGACTCGGCCTTCACCAGGCCCAGCCGCAGCGCGGACATCACCGCGGAGGCGCGGTTGTGGGCGCCGAGCTTCTCGTAGACCTTGGAGACGTGGGTCTTCACGGTCGACTCGCTCATGTAGAGCTTCTTGGCGACCGCTGCGATGGAGTCGCCGGCCACCAGGCGGTCGAGCACCTCGGCCTCACGGGGCGTCAGGCGCGGCTTGTCGCTCGAGTCGCGACGACGCAGCGCCTCGGCGAGCCCGGTCGCCATGAAGGCGTCGGGCGCGACGGCGGCCCGCCGGACGGCCGCGATGACCTCGTCGGAGGGCGCCGACTTCAGGACCAGGGCCGAGGCGCCCAGGTCGAGCGCCTCCAGCAGGGTCTCGTCGTCGTTGTGCATCGTCAGGACCACGATGCCCAGCCGGGGCGAGGCCTCCCGCGCGGCACGGGCCAGCACGAGGCCGGAGCCGTCGGGCATGGACACGTCGACGACGAGGACGTGGATCAGGCTCTGGGCGAGGACCGTGCGGCCCTCGGCGATGCCGCCGGCCTGGCCCACCACGGCGAGGTCGGGCTCGCTGTCGATCATGCGACAGACGGCTTCGCGGACGAGGGTGTGGTCGTCGATCACCACGACGTTGATGGTCATGAGGGCTGGGGGATCCTTTCGTTGGACAGCGTTGCTGAGGGAGCGGCGCCGCGAGCCCGCATGCGCATGCGGAGGGCGACGCCTTCAACGCCGAAGGGTTCGATGGTGATCTCCCCGCCCAGACCGAGCAGGGGGTGGTCGCCGAAGTCGCGTTCGCTGAGGGTGCTGGTGCCGTCGTGGGCCATCCAGAGCTCGACCCGGGGGGCTGCGACGTTGAGCCGGACCTCGACGGTCTCGGCGTTGAGGGAGTGCCGCGCGTCGGCGAGCATCCGCAGGAACAGTCGGTAGATCAGGACCTCGGTGTGGGCCGGCAGCCGGAAGCCGGTCTCGCTGAGGTGCATGCGGGTGGTCACGCCGGACGACGACCCGAAGTGCTGGAGCCGGGCGCCGATCATCGCACCGAGCCCGGTGTCGGGGCGGACGGCGATCCGCAGGTCCGCGATGTGCAGCCGCAGGTCACCCAGGACCCGCGACACGTCGACGCGCAGGGCGTCGAGCTCGTCGGCGATGGGGGAGTCGGCGCCACGGGCCTTGCGCCGCACGGCATCGATGCCGAAGCCGAGGGCGACCATCTCCTGGGCGATGCCGTCGTGCATCTCCCGGGCCAGCCGCTCGCGCTCCTCGAGCCCGGCGCGCTCGCGCAGCCCGGCGAAGAGCACCGACAGGTCGATGTTGGCGGCGTGGCGGTCGGCCACCCCCTGCGCGGCCACGAGGTCCTCCTCGCGGAACGGCGTGACCAGGGGCCGGTCGGCGACGAGGAGGCCGAGCCGGTCGCCCTTGTCGTCGTTGAGGGGCACCACGATGACCGAGCGGGCGACGAGGTCGTCCTTCCACTCCGCCAGCGTCGCCTCGCCGTGCCGCCAGGTCCACGCGAGGACCGAGTCCTGCTCCATCGGGTCGGGCCACGGCGTGCGGTCGGCGCCACGGATGGCGAGCGGCACCGCCGGGTCGTCGCCGTAGCCGACGAGGATCGCGCTGCGCGCCGAGCGCATCTGGTTGCTGAGGTCCTGGAGGGCCATCTCGGCGGAGCCCGGCGCGTCGAAGCCGGTGTCGAGGGTGTCGGCGAGCTCGTGGAGCCTGCGCAGCAGCAGGCTCGCCTCGGCGGCCACGTTGGCGTCGGGCACGACCTCCTCGGGCTCGAGCTCCCGGGACCAGGCCCCGAGCAGCCCGAAGAGCACGGCCAGCAGCGAGGCGAGCGTGATCAGCTGGGCCTCCGGCGGCGTCAGCCGGTTGAGCCACCAGGCGGTGGCCAGGCCGACGACCAGACCGAGGAGCGGGGCGGAGAAGGCGCCGGTCCGGGCGAACCGCGAACCAGCGTGGTAGGCCGGGATGAGGATGAGCAGCTTGGACCACGAGCCCTCGCTCCCCATGCCGATCCCGGCCGAGACGACCCCCACGACCAGCAGCGCGATCAGCTGGGTGTGGCGGAACGCGCCCTGGATGACGGTGAGGTACCCGAGGCTCGCGGCAGCGAGGTCGAGCGTCACGACGAGGAGGATCCACGGGAGGGCGGTGACGAAGCTGTGGTCGATGTAGGCGAACAGCCCGGCCACGGCGGCCATCGAGAGGCGCAGACGAGTGGACACGGCGAGATGGGGCAGCCAACGCATACACGCCTCCCGTCTCACGTCCCCGGCGCCCAGCAGTTGTCCACAGGCCGTGCCCCAGACTAGTCGTGTCCACACACTTGTGCTGCCCAATCAGGGCCAACACACCGTGCGGGACCAGCATGTGGCCATGCCGCCCGAGCCCCGATGGCCCAGCGCTGCCGACGTCCTCCGCGCCCTCCGGGCCCTGACCGACCTCGCCCTCCCCGTCGCGTGCGCTGGGTGCGGACGACCCGACCACCCCGTGTGTCCTGGCTGCGCGGCCGACCTCGTGGCCTCGCTGTGGCCGCGCGGACCCGTCGCCGTGCAGCCGCGGCCGGCGCCGCCCGGGCTGCCCCCGGTGCACAGTGCGGGTCGGTATGCCGGCTCGCTGGCTGCCGTGGTCAGCGCCTACAAGGACGACGGACGGCGCGACTGCGCGGAGCTGTTGGGCGAATTGCTCGCCGGCTCGGTCGATGCGGCGCTCGTGGGGTGTCCCGAGCTGGTCGCGCGCTGGCGACGGGGTGACGGCCCGGTGCTCGTCGTCCCGGTCCCGTCCTCGGCGGCCGCTCGGCGTCGCCGGGGCGACGCGCCGCTGCGGGCCCTCGCGGAGCGCGCCGTCACCGGGTTCGGTCCGGCCGAGGCGCTGCTCGCCGACGCTCTCAGGGCGCGCCGCCGGATCGCCGACCAGGCCGGCCTCGGGGCGCGCGCTCGAGCCGTCAACCTCGAGCACGCGCTGGCCATCCGGCCCCGCTGGGAGCGGGTGGTCGAGGGCGCGGCCTGCGTCGTGGTCGACGACGTCCTGACGACCGGCTCGACCCTGGTCGAGGCCGCCCGCGCGCTGCGGGCAGCGGGTGCGACCGCGGTGGTGGCCGCCACGATCTGTGCCACCGAGCGGCGGGTCGGGGGCCGGGACCGGGCGCCGTCCCACGGGCTGGAACGCCGCCCGGGCGGCGGTTCCCGGGGCCCGCGAACCCCCTGAGCACGGCATACAGGTGGCGCACGACAGACTCCGGGCAAACGTTCGACGAATCCCTGTGTCACAAACCTCCGGCGTGGTCTACGGTCGGGGTATGGCCCCCCTGGCCCCCGTGCACGGCACGCGAACAGGGCGCCTCGGACGCGGTCCGATGGGCGCTCTGCGGCAGGGAGCGGAGCAGCAGGACACGCCGACGACCGGGTGCTTCCGCACGCCCGCGGGGAGGTGCTGCCGCGGTTGACCACCGGGCTGCGCAGCCCGACCACCACTCCCGCCGAACCCATGGAGGAACACCGTGGAGATTGTCGTCACCGGACGCCACATGCAGGTCTCAGACCGATTCCGTGACCACCTCGACGAAAAGCTCGCCAAGATCCCGCAGCTCGCACCCCGGGTGCAGCGCGTGGACGTCATCGTGAGCCATGAACCCAACAAGCGGCAGGCCAAGGCCTGCGAACGGGTCGAGATCACCTGTCACGTGAAGGGCCCCATCGTGCGGGCCGAGGCATGTCTTGACGACAAGTACGCAGCGCTCGACCTCGCGCTCGACAAGCTGATGGAACGCCTCAGGCGGGCCCAGGACCGCAAGCGGGTGCACCGGGGAAGGCACGCACCCGAGTCGGTCGCCGCTGCCACGGCGCGTATCCAGGAGCCGGGCGAGGTGTCCGGCGAGGACCACGTGCACGAGGGCGTCGACGCCGACGGCGACCGGTTCGGCACGCAGGGCAACTCGCCGGTCGAGATCCGCGAGAAGATCCACGCGACCGTGCCGATGGCGCTCGACCAGGCGGTCCGCGAGATGGAGCTCGTCGGCCACGACTTCTACCTCTACCACGACGAGGACACCGGTCAACCGAGCGTCGTCTACCGCCGGCGCGGGTGGTCCTACGGCGTGATCCACCTCGACGTCAGTGAGGACGAGGGAGCGGAGCGCAAGGTCTCCTGACCTGCGACGACGACGACACCGGGCGAACCCAGAGGGGCATTTCGTCCGGTGTCGTCGCTGTCCCGTGACAGTATGTGCCTCGTGTCGAATGGGGATGGTGGACTGGGCAGCGGTGCCGACCCGATCAGGGTCGTCATCGCGGACGACCACGTCCTCTACCGCCGCGGCCTCCAGATGGTGGTGTCGCAGGACGACGACATCGAGATCGTCGGCGAGGCCGGCGACGGCAAGGAGGCGGTCGACCGCACCGTCGAGCTGCTTCCTGACGTCGTGCTGATGGACGTGCGGATGCCGCACACGTCGGGCATCCAGGCCTGCCAGACCATCAAGGCCCTGGTGCCGTCGACCAAGATCATCATGCTGACGATGTCCGACGAGGAGTCCGACCTCTACGAGGCGGTCAAGGCCGGTGCCAACGGCTACCTCCTGAAGGACGTCCCCGGCGAGGAGATCGCCGACGGCGTGCGCGCGGTCTTCAACGGCGACTCGCTGCTGTCGCCCTCGATGGCCTCGAAGCTGCTCGCCGAGTTCGCCCACATGAGCAAGCGCCAGGGCGAGCGGCCCAGCGGGGTCGGGGCCCCGCGGCTGACCGACCGCGAGCTCGAGGTGCTGCGGCTCGTGGCGCGCGGGCTGGCCAACAAGGAGATCGCCCACCAGCTGTTCATCTCCGAGAACACCGTGAAGAACCACGTGCGCAACATCCTCGAGAAGCTGCAGCTCCACTCGCGGATGGAGGCGGCCATGTACGCCGTCCGCGAGAACCTCCTCGAACCCGGCGAGTGACCAGCGACGCACCGCTGTGACGATCCCTGTCCGACGGCCCGACCCGGCCCCGGTGCGCTTGACCCGTGCCCAGGCGCGCCGCATCGCCTTGGCCGCCCAGGGTTTCGCCGACCCCCGGCCTGCGCCCGGCACCGTCACGATGCGTCACGTCCAGCGCGTCATCGACCGCGTCCAGATCATCCAGATCGACAGCGTGAACGTGCTGACCCGCAGCCAGTACCTGCCCTTTTTCGCCCGCCTCGGCCCCTACGACACCGCGCTGCTCGACCGGGCCCGTGACCGCGCGCCCCGTCGGCTGGTGGAGTACTGGGCCCACGAGGCGAGCCTGATCCCGCCTGCGACGTGGCCGCTGCTCGACTTCCGGATGCAACGCGCCCTGCACGACTCCTGGGGCGGGATGCAGCGGGTGGCCCGCGAGCACCCGGAGCTGGTCGATGCCGTCCTCGCCGAGGTCACCGCGCGGGGTCCGATCACCTCACGCGGCCTCGAGGCAGCGCTGGAGCACGACCTGCCGCGCCAGCGTGACCAGTGGGGCTGGAACTGGTCGCTGGTCAAGAGCGCCGTCGAGCACCTGTTCTGGGCCGGTCAGATCAGCAGCGCCGGCCGCACCAGCCAGTTCGAGCGACGGTATGCCGCCCTCGAGCGCGTCCTGCCCGGTCACCTCGCCGCCGAGGTCGCCGACCCGGCGGCCCGGCCTCCGCACGACGTCGCCTTCCGCGAGCTGATGCTCATCGCCGCCCGCGCGCACGGGGTGGGCACGGAGCAGTGCCTGCGCGACTACTTCCGGCTCAAGCCCGAGCAGGCCCGCCCGGCCCTCGACTCCCTGGTGGCCGACGGTGCCCTCCTGCCGGCCACGATCGAGGGCTGGAAGCGCCCGGCCTACCTGCACCCGGAGGCGCGGCGCCCCAGGAAGGTGCAGGCCCAGGCGCTGCTCAGCCCGTTCGACTCACTCATCTGGCAGCGCGAGCGCACCGCCGCGCTCTTCGGCATGGACTTCCGGCTCGAGATCTACGTGCCCGCCCACCTGCGGGTGCACGGCTACTACGTGCTGCCGTTCCTGTTCGGCGACCAGCTGGTGGCGCGCTGCGACCTCAAGGCCGACCGGGCCGCAGGGGTGTTGCGGGTGCAGGCCCTGCACTGGGAGCCCGGCGCCCCCGAGGCGGCCCGGGCGGCGCTCGACGACGAGCTGGGCCTGATGGCGGGCTGGCTCGGCCTGACCGGCGTCGCCTGACCGGCTGCTGGTGGCGGGATCCGGGTGGGGGTTGTCCGGAATGCGCTGTCAGTGCGGCTGGGCTGGCAGATAGCCTGCGGGAGTGACGATTCCTGCCGCCGCCAGTCCCGCCGACACCGTGGCGACGGCCCCGACCGGTCGCCGCCACCTCCACCGGGCCTGGTGGGTGGCCCTGGTGATCCTCGGCGCCCTGGTGGCCGCCGCGGGCTTCCGCTCCTCCACCGGCGCACTGCTCGAGCCGCTGGAGTCCGAGTTCGGTTGGTCGCGGGCCACCACCTCGGGCGCGGTCACGGCCAACCTGGTGATCTACGGGCTGACCGCGCCGTTCGCGGCAGCGCTGATGGAGCGGTTCGGCCTGCGCCGGGTGGTCTGCCTCGCCCTCGTGCTCGTGGCGCTCGGCAGCGGGCTCACCACCGTGATGACGTCGCCGTGGCAGCTGTGGCTGCTCTGGGGGGTGTTCGTCGGCGTCGGGGCCGGGGCGATGGCGCTCGTGCTCGGCGCGATCGTCGCCAACCGCTGGTTCGTCGAGTCGCGCCGCGGCCTCGTCACCGGGGTGTTCTCCGCCGCCGGGGCGGCTGGTCAGCTCGTCTTCCTCCCGGGCATCGCGGCGCTGGCCGCCGGGCCGGGCTGGCGCTGGTCGGCCCTCGTGGTCACCGGGGCGGCCCTGCTGCTCGTGCCGCTGGTGGTGCTGGTCGTCCGCGACCGGCCCGCCGACCTCGGCCTGCGACCCCTGGGGGCACGCCCGGGGGAGCCGCTCGACGAGCCGGCCACGCGGCATACCGGGGCGCAGGTGGGGCCGGCAGCGCTCGCCGTCCGGACGCTGCGCGAGAGCACGCGCTCACGCACCTTCTGGATCCTCTTCGGCACCTTCTGGATCTGCGGCTGGTCGACCAACGGGCTGATCGGCACCCACTTCATCCCGGCGGCGCACGACCACGGGATGCCCGAGACCACGGCGGCCGGCCTGCTCGCGCTCGTCGGCATCTTCGACCTGGCCGGCACCATCGCCTCCGGCTGGCTCACCGACAAGGTCGACCCGCGGCTGCTGCTCTGCGGCTACTACGGCTTCCGCGGGCTGGCCCTGCTGTTCGTGCCCGCCCTGCTCGGGCCCGACATCCACCCGAACCTGTTCATCTTCATCGTCTTCTACGGGCTCGACTGGGTGGCCACGGTGCCGCCGACGATCGCCCTGTGCCGCAGGCACTTCGGGGTCGCGCGCTCGGGGGTCGTCTTCGGCTGGGTCTTCGCCGCGCACATGGTCGGCGCCGGCGTCGCCGCGAGCTATGCCGGCTGGGTGCGGCAGAGCACCGGCGACTACTTCACCGCCTGGCTCACGGCCGGCGGCCTGTGCCTGTTCGCGGCGCTCGCCTGCCTCGCGATCTCGAGGTCGCCCGAACGCGGCTCGTGGAGCTCGGAGGGCGAGGACGCCGAGGTGGGCGCGGTCGCCTGAGGGTCGGGCCGGAGGCTGCGTTGGCACTCGTGCTTGGCTTGGCGCATGACCGAGCCACGGACCTCCGACATCGTGGTCAGCGACAACCCGGCCGAGCACCGGTACGAGGCCCGCATCGACGGCGCCCTCGCAGGCTTCTCCGCCTACCGGTTCAAGGGTGCCCACATCGTCTTCACGCACACCGAGGTCGACGACGCCTACGCCGGGCACGGCGTGGGTGGGGTGCTGGCGAGGGGTGCGCTCGACGACGTCCGGGCCCGGGCCGAGCACGACGTCGTCGCACTCTGCCCCTTCATCTCCGCGTGGATCGCCCGGCACCCCGACTACCAGGACCTCGTCGCGCCCTGACCACGGAGGGCCGGTCCGCGCGCCTGCCGCACGCGTCCCGGACCTCGCGCCCCCTCACCCCCGGTCGCGGGGGTGGTCGCGGTAGTAGTCGCGCCAGATCAGCCGGTGCACCGGCACGAGGCGCGGGAGGTCACGCAGCCCCGGGATCAGTGGCAGGAACATCAGCCCCAGGGTGAGCACCATCATCAGCGCCCACACCTCGGCATCGGCGTTCTCGGAGGTGGAGAACGGCGGCACCTGGTACCAGAACGTGTAGAGCCACATCCAGGGCTGGCCGGGGTAGTTGCCGGTCTCGTTCATCATCCCCCACTGGTCGCCCCCGAGGTGCTGGGCGCGGGCGCTGTCCTCCAGGTAGGCGCCGTCACTGAGGAGCAGCAGCGCTCGGGTCTGGTCGCCACCGTAGAAGTTGCCCGACGACGTGAGCTGGCCCTCGAGTCCCCCCGAGCCGGCGAGGTCGAGGAAGGACCGGGTGAGCACGGGCACCGGGCCGTAGGGCCCGGGGGCCACCGCGGCGGGGTTGCCATCGGCCGCCTTGCCCAAGGCGTCCGCGTAGGCCGTGGCCCAGCCGGTCCGCGTGGCCTCGTCGGCACCGCGCCAGGTCGCCAGGGCGGCCTTCGTCGGCGCGTCGGTCCGGGCTGCGGTGAGCGGCCCCAGGATCAGGTCGGCAGAGTCCACCGGGATGCGGACACCGCCCCACCGCTGCAACGGCACGCCCAGGACCTTCTGCCCCTCGGCCGCGGAGTTGTACGGAGGGCCGTACGACGCGCTGGTGCTGGTGCCGGCCAGCTCGGCGGCTGCCGTCGCGACGACGTCCGCAGGGGCGGCCTTCGCCCACCCCGCCATGGTGATCGCGGGCTCGTCGGGGGAGGAGAACACCGCACCGAGGCCGACCGTCAGCAGCGCCACGGCCAGCAGGGCGACGACGTACTCCTTGACCAGGTCGTAGGGCCGGGTCGAGAACGAGTGCGAGTCGCGGGTGCGGAGGGTCCCGGAGCGGCGGCTCTGTTGCGAGCGCGGCTTGCTGGGCGTGGCGGTGGCCATCTCAATCGCCCTCCTCGGCGTCGATGGGAGGCACGACTCCGTGCCGTCGCACGAGCACGACGTGCAGCACGGTGATCAGGCCGACGGCCAGCGGCAGCAGCACGACGTGCCAGAGCAGCATCTGCCCGGGGTTGAGCACGTTGAACCACGCGCCCACCCCGATGGCGTTGAGGCCGTCCTTGGCCTCCGCGCTGATCCACTGGGAGTCGAAGTTCGACTGCGACAGGTAGCCCGTGAACGCCGTGCCGATGGAGGTGAGGAACGCGACCACCCCGGTGACCCAGGTGAGCAGCCGGTTGCCCCGCCACGCCGCCATCCAGAACTTCCCCCACAGGTGGATGACCATGAAGCCGAAGAAGAGCTCGACGCTCCACAGGTGGAGCGAGTTGACGAAGTGCCCGAGCGACGACCCGTGCCACCAGCTCGCGCCGCCCACCGCCAGCCCGCACCCCGTCACCACCACGACGGTCAGGGCCGCCAGGGTCAGGACGCCGAACACGTAGACCCAGGACGAGACGTAGACCGGCTGGCGGTCGGGGAGGGCCTGCCCGGGCGGGACGGTGTGCACGATGCGGTCGCGCAGCGCCGTGGTCCAGCTGTCGGCGGGCCGACGGACCCGCTCGGCCCGCGGGACGCTGCTCATGGCCGGTCCCCGTCGGCGTCGCCGTCGTCGCGCTGCACCCGGCCGCCGGGGACCTCCACGTGCGTGCGCCCGAAGGGCACCAGCAGCGCGACCACGAACAGCACGACCATCGCCAGGATGATCAGCAGGTTGGCCAGCTCGATGCTGAACCACCCCCAGGAGAGCACGTGCCCGCCGGGCGGGAATGCCGCAGATGCCATCTGGACCATGTCGACCTCGACTCTGAGCGGGTGGCCGGGAGCCCACCAACGACTCAGGATGTGGTCGTCAGTGGCCCGTCGGACAGGGCCCTAGGTCCCCTCCTCGGCGTGCGGTCGGAACCCCCGCGCGGCCCGGCACGTTCGGCGCTGGGGGAGGGTTCCCCCGCCCGCGTGTCCACGGTGTCACGCCGACTCGACTAGCCTAGGTCGGGCGGTTGCCACCCGGATGACCACGGCTGGGAACTTCCGGGCGTAGCAGGAGATCAAGAACGTCCGGGCGAAGCAGGAGATCAAAACCTCCGGGCGTAGCAGGAGATCAGAAACTTCAGGAGATGTTGCGTGTCCAAGATCGTCGAAAAGCTGCTGCGTGCCGGTGAGGGGCGCATCCTCAAGAAGCTCCACGGGATCGCCGCCCAGGTGAACTCGATCGAGGAGGACTTCGCCGCGCTCACCGATGCCGAGCTGCGGGCGGAGACCGACGTCTTCCGCAAGCGCCTCGCGGACGGCGAGACCCTGGACGACCTGCTCCCGGAGGCGTTCGCCGCCGTGCGGGAGGCCTCCAAGCGGACCCTCGGCAAGCGTCACTTCGACGTGCAGCTCATGGGTGGGGCCGCCCTCCACCTCGGCAACGTCGCGGAGATGAAGACCGGTGAGGGCAAGACCCTGGTCGCCACGCTGCCGTCCTACCTGAACGCCCTCGAGGGCAAGGGCGTCCACGTCGTCACGGTGAACGACTACCTGGCCGAGTACCAGTCCGAGCTGATGGGCCGCGTGCACCGCATGCTGGGCCTGGAGACCGGTGTCATCCTCGCCTCGATGACGCCCGAGCAGCGTCGCGCCGAGTACGCCAAGGACATCACCTACGGCACCAACAACGAGTTCGGCTTCGACTACCTGCGCGACAACATGGCCTGGTCGGTCGACGAGCTCGTGCAGCGCGGCCACAACTTCGCGATCGTCGACGAGGTCGACTCCATCCTCATCGACGAGGCGCGCACGCCGCTGATCATCAGCGGTCCCGCCGACGCCGCCACCAAGTGGTACACCGAGTTCTCCAAGATCGCCCAGCGGCTGACCCGCGGCGAGCTCGAGTCCGGCGAGGGCGACTACGAGGTCGACGAGAAGAAGAAGACCGTCGGCGTCCTCGAGGCCGGCATCGCCAAGGTCGAGGACTACCTCGGCATCGACAACCTCTACGAGTCCGTCAACACCCCGCTCATCGGCTACCTGAACAACGCCATCAAGGCGAAGGAGCTGTTCAAGCGCGACAAGGACTACGTCAACATGAACGGCGAGATCCTCATCGTCGACGAGCACACCGGCCGCATGCTGGCCGGCCGTCGCTACAACGAGGGGATGCACCAGGCGATCGAGGCGAAGGAGGGCGTCGAGATCCAGAACGAGAACCAGACGCTCGCCACGATCACCCTGCAGAACTACTTCCGCATGTACGACACCCTCTCGGGCATGACCGGTACGGCCCAGACCGAGGCCGCCGAGCTCAACTCGATCTACAAGCTCGGCGTCGTGCCGATCCCGACCAACCGCCCGATGATCCGCAAGGACCAGGCCGACCTCGTCTACCGCACGGAGGAGGCGAAGTTCGCCGCCGTCGTCGACGACATCGCGCAGCGGTATGCCGAGGGGCAGCCCGTGCTCGTCGGCACCGTCTCGGTCGAGAAGAGCGAGTACCTGTCCGACCAGCTGCGCCGCAAGGGCGTCCCGCACGAGGTGCTCAACGCCAAGCAGCACGAGCGGGAAGCCGCGATCGTGGCGCAGGCCGGCCGCAAGGGCGCCGTCACCGTGGCGACCAACATGGCCGGTCGAGGCACCGACATCATGCTCGGCGGCAACCCCGAGTTCATGGCGGTCGCGACCCTCAAGCAGCAGGGCCTCGACCCGGTCGAGACGCCGGAGGAGTACGAAGCCGCCTGGGACGCCGCGCTCGCCAAGGCCGAGGAGGCCGTGCAGGCCGAGCACGACGAGGTGACCGGGCTCGGTGGCCTCTACGTGCTGGGCACCGAGCGCCACGAGTCGCGTCGCATCGACAACCAGCTGCGTGGACGCTCCGGTCGCCAGGGTGACCCCGGTGAGTCGCGGTTCTACCTCTCGCTCCAGGACGACCTCATGCGGCTGTTCAACGCCGCGATGGTCGACCGGTTCATGACCACGGCCAAGATGGAGGACGACGTCCCGATCGAGTCCAAGATGGTCAGCCGCTCGATCCAGAGCGCGCAGGGCCAGGTCGAGGGTCGCAACTTCGAGATCCGCAAGAACGTCCTCAAGTACGACGACGTCCTCAACCGCCAGCGCACGGTCATCTACGACGAGCGCCGCCGCGTGCTCGAGGGCGAGGACCTGCACGAGCAGATCCGCCACTTCATCAACGACGTCGTCGGCGGGTACGTCGACGCGGAGACCGCCGAGGGTTTCGCCGACGACTGGGACCTCGACCGCCTGTGGACCGCCCTCAAGACGCTCTACCCGGTGTCGGTGACGCCTCAGGACGTCCTCGACGCCGCCGACGGGGCGCTGACCCGCGACAGCCTGCGCGAGGTCATCACCTCCGACGCCCACCACGCCTACGACGAGCGCGAGGCACTCCTCGGTGCGGAGGTCATGCGTGAGGTCGAGCGCCGGGTGGTGCTGTCCGTGCTGGACCGCAAGTGGCGTGAGCACCTCTACGAGATGGACTACCTCCAGGAGGGCATCGGCCTGCGGGCGATGGCCCAGCGTGACCCGCTGGTCGAGTACCAGCGCGAGGGGTTCCAGCTCTTCGAGGCGATGAACGAGTCCATCAAGGAGGAGTCGGTCGGCTACCTGTTCAACGTGCAGGTCGACGTCGACCAGCCCGAGGAGCAGGCTCCGGCACTCCAGCCCGTCAGCGTCTCCGACATGCTCGCCGGGTCGGGGCTGTCCTCCGCCGCCGCGGCCGACGAGCCGGCGGACGCCTCGGCCCTGTCGGGCAACGGTGGCCGGGCGGCGGAAGCCGAGCTGGTGCCCGCCGAGTCCACCGCTGCCGCGGAGAAGCACCCGACCTTCCGGGCCAAAGGTCTGGAGCAGCCGGAGCGTCGTCCGCAGCAGCTGCAGTACTCGGCGCCGAGCGAGACCGGCGACGTGGAGCACCGGGCGGTGGGGTCGGTCGACGACACCCTCAGCGAGGCCCAGCTCAAGGGCGCGTCCCGCAACGGACCGTGCCCCTGTGGGTCGGGCAAGAAGTTCAAGATGTGCCACGGGAAGCCGTGACGCACACCAGCTGACACCGTCCAACTTCTGGCCACCAGTGCCGCGTGCCCGCCCCTCCCGGGTCGGACCCGCCGCGCGGGTGGCCAGAAGTCGTAGGGGCGTGGGTCAGCCGATCTGGAGGGCTTCGACCCGCCAACGGCCGTCGAGGCCCACCAGCCGGAAGGCCAGCGCGCGGACCCGCCCACCGTCGACGACGACGGCGCTGGCCTCGGCGACCCCGTCGGCGGGCTCGCACACCCGGACGCCACGCACCACCGTCCGCCGCGTCGACCCCGCCCCACGCCGGGCGGAGACCGCCGCGCGGCGCGCGACCGCGGCATACACCTCGGGGGTGGTCCAGCGGAGCACCTGGGGCGCGGGACGCGCTCCGGCCATCACCTCGACGAGTCCCTGGGCGATGTGGCCGGCCCACGGTCGGGGGTCGGGGAGGTGGTCGCGCCGGGTCGGGCGTTCGCCGAAGAGCTGTTCGTCGGTCATCGCGTCGAAGTCGACGGCCAGCGCGTCCTGGACGTAGCGGGCCGGCCCGCTGTCGTCGGGCACCCACGACTCGAGCTCGCTCAGCACGGGTGGCCGGGTGCGAGGGGCCGGCACGATCCGCAGCGGGGTGAGCCGACCTGCGACTGGTGCACCTGTCGGTGGGCCGGTGGGCGCGGCTCCGGACGCGCTCACCGCCGGCCTCCGGTCGGCTGGCCGTGCAGCCTGCCGCCATCGGGCGCCCGCAGCACCTGACCCGGCAGCAGGACGTCGGGGTCGGGACCGATGACGTCGCGGTTGGCCGCGTACCAGTGCGGCCAGGCCGCGGCGACCTCGGTGTCGGTGGCACCGGGACCGAGCTCGCGACGCACGATGCCCCACAGCGAGTCGCCCCGGTGGACGACGACCTCGCTCGGCTGCGGTGCGCTCACGCCGGTCACCAGGCGCGCCACCGGCGCGGGTGTGTGCGCCGGGCGCGCCGGGGTCCAGCCGGGCGAGGGCGCAGGCGTCGGGACGGTCAGCGCGAACCCGGGCACGCGTGCCGGGGCAGCGCGGTGACCTCCCGCCGACTCGACCGACGCGACACTCACGGCCACCACTCCCTGCGCGGCGTCCGCAGCAACCGCGGCGCCCGGCGCCCCGGTGGTGCCGAGGGCCGCCCCCACCAGGATCGCTGCGACCCGCCTCGTCACGGCCGGCGCGAGAGCCAGTGACCAGCGCCGGGCCCGGTCGCCGAACCGGCCGGGGAGGTGGGCCGCGCAGGCGACGGTGGTGCCGACCACGAGCCACGCCCCGAGCAGGGCGCCGACGACCAGGACGACCAGGACCACCGCCTCGTCGAGCGCGGCCGGTCCGGGGGCCCGCACCACCCGCCACGTGTTCCTCGCGGCGATCAGGGCCCCCAGCTCCAGCCCGACCAGCGCACCGATCGCGGCTGCCGGTCTCAGGCTCGGACCGATCCTGCGCCGACGGCCCTGCGACTCGTTGAGCACCATCCACACCCCCTGTGGCCGTTTGCAACCGTGTCGTTTGATTGCATGTGCATGTGTTTGCTTCGGTTGGAAGGTAACAACGTGCTGCGGTTGTGGCAAGGTTTCGGTCCGTCCGTCTGACCCGCCGAGACGGATCCGACACACGGAGGCGGACGGATCGGGAGGCAGGGCAGATGCGTTGGGACGACCTCTTCTCAGACCTGGGGGCGCAGTGGGATGCGGAGAAGCGTCGCGAGCTGGACGGCGAGGTGGCCGACCGCACGAGGCGTGAACGGGCCCTGGTGGGGCTGCACGAACGGCTGGCGGCGGCCCTCGGGGCGCGAGTGGCGCTGACGGTGCACGCGGTCGGTCCGCTGTCGGGGCGGGTCCTCGAGGTGGGCGACGGCTGGCTGCTGCTGGCGACGGAGGCCCGCGGTCCGGCCCTCGTGCCGTTTCCCGCCGTCACCGGGGTGGCGGGGCCGTCCCTGCGCGTCGACGGTGCGAGCAGCGGGCGGCGATTCGGCCTCGGCTACGCCCTGCGAGGACTGAGCCGAGACCGCGCCACCGTGCTCGTGACGGACCTCGACGGGGTGGTGTTGAGCGGCACGATCGATGCGGTGGGTCGCGACGTGCTCGAGCTGAGCGAGCACGCCCCGGACCTGGCCCGCAGGGCGGAGAACGTCACCGGGCGTCGCCTCGTGCCGTTCTCCGCGGTGGTGCTGGTGCGCCCGGCCTGACCGGCCGGGCGCCGCGAGTCAGTCCTGACCCTGGCCGAACGGGTGGGCGGCGACGAAGGTCTTGGTCTCGCTGTACATCCGCTGGATGTACCCCTCGAGCTCGGCGACCTCGACCCGCCACTGTCCGCGTCCGCCGACCTTGATCGCGGGCAGCTCGCCGGACCGGACCAGTGCGTATGCCTGTGCTGACGAGATGTCGAGAACTTCCGAGACCTCGGAAAGCTGAATGAAGCGCTTTGCCACGTTCTTCCCCTCTTCTTCCGCCAGTCGCCTTGACTGGGAGCAGACCTTCCCTTGACCGAATTTTTACCATGTTCTTGTGGCTGCGTCTGTTCGTTGAGGGAATTCTGGCATCCATAGCCGTTTGGGGGAGTTGGCCTCCCGACCTTGTGGATGACCCGCGGACCTGTGGACTGAGCGGGTGGTGGCCCTGCGGAGTGCGTCATCATGACCGCTCCGGGCGCACGAACCAAGCACCCGGGCCGGGCGGGACCTGACCGACCCGGGTGGATCGGGATGAAGGGGGACATCGCCATGACCGACCTCGCCGTGCCCAAGGCGGTCCGGCTCCAGCGCCCGGGCTGGCGCGATACGCGCCTGCTGGTGGGCGTGTTGCTGGTGCTGTCCTCGGTCGTCCTCGGCGCGTTCGTCGTGGCGCACGTCGACGACCGGACCGCCGTGTATGCCGCACGGGGGCCGTTGGTGCCGGGCCAGCGGCTCACCGACGACGACCTCAGCCGGGTCGACGTCCAGCTGGGGCCGGAGCTCCCCGCCTACCTCTCGGCGACCGTGGGGCTGGCCCCGGGCCGCTTCGTGCTGCGGCCGGTGCCTGCCGGCGAGCTCGTCCCCGCCGCGGCGGTCGGAGACCGCAGCGAGGTGGGGGTCCAGCCCCTGGTCCTCACCGTCGGCGCGGGGTCCGCGGCCGCCCTCGAGGTGGGCTCCACGGTCGACGTCTACGTCAACCGGGTCGACCCGGCCGACGGCGGCAGCTCGGCGGCTCGGTTCATCGGTCCGGAGCTCACCCTCGAGGCCGTTTCCGTGTCGAGCCTGCCGCGCAGCTCGGGTGGGTTGGGCGGCTCGGCCGGCGACCGGGCGGTGCAGGTCATGGCGCCGACGCCACGCATCAAGGAGATCATCGCCGCGGTCGACCTCGGGGCGCGGGTGACGGTGGTGCCGGTGGCCGGGTCGGCCCTGCGGGTGGAGCAGTGACCCGTCAGGTGATCGCCGCCCTCGACGCGTCGTGGGAGTCGGAGCTGGTCGCGGCGGTCGAGGCGACGGCCGGCTACACCGTGGCGCGACGGTGCGCCGATCTCGCCGACCTGCTGGCCGCGGCTGCCGCCGGCCACGGGGAGATCGCCCTGGTCTCGGCCGACCTGCGCGCGCTGGACCGTCCGGCCCTGCACGAGCTGGCCAGCCACGGGGTCGAGGCGGCCGGTGTCGTCGGTCCGGGTGACGAGCCCGGTGAGCGCCGGCTGCGCCAGCTCGGCCTGGAGGTCGTGCTGCGCGCCGACCTGGCCAGTCACGAGATCGACGACGCCCTCGACGCGCTCGAGGCGATCCACCTCGGACAGCTCGACCCGGGCCGCGACGCCGGAGACGCCGATGACCTCGACCCGGGCTCGGTGCCGCCGACCCGGGCGGCGGTCATCGCGGTGTGGGGGCCGACCGGCGCGCCGGGTCGCACGACGGTCGCGGTCAACCTGGCCGCCGAGCTCGCCCTGCGCGAGCCGACCCTCCTGGTCGACCTCGACACCTACGGCGCGTCCATCGCCCAGGCCCTCGGGCTCCTCGACGAGGCGCCGGGGGTCGCGGCGGCGGCCCGCGCCGCCGACCAGGGTGGGCTCGACCTCGCCGGCCTGGCGCGGGTGGCGCCAGAGGTGAGCCCGGGGCTCCGGGTGCTGACCGGCCTGCCGCGCGCGGCCCGCTGGACCGAGCTGCGCGCACCGTCGGTGGCGCACGTCCTGGCCACCGCGCGGGGGCTGGCGCGGTTCGTGGTCGTGGACTGCGGGTTCGCGATCGAGGACGACGAGGAGCTGTCCTACGACACCCTCGCCCCGCGTCGCAACGCCGCCACCCTCACCGCCCTGGAGGAGGCGGACGAGCTGGTGGTGGTGGGGACCGCCGACCCCATCGGGTTGCAGCGCCTGGTGCGGGCGGTCCAGGACCTCGGGTCGGTGCCGTCGCCCACGGCCCGCGTGGTGGTCAACCGGGTCCGTGGCACGTCGGTGGGCCCTCGACCCGAGCACCGGATCGCCGAGGCGCTCGCCCGCTTCGCGGGGATGGACGACCTCGCCTTCCTGCCCCTGGACCAGTCGACCACCGACGCGGCGCTGTTCGCCGGGACGACGCTGGCCGAGCTCGCGCCGCAGTCCGGGCTGCGCCGGGCGATCAGCTCGCTCGCCGACGCGTATGCCGCGCCGAGGCCCGAGCGCCGTCGCCGCCTCAGGAGCTGAACAGCAGGGTCAGCCCACCCACGGTGTAGCCGACCATCAGCACGAGCAGGGGCACTTGGCCGAGCACGGCCGCTCGACGGGGGAAGAGCGTGATCGCGCGCTCGTGGGCGGCGACGACGCCGAGGACGTGACCGGTGATGATGGCCGTCACCTGGATGCCGGCCACCAGTCCGGGGGCGATGAGGGCCGCCGAGGGCGAGAGCCCGGCGGTGCCCAGCCAGTTGGCCCCCGTCCCCAACGGGTCGCTCATCCTGGCCAGGCCGTGGGTGCCCTCCCACACCCACAGCGACCAGTAGTGCGCGACGAGGTAGCCCGCGGCGATCGGGATCAACGAGGGTGCGAACGCCGTGGCGATGCCGCGCACGCTGACGCCGGCGAGGCGTGCGGACAGCACGGCCGCGGCATACAGGGACGCGGCCACGACGAGGCTGAACGCGACCAGGGCTGCGGTCTCCCAGACGCGGGCTGGGAGGCTGGAGGACTGGACGAAGGTGTACCAGCGGGTCTCGCCGGAGAAGCCGTCGTAGGCCGTGGTGCCGAGCATCACCGAGGTGACGGCGAGCAGCCCGGGTGCCGCCGCGAGCTGGAGCGGCCCGTGCAAGGGGGTCCGCAGCACCCACCGCCCGTCGTCCCGTCGGCCGAGCGGGCTGAGCGTGCCGTAGAGCGACGACCACGCGGCGAAGGGGTCGCCACGGCGCAGGTACGGCGTGCCGAAGGTAAGGGACAGGACGATGCTCACGATGAGGTAGCCGAGCACGGCGATGCGCAGCACCGGCTGGTCCGCGTTGTCGGGGGCGATCAGCTCGAGCCACGCGAAGGCGAGCAGACCCGTCGCGGCCGGCCAGTAGCCGAGCCGGTAGTCCAGGAGGGCGAAGTCGTCCTCGATGCGGGCCGCCCGCAGGATGCCGGCCCTGATCCAGCGCACCGGGTTGAGGAGCCTCCAGAGGCCGCCGAAGACCATCGACAGGAAGGCCAGGCCGACCCAGAGCCACACGTAGACGACGAAGGGCACGGGGTTGTTCGCGTCGTCCTTGCCGAAGACCAGGGCCAGCAGGGTCCACGCCGTGATGGCGAGCGACAGGATGACGAAGAGCCCGCGGACGGCGGCGCTGTCGAGGCCGAGCGCGACGGGCATCGGCAGCAGGCGACCGTCCCTGGCGTCGAGCCGGGGCTGCTTCCAGAGCAAGCCCAGGGCCACGAACGAGACCACCAGGGCCAGCCCCGCTCCGACGAGCAACAGCGAGAAGGGCAGCGGGAGGTCTTCGCGCGACCCCACGCCGTGGGCGGGCACCAGCGCGGGCAGGGCCGCGGCTGCGGGGTGGGCGCCGAAGCTGCCGGGCGTCACCGGACCGCGATCTTCATCAGCCGCAGCTCCGGGTGGTGGGTCTCCACCTCGTAGACGCCGGGCTGGTCGCCGGTGACGGTGACGGTCGTCGGGGTCCCCGCGACCAGGTCCTCCTCGACCTCGAACCCGTGGATGTGGAGCTGGTCGGCGTGGTCGCTGGTCACGGTGAGGGTCAGCTTCTCGCCGACCGCGAGGTCGACCGTGGCCGGGGCGGGGGTCACCTTCGAGCCCGTGACCGTGATGTCGATGGTGCGGCCGGCCGCGCTCGAGCTGCTGGACGAGCCGGACGAGCTGGAGGCGCTGGAGCTGCTCGAGGAGGTCGCGGAGGGAGTGGTCGAGGGGGAGGTCGAGCTGCCCGTCCCGGCGTCGTCACCGGAGCTCCCGCACGCGGCGAGGCCGAGGGTGAGCGGCAGGGCCAGGGCCAGCCCGACGGCATACCCCCGTGGCGCTCGCAGCGTCATCTTCGTCACGAACCCGAGTCTAGACAGCGCTTTCTGACACGATGAGCGGGTGCCTGACCGCCTGAGCTCCCTCGACGCGTCGTTCCTCTACCTCGAAGAGGCGACGACGCCGATGCACGTCGGTTCGGTCATGGTGTTCGACCCCCCGAGCGACGGGTTCGACTACGACCGGCTGGTCCAGCTGATCTCCACGCGGATCGCGTTCGTGCCCCGCTACCGGCAGCGGATCCGGCAGATCCCCGGCCGCCTCGCGAACCCCGTCTGGGTCGACGACGAGAACTTCGACGTGACCTACCACGTGCGCCGCTCGGCCCTCCCGCGTCCCGGCACCGACGAGCAGCTCCAGGAGTTCGTCGCCCGGATCCAGCCGCGCGCCCTCGACCGGCACCGCCCCCTTTGGGAGGTCTACCTCGTCGAGGGCCTGGCCGAAGGACGCTTCGCGATCGTGACGAAGTCCCACCAGGCGCTGGTCGACGGCATCCACGCCGTCGACATCGCCCACGTCATCGTCGACGGAGACCCGGCCGCCGAGGGCCTGGTCACCGACACCTGGCGGCCCTCCCGTGAGCCGAGCGACATCGAGCTGCTCACCGGCGCGCTCGTCGACGCCGTCCGGCGGCCCAGCGAGGTCGTCGAGAACATCCGCGGCGGCATGGTCGACGTCAAGGCCGTGGGCACCCGCGCCCTTACTGCTGCAGGCGATGTCGTGTCGACGCTGGCCCGCACGGCGGCGCGACCGGCTCCGCACTCACCGCTCAACGCGCCGGTGGGTGAGGCCCGCCGCTACGTCATGATCGGCACCGACCTCGAGGACTACCGCAAGGTCCGCAGCCGGCTCGCCCGGGGCAACTACGCCGACGACGTCTCGATCAACGACGTGGTGCTCGCGACGATCTCCGGTGCCTTCCGCACCTGGCTGCTGACCCGTGGCGAGTCCGTCCACTCCGGGACGACGGTGCGGGCGATGGTGCCCGTCAGCGTCTACGACGAGGACGCGCGCCACGTCGGCAGCCGGCTGACCGCCTGCTTCGTCGACCTGCCCGTCGGCGAGCCCGGCCCGTCGATGCGGCTGCACCAGATCGCGTTCGCCATGCGCCAGCAGATGGAGGGCGGACAGGCAGTCGGTGCGGAATCCCTTGCCGGACTAGCGGGGTTCGCGCCGCCGACCCTCCACTCCCTGGGAGCCCGCCTCGGGAGCGCGGTGTCACGACGGCTGTTCAACGTGGTCATCACCAACGTGCCCGGCCCCCAGCACACCTTGTATGCCGGTGACGCGCGGATGCTGTCCACCTACCCCGTGATGCCGCTGGCCAAGGGGCAGGCCCTGTCGATCGGGCTGACGTCCTACGACGGTGGCGTCTACTACGGCCTCAACGCCGACCGTGACTCGATGCCCGACATCGACGTCCTCGGCCAGAGCATCGTCGATTCGCTCGGTGAGCTGCTGGACAGCCACCGGTCCAAGGCGCGATGACTCCGGCTCGGGCAGCCCGGACGGCGGCCTCGGGTCGTGGCCCGCGGCGGGGGCTCGTGCTCGGCGGCGGCGGGGTGCTCGGCGCCGCGTGGATGGTCGGTGCGCTCACGGCGCTCGAGGCCGAGCTCGGGGTGGACGTGCGCGAGTTCGACGAGTTCGTGGGCACGTCGGCCGGCTCGGTGCTGGCCGGCCTGCTCGGGGCCGGCGTCCCGGTCGCCGACCTCCTCACCCACCAGCTCGAAGGGGCCATCGACGTCGGCCCGTTGGCCGGCTACGCCTGGGACTACGAGAAGGACACCGGTGGTGACCGACCGGGACTCCCCAAGGTCGGGCTCGGATCGCGAGAGCTGTTGCGGCGCAACGCGCTCCACCTGCGTCACCTGCCCCCGACGGCTGTGCTGTCAGCGATCCTGCCGGAGGGTCGCGGCAGCATCGAAGCAGTCGGCGCCATGGTCGGCCACGTCGTCCCCCACGGGTGGCCGTCCCGTGGAGGGGTCACCGTCGTGGCCCTCGACTACGACACGGGGGAGCGGGTGGCCTTCGGTCGCGAGGGCGCTCCGGTCGTCGACCTCCCGGCTGCGGTGATGGCCTCGTGCGCGATCCCCGGTTGGTACCAGCCGGTGCGCATCGGTGACCACCGTTACATCGACGGCGGCGCCTGGTCGTCGACCAACCTCGACCTGATGGTCGGCCGGGGCCTCGACGAGGTCTACGTGCTCGCCCCCCAGGTGAGCTTCGTCCGCGACGCGCCCCGCCACTGGCGCACCCGCGTGGAGCGGCAGTGGCGCAACCGCGTGACCCTGCGGGTGCTGCGGGAGCTCGCCAAGGTCCACGACGACGGTGCCGACGTGACCGTGCTCGGCCCCGGCGAGGAGGACCTCGAGGCGTTCGGCTCCAACCTCATGGACGTCTCCCGGCGGCCGGCCGTCATCGCCACCTCCCTGCGCACGTCCGCCACAGCCCTGCACGACCCTGCCCCCCTACCCGACCGCTCGGCTTTCGACGATGTCGGACGACTCAGCGAGGACGTGGGATGACCCAGACCAGGATCTACATTCCCCTGCTACCCGACGCCGTGCGCCGGCTGGCCGCCGACCGGGAGATCGGTCCGGCGCCGGTCGCCGCCTTCGGCGTCACCGACCGGGTCGAACGCGCCGACCCGACCGGCCTCGAGGAGGAGTGGGAGTACGCCGCGCTCACCGAGGCCGCGGAGGCGGCCGCGCTGCTCCAAGGAAACACGGTCGCCAAGCGGGTCGTCGCCGCGGCGGACGTCGACCCCGGCTCGGTCTCGTCGGACGGCAGCCGTGAGTCGCTCGCCGCAGTCACCGTCGGGAGCCCCGTGGCGCTCCGGCAGGTGGTGTCGTTCCACGTCGACGAGGAGGCGGGTGACCAGGGGATGGAGGACCTGCTCTGGTACGACGCGACGGAGCTCGACGAGGTCCTTCGCCTGCTCTGAGCGGGTCGGCGGTCGCCCTGCCACTACGGAAAACGCTGGTTCCGCCCCTTGGCCGCCCGCCCTGATGCTCGGGGCAGCGCAGCAGTCGGGAGGCGGTGTGGTCATCGACGCGGAACGGCAGGCCGGGCTGGCCGACGCCGTGCGCGTCAACCACGTCGGGTCGACGACACCGCACGTCGTGGTGATCCTGCCGTCCTTCAGCCTGGCCGACAGCCTGCTGGCCCACTATGCGACCCGGATCGGCGCCTACGAGCACCGCTACCTGCTCGGCACCCTCATGCTCCCGAGGGTGCCGGGGTGCCAGATCGTCTTCGTCACCTGCCAGACGCCTGAGCCGGAGGTGCTCGACTACTACGACCGGCTGGCTTCGCCGGCACGTCCTGGTGGCCTGCTCGACCGCCTCCACGTCGTCACCGTCGACGACCCGTCACCCCGGTCGGTGTCTGCCAAGCTCCTCGACCGCCCGGACCTCCTGGACCACGTGCGGAGGCTGACCGAGGGACGGCTCGCGTTCATCGAGCCGTGGAACGTCACCGACACCGAAGTCGAGGTGTCGCGCGCGCTGGGGGTCCCCCTCAACGGCACGGACCCCGCCGTGTGGCCGCTGTGCTTCAAGAGCGCCGGTCGACGGCTCTTCCGGGAGGTCGGCGTCCCGATCCCCGTGGGAATCGAGGACGTCCGCGACGTCGCCGGCGTCGGCGAGGCGGTGGCCCGCATCCGGCGAGAACGTCCACGGCTCCATGCGGTGGTGGTCAAGCACGACAACAGCGGCGCCGGCGACGGCAACGTCGTGGTCGTCGTGCGTGACGCGTCGGGACGGCGGGTCCGGCAGGACGACATCGTGGCGAGCCTGCGCGGGTCGTTGCCGGCTTGGTACGTCACCGACCTCGGCGCGGGTGCGGTGGTGGAGGAGCTGTTGACCGGCGGCTTGGTGCACAGTCCCAGCGCGCAGGTCGACATCCGGCCCGACGGCTCGGTGTCCGTGCTGTCGACCCACGAGCAGATCCTCGGGGGCGAGAACGGTCAGGTGTACTCGGGGTGCCGCTTCCCCGCCGACCCGGAGTATGCCGGGCGGCTGGGGGAGCACGCCGCTGCCGTCGGTCGGTGGCTGGCCGACCGCGGGGCTCGGGGCCGCCTCGGCGTGGACTTCCTGGCCGTGCGGCGGCATGGACGGTGGGACGTGCGCGCGCTCGAGGTCAACCTGCGCAAGGGCGGCACGACCCATCCGTTCTCCGCCCTGCGCCATCTGGTGCCGGGCAGCTACGACGCCGCGACGGGCCGCTACGACCTCGAGGACCGGAGTGGCACCCGGTGCTACCGCTCGTCCGACGGCTTGCTGGATCCCTCATGGATGTCGCTGACGCCCCGGCGGGTCATCGACGCGGTGGCCGCAGCCGGTCTCGAGTTCGACCCCGGTCGGCGCACGGGGGTCGTCCTCCACCTGCTCAGCGGCCTGCGCGTCGACGGCCGGCTCGGCGTGACGGCGATCGGGGCCGACCGCGACGAGGCGGAGCGGCTCTACGCGGACACCGAGCGCGTCGTGGCGTCCCAGGTCTCCTGAGCCGCGTCAGGCGTGGCCGGCCAGCCACGGGTCGACGAGGGCGTGGAACGCCTCGGCGCGGTCGCGGCGCACGCAGTGGCCTGCGCCCTCGACCACCCGGATGTCGACCAGCGGGTTCGCGATCCCTGCTGCGCTGGCGCGGACCGCCGGGCTCACCGGGCCACCGCGCTCGGCGAGGAGCACCAGCGCCGGCGCTGCGATCGAGGCGACGATGTCGTCCCACGGCTCGAGCAGGTTGGCGATGCCGAGGTCGAGGAAGGCCAGGTCGACCTGGGCCTTGGACTCGACCCACGGCGCGAGCTCGACGTCGGGCCAGGTCGGGTTGTCGGCCCGCCCCTTCTCCAACTGCCCGGCGGGGTCGTCGGCGAAGGCCCGGCACTCCGCGACCCGTTCGTGGACGACGCCCCGGGGCTGCACCCGCTCGGCCGCGTCCCGCCACGCCGGGTCCTCCAGCACCACGGCCGCCACCAGGTCGGGCCGGCGCGCGGCCAGCGCCCCGGCCAGCCCGCCGCCCATCGAGTGGCCCACCGCCAGCACCCGCCCACCGTGCGCGGCAGCGACGCGCGCGACGGTGGCCTCGGCCGCGGCATACATCGCCTCCATCGGGTCGGGGGAGGCCAGCTGTTCGGGGGTGAACCGGGGGGAGCGGCCGTGGCCGAGCAGGTCGACGCCGATCAGGCGGTAGTCCGGCGACCAACGACGCACGGCGTCCGGCCAGCAGTCCCCGGAGTCGCCCAGGCCGTGCAGGAGCACGATGGTGGGGGCGCTCGGGTCCGCGGGGCCGGACCAGCGGTAGGCGAGCTCGGTGGCGTCGAGGGCAGGCGGCATACGTGACACCATAGGTGCGCGCTGCGCCGCCACCAGAGCCGTTGGGGCGGCGGTCGCGCCCGAGCCACCGAAGCGACCCCGAGGAGCCAGCCCACATGGATGCCGTCACCCAGGTGCCCGTCCCCGTCAACGAGACCGTCCTGGACTACGCGCCGGGCAGCCCCGAGCGCGCCTCGCTCGAGGTGGCCCTCGCCGAGCTGGGCAGCTCCAGCGTCGACCTGCCCCACACCATCGCGGGCAATCGGGTCATGGGCTCGGGCAAGAAGATCGAGGTCCGCCAGCCGCACGCGCGCCGCAAGGTGCTGGGCACGATGCGCAACGCGACCCTGGGCGACGCGCAGGCGGCGGTCGACGCGGCCAAGGCCGCGGCGCCGCAGTGGCGCGAGACGTCGTTCGACGACCGGGCCGCGATCCTGCTCAAGGCCGCCGAGCTGCTCTCCGGCCCGTGGCGCGCCCACCTCAACGCGGCCACCATGCTCGGCCAGTCGAAGACGGCCTACCAGGCCGAGATCGACGCCGCGTGCGAGCTGATCGACTTCTGGCGGATCAACGTCCACTTCGCGCGGCAGATCCTCGCCGAGCAGCCGCCGCTCAACGCCAAGGGCATCTGGAACCGCACCGACCACCGCCCGCTCGAGGGCTTCGTCTACGCGATCACGCCGTTCAACTTCACTGCGATCGCCGGCAACCTGCCCACCGCCCCGGCGCTGATGGGCAACACGGTCGTGTGGAAGCCGAGCCCGACCCAGCAGTTCGCGGCCCACCTCACCATGTCACTGCTCGAAGAGGCCGGGATGCCGCCGGGCGTCATCAACATGGTGACCGGCGACGGCCTCAACGTCTCGAAGGTCGCCCTCGCCGACCCCGACCTGGCCGGTATCCACTTCACCGGGTCGACGCCGACGTTCCAGCACCTGTGGCAGGAGGTCGGCGCCAACCTGCCGAGCTACCGCACCTACCCGCGCCTGGTCGGCGAGACCGGCGGCAAGGACTTCATCCTGGCCCACCCGTCGGCCGACCCCGACGTGTTGCGCACGGCGATGATCCGCGGCGCTTTCGAGTTCCAGGGTCAGAAGTGCTCGGCCGCGTCCCGTGCCTACGTGCCGCGCTCGCTGTGGAAGAAGATCAAGGCCGACCTCGTCTCGATCACCAACGGCCTCAGCCAGGGCGACGTCACCGACCTGTCGAACTTCATGGGCGCCGTCATCGACGAGCGCGCCTACGCCAAGCACACGGCCGCCATCGACCGCGCGCACGCCACGACCGGCGTCGACGTGGTGGCCGGTGGCACCTACGACGACAGCGAGGGGTGGTTCATCCGCCCGACCGTCCTCGAGATCGACGACCCGACCGACGAGTCCTTCCGCACCGAGTACTTCGGCCCGATCCTGTCGGTGCACGTCTACCCCGACCGCCAGTACGACAAGGTGCTCGACCAGATGGAGTCGTTCGCGCCGTTCGGCCTCACCGGGTCGATCATCGCCCAGGACCGCTACGTGATCGCCGACGCGACCTCGCGGCTGCGGTTCGCGGCCGGCAACTTCTACATCAACGACAAGCCGACCGGCGCGGTCGTGGGGCAGCAACCGTTCGGTGGCGGTCGGGCCTCGGGCACCAACGACAAGGCCGGTGCCGCCCAGAACCTCCTGCGCTGGACCAGCGCACGCTCCATCAAGGAGACCTTCAACCCGCCGAAGGCGCACGCCTACCCGCACATGGGCTGACGGCGTCGACGTGAGGGGAGCGGGGTGCCGCTCACCTCACGTCACGCCAGTGCTTGTCACGTCAGTGCCTGTCGCGTCAGCGCTTCAGCCACTTCGCGGCGGTCAGTGCCTCGATGTCGATGGCCTCCTCGATCGGCGGCGCGGCGGCCTTCTCGATCTTGCCGCCGATGAGCGGCACCTTGGCCTTGAGCTCGGCCTCGATCGTCTCGACGGTGCCACCCCCGCCGGGGGCGAGCATCATCGTGCCCTGGAGGGCGATGGGCGCGCCGGCGACCGTCATGTCGACCGTGCCGCGGCGGCCGCCACCGGACGAGGCCGGGCCCCAGTCCTGCGTCTCGGTCACCTTGAGGGTGGGGCCGACCATCGACTTGGCGAAGTCGGGCAACCCGTCGCTCGGCAGGATGCGCTCGGTGGTGATGACGGTGTGGTCGCCGACGGTCTTGACGTCAGCCGAGTGCTTGATGGCCGCGGTGGCCGCGCACTTCGCCTCCTGGAACTTCACGTCCGACAGGACTGCGAAGACCTCCTCGGGGGTCGCGGCGTACTCGATCGTCTTGGCGATCTTCATGCGTCTTCTCCTGTCACCGGGATGCTGCCCACCAGGTGGCGGGCGTTGCGTCGCCAGCGTATCCACCGGGCCTCAGGGCCGCGACGAGACCAACCGGAGCCGCACCCCCTGACCGGGCACCAGCTGGGCGGCGAGGTCAGCCGAACGCTCGGTCAGCACCGCGACGACGGGGTAGCCGCCGGTCACCGGGTGGTCGGCGAGGAACACGACAGGGCGCCCGTCGGCCGGCACCTGCACGGCCCCTCGGACCACGCCCTCGCTGGGGAGCTCGCGGCCCGCGAACCGCGCAGACCAGGTGAGGGCCGGACCGGCGAGCCGGACTCCCACGCGGTCGCTGGCCGGGTCGATGGTCCATGCCGACGACGTCAGCTCTGCGACGTCGCGCAGCCAGTCGTCCCGTGGCCCGGGCAGGACCTCGAGCGTCACGGTGCCGGCCGATGGGGTGGGGACCGGGGCCACGTCGACCGTCGGGTGGCCCACCGGGGCGCCCACGGGGAGCAGGTCACCCCTGCGCAAGGGTGGGGGACCGATCGCGGAAAGCGTGTCGTGCGAGCGTGATCCGAGCACCGGGTCCACGTCGATGCCCCCGCGGACGCTGACATACGTGCGCAGTCCGCTGGTGGGCCGGCCGAGGTCGAGCACCGCCCCGTCGCCCAGCACGAAGGGCGCGGCGTGGCCGACGGGTATGCCGTCTGCGGTCGCAGTCGTGGGAGCGCCGGTGAGGACCACCAGGACCGCACGGTCGGCGCGCAACGCCAAGCCGCCGTGGTGCACCTCGATGGCGGCGAGGTCGGTGTCCTGTCCCAGGAGCCGGGCGCCGAGGGCGTGGGCCGCGCGGTCCGCGGCCCCCGAGGTGCAGACCCCGAGGTCGGACAGGCCCGGGCGGCCCCGGTCCTGGAGGAGGGCCAGGGGGCCGGTCTCCAGGACCTCGAGCCGGGCGTATGCCGCGTGGCCGGCCCGCGTGGGTCGGTCGCCGCTCACGTGGCACCGTCTACGTCGACGGGGTCCGCGTCGACAGCATCCGCGTCGACGAACTGCACCCGCAGGCCCGGCCGCAGCAGGGCCGGCGGGTCGCGGTCGAGGTCCCAGAGGACCTGCTCGGTGTGGCCGATGAGCTGCCAGCCCCCGGGGGAGGAGCGTGGGTAGATGCCGCTGAACTCCCCGGCCAGCCCCACGGCCCCAGCCGGCACCCGGGTCCGCGGCGTCGGGCGTCGCGGGACGCCGAGACGCGGGTCGCCACCCACGAGGTAGGCGAAGCCGGGCGCGAACCCGCTGAAGCCCACGCGCCAGAGGCTGCTGGTGTGTGCCGCGACGACCTCGTGACTCGACAGCCCGGTCAGCTCCGCGACCTCGGCGAGGTCGGGGCCGTCGTAGCGGACCGTGATCGCGACGTCGGGCACCCGAGCGGCAGGCGCGCTGCCCCCCTGAGCCGGGACGGTGGTGCTCCCGGTGCCGGAGCCGGCCCGAAGCGCTTCCTGGACGGCGGATCGCACGCCGGCCAGCGCGGCCGCCGAGTCGGCGACCAGCAGGAGCGTGCGGGCGCCGGCCACGGCGTCGAGCAGACCCGGCGCGCGGTCGTCGACCCAGAGCCGGCGGTGCAGCTCGAGCAGCTCCTCGAGGGAGTCTGCCTCGACGAGGACGGCCCGCTCGCCGCTGGGCAACAGCCGACCGGTCACGACGGCCTAGCCGTCGGCCGCGACGAACGGGTGGATGGTGACACCAGCTGCCTCGAGGCCGGCGCGCACGGCGGTGGCCATCGACACGGCACCGGGGCTGTCGCCGTGGAGGCACAGCGACCGGGCACCGACCGTGACCGCCGTCCCGTCGGACGCGTCGACCCGGCCGGTGACCACCATGCGCACGGCCCGGGCGGCCACGGACGACGGGTCGTGCAGGACGGCGCCCTCCTCGCTGCGGGGGACCAGCCGGCCCTGCGGCGTGTAGGCGCGGTCGGCGAAGGCTTCCGTCACGGTGGGCAGCCCGGCGGCCTGCGCGACGGCCAGCAGCACCGAGTCGGGGAGGCCGAGCACGGGCAGCGACGGGTCCACCCTGCGCACCGCCTCCACCACCGCGGCGGCCTGGGCCTCGTGGTGGACGACGGCGTTGTAGAGCGCGCCGTGGGGCTTGACGTAGCGGACCTTCGCGCCGACCGCGGCGCAGATGCCCTGCAGCGCGCCGAGCTGGTAGACCACGTCGGCCAGCAGGTCGGCCGGGTCGAGGTCGATGAACCGGCGACCGAAACCCGGGAGGTCGTGGTAGCCGACCTGGGCACCGATGACGACCCCGCGCTCGGCGGCCTGTTCACAGACGCGCAACAGTCCACGGGGGTCGCCGGCGTGGAAGCCACAGGCGATGTTGGCGCTCGTGACGACGTCGAGCATGGCCTCGTCCTCGCCCAGCGTCCACCGCCCGAACGACTCGCCGAGGTCGGCGTTGAGGTCGACGGTGGTCATCGTCGCAACGCTTCCGCGTGGGTGGCCAACACCTGGTGCGACTCGCGCAGGGCGACGACGAGGCGGCGCCGTCGCTGGGCGACGAGGGCGGTGACCGCGTCGAGCTCGGCCTGGAGCTGCGCGACGGCCGCGAGCTGGTGGGCGCTGGCGGCACCGTCGGCGACCCCGCTGACGCCCCAGGCCGTGGCGACCCCGCCATCGTCACCGACCCGGAGCCCGGCCTGGGTGGCACGGGTGGCGATCCGGCGGCAGTCGGCGACCGCCTCGGACAGGTCGGCGGAGTGGGCCTGCAGGGCCGACCCGATCCGGTCGACCTCGCGGGCTGCGGCGGCCGTGGCGGCGTCGAGGGCGTCGACGCGTCGGCGGGCCTGCCGGAGCACGGGGACGGACGGCGCGAGGTCGCCGTGGTCGAACGCGTCGTGGGCCGTGCGACCCGAGGTCCGCAGTCGGGTGGCGAGTCGGCGCAGCGTGCCACCGAGGTGGGAGCAGGAAGCCGGGTCGCCGGCGACGACGCTCATGACCGCACCCGGTCTCGGTCGTCGGGTCGGGCCGGGTCGGTGGGGGAGTCGAGCGACGCGACCCGCATCCGACCGGCGAGGTCCGTGGCGGTCGCGTCGACCTCGCGCAGGAGATCAGCGACCTGCTCGACCCAGCGGTCGAGGACGGCCTGCGTCTCGCGGTCACCGACCTCGGGGAACTGCTCCAGGAGCTCCTGGGCACCGTCCCGCGCACACTCGCCCAGCGGCTCCAGAGCCGCGCCCAGCGAGCGGAGACGGTCGGGGTCGACCCGGGCGGGCGGCATACCCCTCACTGTAGTGAGGTCATGGCAACGGCCCCCGGAGATACCCACATGGGGCACTCCGAGGGCCGTTCGTCACGAACGAGGTCCGGTCAGTACCAGTGCTTCCTGCCACCGATGGCCCGGCCCGTGCCACCCAGGATGGCCAGGACGAGCCCGACCACGATGAGGATGGCGCCGATGGTCACCAGGATCTTGAGGCTCGCGACCAACAGGCCGAGGATGAGCAGAATGATGCCGAGGACGATCACGTGGAACTCCTTGCTTCGGGGGATGCAAACACCCCACCTCACCACACATCGGGGAAAAACACACGTTGACCTGCGCTGATGGGCTGCGCATGGGGCCTGAGGGGCGGGGTGTGCCGCCTGCGACTCGTGAGCGATAGTCTCGGCTGGGTCGCACAGCGTGGTGCGGCGGCAGTGCACGATCTGCAGTGCCCGAGGACCTAGTGAGGATGAAGTCGACCGCCATGTCTGCGTCGCTGGAGCAGTCCCGTCAGCAACTCCTGCACACCGCCGCCGAGCGCGCGGACCACGCCGGTGGTGAGGCGGTCGAAGAGTTCCTGCGCACGTACTACCGCCACGTGGCCACCGAGGACCTGTTGGCCCGGGCCCCCGAGGACCTGCTCGGCGCGGCGATGGCCCACCGCGACCTGGCCAAGGACCGCCCGGTCGGCACCGCCAAGGTGGAGGTCTTCAACCCCGAGGTCGAGGAGCAGGGCTGGGCCAGCGGGCACACCGTGGTCCAGATCGTCACCGACGACATGCCGTTCCTCGTCGACTCGGTGAGTGCCGAGCTCCAGCGGATGGACCGCGCCGTGCACCTCGTCGTGCACCCCACCATGCGCGTGCGTCGCAACGCGGCGGGACAGCTCGAAGAGGTGGTCCTCGACGGCTCCGGCGCGAACGCGCGGTCCGGCTCGGACGACGGCTTCGGCCTCGTCCGTGAGTCGTGGATGCACCTGGAGATCGACCGCGACAGCAGCGCTGACGACCGCGCCACCATCGCCGAGGGCCTGCGCGGCATCCTCGGCAACGTCCGTGAGGCGGTCGAGGACTGGCCCAAGATGAAGGCCACCTGCTCGCAGCTGGCCCGCGACCTCGCCGACGCGCCGCCCACCGGCATCCCCGAGGAGGAGGTGGAGCAGGCCCGCGGCCTCCTGGAGTGGCTGGCCGACAACCACTTCACCTTCCTCGGCTACCGCGAGTACGCGCTGCACCGTGGGTCGGACGCCGACCGGCTGGAAGCCGTCCAGGGCACCGGCCTGGGTCTCCTGCGCTACGACCCCACCGGTGACGGCGTGCTGCTCAGCGAGCAGGCCAAGGCGGTGGCGCGGGCGCGCGAGCTGCTCATCATCACCAAGGCCAACTCGCGGGCGACGGTGCACCGCAACACCTACCTCGACTACGTGAGCGTCAAGCAGTTCGACGACGCGGGCGAGGTGACGGGGGAGAAGCGCTTCCTGGGGCTGTTCACCTCCAGCGCCTACACCGAGTCCGTGACCCGGGTGCCGGTGCTGCGCGACAAGGTCGCCGCGATCTTCCAGCGCACCGGTTTCCTGCCCGACTCCCACTCGGGCAAGGACCTGCTCGAGGTGCTCGAGAACTACCCGCGCGACGAGCTCTTCCAGGCCGAGGAGGAGTCGCTCTACGACAACGCGACCGCGGTGCTCCACCTCCAGGAGCGGCGCAAGACCAAGCTGTTCCTGCGGCGCGACCGGTTCGGCCGGTTCGTGTCCTGCCTCGTCTACATCCCCCGCGACCGCTACAACACGGGCGTCCGCCTCAAGATGGAATCCATTCTGCGACAGGCGTTTCCGGGTGCCACGGTGGACTTCACGACCCGGGTCTCGGAGTCCGTGCTGGCGCGACTGCACTTCGTCGTGCGGGTCCCGTCCGGTGAGTCGATCCCCTCGATCGACGAGGCGGTGCTCGAGCGCCAGCTCGTCGACGCGACGCGCACCTGGGAGGAGGACCTCGGCGAGGCGGCTCGGGCCGAGCACGGCGAGGAGGCCGCAGCGCGACTGTCCGGCCTCTACGGACGTGCCTTCCCCGAGGCCTACAAGGAGGACTTCGCCTCGCGGGTCGGGGTGTCCGACATCCGGCACATGGACGCGCTGGACAGCGACGAGGCCACCGGCCTGAACATGTACCAGGAGCCCGGGGCCCCCGCGAACGAGCGCCGGTTCAAGCTCTACCGCCGCAGCCCGCTGTCGCTGACCCAGGTGCTGCCGATGTTCACCCACATGGGTGTCGAGGTCGTCGACGAGCGGCCCTACGAGATCTCGCGTGGCGACGGGGTGGGCCTCTGGGTCTACGACTTCGGCCTGCGGGTGCGTGACGACAAGGTGTGGACCGGTGACGGCGGCCGTGACCGGCTCCGCGAGCTGTTCCAGGACGCGGTCGGGGCGGTGTGGCACGGCCAGGCGGAGTCCGACGGCTTCAACGCCCTCGTCCTCGGCGCCGGGCTGACCTGGCGACAGGTCGTCATCCTGCGCACGGTCGCCAAGTACCTGCGCCAGACGGGGTCGACGTTCTCCCAGGACTACGTCGAGTCGGCGCTGGTCTCCAACCTGCGGCTCGCCGCCAAGCTGGTGGCCCTGTTCGAGGCCCGTTTCGACCCGAGCCGGTATGCCGGTGAGGCGGGTCCCGAGCGCGAGGCCGCGCAGGGCGCGTTGTGCGAGCAGATCACCAGTGACCTCGACGAGGTCAAGAGCCTCGACCACGACCGGATCATCCGGGCCTTCCTCGGGGTCATCACGGCGACGCTGCGGACGAACTACTACCAGGCCGCCGAGTCCGGCGAGGCTAAGTCCTACGTCTCCATCAAGCTGAACCCGAAGAAGGTGCCCGACCTGCCGGCCCCCCGGCCGCAGTTCGAGATCTTCGTCTACTCGCCGCGCGTCGAGGGCGTGCACCTGCGCTTCGGCCCGGTGGCCCGGGGCGGGCTGCGGTGGTCCGACCGCCGCGAGGACTTCCGCACCGAGGTGCTCGGCCTCGTCAAGGCGCAGATGGTCAAGAACGCCGTCATCGTGCCGACCGGCTCCAAGGGCGGGTTCTACGCCAAGCAGCTGCCCGACCCGACCGTCGACCGCGACGCCTGGCTCGCCGAGGGCATCGGCTCCTACAAGGTGTTCATCTCCGGGCTGCTCGACGTCACCGACAACCGGGACGGCTCGCAGATCGTGCCGCCGCCCTCCGTGGTGCGGCACGACCCCGACGACTCCTACCTCGTGGTGGCGGCCGACAAGGGCACGGCGACGTTCTCCGACATCGCGAACGGCGTCGCCCAGTCCTACGGCTTCTGGCTCGACGACGGCTTCGCCTCGGGTGGTTCGGCCGGCTACGACCACAAGGCCATGGGCATCACCGCCCGCGGCGCGTGGGAGTCGGTCAAGCGGCACTTCCGCGAGATGGGCCACGACACGCAGACCGAGGACTTCACCGCAGTTGGCATCGGCGACATGTCCGGCGACGTCTTCGGCAACGGCATGCTGTTGTCCGAGCACATCCGCCTGGTGGCCGCGTTCGACCACCGGCACATCTTCATCGACCCGGATCCCGTTGCGGCGACGAGCTTCCCCGAGCGCCAGCGGCTGTTCGAGCTGCCCCGCTCCTCGTGGGCCGACTACGACACCTCGCTCATCTCGGCCGGTGGTGGCGTCTTCGACCGCTCGCTGAAGTCGATCGCGATCACCCCCGAGATGACCGCGGCGCTGGGGCTGCCCGCGAACGCCACCTCGATGACCCCCGCCGAGCTGATGAAGTCGATCCTGCAGGCGCCCGTCGACCTGCTCTGGAACGGCGGCATCGGCACCTACGTCAAGGCGGCCGGCGAGAGCAGCACCGACATCGGCGACCGCGCCAACGACGCGATCCGGGTCGACGGCGCACAGCTGCGGTGCAAGGTCGTCGGTGAGGGCGGCAACCTCGGGCTGAGCCAGCTCGGCCGCATCGAGGCGGCGCTGCACGGCGTGCGGGTCAACACCGACGCCATCGACAACTCCGCCGGCGTCGACACCTCCGACCACGAGGTCAACATCAAGATCCTGCTCACCTCCCTGGTCAAGGGCGGTGACATGACGCTCAAGCAGCGCAACACCCTGCTCGCGTCGATGACCGACGACGTCGCCGCGCAGGTGCTGCGCGACAACTACGAGCAGAACGTGCTGCTCGGCAACGCCCGCGCGCAGGAGCACCCGATGCTGCCGGTGCACCAGCGCCTCATCCACTGGCTGGAGGAGCGGGGCGACCTCGACCGGGCGCTGGAGTTCCTGCCGACCGACACCGAGATCGACCGACGCTTCGCTGACGGCCTCGGCCTGAAGTCTCCCGAGTTCTCGGTGCTCGTGGCCTACGCCAAGCTGGCGCTCAAGGAGGACCTGCTGCCGTCGGAGCTGCCCGACGACCCGTGGTTCCAGACCACCCTGACCGACTACTTCCCGGCTGCGCTGCGTGAGCAGTTCGCCAGCGAGCTGGCCGAGCACCCGCTGCGCCGCGAGATCATCACCAACTCGGTGGTCAACTCGATGGTCAACCGGGGCGGCATCACGTTCGCGTTCCGGGCGATGGAGGAGACCGGGGCGACCCCGGAGCAGATCGCCCGCGCCTTCGTGGTCTGTCGCGAGATCTTCGACCTACCGAGCTTCGTCCACGCGGTCGAGGAGCTCGACAACGTCGTGTCCACCGACGTGCAGAGCCAGCTCTACCTCGAGTTCCGGCGGCTGATCGACCGCTCGATGCGCTGGTTCCTCACCTCGCGCCCGTCGCGGCTCGACGTCGCGAACGAGGTGAAGCGGTTCGGGTCGGTGGTCCGCGAGTTCGCCCCCCAGATCCACGAGCTGCTGAAGGGCGCTGAGCTGAAGCGGTTGCAGCACAACGCCTCCCGGCTCGGCAAGGTCGGCGTGCCCGAGGACCTCGCACTCCGCTCGGCCAGCCTGCTCGACCAGTTCTCGCTGCTCGACATCGTCGACATCGCCACCGACACGGGCGAGTCGCCGGCCGACGTGGCCCCGCTCTACTTCGTGCTCTCGGAGCGGTTCGGGATCGACGCCATGCTCACTCGGGTCACCAACCTGCCGCGTGACGACCGGTGGGACGCGCTGGCGCGTGGTGCCCTCCGCGACGACCTGTATGCCGTGCTGGAGAGCCTCGTGCGCTCCGTCATCGATGCCTCGACCTCGGGGGCTGCGCCCCTGGCGCGCTACGACGAGTGGGCCAAGGCGAACGCCGAGAGCCTGGCGCGGGCCAAGACGGCGCTCAGCGGCATCGAGCGACTCGACAAGCCCAACATCGCCGCCCTGTCGGTCGCCCTGCGCACCCTGCGCTCGGTGATCCGCTCCGGCGCCGCGACGTCCTAGGGGTCGGCAGCGCTCGGTGATCCGGTCCGGCGCCGCGACGTCCTAGGGGTCGGCAGCCGAGCGCCCGGACGCCGTGGTCAGCTGGCGAGCGCGCCCGCGACCACGGCGAGCACCACGAACAGCGCGAGCACGCCCAGGCCCACCCAGAGGCAGCCCATGCCCGGGCGGGGCTGCTTGGTGAAGCCGATGTTGCCGCGCGCGAACTGGTGCACGGGCGGGGCGTACCAGACCTCGACGACCTGCCCGGGTGCCACGGTCGTGTCGATCCCGGCCTGGCCGTAGGTGCGCATCCACTGCGTGTCGACGTCGATGTGGTTGGGCCCGACGTAGACCGGCAGGTCCTGCACGCCGTAGCGCGAGGGCACCGGGTGGCCGTTGATCCGCACCCGCGGAGTGATGGCGTTGGACGTCAGCACGGACCCCTGGATGGTGAGCCGGATCGTGCCCACCGCGGGCTGGGCCTGCTGGCCGGGCTGGGTCGGCTGGGCCGACTGCACGGGCGCGATGGGCTGGGCAGACTCCGCGGGCGGGCCGGGCTGGGTCGGTTGGGTGGGCTGCTCGGGTGGCACGGGCGGCGGAGACGACGGCACGGTCATGGTCGCCGAGAGTAGGCCGAAACCGGTCCGGAGTGGGACGAACCGCGCGGATACAGTGGGCCCGTGACCGCCTCGACGCCCCCGCCCCGCGTCCAGCTCGTGACCCGCTACCCGGTGAAGTCGATGGGTGGGGAGCCCCTCGCCACCGCCGAGGTCGGGCCGACCGGTCTGGTCGGCGACCGCGAGTGGGCGGTCTACGGGGCGGACGGCAAGCTCGCGAGCGGCAAGCACTCCCGTCGCTTCCGCAGGATGGACCCGGTCTTCGACCTGGTCGCCGCACAGCGTGCGGGCGACACCGTGGTGACCCTGCCGGACGGGTCGGAGGTCGCGCTCGGTCCCGGCAACGCGGACTCGTCCGTCTCGGCCCACTTCGGCGAACCGGTCACGGTGCGCAGAGAGAGCGACGTGCCGCACCAGGACGCCGCCACCTTCTCGCTCGTGGGCAGCGCGACCCTGGTGGAGCTGGGACGCCACGAGGGCGACGGGCGCCCGCTCGACCCTCGCCACCTGCGCGCCAACGTCGTCGTCACCACCACGGAGCCGTATGCCGAGGAGTCGTGGATCGGGCGCGACCTCACCGTCGGCACGGTGCGGCTGCGGGTGACCGAGGCCACCGGCCGGTGCCGGATGGTCGGGGTCGCCCAGGTCGGGCTGCCCGAGCGCCCGAGGATGCTCCAGGCGATCAGCGACCACCACGACCTGCTGGCCGGCGTCTACGCATCCGTGCTCCAGCCGGGCACCATCGCCGTCGGCGACGCCGTCGTCCTCACCTGACGGTCGTCGCCCGCGCCTGACGGCGGTCACTGCCGAGGTGTCCAACGTGAGCACGTCGTCGGCGCCCGCGGTCCGCCGATTAGGCTTCCCGCGTGCCCACCCTCAACGAGGTGCTCCAGTCCGCCACCGACCTCGCCCCCGCCGAGGTCGAGTGGCTGCAGCTGCTCGTCGGTGACTGGCAGCTGATCTCGGACCTGTCCTTCGGTGACCTCGTGCTGTGGGTGCCGGGCGGGCTGGAGGGCTGGTTGGCGGTGGCGCACGTGCGACCCACGACCGGCCAGATGGTGTTCTTCGAGGACGTCGTGGGGCGACGCACCCACCGGGGGCGGCAGTCGTTGCTCGACCAGGCCTACCTCGACCAGCGGATCGTGCGCGAGAAGGACCCGATCTTCCGCGACGACATGCCGGTCCGCGAGGAGGCCATCCCCGTCGTGAGGGAGGGCCGCGCGCTCGCGGTGATCACGCGGCATACCAACCTGGCGGCGATGCGGACTCCCAGCAGGCTGGAGCTGACCTACCAGGCGCTCGCCGACGCGTTGGCGCGGATGATCGCGGCAGGGGAGTTTCCCAACACCTCGGCGCCCACCGGGCAACGGCGGGGCGCGCCGCGCGTCGGCGACGGCGTGATCCGGCTCGACGTCAACGGGATCGTGTCCTACGCCAGCCCCAACGCCCTCTCCGCCGTCCACCGCCTCGGCCACGTCGGCGACGTCATCGGTGAGCTGCTCGCCAAGGTGGTCGCCGACCTCCTGCGTGACGAGTCGCCGGTCGACGAGTCCCTGGCGCTCGTGGTCACCGGCCGGGCGCCGTGGCGCACCGAGGTGACCTCGCGCGGTGCGAGCGTGTCGATGCGCGCCATCCCGATCACCGAGGGCGGCATCCGGGTCGGCGCGCTGTTGCTCCTGCGCGACGTGTCCGAGCTCCGCCGCCGTGAGCTCGAGCTGCTCACCAAGGACGCGACGATCCGCGAGATCCACCACCGGGTGAAGAACAACCTCCAGACCGTCGCGGCCCTGCTGCGGCTCCAGGCCCGGAGGCTCCCCGAGGGCGAGGCCGGTCGGGTGGCGCTGGAGGAGGCGGTGCGGCGCGTCGGGGTGATCGCGTTGGTGCACGAGACGCTGAGCCAGGGGTTCGACGAGACGGTGGACTTCGACGACATCGCAGTGCGTGGCCTGCAGGCGATCACCGAGGTGGCCAAGATCGAGCACCCGATCACCTCGCAGGTGCGGGGGTCGTTCGGCACGTTGCGCGCCGAGGACGCCACCGCGCTCGCGATGGTGCTCTCCGAGCTGGTGCAGAACGCCGTCGAGCACGGTCTCGCCGAGACCGGCGGGGGCACCGTCGACATCGAGGCGGAGCGCTCGACCGACGACCGCGGCGACGAGCTGCTCACCGTGACGATCACCGACGACGGGGCGGGGCTGCCGGCCGACTTCAAGCCGGGCGGCTCGGGGCTCGGCACCCAGATCGTGCAGTCGCTCGTGCAGGACCTGCGGGGTCGGATCACCTGGGGCGCAGCAAAGCCGCGCGGGACGCGGGTGCGTTTCATCGCGCGGCTTCGGCCACTGGGGAGGGACGGCGCCTGAGCGCGGTCCGGGTCGTCTGTAGTTGTGTCTGAAGCTGTGCGGGGTCGAGCTCGGTCAGCCGGCGCGGCGGGCGCGGGCGTTGCGACGCTTGAGGGCGCGGCGCTCGTCCTCGGACATGCCGCCCCAGACGCCGGCGTCCTGGCCGGACTCGATGGCCCACTTCAGGCAGACGTCGACGACGGGGCATCGCCGACAGACGGCCTTTGCCTCCTCGATCTGGAGGATGGCCGGGCCGGTGTTCCCGATCGGGAAGAACAGCTCGGGGTCCTCGTCGAGGCAGGCAGCGCGATCGCGCCAATCCATGAAGGGTGCTCCTTGTAGTGCAGGGGGGTTCGCATCCGCGTGATGTGGCCCTGGGGGTGCGGACCTCACAGCACGGACGCGTCATTGCGGGGGGTGTGCAGGGGGTCGTGCGCCTGAGCAGGTCAGGGCCAGCGGCAAACACTACTAGCCGACCCATTTCCGCACAGGGTGAAACGCGTTCGCACCCCAAGTCTGGGGGGTGGACGCACTTCTGCCAACGGGTTGCCGCGGCTTTCTGTTCCAGACTGACGCATCCCCGCCGGAATAGACACCCTGAGCACGACATTTCGGCGGGGTAACGGTGAGGTGTTGGTCACATGTCGGACGAACCGCGTCACCTCCACCCACTCCGGGCTACCCGTGGCCCGCTCCCCGACGCCGGTATGCCGCGTGCGCGGCTTCCGCGCACGGGCCTAGCCTGAGTGCCGTGACCAGTCCGGCTCCTGCCCCGTCCCGCCCCCGCGACCCGTTCCGTGCCGTCGCGGCCGGCATCTGCGCCCTGCAGGCGCTGGCGCTGCTCGGGTTCGTCGGGTTCTACCTCTGGGAGCTGACCCAGGACTCCGCCGCCGACGCGACTCGGGTCGTCATGTCGGCCCTGCTGATCCTCGTCTTCGCGGTGGGCATCGCGGCGCTGGCGCGGGGCTGGCTGCGTGGCGACAACTGGCCCAGCACGCCGACCGTCGTCTGGAACGCGTTGCTGCTCCCGGTCGGCTGGAGCCTCGTGCAAGGCGACCGCGGGCTGGTCGGGGCCCTGGTGATCCTCATCGCCCTCGTCGGCATCCTCGCCGCGATCCGGGCCGACACGAGGGACCGCGACGTCGCCGAGGAGTGAGCCGGAGCGAGATGACGCGGCTGGGTTGAGGCGGCTGCGATCAGGCGGCCGGGTCCGGCGCCGTGATGCGCAGCATGACCCGCTGGGGTGCGCCACGGCGGATGAGCCGCTCGATGCCCATGACGAGGCGGTACTCGAGGGAGTACTTGGCTCCCATCACGGAGTCGAGGCGGTACATCGCCTCCCGGCCCTCGACGACCTCGGCCACGCCGCCGACCGGCGGCACGGAGGTGTCGGCCTTGCCGCGACGGCTCGACGGGCGCAGCGTGATCCGCGCGTCGTTGCGCAGTCGCTTGACCTTGCCGCTGCCACTCGGGGTCGTCACGATCAGGGTCTCGCCGTCGCGACCGACCCACACCGTCGTGTCGACGGCCTCGCCGGACTTGCGGAACGTGGTGAGGGAGACGAACTTCTCGTCACCGAGGGCGGCCAGGTCTGGGGGGAGGGTCACCTCCTGACCGTAGTCGAGGCGACCTGGATCGGTAGCGCGGCCCCCGAGCTCACGAGGTAGCCCCGACCCGGTGGTGCACTGCGATCCGCCGGGACTCGCGCGCCGAGCAGGTCGGCGGCCGTCGTGCTCGACGGCCCCAGCAGGACGCCAGTGCGGTGTCGCGCCACGCCGACCGCCAGTCCGCGGTACTGCACGGACACGGAGTCGGCCTCTGCTCCCACGACGACGAGTCCGCGGTCGCGGTCGACCAGGTCGCTGAGCTCCCGCACCGTCGCATCGAGGGGGGTGTCGAGCAGCCGGTCGGCGTCATCGACCACGACGGCGAGGCCGGGTGCCCGTCGCCGCAGCTCCACGAGCTCGTCGACGCGTCGTGGGTCGGGGCACCACAGGATCCGCGGGTCCTGACGAAGCGCGGCCCACGCGGCTGTGGGCGCCGCGACCACGCAGAGCGGACGGCCTTGTGTCGCAAGGCCCCTCGCGACAGTGGCGAGCGTGGTGCTGACGCCGGAGCCGGTGCCGCCGAGGACCGCCCAACGGCGTCCGTCGCGAGCGGGGCTGAGCCCTCGAGGGGCGAGCTCGTCACCCCCGATCCCCACCAGCACCAGGTCGTCCGGTCGAGCTGCCGGTGGGAACGACTCCACCGACACGAGGGCCGGGAGGGCATCGACGCGCCACGGGCGTCGCGATGCGTGTCCGTGGTGTCCGTGGTGTCCGTGGTGTCTCTCATGACCGGGGTCGCCGTCGTGACCGCTGCGGCCGTCGGTGGACCTGACCCGGGCCGGCTGCGACGGCACCGCGATCTGGACCTCACGGCCGTCCGGGAGAACGCCCCTGCCGGGCGGCTGTTCGACCGGCGCCATGCGCGGTGGCAGGCCCGCCAGGAGGAGATCGGTGGGGTCGCTCAGCCGGAGCAGGACCCTGTGGGTCAGGACCGAGGCGGCGCGACCGACGAGCAGGGCCCGGTCTCCGGCGAGCACGCCGGTGAGACCGAGACCGGCACCTTCCCGCAGCAGACCGAGCAGCTGGGTGACCACCCGCCCGCCGTCCTGGTCGTCGGCCCGCTGCGCAAGCAGGTCCCAGTCGTCGACGAGGAGGACGAGCCGAGGGGGTGCCGTCGTCGGCTCCGTGCCGCGCCAATGGCTCATCGAGGAGTGCCCCGACCCGGCGAGCTGCCCGCGACGGGTCGCCAGCTCCTTCGACAAGGCGAGCACCAGCCGACGCACACGTGCCAGGTCGTCGATCTGCACGTGCGCGCCGCAATGGGGCAGTGCCTGCACCGCCGAGAGCGCACCTCCGCCCACGGCATACACATGGAGGTCGCTGGGCCCCCAGTTGACGGTCGCCGAGCCGGCGACCGCGAGCAGAGCAGTGCTGCGGCCGCTCCCCGCGGCGCCCACGAAACCCCAGTGGCCGGGCTCATCGAGACACACCTCGAGCGGCCGCTGACGCTGCAGCGCAGGTTCGTCGACGAGACCGATCGGGAGTCGCGTGGGGTCCGCAGGCCTGGCCAGCGACTGCGCGTCGAGATGCTCGGGCAGCGGCGGGAGCCAGGCACTGGCGGCGTGCTGGGCCCCCGTCCGGGCGACCGCGGACGCCACGGCAGCAACCACAGCAGACAGGTCCGTGGGTGGGTCGGCGTCGTCGGCGGACCCCGGCCACGGCTCCGGGGGCCCACCGCACGGCAGTCGCCGCACCCGGATGCCGTCGGACGGCCCGTGCGTCACCGCGGCGCCGGCGTGTGCCGTCTGGAACGCGGTGAGCGGACCGCCTGCCACGCGGGCGAGCGCCCGGCCGGGCGTGGCAGGTTCCAGGGCTACGGCATCCGGAACGTCGATCACGTCGGCCGAGTCGGACCTGTCCCGCAGACGCAGGCCGATGCGCAGGTTCATGTTCGCCTTGATGTCTGCCGTGACCACCCCTGCCGGGCGTTGGGTGGCGAGCACCAGGTGGACGCCCAGGGACCGTCCGAGTGCGGCCACGGACACCATGCCGTCGATGAAGCCGGGCAGCTCCTCCGCCAGCGCCCGGAACTCGTCGATGATGATGACCAGTCGGGGGAGGGGTTCATCACCGGCTACCGAAGTCGACTGGTACGACACGAAGTCCGTGACCTGCGCAGCCGCCAGCAGTCGTTCTCGACGCTTGAGCTCGGCCCGGAGGGAGGTGAGCGCTCGAGCACCCAGGTGCTCGTCCAGGTCGGTGACCACGGCGGCGACGTGCGGGAGCGGGGCGCACTCCCGAAAGGCCGCCCCGCCCTTGTAGTCGATGAGGACGAGCGACAGGCGCTCCGGACGGTGGTGCACTGCGAACGAGGCGACGAGCGTGCGCAGGAGCTCGGACTTGCCGGCGCCGGTGGTGCCGGCCACCAGCACGTGCGGGCCGTCGCAGGCGAGGTCGATCCGGAACGGCGCCTCCCCGGTGTGACCGATCGGCACGCAGGCACTTCCCGGGTCCTCGGACCAGGAGCGTGCGATCGTTGCGGCCATCGTCCCGTCATCCTCGAGACCGAGGAGCTCACGGAGTCCGAGCCTCTCGGGAGGCGGGTCGGCTGCCGTTCCCGGGGTCGCGTCGCGAAGCGGCGCGAGGCCACGGCTGAGGCGGTCGGCCCACCACGGGCCGACCCGGTCCACCACGACACGGGTGGGCGCGGCGCCGGGTCGGTGCAGCACGGGTGTGGTGGTGGAGAGGTCGAGGACCGCCCGGCACTCCGAAGGCAGCCCGGACCGCTCGTCGGCGACCGCCAGGACACAGACCCCGACGGAAGGACCCAGCTCCACCACGGTCGTCAGGTCAGGGAGCCCGCGTAGGGCGGCCTCCCCATCCACCACCACGAGGATCCGCGGGCCCACCCACGGGCCGTCCCGGATGTCATGACGGGCGACCCGTCGCCGGACCACGTCGGCAAGAGCGGTGGCGCCGCCCCGTGCGGCATCGGGCTGCTGCAGGTCCAGCAGCCAGCCGGGGCGCGGTTGTCCTGCAGCCGTGCGGACATGGGGCAGCCGTGCCATCCAGGACCACTCGGCCTCCACGCGATGACGCCCGGTGGCCAGCACCAGCTCGAGGTCGAGGGGGGAGGACAGTGTGGCGAGCTGCCCCAGGACGACCCTCAGCAAGCCCATGGCCGCACGGCGCTGCCCACAGATGCCCGACACACCCAGCTCGGCGAGGGGGAGGGCGCACGGAACGCGGTGCAGGAGAGGGTGTTCGGGGAGGCCTGCCGCGGGGGCCTGCACCTTCAGCGCGGCCGGGGTGCTCCACCACCCGACGCTGACGGTGAGCGCGTCAGGATCGGTGCGTCGGCGTTCCCAGACCCGTGCCGTCGGCATCGTGGCCGACAGCAGGACCTGGGCCGGGTCCGGTAGGCAGCCGCTCAGCCGGTCGGCCTCGTCCCGGCAGGCGGAGCGCACCCGGTCCTCCGCCTCGCGGAGGTGACGCAGGTATGCCGCGTGCTCTGCGGCATACCTGCGCTTGCCGGTGAGCCGGTCGCCGATGACGTTGCCCGCCATGAGTAAGGGGCTCATGACGGCGAAGGCGAGCATCATCGGGCCGAAGAGCAGGGCCATCACGCCGGCGATCGGCAGGGGCAGCAGCATGGGCAGCCAAGGCACCCGCGAAGTGGCTGGCACGGTGGGCGGTGCGGGTAGCGAGACCGACTGCGGAAGTGGCGCCGCCACCAGGCGCGGTCGGCGGCGGACGGTCACGGTGCCGTCGCCGCGCGCCGCAACGGCGGCCGGCTCGCCGTCGCCACCGCGGAGCTCCACGAGGCTGTCGCCCACCCGCGCGACGGCCCCGATGCTGGCCGGGTGAGGGCCTGCGCCGACAGGAGCTCCGTCGAGCTCGGTGCCGTTCGTCGAGCCCAGGTCGGCGATCGTGATGCAGTCGGTGGCGATGGTGAGCACGGCGTGGACGCGCGAGAGCCGTGGGTCGTCGATCACGATCGCGGCCTCCGATCCCCGGCCGAGCGTGTGCTGTCCAGGTGCCAGCTCCACCGTGCGCCCGGCGTCCGGGCCGTGGGTGACCGCCACCGTGACGGGGGAGCGTGGCCGCCAGTCGCCCGGCGTGGGCAGCGGAGCCGGGCCGAGGACGAGGGTGACGGCTGCGCCGTCGACGAGGGGTGTCCTGCCCACCGCTGCCCCTTCCTCGACGGCCATCCCTGCCACCGAGAGAGCGGGTGCGGCCGGGTCGTCAGGGCCATCGGGGCCATCGGGGCCGTCGGGGCCGTCGGGGCCGTCGGGGCCGTCGGGGCCGGCGAGCGCGTGCGCAAGGGCGCCCGCCAGCTGACCGGCCGTTGACCCGGGGGAAGCCTCCACCTCGACCTCGACAGGACGGGGCGGGGATCCGCCGCCGGGTGCCGGCAGCAGCACGGTGAGCTGGAGACGCATCCAGCGACCGTAGGGACGAGGCCGCAGCACCTCGCCGGATTTCCACACCTGTGGACAACCCGGCGGCAGCATTCGCCGATGCCCTTAAAGTCCGGCAAACGAAGGCAAGCCAAGTTGAGCGGAACATAACGCCATCACGGGAGGAGGCTCCATGGACGCACTCGAGACGGTCGAAGCTGACGTCCGCGAGCTCATCCGACGTTCTGGCGTCGACCCGGCGCGCGACGTCGGGGAGCTCGATCGTCTGGTCCGTGCGGCCGTGGTCGACTACGACGAGCGCTCCCTGCACGGCGGTCTCGCCGCGCTGCCCGATCTCGACGACGCGGTCAAGGCGGTGAAGGACGCCGTGGCCGGGTTCGGCCCTCTGCAGCAGTACTTCGACGACCCCGACGTCGAGGAGATCTGGATCAACGAACCCGCGTAGGCTCACTAGACGTAGCGCCGTTGTGGCCTCGGCACCTGGTCATCGGGGAAGCTGGGAATCTGTTTTCGCGTCCGCGCGTTGACCGAAGCGAGTGGTTGCGTGGCCTGTTAGGCTCCCCGCTCCAAGTGCGCTCAAAGACCTGCGGGGAGCCTAACAGGCCACGCAACCATCCCACGCGCGAGCGGCTCGATTAGGATCACGGAACCGGAGGCCCTTCGGGTCAGCGGAGCTGATTCCGTGATCCTAATCGAGCCGCTATGCATTCGTCGGATTTCGGCGTGTCGGCGTGTTGCGTGTCATCATGGTGCTGCACGACTACGTCACATAATCAAGACAGTGCGAGAATTTCCATATACAGTGACAGAACTCGAGGGGATGGAGGACGTGATGACACCCGCAACCAAGCTGCGCAAGCAGACTTCTGCTACGACTGCGGCTGAGCAGGTTGTTGCACGTCTGGACACTTACTCTCAGGCCGAGCATGTTGACGCCATTAAGCAGGCTCGTGAGCGTGGTGAGGACCGGCGACTTGCTCGGCGGCTTCGGGCAGAGGCAGCCGCTGAGCGCCTCCGTAACGCTTCCTGACGCTCGCTCGTCTCGTTGCCTTCGCCGAACCTTCGGGTCACAAGGCGCTGCCTTGAAGAAGATCTCGGCCTCGACGGTGACTTGGTCAAGGTGGATGCGCGCACGTTCGCGGACGAGCACGAGGCCGTCAAGAAGCTCGTAGCCATGCGGGGTGCTGCGCCTGATAAGGCCGAACCAACGTACGGGCCGTATGCCCGCGGCCTCCTTGGATCCCTCCACGTAAGTTCGGCCCGCGCTGTCACGACGTGGATCCCCAGCGACGATGTCTGCTGGCTTCTCGGGTACAACGACTACCACCGGAACGGCGAGCCTGACGACGCGTACGCGGTGTTCAATGGCCAGTACGAGGACGGCGTGCTCATGCCGACCCAGGAGGACTGGGAGGCCTTCTTCGAGGAACCGGTGGACCGGTTCCTCGACATGCTTCGGGAAACCGGGCAGCGACTGCTAGAGGCAGCGCGCGCAAACCCTGGCCATGAGGAGTTCGAGACGTTCGATGACGGTGGCCATCAGGTCATCTGCGTGGACATCTTGGTGCTGGGGGACGGCCGAGCCGAGGAAGGCTGGATGGGACTGACGCTGCCGGCGGATGAGGTCCTTTCAGACATGGAGGTCTTCGAGATGGTGGCCACGCTAATTCCCGAGGGCGCGGTACCGATCTATGAGCACAAGTTTAAGGACCGGGAGCGGCGTCGAGGCGAGATCGTCTATCGCTGGGAGCACTATGAGTTCGGCCGAAACGACGACGAGCACTGACACATTCACCACGCCACGCCGACTCCCCGCACGTCCACGCCCCACGGCTCAACGTGCGCCGCGTTGCCGAGTCCGAGCACGTCCTCGTAGACGTGGTGCAGGCCTCGGGGTGTGGAGTGCACGCGCGTCCCGTTGAACGGCCACACCGCCCCGGGGTCTTGGTCCGCGATGACGAGCCCCGAGCGGTCGCAGTCGATTCCGTAGGCGTTGGCGTCAGACCAGTCCCAGCGCGCGATCACGTCCGGATCGTTGGAAGACGCCTCCCGCCAGTGGTCGAGCGGGCGAACCGTCTTGCAGTTGCCCTCGGGCCACTCGCACGCGGCCTCGTTGTGGCCGATCTGGAGCCGGAACACGTACCAGCCGTGCTCCCGCGCCATCGCCACGGCGCGGCGACGAATCTCATTGTTGGCGCTAGACATGGGTGCGCACCTTGGCGCCGGTCATGACAACCGAGCGACCGTCCTTGACCGCGACAGGTTCGACCGCGGTGTGCACGACGAGGTCCCCGTCGTCCCACTCGTTCTTCACGACCACGACGGCCCAGCCGATCAGGGGCAGCCTGCCGACCGTCCCCGAGGCCGAGGCCAGGATCATGCTGAGGACGGAGCCTTCCTCGTGGTAAAGGTGCGCCATCAACGACCACCGCCCTTGGCCATGCACGCGGTGCACACTGGCCCGGGCAGCACTCGACCGTCCGGCATGACGTCTAGGGCGATGCCGGCGATCTTCGGCCAGGCGACCCCGCACACCACGCACCTCAGGGGGCGCAGGGCCGTCTGAGTGGCAGCGCGGAACCGATCCGGTCGAGCGGTACCCTTGGCCTCAGCGTTGCCAGCGCTTTCGGGAGCCGCCTTCGGGCGGCTTTCGTTTGCCATCACGCACCGCCCGCTGTGAGCAGCGCGACGATGCGCTCGCGCTGCTCGGGTCGCAGCGGGGGAGCCGCCGCCACGACCTCCGCGACATAGGCGGCGATCTTCTCGGTGGCGAGGTTCTGGCGGAGGGTCTTCTCCACCTCGGGAGCAGGCTTGCGCCCACGCTGGTGTTGGGCGGAGAGGCGGTTCCTAGCCCGGATGACGTCAGGGTTTGCGGCCATCGGTCGGCCTTTCTCAAGAGTGCTCTTGAGAGGCCGTCCCCGGCTGCCACCCGGGACCGGGTAGGCGGGGCACGCACTTCCTCCTGCGACGCGGACTGCGCCTCGGTGCCGACGGTTCTTGTCAGGTGGCGGGGTTCCCCGTCCACAAACCCTCACGCGTTCCCAGGGGGTGCCAGCGCTCTAGGTGGAGGTCAGGTTACCTCTCCGTGTCGCGTTCGCGCTACCCCGAATCGCCTTCTGCCGCAACGGATTTGCTGTCTGTATGGATAACTAACGAATCCGTGCGTCAGCGCCACATGATCGTCACCGACTCCGGGTCGAACCCGCGTCCGTTCCCCGCGCCGACTGGCTCGATGACGATGCGCATACCCATCACCCGGATGATGCCCTTCCGTGACTCCACGTCGGCCTTCGCCCACGCGGCGGCAGCGCTCGGGCCGGTGAACTCCGACAGCCCGGCTGTCGGCTGCGAGCGACGGAGCTTGCTCTGCTCGGCTTCCAGTTGAGGACGGAGCCGCCCCGTGATCCGCTGAAGTTGGTCCCCGGTGATGGCGTCCTCGGCGAACTGGTCAGCGGCGAGGGCCAGCTTGGCCTGAAGTGCGGCGATCCGCTCCCGGGCCTGCTCCGCTGCAACGGCATCCCCACCGAGCAGCCGCACACCGTCCCGCTCTAGCACCCCGACAACCACGCTGTTGACCAGCGCGTCCACGTCCGCCATGCGTCGCTGCACCTTCATGCAGCCCGCGTGCGGGCACTTGTAGGCGTGCGGGTAGGTGCGGGTGCGGCCATTCTTCAGGAGGTAGGTGAACTCGTTAGTCCCGACCACAGGTCGGCCGCACGCGCCGCACTCCGCCACCCCGGTGAGCAGGTACTTGGCTTCCGTTCCACGGTTGTTGGAGCGCCGGGCTGGATCGGTCAGCACCGCGACCAGCCGTTCATGCGCCTCCCGGTCGATGATCGGCTCCCACTGCCCCTTGTACAGCTCGTCCTTGCCGACCGCCCTGCCGCCCTTGCGCGGCTGGTGGCGCCTGTACCCGTAGTTGGTGTCGCGGAGCAGCATTCGCCGGAGCACCTGCGTCGCCCACGGTCGGCCGGTGCTGGTCGTGATGCCCCGGTCGTTCAGGTCGCGGGTGATCTTCCAGATGCCTTCCCCAGCCAGCACGCGCGCCACACACTCGCGGATGACCGCAGCTTCCGCAGGGTTGATGACGAGCCGCGCGTCGGCACTCTTGCCGATGACGTCCCAGCCGAATGGGCGAGGTCCGTTGTGCCGACCAGCTTGAGCCAGTTCAAGGTGCTTGCGCCGGACCAATTCGGAAGTCCGCTCCGGCTCGGCGGTGTCCAGCGTTCCCAGCATCCGGAACGCGGTTCGCTCCGAGGTTGTCGTGAGGTCCAACCGACCACCATTGGCGAACCACAGTTGGGTGCCGCACTCATCGTGCAGGTCGAGCAGGTCTTCCCGTTCGACCGGGCGACGGGTCAGTCGCGATGACGAGTACGCGAGGATCACCTGGAACCGGCCAGCCTCCGCGTCCTCAAGCATCTGCTCCCACGAGGGTCGACGCTTCCGACTGATGGTGGACGCCGAAATGTCGTTGTCCCCGTAGGTGGCAACAACTGTGAGGCCTTCGCGGGCGGCGAGCGCCCGACAGTCCTTCTCCTGTCGGTCGACGCCGAGCTCCCGGCCCTCACGGTCGGCGCTGATACGGGTGTAGATCGCCGCTGTGGTCATGGCGGGTCCTCTCCCTCGTGGTGACTCACTGAGGTAAGGCTACTCCTTGCGTACCTATGCCCCCTCGAAGGTGTTCGTCGCCCGTGGTGGAGTAGCCGAGCTGACCACGACCATGCTCACGGCGGACGGCGTGCGCGACCTGGTCGAGCGCATGCTCAAGACCAGCGGTCGCCGGGTCGACCTGTCGAGCCCGTTCGTCGACGCGGTCCTGCCGGACGGTTCGCGACTGCATGTCGTGATCCCCGACATCACGAGGAGGCACTGGTCGGTCAACGTCCGCAAGTTCGTGGTGCGGGCGGCGCACCTCGACGACCTCGTGGGTCTGGGGACCCTGACCGCCCACGCGGCGCGCTTCCTCGGCGCTGCGGTGGCCTCGGGCCTGAACATCCTCGTCGCCGGCGGTACGCAAGCAGGCAAGACCACCCTTCTCAACTGCCTGGGCGCCGCGATCCCGCCCAGGGAGCGGGTGGTGACGTGCGAGGAGGTCTTCGAGCTCAAGATCCCCCTGCGCGACGTGGCGTCCATGCAGTGTCGACAGCCCAGTCTCGAGGGGACGGGAGAGATCCCGCTGCGGCGGCTGGTCAAGGAGGCCCTGCGGATGCGCCCGTCCCGGATCATCGTCGGCGAGGTGCGTCAGGGAGAGAGCCTCGACCTCCTCATCGCGCTCAACAGTGGGCTGCCCGGCATGTGCACGATCCATGCGAACAGCGCCCGTGAAGCCATCACGAAGATGTGCACGCTGCCGCTGCTCGCCGGGGAGAACGTCGGCAGCCGGTTCGTCGTCCCCACCGTCGCGGGATCCATCGACCTCGTCGTCCACGCGGCCCTCGACCACGACGGGGTCCGCCGGGTCCGTGAGGTCGTGGCCATCCCCGGTCGGGTCGAGGGCGACGTGGTCGAGACGGCCGACATCTTCACCCAGCGCGAGGGCGTGCTGTGTCGGGCGGACGGCTTTCCCCCGCACCCCGACCGCTTCCGACGGGCGGGCTACGACGTCGCCGCACTCCTGGCCGCGGAGTGAAGCGGTGAGCGGGATCGTCGTCGGCCTCCTCCTGGGGTGCGGGGTGTTCTGCCTGTGGTGGGCCTGCTGGGTGCCTGCACCCACACCCCGCGCGTCCCGCCGGGTATCGACGATGGGTCGGGTGCGCGACCAGCTCGCGCAGGCCGGCTACGAGACGCTGGGTCCGCGGGGGCTCGTGGCCACCTGCCTCTTGGCGTTCGGCCTCGTCGGCCTCCTCGTGTATGCCGCGACGCGCGTGGCACCGGTCGCCCTCTGCTTCGCCACCATGGCCGGGTATGCGCCGGTCGCCATCGTGCGGATGCGTGCCCGCCGACGTCGGGCCAGCCTTCGTGAGCTCTGGCCGGACGCCGTCGACAACATCACCAGTGGCGTGAGGGCGGGACTTGCACTGCCGGAAGCCTTGAGCCAGCTGGCGATCCGTGGACCAGAGGAACTGCGGCCCGCCTTTCGAGCCTTCGCCGAGGACTATCGGTCCAGCGGGCGGTTCCACGAGTGCCTCGACCGTCTCAAGGCGAGCCTGAGCGACCCCGTGGGTGACCGGCTGATCGAGTCCCTGCGCATCGCCAGGGAGGTCGGCGGGAGCGACCTGGGCAAGCTCCTGCGGACCCTGTCGACGTTTCTCCGTGAGGACAGCCGGACTCGTTCCGAGCTGGAGGCGCGCCAGGGCTGGACGGTCAACGCCGCGAGGCTCGCGGTGGCCGCACCCTGGGTCGTGCTCGGCATGCTGTGCACGCGTCCGGAGTCCATCCAGGCGTATGCCAGCCCCACGGGCACGGCGGTCCTGGTGGTTGGCGCGATCGCCTCCGTCGCGGCATACCGGATCATGCTCTTCGTCGGTCGGCTGCCCGAGGACGCTCGGGTGCTGCGATGAGGCCGCCGCTGGCCGGGGCGCTCCTCGGGCTCGCCCTCGGTCTCGGGCTCGTGCTCGTGTGGGTAGGACTTCCGGCCCACCGCCGTGCCACGCTGGCTGACCGGCTGTTGCCGTACCTGCGCGATGCCCCGCAGCCCTCACGCCTGCTGGCCCCCAGGCACGTGGTCGGGACGAGCGCCCTGAGCACCCTGGCTCGTCCCGTCATCACCGACCTGGCCCGCCGGATCGAGTCGGTGCTCGGCGGGTCGTCCTCGGTCGCGAAGCGGTTGTTGCGTGCCGGGAAGGCTCCCGACGTCGACCGTTTCCGGGCCGAGCAGGTGGTGTGGGGTGCGGCGGGGATGGGTCTCGGGCTCGCGCTCGGCAGCATGGTCTGGCTGGGGCAGGGTGGCTCGGTCCTGCGCCCCCTGCTCATCGTCCTCTGCGGGGTGGGGGCAGGGGTCGTGGCCCGGGACCAATGGCTCAGCCACCAAGCCGGGGCACGCGAGCAACAGATGCTCAGTGAGTTCCCGACCATCGCCGAGCTCCTGGCCCTCGCCGTCGGCGCGGGCGAAGGTGCCGTGAACGCCCTGGAGCGGGTCTGCCGGCTGTCGCACGGAGAGCTGTCCGTCGAGCTCAGTCGCTGCCTCGCCGACGCGCGGGCGGGGGCTCCGCTTCCCTCGGCCCTGCAGGGCCTGGGTGACCGGACCGGGCTGGTGAGCCTCTCGAGGTTCGTGGACGGCATGGTCATCGCGGTCGAGCGCGGCACCCCGCTTGCGGAGGTCCTCCGAGCGCAGGCCCAGGACGTTCGGGAGGACGGCCGACGAGCGGTGATGGAAGCCGGTGGCAAGAAGGAGATCGCCATGATGGTGCCGGTCGTCTTCCTCGTGCTCCCGATCACCGTGCTCTTCGCAGTCTTCCCGGGATTCGCCTTCCTGCAGTTCCAGATCTGACCCCGATGACCCCTGTGCAGCACACGAGAGGAATGCCATGACCCGTCTCCACCGAGCCCTGGTGCGGTCGCAGCTGGCGCTGGCCCGAGCGACCCGTCCGGTCAACGCCCGAGGGGAGCGCGGTGACGTGCCCGGGTGGGTGCTGATCACCCTGATGACCGCCGGTCTCGTGGCAGCGCTCTGGGCGGTCGCCGAGGACCAGCTCAAGGCGCTCTTCACGGACGCCCTGGACAGCGCCCGCCGCTGACCGCCGTGATGCCTCCTGTCGGACGGCGGCCCGAGTCGGGGTCGGCGGTGGCTGACTTCGTCCTCGTCTCGGCCCTGGTGTCGGTGCTGTTCGTGGCGATCCTCCAGGTGGGGCTCACGCTCCACGTGCGCAACACCTTGATCTCCTGCGCGTCCGAGGGTGCCCGGCTTGGGGCACGGGCAGGGTCGAGTCCGCAGGAAGGAGCCGCGCGGACCCGAGACCTCATCTCGGCGTCGCTGTCGTCACGGTTCGCAGGGGACGTGTCGGCAGACGTGACCGTCGACGATGGCGTGCTAGTGGTGGCGGTGCGGGTCCGGGCGCCACTGCCCGTCCTCGGGCCGCTCGGTCCGGACGACGGCTTCGACCTCGTCGGCCACGCCTTCCTGGAGGCGCAATGAGGACGGGGTTGCGCTTGATGGACGAGCACGGTCGCGCGACCGAACGCGGCAGCGCCGCTGTTGAGCTCGTGTTCCTGACCGTGGTGTTCCTGGTGCCGTTGTTCTACCTCGAGATGACGGTCTCCAGAGTCCAGGCCGGTTCGTATGCCGCGTCGACCGCGGCGCGCGAAGCCGGGCGTGCCTACGTCACGGCCCGAGACCAAGCGTCCGCGGAGGAGCGCGCCGGTGCTGCCGCGCGGGTGGCGTTCGAGGACCAAGGCTTCGGGGTGGGCGACGGGCGCCTCACCATCGCCTGCGACGGGAGCCCGTGTCTACGACCGGAGGGCCGGGTCGAGATGACCACGAGGGTCGTGGTGCCGCTGCCGCTGGTGCCGTCGTTCGCCCGCAAGGTCGTGCCGCTCGAGGTGCCCGTCACGGCGAGCCACGTCGCGGTGGCCGACCGCTTCCGAGGCGGGCCGTGATGCTCTGGGCCGTGATGGCTGGGGGCGTGCTGTCGCGGGTCGGGCGTCGACGGTGGCGGGTGGGGTCTGTCCGACGGCGCAGTGGCGGGCGAGCCGAGTCGGGCCAGGTGACCCTGCTCGTCCTGGGTTTCGGCGTCGTCGCGATCCTGCTCATCGTGGGGACCGTGGCGGTGACCTCGGTCCAGCTGTCACGGATGCGCCTGCTCGACGCTGCGGACGGTGCGGCCCTCGATGCCGCCGACTCCCTCGACGTCGGCGCCTACCACCAGGGGCTGGGTGGCGCGGTCGTCCTCAGTGATGCCACGGTCCGCCGGACCGCGGTCGACTACCTCGCGCAGCGGTCCCGACCCGCGAGCCTGATCGGGTGGAGCGTCGCCGGCGGCACCGGAAGCCCGGACGGGCAGACTGCCGTGGTCCGGATCTCGGGGGAGGCGAGGGTGCCGCTGGTGGGCGGGTTGCTCGAGTCGATCGGTGGCTCGGTCACCATCACCGTGGAGTCCCGGGGGCGGTCGGACCTTGGCTAGCGACCGGTCGTCATCGAGGCTTCCGTCGTGCGCGCGGCTCAGTCGTTCGAGACGCCGCCGAGGACACGCCAGGAGCCACCACGGAGCAGCTGGATGAGCTCCGCGCGCTCGACCTCCGAGAGGGTGCGGGCGTCGTCGTCCTGGTGGCTGGGGTTGCGCATGGGGGAAGGGTAACCAGGCGCCGTGGGGAGACGCGTCACCCCGCTGTGGGACGGCGAAAGTCCACCAAAAAGGTGAGAAGGGCCGAACGAAAGGCCTACGGACGGTATCGGGACACACCGCCAGATGTCGGGCGCGCACCTCGGGTCGACCCAGACGTGACGATTTTCGACAGCCACCGCCGAGGCAGCAGTAGCGCCGTGTATGTCGAGGTTTGCGTCGCCGGGGATGGCGGCTCTGTGACAGGCCGTTGACCGTGGAGTCTGGCCACTGGTTACCTTCACAGAGCACCACTGGCTTGCATTCGCTTGGAGTGGCTACGAGGGGACCCGCAGCCAGCTCCGCACCGGACGGCACCCGCGTGCCGCCCTCCTGAGGTTCGCGCCGCCCGTGGGGAGGTGTGCTGTGTCGCTGTGGGACGACGTGCCCTCGAGCGCGCAGAACTCCGGCGCCCTCGACCAGGTCAAGCCGCTGCTCCAAGGCCTGACCGGCAGCGACGAAGGCACCAGCACCGACGCGGACGGCACCTGGCACAACTACAAGGCCACCGGCACCTGGCCGACCCCGATCACGCTCGACCCCGGATCCGGCGGCTTCGGCAACGGTGGCACCACGACGACGACGCCGATCGAGTTCCCCGACCCGAGCGTCACGGTCGAGCTGGGCCTGCACGAGACCGGCGGGGTCGGCGACGGCGGCTGGCGGGTCACCCTGTCGGTGCCGATCGTGCTGGTGCGGCTGCCGTTCCTGCGTGGCGCCGACCTCGACGGCCAGGGCCAGCTGCGCGCGAACGGACTACCGGTCACGTTCACGCTCCCGGCCCTGAGGGTTCGCGCCAAACAGCTGTCCGGCCAGTCCGTCGGCGTGGAGCTGCTGTCGGCCGAGACCGGCGGCACGCCGGTCGACCACATCTACGAGTTCATCTCGATGAACCCGCCCTATGCCCTCGTCGGGCCCTCCGACGTGGTCGGCTTCGCGTTCCGCACCGCCGTCCTCGACCTGTCGGGCACGGCCGGCCCGAACGTGCCGGCGGTCCCGGCCGAGGCCCGCTCGATGCCCGCCGACTGGCAGGGCTTCTACCTCCCCGAGGCGCGTCTCTTCGTCGCCCCGACCGGCCTCCAGGGCCTCGCGGTCAGTGCGGGGGTGCGCAGCCTGTGGATCGGCCTCGGCGTGCACGCGGGCGTCACGGGCATCTTCGAGGCCGAGGTCGTCAACCGCGGCTCGGCGCCGGTCATCACGGTCAGCTTCCGGACCGCCTCAGGGGAGTGGATCGGCGACCCCGGCTCCGGCGCTGCCGAGCTGCCGGAGCACGCGACCCTCTTCGTCGACACGGCCGGCGGCCTGGCGCCGATCACCATCAGCATCAACGTCGACGGTGTCGTCACCGCGGACGACCGGGTCGAGCTCACCGTCCCCTCCAGCGGCAACGTCAGCATCACGGTCACGGCCACGCCCGGCACGGGCTCCCCGACCACCCGCACCTTCACCGCAGTCCGGCGCAGCGCGCCCGCGGCCACCGGCAGCGGCGACTCGACGGTGACGGTGACGCCGACGAACAACCGTCCCCACGCCATCCGCCGCGTGTCGATCACGGCGACCCACGTGAAGCTGACGACCGACCCACCGGTGGCCGCGAACTGGACCTGGGCCGGCGGAGGGGCCGGCCCATCGGTGGAGGCCGACGTGCCGGTCGCCGCCGGGGCTCGGGTCGACGTCACGGCCACGCTGCCACCCACCCAGCCGCAGGCAGTCGACGCCTTCTTCCGCTTCGCGAAGCCCGACCCCTTCAACACCAGCACCGGCGCCCCCAACAACTGCGCGGTCTGTGGTCGCCCAGCCACCCCCGTGCACCTCTTCGCCACGAACTCCGACAACGTCGGCACGGCTCGGGCCCCCTCCCAGGGCGCGGCGCCCACCGGTGGCGCCCTCCTCGACGCGATCACCCCACAGGTCGTCACCGAGATCGGTGCGGCCACGCCGCTGACGGTCAAGGGGTATGCCTCGTGGGAGGGGCCGCAGCACGACTCCCCGAGCGACGCGACCTACAACCGGCTGCTCAGCGAGCGACGCCGTGACGTGCTGGTCGAGCTGTTGCTGCACAAGGGTTTCACCAACGTCACGCCCGGTGCGGCCGACGGCTTCACCCAGGCCAAGGCACAGACGACTTCGGCGGAGGGAACCACCCCGCCACCAGCCGCCGGCAGCGGCGCCTGGTGGCGGGCCCGCGCGACCACGGCCGGCAACGGCCAGGAGACCATCACCGCCCGGGTCGAGAGAGTCGTGCGGCCACCGGCTCGCGAGGTGGACCGGACGCCGCCGACCGGAGGCCGCCCCGACTGCTTCCGCAAGATCGGGGTGCGGGTAGAGCTGCTCCGCAGCACCTTCATACGGGCCGAGGTCTACGGCGAGTTCGACATCGAGACCGCCGCCGAGACCGCCCTGCGCCAGCACTCCCAACCGGCGCTGCGCAACGGCCCGCGCAACCCCTCCGACGGCATCTGCACCTTCCTCGTGCGACTCCGCATCGCCGAGGACCGCGAGTCGTGGCTGGTCAGCGCCGAGTTCCGGGCGGCCGAGGCCGATCTCGACGGCCTCGCCCAGATGGACCTGGCCCACTCCGACGAGACCGCGCTCAACGTGCTCGGCGCGCTCAGCGTGCTCGCGCCGCTCAGCTCAGCGGCCGCCGAGCTGTCGCCGGCCGCCGGTGCGCTCGTCTCCATCGGCACCATCGCCCTCGGCGCGAGCAGCCTGATCAAGACCCAGAAGCTGATCCTGCGTGGCGGCGAGCTGGTCGTCAGCCAGGGGATCATCGCTCCCGACGGCTCGGCGACCGTCGACCCGCGCGGCACCACCGTCAGCGTGCTGCTCGACATCGAGGTCACGTTCACCTTCGACCTCACCATCGTCAAGGTGAACCCCGACCACCCGGTCACCACGCGCTACAAGGCGATCGGCGTGCGGTCGTCGTGGAACACCGCACCCGACCCCGCCCACCCCGGCCACATCGACTACCTGCCGATCCCGGTCTTCGACCCCAGCAAGGGCTACAGCCTCGACATCCCCGCCGGTGCCCTGAGCGCGAGCCCGCCGCTCGACGAGCTGCTGCGGGTGCTGGGCTTCCGGGTCAGCCGCGACAACCCCACCTACATGGAGGTCGAGGTCGGCCTCGGGCTCGACCTCGGCATCGTCACCGTCGACACCGTGCGCATCAGGGCGCGCCTCGACGGGCCGTTCGAGCTCACCCTCACCAAGCTCGCCGCCTCGCTCGACGTGCCCGGCGTCCTGCACGGCAAGGGGTCGCTGGAGTTCACGCCGCTCGGGTTCAAGGGCTACTTCGACCTCACCATCACGCCGATCAACCTGCGCGCCAGCGCGGTGCTCGCGGTCGAGACCAAGAACGGCGTCACCGGCGTGCTCATCGGGGCCGAGGTCGAGCTGCCCGTGCCCCTGCTGCTCGGCAACTCGGGGCTGGGCATCTACGGCTTCCTCGGCGGCGTCGGCATCAACTACGCGCGGGACGAGTCGCCCTACGCCACCAGGCCGGTCCCCTCGCTCGACTGGCTCCAGGCCCAGCTCCAGCGCGGCCACGTCATGCACCCTGACGGCTGGACCCACACGGCCGGCTCCTACGCGTTCGCGGCGGGCATGCTGGTCGGCACCGCCGACGGCGGGTTCGTCGTCCACCTCAAGGGCATCATCCTCATCGAGGTGCCCGGCCCGCGGCTGCTGCTGGTGATGAAGGCCGACGTCCTCAAGCTGCCGCCCGTGCTCAAGGACGCCAGCCAGAGTGCGACCTTCCTCGCCGTCCTCGACATCGACTTCGGCCGGGGCACGATCACCCTCGGCATCGTCGCGGCATACGAGATCCAGAAGCTGCTGAAGATCCGGGTGCCGGTCAAGGCGTTCTTCAACACGCACAGCCCGCAGGACTGGCTGGTCGACCTCGGGTCCTACGACGACCGGGTGACGATCGAGGTGCTCGACGTCATCAGCGGCAGCGGCTACCTCATGGTGCACGGCAACGGCATCAACATCCCGGTGCTCCCGCCGGTCACGGGTGGCATGGCGATCGCCACCGGCTTCCACATCAGCTGCGTGCTGATGGGCAGCAAGAGCATCGGGCTCTACCTCGAGGTGGCTGGTGGCTTCGACGCGATCCTCGGCTTCGACCCGTTCTTCCTCGCGGGCAAGATCTACGTGCGAGGCGAGCTGCGGCTCTTCATCATCAGCATCGGGGCGAGCGCCGAGCTCGACGTCCTCGTCGGCCGCACCACCCCGAGCAGCCCCGACATCACCTACGTGCACGGTGAGGTCTGCGGCGAGGTCGACTTCTTCTTCTTCTCGGTCAAGGGTTGTGTCTCGCTCACCATCGGCAACCAGCCCTCGGAGACCCTGACCCCACCGCCCCTCGTCGCCGGGGTCAGCCTGGTCTCGCGCTCGCCCGCCCTCGTCGAGGGCACCGGGGCCGAGCGGGCCATCGACGGCAAGCTCGCCGACGCCCTTGCGACCGGCGCCAGTGGCACACCTCCCTCGGTGCCGTTGGACGCCATCCCCGTCGTGCTGTTCAACACCGCCCCGGCCGTGGGCGGCCAGGTCATGGGCGGCACCCCGCTCGGCAACAGCGGCGCGCGCCCGTGGGTGCGCCTCGGCGACCGCTGGTGGACCTACGAGATCACGGGCGTCACGCTCACCGGTGACCTGCAACCCGCACCCCCGGCCGGCAAGACCCCGAGCTCGTGGTGGAAGCAGAGCTCTCCCGCCGACCCGTCGACCGGCCCCGCACTGGCCCTCCTCAACTGGCTGCCCACGCCGTTCAGCCGCGCGCTGCCCTACGGCGAGGCCCTCACCACCAGCGTCACCGACCGGTGGGGCACCGTCTGCAACCCGGCCGCCCCGCCCGCGCCGGTGCTGTGGACCTTCGACGGCAAGCCGCCCGGGCCGAGCAGCGTCGGGTGGCACCTCGACGGCATCCCGTGGCCCGACCCGCCCGACACCCTGCGCACCGGGCCCGTCCACGGTGAGTGCGACGTCACCGAGGCCTGGCGCACCGGCGACCCGGCCATCGACCTCCTCCAGGGCACCACACCCGCCTTCGTGATCGGCGACTCGGTGCGCTGCTGCACCCCCCGCCGCGGCCGCGACGTGCCCAACCCCCTGAAGGCCTGGGTCGCCACCGCCGGCACGGCGTGGTCGAGCCGCGCCACGGGCCACGACGACAGGGCGTTCGGCGAGGTCGCGCAGGCGCTCGCGGGCGGCGCCAGCCTCGGCGACGTCCAGGCCGTCCGGCTGGCGCAGGGCTGGGACCCGCAGCTCGACCGCGCGGCCGCTGCGGCCAGTGCGACCGTGTCGGTGACGCCAGCGGCCTCGACGACCGGGCTCGGCTGCGAGGGGCGGATCCTCCGCTCACCCGTGCGCGACTCCGACCAGCCGGCGCCGTTGGGCACCGAGGAGGACATGGACCGCGTCAAGCGCGCCTGGGACCGGCTCAAGTTCGCCCCCAGCGACCTGCGCGACACCGTGCGCGTGCAGCCCGACGGCGGCGCGGGTGACCTCACGATGCTGTTGCTCGTGCCCGAGGAGCTCTTCATGGAGCGCCTGGTCGTGCGGTGGCTCGACGACAAGGGCAACGTCCTCGACCAGCGTGGCCTCGACTCCGACGACCGCCTCGACGGCGACAACCCGCTGCCGGCGGCGTGGGTCGACGGCGACGGCCCGTGGTTCGACCCGGTATGCCGTGCCGGCCAGGTCGCGGCGCGCGTCGCCTCCCGGGCCACCTGGCCGCAGACCCTGCTGTTGGTGCACTCCCGCGACCTCCAGGGTGTTGCGACCGTCGAGATCGGTTGGGACGCAACGCGTTTCCCGAAGGACCAGCAACCACCGGCCTTCCACCTCGTCGCGATGACGGGTGTGCTCACCAGCGAAGCCACTCGCTGGTCGTGGGACACGTCGGTCGTCACGAGCGAGCAGGAGGCCATCTCCACCGCCCTCACCCAGGACCCGGACGACCACGCGCTGCTCGTGCCGGGCCGGGCCTACACCGTGACCGTCGACTGGCGGGCTGCCTCGGTCAAGCAGGACGCCCAGCCCACCTCCGCGCCGTCGTGGGACGGCGGGCACACCGACAGCTACCGGTTCAGCGCCGACGGTGCCGACCAGTCGCCGAAGGACCTGTCGCCCTGGCTGCTGGCGTCGGCACCGGGGATGGACGACGTCGGTGTCCTGTGCGCCGAGCCGATCCGGATCGCCCTGGCCACCCAGAACGTCGCGGCCCTCTTCGACGCCTACGACAAGGAGCTGCGGGTGATCGTCCTGGCGGCCTCCGGGAAGCACCCTGCCCCTCCCGGCGGCGGGGCTCCCGGCACCGGCTTCACCGTGCCGCTGGTGGCCGACGGCGTCCACCTCAAGAAGCTCAAGGGACTGGTCGTCTCGACGCCGTGGGAGGAGGCGGTGCTCGAGGTGCTCGGTGAGGGTCAGCGCTGCATCGACCTCAGCGGCGAGCGGGTGCGCCACGACGTGCTCGAGCTGCCCTACGACCTCGAACCGCTCACCGACTACCTCATCGACGTGCATGCCGTGCCCAAGGGCTCGCCGGCGAGCGCCCGCGGCCTGGTCCACCGGATCGGCTTCACCACCAGTGCCTTCGGCACCGTCGCGCAGCTGGCGAGCCTGCTCCGCGCGGCGCGCTGGCGGCATACCGTCGTCCCGGCGATCGGACCCCTCGCGGCACTGCCGGACGCACCCACCGGTGACCAGCTCGACACGGCCTTCCAGGCCGCTGGGCTCACCACGCCCCAGACCCCGGGTGCGCCGATGGTGCAGGTGCTGTGGTCGACCGATGCCACGCCCGCACCGCTGGCGCTGGTCGTCGAGTGCAGCGAGCCGCTGTGGCGGTCGCGGCTGATGCCCACGCAGGTGCAGGGCCCGATCGACTCCGTCGACCCGACGCACCACTGGTGGGCCGCCCGGATGACCGACTGGCTGTCGCTCGCGCCGAGCACCGCGCCCGCGCCGGCCGGCTCGCTGCCGGCCGCAGGGATCACCCGCATCATCCGCGGCCCGGGTCTCGGCCGCGCGGTCGTCCTCCTCGCCCCCGGAGCACGCGGCACCCGAGCCGCCCTCGACCTGGTCGTCGCGGCCGACGCCCTCGCGGGCAGCGCCGAGACGCGCGCCGTGGCCGTGGACGTCCCCCTGCAGCGCGCCCCCTGGGAGGAGGAGCTCTGATGGCACGCAGGTCAGACTCGTCGCGGTTCCGCGCCAAGGCCGTCCGGCTGCCCTGGGCCACCCTCGCGGCGCGCCAGCGCGAGCTGCTGCGTCAGCTCGACCCCGCAGTGGTGGACACGGGGACGTTCGCGAGCCATGCGGCCACCCACGTCGCCGCTCGGGTTGCTGCCCTCCCAGCCGCGTTCGACGACCGCCAGCTCCAGCTGCGCTCGCTCGACATCCACCTCAGCTGGGCCTGCGGCCCGGCGCTGGGCGTCCCGCGCGGGCCGTTCACGGTCTGGACGCGCAGCCCCAAGGACTCGCCCAAGCGCGCCCGGATCTCGGTCTCCGGCGACAGCATCCCGTTCGTCACGTGGGGACCCGTCGAGGCCGGCTGCGTGCGGGTCACCTGCCGACCGCTGGACCCCTCCGTGCCCGTGGCGGTCTACCTCTTCCGCGCCGGCGAGGACGCCGACCACGCGGTCGCGGCCGGGTCGGTCCAGCCGGTCAACGCCGACCCCCTCAGCATCACCGTCCGCACCTCGGGCGCGACCTACGCCAAGGTCTGGAACGGCACCGACATCAGTGTCGCGATCCAGCCGCTGGCCGACATCGTCGACGACCCCGGCTGGAAGCCGCTGGAGGTCGTGGGACTGCCGGTCGACCAGCCTGCGGCCGGGTTCGAGTACGACACCAGCGACCAGGGGCCGGTCGCCAGCCCTATGTCGCCGGTCGACGCCGCGGTGCACCGGCTCCTGCGTGGCGGACCGCCGATCGGCTGGGGGCCGGTGACCGAGGCCGGCCGGATCGCCCCGCCGTGGGCCGCGCCCGACCCCAAGCTGCTCGTCGAGGAGGTCCGGCGCGACCTGTTCCCCGAGCTGCCGCCGATGTACGACCTGTCGGTGCGCGAGTACCAGCAGTTCGCCGTCACCAGCCCGCGCGCCGTCGACCCGCCCCACCAGGACGGGAAGTACTCGTCCATGACGACCCAGGCCGACACGGGCCCCTGGCCGATGCTCATGCTCCCGGCGCTGAGCGACCCGTTCCTCAACCTGGCCACCGGGTTCGGGGCGTCCTACACGCTGGAGCGGCTCGACGACCTCCAGGTCGCGGTGGGCCACTGCGACTTCCTGGTCACCGCCAAGTACTCGCGGCTCGCCCCGCCGGACCGCGGAGGAGCCGAGTTCGCGGCCTACGCCCCGGCCCCCGAGCCCCACCTCGTCGTGCCGACGCCGACCGCGCTGCTGTCCGAACGGGCCGGCCTGGTCGGACCCGTCACCCGCGACGCGCCCTGGCGCGAGTCGATCCGGCTCACCTGGGACCGCGTGCCCAGGAACGCCGCCGCGTCACCGGTCACCGAGTCGGCCCTCGCGCGCTACGAGCTCGCGACCGCCGGTCCGGCCGAGTCGCTGCTGCCCAAGCGCGACGCCGGGGGAGACCGGCCGCTGCTCATCAGCCCCGACGGACCGGAGGGCGAGACCGGGTTCAACCGGGTGGCGCTCGTCGACGGTGGCCAGGAGATCGGGATCGGCAGCGGTGGCCGGCACGTCGGCTACGCGGTGGCGGTCAGTGACCTCCACGGCATCTGGTCACCGTGGCAGGACGTGCCGTGGGACGGCACCGAACCGGCACCGCAGCCGACCCGTCTGATCTCTGTCGCCCTCGACACCCACTACGCCGGGAGCCCCAGCTGCCCGGCCACCCTCAAGGCGGAGGTCGCGCTCGAGTGGCTCGAGCGCACGCCCACCCAGGTCGACATCGTCGCGATGTACTTCCCCATGGCGACGCCGAACGACAAGCCCCCGGTGGGCATGTGGCCCGACAACCCCACCCCGACCATCCCTGCGGGCTGCTTCCGTCGCGACCTCGGCTTCACCTTCTCGGGTGACACGCCAGTGCCGAGCGGGTGCACCGTGCAGCCCCTCAGTGCCGACGGCACGGAGGTCGTCACGCCCGGTCCCGGCCAGGGTGACGGTGGTCGTCGGTATGCCGTCGTGGCAGACGTCCCGTCCCTCGACTTCGGCAGCACCTCCCGGTGGGGGGTCCAGGTCTGGGCGCGGCGTCACCTGCTCGTCGGGGCGAGCCCGACCCCGTGGTCGCCCGTCGACCCGAACCCGGCGCGCACCAGCGCGGCCAGCCCCGTGCCGGTCCTCCCGCTGCCCCCGCCACCGCTGCCCGGTGTGCCGCTGGGGAGCACGGTCGACGCGCAGGGCTGCAGCCACGTGCGGGTGGCCTGGTCGCTGCCGGGCGGAGCCGACGTGCGCACCTGCGTCATCTGGGAGGTCAACGAGACGTCGCTGCGCCAGCGGGCCGGGCTGCCCGCTCGTCCTGCCGACTCCACCCTGCCGGGCCAGCGGCTCGTCGACCTCCGCACCGCCTATGACGCCATGACCCCCATCCAGCGTCGCGCGTCGTTCCGGCGGCTCGTCGAGGTCGACGGGGCGGTCCGCTCGCACGACGTGACCCTGCCGAAGGGGTCCAACGACATCCACCTCTTCGTCGTGACCACGATGACGAAGACCGGCGTCGAGAGCCCGTGGCCGTCGAGTGGCACTCCGCACGAGCACTTCCAGGCCGTCATGGCACCGCGGCTGCGCCGCCCCGCGCCGCCCGTGGCGCGTCCGTCGATCGCTGTCGACGGCACCGTCACCATCGCCCTGTATGCCGCGAGCTCCATTGCCGTGCAACGCTTCCAGCTCTACCGCACCACCTCGGAGGAGGCGGCCCGCGACGTCTCGACGATGGGGCCGGCCTTCGCCGACGTCACCGTCACGACGGTGCCGTCGCCGACCGACGTCGACCCGGTGCTGGGCCAGCCGATGTACTCCGCGACGTGGACCGGCACCCTGCCGGGTCGTTGGGACCGGTGGCTGCTCCGTGCGGTCGCGGTGCCCGTCGACGTCGTGCCGCAGAAGGGGGAGCGCGGCCTGCCCTCGCCGGCCTCCGACGTGGTCGGGCTCCTCGTGCCGCCCGGGCCACCCGAGCTGGAGCCGCTGGCCGCCGAGGTCTGGGGCGGCGACCACCGGGGGGTGGTGGTGCGGACCGCCACCACCGCGCCGCCCCGCGTCCTGCCGGCCGGGGTGCATCGTCTCGACGGCGACGCGGGCACCCAGCCGGTGGCCTCGGTCGAGCTCCAGGCGGTGCCGACGACCCCGCTCACGAGCGCCCCCGCTGCCGCTGCGACCACCCCGGTGCTGGAGCAGGGGGCGCGGGTGACGGGACGCTCGCCGTTGGCCCTGTGGTTCACCCGACCGGTCGCCGCCGACCCCGTGGACGTCCGCCTGCGTCTGGTCGACCCCTTCGGGCGGGAGGTCGTGCGCGAGCTGACCGTGCCCGGCTGGGTCCCGCCGCCACCGGACGTGACGGTCTCGATCGTCGACGTGTTCGCCATCGCAGGTCGAGGGGTCCACGTGGGCATCGACACCAACGCGAGCTACCGCCGCCGGCCGCCCTACGTCATGGAGATCGTCGCCCAGCAGCGGCTGCTCGGCCCGCTCCCGCTCCCCATCGGACCTGCGCCGATCGGACCCGGTGGGCCGGGCCCGATCCGCCCTGGCGGCGCCGAGCCGGGACCCCTCCCGCCAGGACCGGTCCTGCCCGCCCGGTCGCCCGAAGCGACCCCCGGTGGCGGCGTCCGGCCCGGTGGTCCGTTCCTGCCTCGGGAACCGTTCCGGCCGCCGACCGGTCCCGCGCTGCGACCGCGCACGCTGAGAGGGTCTTTCCCGCTCGACGAGATCCCGCTGGCCTCGGACGGGTTCCCGCGCACCACCGAGATCGTGGTCGTGCGCAACCGGCTGCGCCGCGGCCTCAACCCGCCGCCGCCCTACGAGGCCTTCATCCCGCTCGCCGGACCGCTGCGGATCAGCGTCTCGATCATCACCCCGGACGGCCAGCGGGTGACCGACGTCCACACTGACTGACGCCGGAGGCCGACGGGGCTGCGTCAGGCCGCGATGGCCAGCCGCAGTGTGAAGTGACGTTCGAGGGCCGACGCTGCGCCTCGATCGCCGCGGGGACAGCCATCAACCCCCGGTAGTCCGCGACGCGGCATACCCGGATGTGGTCAGCACCACCCGCCCGGGCGGACCGGCGCGCCGCTCCCCGCATTAGAGTGAACGCAGGTAATCCCCAATGGCGCTGGAGGCCTCCAACCATGTCTGACCGTCCCGTTTCCGTCATCGTCGCGGGTGCCCGCACCCCCATGGGCCGGCTGCTCGGCTCGCTCAAGGACTTCTCCGGCGCCGACCTCGGGGGCTTCGCCATCAAGGGCGCCCTCGAGAAGGCCGGGGTCAGCCCCGACCAGGTCGACTACGTGATCATGGGCCAGGTGCTGCAGGCCGGGGCGGGCCAGATCCCCGCGCGACAGGCCGCCGCCAAGGCCGGCATCCCGATGACGGTCCCCGCGCTGACGATCAACAAGGTCTGCCTTTCGGGCATCAACGCCATCGCGATGGCTGACCAGCTCATCCGCGCGGGCGAGTTCGACGTCGTGGTCGCCGGTGGGCAGGAGTCGATGACCAACGCCCCGCACCTGCTCGAGAAGTCCCGCGAGGGCTTCAAGTACGGCGACGTGACGATGCGCGACCACATGGCCTTCGACGGCCTCTGGGACGCGTTCACCGACCAGGCCATGGGTCTGCTCACCGAGCAGGCGAACACCGGCGACCTGGAGTTCACCCGCGAGCAGCAGGACGAGTTCAGCGCCCGCAGCCACCAGCTCGCCGCGCGGGCCTGGAAGGACGGCCTGTTCGACGACGAGGTCGTCGCGGTCTCCATCCCGCAGCGCAAGGGTGACCCGCTCGAGTTCAAGACCGACGAGGGCATCCGCGCCGACACCACCACCGAGACGCTCGGCAAGCTGCGTCCGGCCTTCTCCAAGGACGGCACCATCACGGCGGGCTCGGCCAGCCAGATCAGTGACGGCGCCGCAGCGGTCGTGGTCATGAGCAAGGCGAAGGCCGAAGAGCTCGGGCTCAGCTGGATCGCCGAGATCGGCGCCCACGGCGTCGTCGCCGGCCCGGACTCGACGCTGCAGCAGCAGCCCGCCCGCGCCATCGCGAAGGCGTGCGAGCGCGAGGGCATCACGCCCGCAGACCTCGACCTCGTCGAGATCAACGAGGCGTTCGCCGCCGTGGGGCTGGCCTCCGCCAAGGAGCTCGGGATCGACGTCGACAAGGTCAACGTCAACGGTGGTGCGATCGCCCTCGGCCACCCGATCGGCATGTCCGGCGCCCGCATCGCCCTCCACCTCGCCCTCGAGCTCGGGCGACGTGGTGGCGGAGTCGGCGCGGCTGCCCTCTGTGGTGGCGGCGGCCAGGGAGATGCGCTGATCGTGCGCGTCCCGCGCACCTCCTCCGACAGCGTCTGACGCTTGCCTCCCCGCACCGTCGACGTCCCTGCCCTGGTCGAGTCGGCCAGGGCAGGGTCGCCTCGCGCCGTCGCGCGGCTGATCTCCCTCGTCGAGGACGGCCACCCCGCCCTGCGCGAGGTGATGGCGGCCCTGGCGCCCCACTCGGGGCAGGCGCACATCATCGGGATCACCGGCAGCCCGGGCGTCGGAAAGTCCACCTCCACGAACGCCCTCGTCGGCGCTTTTCGCAAGCAGGGCAAGAGGATCGGCATCCTCGCGGTCGACCCGTCCTCGCCGTTCTCGGGTGGTGCGCTGCTCGGTGACCGCGTGCGCATGCAGGACCACGCCCTCGACCCGAACGTCTACATCCGCTCGATGGCAAGCCGTGGACACCTCGGCGGACTCTCGTGGACCACACCGCAGGCCTTGCGGGTGCTCGACGCCGCGGGGTGCGAGGTGATCCTCGTCGAGACGGTGGGGGTGGGGCAGTCGGAGGTCGAGGTGGCGGGCCTGGCCGACACCACGATCGTCCTGCTCGCGCCGGGCATGGGCGACGGCATCCAGGCCGCCAAGGCGGGCATCCTCGAGATCGGTGACGTGTTCGTCGTCAACAAGGCCGACCGCGACGGCGCCGACGCCACGGTGCGCGACATCCGCCACATGATCTCGCTCGGCGACCGCACTGAGCCCGGCCTCTGGCGCCCACCGGTCATCAAGACCGTCGCGCAGCAGGGGCAGGGCATCGACGAGGTGATCGAGGCGATCGAGAAGCACACGTCCTGGATGGAGGAGTCCGGCACGCTGCGCGAGCGCCGGATCCGCCGCGCCGGCGACGAGATCGAGTCGATCGCCCTCCAGGCGCTGCGCGCCAAGATGGGCGACCTGCGCCACGGCAACGGGGTCGACCAGCTCGCCGCTGCCGTCGTGGACGGCACGACCGACCCGTATGCCGCTGCCGACCAGGTCGTGGCGGCGCTCGCCTGAGCCGCGTGCCGCCGTTGTTCGGAAGATCCGCCGGACCTGGGCAGGGCGGATCTTCCGAACAACGGCAGTGGTGGGGTCAGGTCAGGTCCGGCCGGAGGTGACCAGCCCGTCCCAGTCCCAGCGCGGCATACCGAAGCCGGACGGGACGCTCGCGCCCTCGTCGTGGAACTCGTTCACGTCGGCGACCGCCCACTCCATGTAGGCCCGCAGGGCCGCCCGGAACTCGGGGTCGGCGGGCAGGCCCGCGTCGTCGGCGGCTGCCACGAAGCAGGCGACGAACCGCGGGCCGAGCTCGAGCATGCCGGGACCGTTGCCGGCGTGCAGGCGCAGCACCGACGAGTGGTCGCTCAGCTGCTCGGAGAACCGACGCGGCCCACCGAGCACCTCGGCCCAGTAGGCGGCGAGCCGGGCCACGTGGTGGGGGTTGAGGTCTTCCTTGGTGAACGGGTGGTTGAGGAGGGGGTCGGCCACGCACCGCTCGTGGTGGGCGCGGGCCAGCGCCAGGAACGCCTGGTCGCCACCGGCGAACTCGTAGAGGCTCGGCCGCACCACTGCAGCGTCGCACGGGGGTCCCGCGGAGTGTCAAGGAGCGCCGCGACGAATAGGGTGATCGTCGGACCCCATCGAAAGGACCCCAGTGCAGCCCCAGGTCATCGCCGGACGCTACGAGGTGGTCCGTCCCATCGGTCGCGGTGGGATGGGCACGGTGTGGCTGTGTCTCGACACGGTGCTCGGTCGAGAGGTCGCGGTGAAGCAGATCGGTGCCCTGCCGGGGGAGCCGGCCGCAGCCGCGCGCGCCATGCGGGAGGCCCGGATCGCCGCCTCGCTGAACGACCCCCATGCGGTCGGCGTGTTCGACGTGGTCGACGAGAACGACTCGCACTGGCTGGTGATGGAGTACGTCGAGGGCCAGAGCCTCGCCGAGCGCATCAGTGAGGTGGGCGCGCTGCCCCCCACCCGGGTGGCTGAGATCGGCTCGGCGGTCGCCAGCGCGCTCGCCCGCGCCCACGAGCGGGGCATCGTGCACCGCGACATCAAGCCGGGGAACATCCTCATCGACCTGGCGGGCACTCCCAAGATCAGCGACTTCGGGATCGCCCGGGCGCACACCGACGACCAGCTGACGCAGACCGGGTTCATGACCGGCACGCCCGGCTACCTCTCGCCCGAGCTGGCGAGGGGTGGCAACCCGACGGCGGCGTCCGACGTATGGGCCCTCGGGGCCACGCTCTACTACGCCGTCGAGGGACAGCCGCCCTACGAGTCGCAGGCCAACCCCTTGGCCACCCTGCAGGCGATCGCCCGGGGAGAAGCGCGACCCGTGCAGAAGGCCGGCCCGATGGGCGGCGCCATCGCCGCGATGATGGACCAGGACCCCGACCGCCGCTGGGACATGGCCACCGCCTCCGAACGGCTCGACCGGATCGCCCACGGCGACGCCACCATGGCGCTGCCGGCGGGGACGGCCCTGGCCGGGGCCGGGGCGGCTGCCGCAGCCACCGAGGTCCTCGGCGCGCCGCTGGAGAGCACGCAGCGGCTCGAGGCCCCTGTGCCGGTCCCTGCTCCGGTCCCTGACCCGCTGGACCGCTTCGACGGCGGTGGCGACGGTCGTGACGACCGCGGCTACGACGACCGCCGTGACGGACGCTCGCGGTCAGCCGGCTGGATCGTGGCCCTGGTCGTCCTGGCGCTGCTCGCGCTCGGGATCGCCTACCTGTTGACCGACGGGTTCGGCACCAACAAGCCGACCCCCGGCCAGACCACCACCGTCACCTCCACCCAGACCCAGACCCAGACCCCCTCGAAGACGACGTCGTCATCGAGCAGCTCCTCGAGCTCCTCGTCCTCGACCACCACGACGACGACCACCACCGCGAACACCGCCCAGGACGACGCGAAGCTGACCCGTTTCATCGAGTCCTACTACCGCGACGTCACCAAGGCGAACAAGCGTGACGAGACGTTCGCCCGGCTGACTCCTGCGATGCAGCAGGCCTCCGGCGGCCGCGACGGCTACGAGAGCTTCTGGAGCACCATCGACTCGGTCGACGTCGGTCAGGTCTCGGCCGACGCCGCCGCCAACAAGGCGACCGTCCAGCTGACCTTCAAGCCCAAGGACGGCAGCAAGAGCGACGAGACGCACGCGATGACCTTCGTCCGCGACGGCGACGCGTGGCTCATCGACAGCGACAAGCCGCAGTGACGCCAGGGTCATGACCACCCCGGCTCGCGTTCGTCCGGCAATCGTCCTCGTGGTCGCGGGCGAGCACATCCCGGTTGTCGACAGCGAGTTCGCCCGCTACGCAAGGGATTACGACATCCTCTGCGCCGACGACGCCGAGGGTGGGCGTGAGCTCGTGCGCCAGGCCATCGCCGACGAACAACCCGTCGCGCTGCTCGGTGTCGGCTGGACCCTGCCGGGCGTGGAGGTGGGCCTCGACCTGCTCGACGAGCTGCACACCCTGCTCCCGGCCGCCCGCCGGATCTGCCTCACGACGCGGGGTGACTACAACCTCTCGCTGGCCAGGCTCCGCGAAGCGTTGGGGCGCGGGCGCATCGACACCTACCTGCTGATCCCCCAAGGGCCTCGCGACGAGGAGTTCCACACCGCCGTCACCGAGTACCTGTCCGACTGGGGCTGGACCGCCTCGACCCCCGAGGTCGAGGGGGTGCAGATCATCGAGGGCGGGTCGCGCGCGGAGGTGGCCCGCATCCGTGACTTCCTCGACCGGATGGGGCTCCCGCACCGCGTCTACCCTCCCGACAGCGAGGTCGGCCGCCGGGTGCTGTCGGAGCTGCCATCGGTGCAGAGCGGCGCCTCGCCCGCCTTTCCGGTGGTCGCCTCCGGCATCGTCAACCAGGTCATCGAGGGTGCGACGGCCCGCATGGTGGCGCGAGCGGTCTACGGGTCGCCGCAGACCATGGACCAGGACGACCTCATCGACCTCGTCGTCATCGGCTCGGGGCCGGCTGGCCTCGCCGCCGCGGTGTACGGCGCGTCCGAGGGCCTCGACACGGTCGTCATCGAGTCCGACGCCGTCGGGGGACAGGCGGGCACCAGCTCGATGATCCGCAACTACCTCGGCTTCCCGCGGGGGATCTCCGGCATGCGGCTGGCGCAGCGTGCGCGCTTCCAGGCGACGCGGTTCGGGGCGCGCATCTACGCGGGGGTCGCCGCGGAGGGCATCGTGCCCGCAGCGCGGCGCGGTGAGCCCCACGTCGTGCGCACCGAGGGTGGTGAGCTGCAGGCGCGGGCCGTGCTGGTCGCGACGGGAGTCACGTACCGGCGTCTCGGCATCGAACCCCTGGAGGAGCTGGTCGGGCTCGGTGTCTACTACGGCGCTGCGACGAGCGCGGCACGCGAGATGGAGGGGCGCGACGTCTTCGTCGTCGGCGGTGGCAACTCCGCCGGCCAGGCGGCGGTCTACCTCGCGCGGTATGCCGCGAGCGTCACCCTCTGCGTGCGGCGGCCCGACCTCCGGGCGACCATGTCCGACTACCTGATCCGGGAGATCGACGCGACGCCACGGATCAGCGTCCGCCCCTCCACCCGGGTCGTCGGCGGTGGCGGCGGCTCGGCGCTCGAGTGGCTCGAGCTGTCGGGGCCGGATGGCACCGAGCGGGTCGACGCGGGCGGGCTCTTCCTCCTGCTGGGGGCCGACCCGTGCGGCGACTGGCTGCCCGAGGAGGTCGTGCGCGACGAGCGCGGGTTCGTCTACACCGGCAGGGAGGTGCCGATGGACCACTGGTCGGACGGTCGCCCGCCCGCTGCCCTCGAGACGACGGTCCCGGGGATCTTCGCGGCCGGTGACCTCAGGGCGGGCTCGATGAAGCGGGTCGCCTCCGCGAGTGGTGAGGGCGCCGCGACGGTCGCGCTGGTCCACGCCTACCTCGCTCCGTGACACCGCAGCCATCCGGAGGGGTCGCCAGGGCCCCGCCTTCCGGCAAAGGCCCTTCCGGCAAAGCCCCTCCGGGCAGAGCCCCTCCCGGAAAAGCCGTTGTCGCGGCGCCGGTCCAGGTCGGACACTCGAGGCATGAAGACGACGACGGACTCACCGCCGGCCCTGCGGGACGCGATGCAGGGCGTCGTCGTGCGCCCGCTCGACATCGACGACGACGCCGAGGTCGCGGCAGCCCACGAGGCGACCGACGCCTCCAAGAAGCACCAGCGCCCGTGGGGCAAGACCTGGTCGCTGCGCGAGATGACCGTCATGCTCCGCACGGAGAGCACGGTCGAGCGCCTGGAGCCGATCGTGGGCCTCGTCGACGGTCGCGTCGCAGGCATGGTCCTGCTGTGGTTCCCGCTGCTCGACAACACCCAGTTCACCTGGGCCGAGCTCGACGTCGACCCCCGGCTGCGCGGCCGTGGAGTCGGCAGCGCGCTGCTCGAGCGGGTGATCGAGCGGACCCGTGCGGATGGTCGCCGCACGGTCCTCATCGAGACGAACGTGCCGGACGACGCCCGCGAGGGCCACCCCCACGCGCGGTTCGCCGAGCGCCACGGGTTCACCTACGCCAACACCGAGATCCGCCGCATCCTCGACGTGCCCCTCGACCCCGAGCGGTTGTCCGCGCTCGCCGCCGACGCCGCCGAGCACCACGAGGGCTACCGCATCGAGTTCCACCGCGCCCCGCTGCCGGACGAGCTGCAGGCCTCCTACTGCGAGTGCTGGAACCAGCTGGCCGTGGACGCCCCGACCGGCGAGATCGACTTCGAGGAGGAGGCGCTCAGCCCGGAGACCTACCGCGAGGAGCTGGGTCGGCTGCAGGCCCAGGGCCGCACCATGCTGCACACCGTCGCGATCGACCCGTCGGGCGAGGTCGTGGCCTACAACGACCTGGTGGTGTCGGCGGACGACCCCGACGAGGTCATGCAGTGGGGGACCCTGGTGCGCAAGGACCACCGGGGTCACCGCCTCGGCATGGCGGTCAAGGTCCGCGGCCTGCAGGGTCTGGCCGAGGTGGCGCCCGAGACCAAGCGGGTGCAGACCTGCAACGCCGAGCAGAACGCCCACATGGTCGGCGTCAACGTCGAACTCGGCTTCCGCCGGGTCGAGGCGGTGCTGTCCTACCAGCGCCACGTCGACGGCTGAGGCACCTGGGGGATCGGGCCCCGTCGCACCGGGGGGTGCGACGGGGCCCAGCAACGCGGCATACGGTGGGCTCATGCTCGTCGCCTTCTCCGTCGCCCCGTCCGTGCCCGCCGACTCCACCGGTTCGGTGAGTGAGGCGGTCGCCGCCGCCGTCTCCGTCGTGCGCCAGTCCGGGCTGCCGCACCGCACCTCGTCGATGTTCACCGAGATCGAGGGGGAGTGGGACGAGGTGATGGCGGTCGTGAAGGGCGCCGTCGACGCCGTGGCGGCGTTCGGTCCGCGCGTCAGCCTCGTGCTCAAGGCCGACATCCGTGACGGGTATGCCGGTGAGCTGACCGCGAAGCTCGACCGCCTCGAGGCGGCCATCGACGCGCTGGAGTAGCCCCGCAACACCTGCGCTCCCGCGACCGCGCGACCGTGAATCGTTGCCGGAATGTGGCCCGATCCCGGACGAAAGGCCCTTAGGGTCGAGCGGGAACGGGACGCCCCGTGGGGGTTTGATCCGCCGGACACACGGAGGCACTGACGGCATGTGGGCTGCGATCAGATATCGCCGGGCCCAGGCGGTCGTGCTCGTCCTGCTCGCCGCGCTGGTCGCCACCTGCGCCGTCTTCGCACCGCTCTACCAGCGGGCTCTCGAGCAGTCGCTGCTGCGCTCCAGCATCAACTCGGCCAGCGTGGCGGACACCGCGCTCGTCGTTCGCAGCGGGCGCGGCACCGCCAACCCGACCTTCGTCAGCTCCGCCCTGGGCGGCAACGTGCCGGGGTCGGTCCGTGTGCTCTACGGCGACCCGGTCGGGCAGATGTCCGACGCGATCAACATCGTGCCGCGCGCCGGGCTGAAGCAGTCGCCCGGTGACCTCGTGGCTCGCGACCGGGTCTGCGAGCACCTCAAGATCACCACCGGCTCCTGCCCCAGGGCCGTCGGGGAGGTGCTCGTCTCGGCCAAGGACCTGGCGGCCTGGAAGTGGCCGCTCGGCACGACCTTCGAGACGCCGGTGCCGAGCATCAGCCAGACCGAGCGGCCCACCGCGAAGCTGACCGTCGTCGGGGCCTACGAGGTGGTGCCGGACGAGACGTACTGGCAGCGCACCCAGCTCGACGGCAAGTCGGGCACGCAGATCGACGTCGGCCTCGAGCGGGTGCCGGCGATCGACGACTTCGTGACGACCGAGGCCACCTTCACCCGCGACTGGAGCGTGGCACAGGCGACGCTGACCTTCCCGCTCAAGCGCGACCTGTTCACGCTCGGCAACCTGCAAGAGATCTCCGACGTCCTCGCCGACAGGGGAGGCAACCGCGCCGGGGGCGTCGACGGCGCGCTCGTGGAGACCCAGCTGCCGAAGATCATCGACGGCATCCGGGTCGGCCAGCACCAGCTGCGGGTCATCGTGCCGCTGCTCATGGCCCAGCTCGGGTTGCTCGCCGCGGCGATCCTCCTGCTGGTCGCGCAGGCCGCCGTCGAGCAGCGTCGACCGGAGGTGGCGCTGGCCAGGCTCCGGGGCCGCAGCCGGGAGGGCGCGGGCCGCATCGTCATGGGTGAGCTGGCCGCCACCGTGGCGATCGGGTTGCCGATCGGGTTCGGCCTCGCCCTGCTGCTGACGACGCTGGTGCGCCAGCTCCTCCTCCCCGACGGCGTCCCGTTCGAGGTGCCGTGGTCGTCCGTGGTCGCGTTGGCGGTCTCGGCCGTCGTGTGTGCCGTGGCGATCTGGCTGGCCGCTCGACCGGTCCAGCGGCTGACCGTGTCGGCACTGCTACGCCGGGTGTCGAGGGAGCGCGCGCGGGCCTTCGGGATCGTCGACGTCCTGGCCGTGGCGCTCGCTGCGTTCGGCCTGATCGGCCTGGCCACCGGTTCCCTCGAGGGTCCGCTGGCGCTGGTCACACCCACCCTCGTCGCCCTGGCCGCGGGGCTCGTCGCGTCCCGGCTCGCGGTCCCCGTCGCCGGTGCCAGCGGGCGCGCGAGCCTGCGCCGGGGGCGGATCGGGCCCGCCCTCACCGCCTTCGGGCTGGAGCGGCGACCGACCCTGCGCAAGGTCGTCACGGTGGTCAGCGTCGCGGTGGCGCTCACCGTCTTCGCCGCCAACGCCATCGTCGTCGGCGACCGCAACTGGACAGCCCGGGCCGAGGTCGAGACCGGCGCCCCTGCCGTGATCGACACCGACAGCCACAACCCCGCGAGCCTGCTCGCCACCGTCCGCGGCATCGACCCGACCGGCGCCCTGGCCAGCCCGGTCGCGATCGTGCGGCAGACCGACCGGAGCTCGACCGCCACCATGGCAGTCGTCACGAAGGACTTCGAGGAGACCTCGTTCGCGCCCCCGGGCGAGCCCTACCGGCTCGGCGCCCTCGCCCCTCCCGACATCGAGCCGGTCCAGCTCTCGGGCACGCGCGTGACCGGCCGGCTGGCCTGGGACCTCACCATCCCCGGCGACGACTCGACGCCTCGACCGCCCGGGCAGTCCGGCGCCCCGGTCTCACCCACGACCGGCCCCGGGTCCGAGGAGCCGTCCGAGCTGCGCATCAACGTCACCACCCCGACGGGCCAGCGACTGACCAGGCTGATCGCCCAGGTGCCGTTGCAGGGCAAGGGATCTGCCGAGCTCAACGGGCTCCTCCTCTGCCCCGACGGCTGCCGGCTCGACGGCCTGGAGTTCCGCAAGACCGACGAGCAGGTCAGCCAGGTCAGTGGCAAGCTGAGCATCACCGGGCTGGGGGTCGACGGCAAGTCGCTAGGCATCGCCGCGACGAACCAGTGGAATGCTTTCGTCGCCCCGCCGACCAGCACCAGCGACAAGCTCGAACAGGTGCCCGCCGGGCCCGACACGCTCGCACTCGAGCTGAACAGCACCGGGTTCGCGGTCGAGCTGACGCACGCCGACGTGCCGGCGGTCGTGCCCGGGTTGCTCGCCGGGCCGGTCCCCCCCGGCGGCACGGCGCAGGGCTTCGACGCGATCGGCCTCAACGGGACGCCGATGGTCGCGGCGGCCCAACAGACCGTCGACACGCTCCCGGTGCTGGGCAACCGGGGCGTCCTCGTCGACTACGAGACGCTCGCGCGCCTCGGCGGTCGCCTCCCGGACGCCGGGACGCTGTCGGTGTGGGTCGCCGACCCGGCCAGCGCCGACGCCGTGGCCGAGAAGCTGCAGGCGCAGGGTGTGGGAGTGCTCGCGCGGCACAGCACGGCGGCTGCCAAGGACCGCCTCGACGAGTCGGCGTCCGCCTGGGGCCTGCGCCTGGCCGTCTTCACCGGCGGGATGGGGGTGCTCCTCGCCGCCCTCGTCGTGCTGGTCATGACGGTCACCGGCTGGCGGGTGGTGGCCCGTGACCTCGCCGCCCTCCACATGTCGGGGGTCCCGCTCAAGGAGCTGCGCCGGTCGCTCGTGCGCGAGCAGGTCGTGCTCGTCGTCGTCGGCACGGTCGTCGGCGTCGCCTGCGGCGCGGTCAGCTCCTGGGTGGCGATGCCCCTGGTCCCGTTGTTCGACAGCGCCGCCGACCCGGTGCCGGCCCTGGAGCTGGCTCCCGACGCGCTCGCCATCCTTGGCTCGGCCGCCGGGGCAGCACTCGTCCTCGTCGCCGTCGGCTGGCTGGCCGCGGTCGGCGCCGGCCGACGGATCACCCTGCGCCGGATCAGGGAGTCGCTGTGAGCTACGACAGCGTCGTGACGTCCGGTACGCCCGCCGGCGGGCTGCGGGTGAGCACCCGTGGGCTGGTCCACATCTACCGCGCGGAGGGCCACGACGTGGCCGCCCTGTCCGGGGTCGACCTCACCGTCCATCCCGGCGAGGTGGTCGGCCTGCTCGGACCGTCCGGCGCCGGGAAGTCGACCCTGCTCACGCTGTTCGGCGGCCTCATGCGGCCGAGTGCCGGGCGGGTGCTGGTCGGTGAGCACGAGCTGTCGACGATGACCGAGGCGGACCTCGACCGGTTCCGGGCCGCCGAGGTGGGCCTGGTCCTGCAGGGCGCGGCGCGCAACCTGTTGCCCTACCTCACTGCTCGTCAGAACGTCGAGTTCGCCCAGCGGTCCGCTCGCCGCGCGGGCCGTGAGGTGCCCCCTCCAGGGGAGGTGCTCGAGCTGGTCGGGCTCGACCACGCGGCCACCGCGCCGCTGGACTCACTGCCCCCCGGACAGCTCCAGCTGGCCGCGCTCGCGGTCGCCCTGGCCAGCCGGCCGGGGCTCCTGCTCGGTGACGAGCCCACCTCCCAGCTGCACCACTCCTCGCGCGACCTCGTGCTCGACACGATCCACCGGGTCAACCAGGAGTGGGGGACCACCGTCGTCGTCGTCACCCACGACCCCGAGGTGGCCGCGCGGCTCCCGCGCACCGTCACCATCCGTGACGGCCGGGTCGGCGGCGAGGGCCGCTCCGGCGAGGCGTATGCCGTGGTGTCGGCCGACGGGTCGCTTCCCCTTCCCCCGGCGGCGGTGGATGCGTTCCCGCCCGGTGCCCTGGTCCGGGTCGCAGAGGTCGACGGCGTGTGGACACTGATCCCGCAGGGGAGGGGTGAGACCGGTGAGTGACCGGACGACGAGGGCCGATGGGCCGGAGGTGCTCGACGACGTCGAGTCGCCGCCGCTGCGCGTGGAGGGCGTGACCGTCCGCTACGGCTCGACGGTCGCGGTGTCCGAGGCGACCTTCGAGGCCTACCCGGGCGAGTTCATCGCCGTCACCGGTCACAGCGGGGCCGGGAAGTCGTCGCTGCTGTGGGCCATCGGTGGCGCCGTCGCCTCTGAGGGCGTGGTGCGCCTGGGCGAAGACATCGTGCGTGACCGCGCGCAGGCGGCGCGTCTCGGGATCGAGGTCATCCCCCAGGGCAGCGCCCTGGCCGTCCTGCTCTCCGCCCAGGAGAACGTCGCGCTGCCCCTGCTGGCGCGTGGCGTGCGACCCGACCACGCGCAGCGCCGGGCGCAGTCCGCCCTCGAGTCGGTCGGCCTGCACGAGTCGGGCAGCCACCTCGCCGAGGAGCTGAGCGGCGGCCAGCAGCAGCGGGTCGCCGTCGCCCGGGGGCTGGCCCTGCGCGGACACGTGCTGCTCGCCGACGAGCCCACCTCCGAGCTCGACCACGACAACCGCGAGCGCGTGCTCGCCCTCCTGCGGGCCGAGGCACGGCGCGGGGCCATCGTCATCATGGCGACGCACGACCCTGAGGCGGCCGAGGAGGCCGACGGCGAGATCCGTCTCGACGACGGACAGCTCGAGACGATCCGCACCCCCAGCTCGTAACCCGGCTAGCCTGCTGCGCGTGCCGAAGCCGATCCGCCTGCCGTTCGACCCCATCACGCGTGCGGCGCAGCTGTGGACCCGTCGGTGGGGGCGCACCTCGCAGCCCCTGGCGATGGCCAGTGCGACGTCGATCATGCGGGTGCAGCAGCTGCTGATCACCGACTACGACGCGATCGTCGGGCGGCACGGCCTCACCTTCGCCCGGTACGAGGCGCTGGTGCTGCTCGCGTTCAGCAGGGACGGCCGGCTCGGGATGAGCAAGATCGGCCAGCGCCTGATGGTCCACCCCACCAGCGCGACCAACATCGTCCAGCGGCTCGACGCCCAGGGCTTCGTGGAGCGGGTGCCCAACCCCGACGACGGGCGCGGCACCCTGGCCGTCATCACGCCGGCCGGTCGCGACGCGATGGAGGCCGCGACCGCCGACCTGGTGCAGCACAAGTTCGGGCTGGGCATGCTGTCCGCCGCCGAGCACGAGCAGCTCTTCGACCTGCTGCGCAAGGTCCGGGTCGGCGCCGCCGACTTCGACGCCTGACCCGCCCCGCGGCATACCCCACCAGCGGAGGTATGCCGCGTGGCTGCGTCCCGGCGTGACATTTACTAGGACGTCCTAGTAAATTGACGCGCATGGCCGACAACCCCGCACCCACCACCCCTGCGACGAGCGACGGGGCCGCCCGCTGGCAGGCCCGCTACGACGCGGCCCGAGCCAAGGGGCAGGTGCGGGAGGCCGACTTCACCACCTTGTCGCAGATGGAGGTCGAGCCGGTCTACGGGCCGGCCGACGGCTCCGAGGTGCCCGAGCGGATCGGCTGGCCGGGGGAGTACCCCTTCACCCGCGGTCTCTATCCGACCGGCTACCGCGGCCGCACGTGGACGATCCGGCAGTTCGCCGGCTTCGGCAACGCGGTGCAGACCAACGAGCGCTACAAGATGATCCTCGAGCGCGGGGGCGGCGGCCTGTCGGTCGCGTTCGACATGCCCACCCTGATGGGTCGCGACTCCGACGACCCGATGAGCCTCGGCGAGGTGGGTCACTGTGGCGTGGCCATCGACTCGGCCAAGGACATGGAGGTGCTCTTCGAGGGGCTGCCGCTCGAGGACATCACCACGTCGATGACGATCAGCGGCCCGGCCGTCCCGGTCTTCTGCATGTACCTCGTCGCCGCCGAGCGCCAGGGCGTCGACCTCGGGGTCCTCAACGGCACGCTCCAGACCGACATCTTCAAGGAGTACATCGCGCAGAAGGAGTGGCTGTTCGCCCCCGAGCCGCACCTGCGCCTCATCGGCGACCTGATGGAGTACTGCGCCGAGAACATCCCGGCCTACAAGCCGCTGTCGGTCTCCGGCTACCACATCCGCGAGGCGGGTTCGACGGCCGCGCAGGAGCTCGCGTTCACCCTCGCCGACGGCTTCGGCTACGTCGAGCTCGGTCTGTCGCGGGGCCTCGACATCGAGACCTTCGCGCCCGGCCTGTCCTTCTTCTTCGACAGCCACCTCGACTTCTTCGAGGAGATCGCCAAGTTCCGCGCCGCCCGCCGGATCTGGGCGCGCTGGCTCCGCGAGGTCTACGGCGCCAAGACCGACAAGGCCCAGTGGCTGCGGTTCCACACCCAGACCGCCGGTGTCTCGCTCACCGCCCAGCAGCCCTACAACAACGTGGTCCGCACCGCTGTCGAGGCGCTCGCGGCAGTGCTCGGCGGCACGAACTCGTTGCACACCAACGCCCTCGACGAGACCCTCGCGCTCCCGAGTGAGCAGGCGGCCGAGATCGCGCTGCGCACGCAGCAGGTGATCATGGAGGAGACCGGGGTGGTCAACGTCGCCGACCCGCTCGGCGGCAGCTACTACGTCGAGGCCCTCACCGACAAGATCGAGGCGGAGGCCGAGGCGATCTTCGACAAGATCAGGGCCATGGGCGAGCTCGGCAAGCCGCTCAACGCCGAGGGTGGGATCGACCACGCCGTCGGTCCGATGACCTCCGGCATCCTGCGCGGCATCGAGGACGGCTGGTTCATGTCCGAGATCGCCGAGGCCGCCTTCCAGTACCAGGTGTCGCTGGAGAAGGGCGACAAGAAGGTCGTCGGCGTCAACTGCCACACCGCCTCCGTCACGCACGAGCTGGAGATCCTCCGGGTCAGCCACGAGGTCGAGCGCGAGCAGGTCGCCACCCTCAAGACCCGCAAGACCGACCGCGACGAGGACGCCGTGCGGGCCGCCGTGCGGCACATGGTCGAGGTCGCCCGCACCGACGACAACATGGTGCCGGCGATGCTCGACGCGGTCCGGGCCGAGGCCACGCTGGGCGAGATCTGCGACGCGCTGCGCGACGAGTGGGGCATCTACCGCGAGCCCGCCCGCTTCTAGCCGGGTTGGTCCCCTGTCCGCTGCTCGCGGCGCAGTCGGGCGTAGGCGACGTCGGCGAGCAGGGCGATCAGCCCGTTGACGAACGCCTCGTCCGGCTCGCCCGTGGCCAGCGCCCGGTGCATCACCGACCCGACCACCACGTCGGCGAGCAGGTCCACGTCGATCATGTCGCGGCGGATCTCCCCGCGGTCGATGGCGCGCTCGACCGAGATCGCGACGAGGGCGTGCAGGCGCGTCGACAGCGACTCGCGGACGCGCTGGCCGACCCCGCCGGGGTCACGGGCGGACTCGGCGAGCAATGCGGCATACGCGCCGCCGGTGGAGGGGTCACGCAGCAGCCGGGCGGCCTCGCCGATGCCCGCGCGCATGTCGGCCTCGAGCGACCCGTGGTCGGTGATCTCGATCTCGTCGAAGGTGGCCGCGACCGCGTGCACGGCGAGCTCGATCTTGGACGGCCAGCGTCGGTAGAGCGTGCTCTTCGCCACACCGGCCTTGGCGGCGACGTGCTCCATGGACATCCGCGCCACGCCCTTGTCGGCGAGCACCTGGCGTGCGGCGGCGGTGATCGCCTGCTCGGTCGCCTCCTCGCGGGGGCGTCCGGGACGGCGAGCTCGGTCGGGCCGTGAGGGTGTGGTCATCACGCGCGATCATGCCACCGAAGCCGTCGTCACAGCGGTCGTTGACGGAGGTGGGGATTTGTCGTCGTGGGGGAGACTGAGCCATGGTGGTGTGAATGCCGGCTGCGGGGAACCCCCGTTGGCCGGCCCGCTCACGTAAGGATTTCAACTGTGTCGATGGTCGCCAAACGCGTGCTGTCCGCGGCGCTGACGGTGATCGGACTCGTCCTCGTGTCCGTCGGTGCCTGGTTCACCGTGCACCTCGGTTCGTCGGGCAGCGCCACGCTGCGCACCACCCCCGCCCGCGGGGCGCTGGTCGTCGTGGAGCCGTCCGTGCTCAACCGGGTCGACGCCCCGGCCACCGTGACGGCGGTCGCTGCGCCGGGCACGACGATCTGGATGGGCCGGACCACTCCCGTCGACGCCGACGCGATCGTGGGTGGCGCCGACCGCACGTCGGTCACCGGCGCCCACGTCCGCAGCTGGAGCCTGGTGACCTCGCGGGCCGGGGCCGGGGCTGCTCCCGCCCTCGCCGGCGCAGACGTCTGGCGCCAGACCGCGACCGGGCAGGGCCGGGTGCACCTCAGCGTCGGACAGACCGGGGCGCCGGAGTCCGTCGTCATCGCAGCACCGGACGGCACCCCGGTCGACCTCACCTCGGTGACCGTGACGGTCGAGCGGCGCACCTGGTTCTTCCAGGCCCTGCTCGTCACCCTCGTGGGACTGCTCGCGGCCGTGACCGGCGTGGCCCTGCTCTGGCAGGCCCAACCGCGGCGCCCGCGCCCCGCCGACGAGCCCCAGGCTGACGAGCCCACGACCGACGAGCCCAGGACCGACGAAACCAAGGCCGACGAGCCCCAGGCCGACAAGCCCAGGACCGACGAGCCCAAGGCCGACGAAACGAAGGCCGACAACGACGCACCCACCCCGGAGGTGACCGCATGAGCCGCAGCACCACTCGCCTGGCCGCCGTGGCCACCCTCGCGCTCGCCCTTGCCGGGTGCGGCGCCGGCCCGGGCCTGGTCGGCGTGCACGACGCGCCCGCCCAGGTGACGACCACCGCACCGATCTCGCCCGACACGGCCGAGACCATCGCCACCCGGGTCCTCGCGAAGGCGGCCGAGGCGGCTGCGGCCAAGCCCGCTGACGCCCAGCAGCTTCGCACCGAGGCGCTCACCGGCAGCGCGCTGGCCGTCGCCAACGCCGCGAGCCGACTCGAGTCCGGCGCGGCCACCCCACCGGCACCGCTCACGCGCACCGACCCGCCCAAGGTCCTCGCGGTCTCGCGCGGCACGGCCTGGCCCCGGCTCATCCTCGTGCAGACCGCAACCGCCGAAGGTGGCGCGGTGCTCAACCTGCTCGTCTCGCCCGACGCGAAGACGCCCTTCCGGCTGAGCGCCGCCGTCCCGATGCAGCCGGGCGCGAGCGTCGCGGCGCTCGACTCGCTCAACGCCGGGTCGCCCGTGGTGACCACGGGCGGGACGCTGCCCGTGCAGCCCGCCGCCCTGCTGACGGAGTATGCCGCGAGCCTCGGCTACCCCAAGCCCGCAGCCGCCAAGGACGTCGTCCCCGCCGACCCGTTCTCGGCGGCCGTCCGCGCCCACGCCGCAGAGCAGGCCAAGGCGTTCGGCAAGCTGGCGACCCTCAAGCAGGTCCACACCGTCGAGCCCGACAGCACGGTCGCCATCGCGCTGCGCGGTGGAGGAGCGCTGGTCTTCGGCCTCATCGAGCGCACCGACACGATCACCCTGACCAAGGGCGGGAAGTCGCTCACGCCGAGCACCGACTTCCAGCGCCTGGTGCGCAAGAAGACGCTCACGAAGAGCGCCAGGCTGAAGACCTACGAGACCGTCGTCTTCACCGTGCCGGCCCAGGGCAGGGCCAGAGTCGTCGCTGCCGACGAGGTGCTGTTCTCGGCCAAGGGCACGTGAGGGACAATCGCCGACATGAGTGACCAGCCGTTGACCTCCGGTGGCCTGCGTGGCGCCGTCGACCTGACCGCCCTGCGCAACCAGCCCCCGACGGGAGGCCCTGCTGCTGGCCCCGCCGCCGGCGCGGCCCCTGCCGCTCCGGGCGCCCCTGCCGCTCCAGGTGCCACGGCCGCCCCCGGAGCGCCGGCTGGCGGAGTCGCAGGCCGCACCGGTGTCGTCGTCGAGGGGAGCGACGCGACCTTCCAGGAGATCGCGAACGCCTCCGTCAGCGTGCCGATGCTCCTCATCCTGTGGGCCGGGCAGATCCCCGAGTCGCGTGACTACCTCGACACCGTGCTGTCGGTGGCAGGCACCTACGAGGGCCGCTTCCAGGTCGTCAGCATCGACGTCGAGCAGAACCCCACGCTGCTGCGTGCCTTCCAGGTGCAGAGCGTCCCGATGACGATGGGGATGATCCAGGGGCAGCCGGTGCCGATGTTCGCCGGCATCCAGCCGGAGTCGGCGCTGCGGCCGGTGCTCGACGAGTTCCTGGCCCTGGCCGTGCAGCACGGCGTGGCCGGCCGCGTCGACCTCGCCGCGGGGGCGCCTACGGCCGAGGTCGAGGAGCAGCTCCCGCCCCTGCACCAGGAGGCCTACGACGCGATCGAGCGCGGCGACCTCGAGGGCGCCGCCGCGGCATACCAGCAGGCGCTCAAGCAGAACCCTGCTGACTCCGACGCCGAGCTGGGCCTGGCCCAGGTGGGCCTCATGCAGCGCACCGAAGGTGCCGACCTGCAGCAGGCGCGGGCAGCCGCGGCCGACCGCCCCACCGATGTCGCGGCCCAAGGGCTGGTCGCCGATCTCGACGTGCTCGGCGGCCACGTGGAGGACGCCTTCCTGCGCCTCATCGACCTCGTGCGCGCGACCTCCGGTGACGAGCGCGAGCAGGCCAGGAACCACCTGCTCCAGCTGTTCGCCGTGGTCGGGTCGCACGACGAGCGCGTGCGCAAGGCGCGCACCGCGCTGATGAGCGCGCTGTTCTGACACCCGGGCCCCGCAAGGGGTCGCGGCCGGACACCTGAGCCGACAGGATGGGTCGCATGGCGAAGACTCAGGAACACCTCATCGGACTGTTGCTGGGCGCGGAGGGTGACTGGCCGCGCGCGTTCGAGACCCTCGCGGGCAGGCTCGGCGTCCTGACCGGACCCGACGGCGCGAGCCACCAGGTCAACACTGAGCGCGTGACGATCGAGCCGTTCAACCTGCGCGACAAACCACGGCACGACCTCGTCATCGACCGGTTGGCCTACTGGTACTACCACCCGCGCGAGTGGCTCAAGAAGGTCGCCCTGATGGACGACGTCTACCTGCTCAACAGCCCGTTCACCTTCCAGTCGATGGAGAAGCACTCCGCCTACTGCGCACTGCTGCGGCTCGGCATGCACGTGCCCGAGACCGTCCTGGTGCCCTACAAGAACCCCATCGACAACGTCCGCTGGGCCTACACCGCCGAGCGCTACAACAAGTCCTTCGACCTCGACAAGATCGCCGAGGAGATCGGCTACCCACTGTTCATGAAGCCGTTCGACGGCGGCGGCTGGCGCGGGGTGTCGCAGGTCAAGAACGTCGACGACCTGCACAAGGCCTACGACGAGTCGGGTGAGATGCTCATGCACCTGCAGGCGTCGGTGAAGGACTTCGAGGTGTTCGCGCGGGCCCTGACCATCGGCCCCGAGACGATGGTGATGAAGTTCCAGCCCGACGAGCCGATGCACAACCGGTATGCCGTGGAGCACGGCTTCCTGTCCGAGGGCGTCGGCACCGAGGCAGTCACCATCGCGCAGACGGTGAACGCGTTCTTCCGGTGGGAGTTCAACTCCTGCGAGATGCTCGTGAAGGACGGGGTGGTCTACCCGATCGACTACGCGAACGCCTGTCCCGACGTGGCGGTCACGTCGCTGCACTACTACTTCCCGTGGGCGATGAAGGCCCTGGTCAAGTGGTCGGTGTTCTGCGTGGCCACGGGACGCAAGGCGCGCACCCAGGTGGACACCGACCCGTGGTTCAGCGTGGCCGACGACGCAGGCCTGGACTACGGCGGCAAGCTGGCGGCCTACCAGGGGCTTGCCGACGCGCACTTCGACACCGACCACTACCGCGAGTTCTGCGACGCGGCCCTGCCGCACATCGACGAGATGGTGCTGCAGTGGGTCGACTCCGACGACTTCCGCAGCCTGTTGAGCGAGACGATCCAGACGACCTACCCGAAGCACGAGTGGGACAAGTTCGAGGGTCACTTCGGCGGGCTGACGCGGATGTGGGTGAAGGACGAGCAGTCGCGGCTCGACGGCGGCAGCTCGGCGGTCGACGAGACCGTCGTCAGCGGCCCCGCACCCGCCGTCCCGACCGACTGAGCCCGCACCCGAGGCGCCCCCTCACCGCCGAACGGGCCCCGCCAGCTGGCGGGGCCCGTTCGGGTCATGCGGTGTCGTGTGCGGTGCGGGGCCTCAACAGGCCCGACACTCCTGCTCGAGCTGGTGTCGGCGTGCCTCGGGCTGCATCAGCCGGGGGCGCCGCAGCCCGCGGAGCTGGTCGAGGGTGGCGAGGTTGGGGCGGGAGCTACCCGTGCGCGGCAGAGTGCGAGGCCCGGGCGTCTGTGGTGTGTTCGAGGGCGTCATGTCCGTTCCAACGGAGCATGCCTCCGGTTTGTTCCGGAGGATGCCTCCGAATTCTCGCGGGCTCGGTCCGCGCTCAGTCGCCGAGGGCCGCGCCGACGACTTCCTTGGCCTCGGCCTGCACCTGCGCGAGGTGCTCAGGGCCACGGAACGACTCGGCGTAGATCTTGTACACGTCCTCGGTGCCGGACGGCCGGGCGGCGAACCACGCGCTCTGCGTCGTCACCTTCAGGCCACCGATGGCCGCGCCGTTGCCGGGAGCCTCGGTGAGCTTGGCCGTGATCGGCTCGCCCGCGAGGGAGTCGGCGGCGACGTCGCCGGGGGACAGCGCGGCCAGCTTGGCCTTCTGCTCGCGGTTGGCCGCCGCGTCGATGCGGGCGTAGGCCGGGTCGCCGTGCCTGGCGGTGAGCTCGCGGTAGTGCTGGCTCGGGCTCTGCCCGGTCGCGGCGAGGATCTCGGAGGCCAGCAGCGCCAGCAGGATGCCGTCCTTGTCGGTGGTCCAGGCCCGGCCGTCACGGCGCAGGAAGGAGGCGCCGGCAGACTCCTCGCCGCCGAAGCCGAAGCTGCCGTCGATGAGGCCGGGGACGAACCACTTGAAGCCCACCGGCACCTCGACCAGGCGACCGCCCACGTCGGCCGCGACGCGGTCGATCATCGACGAGGACACCAGCGTCTTGCCGATCGCAGCGTCCTTCGGCCAGTCGGGGCGGGCACCACCGAACAGGTACTGGATGGCGACGGCGAGGAAGTGGTTGGGGTTCATCAGGCCGCCGTCGGGGGTGACGATCCCGTGGCGGTCGGAGTCGGCGTCGTTGCCGGTGGCGATGTCGTACTCGTCCTTGCGGGCGATCAGCGACGCCATCGCCGACGGCGACGAGCAGTCCATCCGGATCTTGCCGTCCCAGTCGAGGGTCATGAACCGCCAGGTCGGGTCGACCAGGGGGTTGACCACGGTGAGGTCGAGGCCGTGCCGGTCGGCGATCTCGCCCCAGTAGTGGACCGAGGCGCCACCCAGCGGGTCGGCGCCGATCCGGACCCCGGCGTCCTTGATCCGCTGGAGGTCGACGACGTGGGGCAGGTCGTCGACGTAGCTGCCCAGGAAGTCGTAGGGCTGCGCGTGGGCACGGGCCCGGCTGAACGGCATCCGGCGCACACCGTCGAGCCCACCCGCGATCAGCTCGTTGGCCCGGGCGGCGATGACCTTGGTCGCGTCGCTGTCGGCGGGCCCACCGTGCGGCGGGTTGTACTTGAAGCCACCGTCGGACGGCGGGTTGTGCGAGGGGGTGACGACGATGCCGTCGGCGAGCACCGAACCGGTGGTGCGGCCCTCGTTGGCACGGATGATGGCATGGCTGACCGCCGGGGTGGGGGTGTAGCCGTCGCGGTCGTCGACGAGCACGATCACGTCGTTGGCGGCGAGCACCTCGAGGGCACTGGCCCACGCCGGCTCGGACAGCCCGTGGGTGTCGCGGCCGATGAACAGCGGGCCGTCGTAGCCCTGCGACTTCCGGTAGTCGCAGATCGCCTGCGTGGTCGCGAGGATGTGCGCCTCGTTGAACGCCGTCTTCAGGCTCGAGCCACGGTGCCCCGACGTGCCGAACACGACCTGTTGGTCGAGGTCGTCGGGGTCGGGGGAGAGCGTGTAGTAGGCAGTCACCAGGTGGGCGACGTCGACCAGGTCGGAGGGCTGGGCGAGCTGTCCTGCGCGCGGGTCACTCATCGGCCAGTGCCTTTCCCTCCGCGTCCACCGGCGCCAGGTAGACGGTCGACAGCGCGGCCACCCGGACCTCGACCGACCAGGGCTGGCCGTTCGCGCCGTGCTCCTGTGCGGTCACCACGACCTCCGCCTGGCTCGGCGTCCCGAACTCGTCGTAGCCGCTGGTGTCGAGGATGACCTTCCAGTCGCCCGGACGGGGCACCCCGATCCGCAGCGGGTCCCGGGCCAGGCCGCCGAAGTTGACCGCCACGGCGACGACGGCGCCCTGCCGGTCCTGCGTGCCGAAACGCAGGTAGGAGTAGGTGTTCCACGCGTTGTCGTCGGCGTCCAGCCACTCGAACCCGGCCGGGTCGGAGTCCAGCGCCCAGAGCGCGGGGTTCGCGCGGTAGACGCGGTTGAGCTCCTTGACCAGGTTGTGCACGCGGTAGTGCGCAGCGTGGTCGAGCAGCCACCAGTCGAGCTGGCGCCCGTCGGCCCACTCGGCCTCCTGCGCGAACTCGCTGCCCATGAAGATCAGCTGCTTGCCCGGGTGGCTCCAGATGTAGGCGAGGAACGCCCGCACCGTCGCGAGCTGGTCGTAGCGGCTCCCGGGAGCCTTGCGCAGCAGCGACCCCTTGCCGTGGACGACCTCGTCGTGGCTGATCGGCAGCAGGTAGTTCTCGCTGTAGGCGTACATCAGCGAGAAGGTCAGCAGGTGGTGGTGGTACTGCCGGTGGATCGGGTCCTCCTTGAGGTACTTCAAGGAGTCGTTCATCCAGCCCATGTTCCACTTCAGCCCGAACCCGAGGCCACCAGAGCTGGTCGGCTTGGTGACGCCCGGCCAGGACGTGGACTCCTCGGCGATCGTGACGATCCCGGGCACCCGCTTGTATGCCGTGGCGTTGGCCTCCTGGAGCAGGCCCACCGCCTCGAGGTTCTCCCGGCCGCCGTGGATGTTGGGCACCCACTCGCCGTCCTTCCGGGCGTAGTCGAGGTAGAGCATCGAGGCGACACCGTCCACCCGCAGGCCGTCGACGTGGAACTCCTCCATCCAGTACACGGCGTTGGCGACGAGGAAGTTGCGCACCTGCATCCGGCCGAAGTCGAAGATGTAGGAGCCCCACTCCGGGTGCCAGCCCTTGCGCGGGTCCGGGTGCTCGTAGAGGGGGAGGCCGTCGAAGCGGGCCAGGGCCCAGGGGTCGGTCGCGAAGTGTCCCGGCACCCAGTCGAGGATCACGCCGATCCCGGCCTGGTGCAGGCGGTCGACGAGGTGGCGGAAGTCGTCGGGTCGCCCGAACCGCGCGCTCGGGGCGTAGTAGCTCGTGACGTGGTAGCCCCACGACGGCGGGTAGGGGTGCTCCATGACCGGCATGAACTCGACGTGCGTGAAGCCGAGGTCGGCGACGTAGTTGACCAGGTGCTCGGCGAGGTCGCGGTAGCCGTGCCCGGTGCGCCACGAGCCGAGGTGCACCTCGTAGACGCTCATCGGTGCCTTGTGGGCGTCGCTGCCGGCTCGCTGCTGCATCCAGGTGTCGTCGTTCCAGGCGTAGCGGGACTGGACGACCGAGGACGCGCGACCGGGCGGGAGCTCGGTGGCCTGGGCCATCGGGTCGGCCTTCTCACGCACCTTGCCGTCGGCGCCGCGGACCAGGAACTTGTAGAGCGTGCCGTCGCCGACGCCGGGCACGAACAGCTCCCACACCCCGGACTCGCCGAGCAACCGCATGGCGTGGCTGCGGGTGTCCCAGCCGTTGAAGTCACCGGCGACGTGCACCGCTTGGGCACGGGGTGCCCATACGGCGAACGAGGTGCCGACGACGGTGCCCATCGGACCCGGGTACTCGTGCACGTGCGCGCCGAGGACGGTCCACAGCTCCTCGTGTCGGCCCTCGCCGATCAGGTGCAGGTCGATCGGCCCCAGGGTGGGGGCGAACCGGTAGGGGTCGTCCATCTCGTGCTCGATGCCGTCCGCGTAGGCGACGAGCAGTCGGTAGTCCTGGGTCTGGGTGGCCCCGACCCGCATGCCGCCCCACACGCCGTCGGACTCGTGCAGCAGCTCGATGTGCTCGCCGTCCTGGAACCGCACACCGACCGACGACGCGAACGGCTTGTAGGTGCGGATCAGCAGCCCCTCCTCGTCGAGGTGGTGCCCCAGCAGGTCGTGCGGCTGCTGGTGGCGACCGTCGGCGAGGGCGCGGATGGCCTCCTCCGGGGTCGACGGCGTGGGGACCGGCTCGGGGACGCGGTCCACAGGGGGCTCGGTCGGGGGCTCGGCCGCACGACGGGCCGCTGCGCGACTGGTCGGCGTCTCGGCGGGCGGGCCGGCCGGGACCTCAGCGGCCGGGACCTCAGCGGCCGGGACCTCAGCGGCCGGGACCTCAGCGGCCGGGACCTCAGCGGCCGGGACCTCCGGGGCCGGGACCTGAGCGGTCGGCGTCTCGGCCGAAGGTGCGTTGGCGCTGGGAGCCGCTGCGTCCGCTGTCGACGGGGCCTCGGGGTCGGGCAGCCCGAACCACGTCCGGGCCGGCGCCTCCTCCGTCGTGTTCGGAAGACCCGCCGGGCCAGGACCCGGTGCATCTTCCGAAGACTCAGGTGTGGGCGCCGCCTCTGGTGTGGGGGGGACCTCGGGGGTGGTCGAAGCCTCGGTCGCCTCTGGGGTCGCCGGGGTCTCGTCGGAGCTGTGCTTCTGCTTCTTCTTGCTGAACCGTGGACTCACGTCAGGTCCTTCCTCGCGTCGTCGAGCAGTCGGACCACGGCAGCCGTGGGGATGGTCAGCCAGGTGGGCCGGTTGCGGGCTTCGTACACGACCTCGTAGAGCGCCTTGTCGAGCTGGAAGGCGATCAGCAGCGCGGCGTCCTCGCGCGGGTCGCGTCCGCACTCGGCGGCATACCCGTCGAGGAAGGCGCGCTGCGCACTCTCGGCCCAGTCACGCGCGCTGCCGCCGGGGTGGGACTGCTCCCACGAGCCCGCGGCGTAGTCGAACGAGCGGAGCATGCCGGCGATGTCACGCACCGCGAGGTCGGGCAGCATGCGTTCGGAGAGCGGGCGCAGGGGCTCGCCCTCGAAGTCGAGCAGCACCCAGCCGCGGCCCTCCACCTTGAGCACCTGGCCGAGGTGGTAGTCACCGTGGATGCGTTGCAGCGCAGGCCAGCTGGCGTTCACGGCGCGGTCGACGACATCGGCGATCCGGTGCTCGTGGGCGGCCAGCGCGGGCACCTCCGACGCTGCGGCGACATAGCGGGCCCGCATGCCGGCCGCGACCGTGGCGATCGTCTCGGCCGACACGGGCTCGGTGGGCAGGATCTCGGCGAGCCGCTTGTGCACCTCCGCGGTCGCCGCGCCGAGCTGGCGGGCCGACTCGTCGAAGTCCTCGTGGGCGCCGACCACACGCAGGGCGACCCGCCACGCGTCCTCGGTGCCGGGGAAGAACTCCTGGGCGAAGGCCAGGTGGCCACGCGAGGGTTCGTCGCCCTCGTCGACGGCCGGCCACGCGGCACTCACCGTGCCGACCATGGTGGGCACCCGCGTCGAGCCGGCCTCGGAGAGCGCGCCCTGCACCGTCACGTCGGGGTTCTCGCCCGACTGGAGCATGCGGAAGACCTTGCAGATCAACGGCTTCGGACTGCCATCGGCGTCGGTGCAGTCGAACACGATCGAGGTGTTGGACTGCTCGCCGGAGAGCACCTTCGACGAGCGGAGGGTGGTCTCGGTCGTCCACGACGGATGCCGCCGCGACACGACGTCGGGCTCCACGGTGTCGGACTCGCCGCCGGCCTGGGGGACCGCCTGCTCCAGCACCAGGGCGAGGAGCTGCGCGGCGTAGACCGGGTCGTGCGGCCCGTCATAGACCCATCGGGGTCCGAGGACGCTGTGCTCCATCGTCCCGACGAGGGCCTGCTGCCCGCCCTCCAGCGGCGCGCCGCGGTAGGTGAGCGGGACCTGGTAGACCACCGGCTCGGGGCCGCCCTCGTCCACGACGATGAGCGTCTCGATGCCGACCTGTCCGGCGGGGTCGTCGAGCCGCCACGACCACAGCTTGCGCAGCACTGGCAGCCGCCCCTTGGCGGCATACCAGCGCTGGCGCGCCATCCACGGCCCCACGAGCTCGAGCTTCGTGGGGGAGATCGTGGCGTCGTCGTGGATCTCAGCCATGCGCCGCACCCGGCACCAGGCGGAGCCAGAAGAAGTCGCGGGAGCCGAGGGTCAGCGTGATGGTGCCGTCGTCGCTGATCTTCGGGAAGCCCTCGCCACCGAAGAGGTCCTCGAGGTGGGCACCCCGGAACTCGTCGGGCACGCGGACCGTGGTCGCCTGCGGGCGGCTCGCGAGGTTGTTGACGCACAGCACGGCCTCGGAGCTGCTGTTGCCCTCGGGGTCCCAGGTGACGCGCAGGAACGACAGCACCGCCTCGTTGTCGGACGGGCAGACCTCGAAGTCGCCGAGCCCGAAGACCGGGTGGCGCTTGCGGATCTCGAGCATCGCCCGCACCCAGTGCAGCAGCGAGGAGCTGCTGGCCATCTGGGCTTCCACGTTGACGTTGTTGTAGTGGTAGACGAGCGATGACACGACCGGCAGGTAGAGCTTGCCGGGGTCGGCCACCGAGAAGCCCGAGTTGCGGTCGGGTGTCCACTGCATCGGGGTGCGGACGGCGTCACGGTCGTTGAGCCAGATGTTGTCGCCCATCCCGATCTCGTCGCCGTAGTAGAGGCACGGTGACCCCGGCAGGGAGAGCAGCAGCGCGTGGATGAGCTCGATCTCGGCCCGGCTGTTGTCCAGCAACGGTGACAACCGCCGCCGGATGCCGACGTTGGCCCGCATGCGGGGGTCGGGTGCGTACCAGCCGTACATCGCGGTGCGCTGCTCCGGCGTGACCATCTCGAGGGTGAGCTCGTCGTGGTTGCGCAGGAAGGTGCCCCACTGCGTGCCGGCCGGCTTGTCGGGGGTGTCGGCCATGACGTCGACGATCGGCGCGGCCTTCTCCTCCCGCAGCGAGTAGTAGAGCATCGGCATGACGGGGAAGTGGAAGCACATCTGGCACTCCGGCTCCTCCTCGGTGCCGAAGTAGTCCACGACGTCGGCCGGGGGCTGGTTCGCCTCGGCGAGCAGGATCCGACCGGGGTACTCGGTGTCGACCATCTTGCGCAGCTTGGCCAGGAACTGGTGCGTCTTCGGGTGGTTCTCGCAGTTGTGGCCCTCCTCCTCGTAGAGGTAGGGGACCGCGTCCAGCCGGAAGCCGTCGATGCCCATGTCCATCCAGAACCGGACGACGTCGAACATCGCCTCGTGGACGGCCGGGTTCTCGAAGTTGAGGTCGGGCTGGTGGGAGAAGAACCGGTGCCAGAAGAACTGCCGGCGCACCGGGTCGAAGGTCCAGTTGGAGACCTCGGTGTCGATGAAGATGATGCGGGCGTCCGAGTAGGGCTCGTCGGTGTCGGACCACACGTAGAAGTCGCCGAACGGCCCCTCGGGGTCGGAGCGCGACGCCTGGAACCACGGGTGGGCGTCGCTGGTGTGGTTCATCACGAAGTCGGTGATGACCCGGATGCCGCGGGCGTGCGCCTGCGACACCAGCTCCTGGAAGTCGGGCAGGGTGCCGAACTCGGGCAGGACCGCGGTGTAGTCGGCGATGTCGTAGCCACCGTCGCGCAGCGGCGAGGCGTAGAACGGCGGCAGCCACAGGCAGTCGACCCCGAGCCAGGCGAGGTAGTCGAGCCGGGCCATCAGCCCGGTGAAGTCACCGGAGCCCGAGCCCTTCGAGTCGCCGAACGCGCGGACCAGGACCTCGTAGAAGACGGCGGTCTTGAACCACTCGGGGTCGTTCTTCAGGCCGGGCTGGGCGAGGTTGAGACCCTGCATCAGAACCTCCGGATTGCGACGATGTGGACGGGCTCGGTCTCGGGCCCGAGTCTGACGTAGACGTGCTCGCCCCAGTGCCACGAGGCCCCGGTGACGAGGTCCTGCGCGGCGATGCCGTCGTGGTAGTCGAGCCCCAGGGCGGGCATGTCGAGGTGCACGGTGGACTCGCGGGTGCTGTGCGGGTCGAGGTTGGCGACCACCACGACGGTGTCCTCGGTGCCGTCGGCCAGCACCCGGCGCTTCGAGAACGCCATGATGTTCTCGTCGTCGACGTGGTGGAACGTGATGTTGCGCAACCGGTGCAGCGAAGGGTGGTCGCGCCGGATCTCGTTGAGGCGGGTGAGGTAGCCGGCCAGCGACTGCCCCTCCTTGATCCCGCCCGGCTCGTAGTCCTCCCAGCGCCGGTTCTTGTACTGGTACTTCTCGTTGTCGATCTGCTCCTCGGCGCCGGGCCGGGCGACGTGCTCGATCAGCTCGTAGCCGGCGTAGATGCCGTAGGTGGGGACCAGGGTCGCGGCGAGCGCGGCCCGCAGCTTCCACGCGGCCGGACCGCCGAACTGCATGTAGGGCGTGAGGATGTCGTGCGTCGTCGGCCAGAAGGACGGCCGCATGTAGGACGCCGCGTCGCCGGCGAGCTCGGTGACGTACTCCTCGAGCTCCCACTTCTGGTTGCGCCAGGCGTAGTACGTGTACGACTGCTGGAACCCGACCTTGCCCAGGGAGTGCATCATCGCGGGCTTGGTGAACGCCTCGGCCAGCCAGATCACCTCGGGGTGGTCGCGTGCCACGTCGTCGATCAGCCACTGCCAGAACTCGACCGGCTTGGTGTGGGGGTTGTCCACGCGGAAGATCTTGACCCCGTGGTCGATCCACACCTGGATGACCCGGCGCATCTCCGCGTACGACCCGGCGGGGTCGTTGTCGAAGTAGAGCGGGTAGATGTCCTGGTACTTCTTCGGTGGGTTCTCGGCATAGGCGATCGTGCCGTCGGCACGGTGCTTGAACCACTCGGGGTGCGTGGTCACGTAGGGGTGGTCGGGAGAGGCCTGCAGCGCGATGTCCATCGCGACCTCCAGGCCGAGCTCCTCGGCCTGCGCGACGAAGAAGTCGAAGTCGTCGAAGGTGCCGAGGTCCGGGTGGATGGCGTCGTGGCCACCGTCGGCACTGCCGATGCCGTAGGGGCTGCCCGGGTCGTCGGGACCGGCTTCGAGGGTGTTGTTGGGTCCCTTGCGGTTGGTGGTCCCGATCGGGTGGATCGGCGTCAGGTAGACGACGTCGAAGCCCATCCGGGCGATGGCGGGCAGCCGCTTGGCCGCCGTGCGCAGGGTGCCACTGGTCCACTTGCCCGTCTCGGGGTCCTGCACCGCGCCCTCGGAGCGCGGGAAGATCTCGTACCACGCGCCATACAGCGCGCGCTCGCGCTCGACGAGCAACGGGTATGCCGCGGACGGGCTCACGTAGTCGCGCAGCGGGCGGGCGGCCAGCTCGGCCCGCACGGACGGGTCGGTGCCGGCGTGCAGGCGGGCCAGCGGGGGCCGTCGGGTGTCACGCAGGGCGGTGACCGCGTCGGCCAGGACGGCCTGCTGGTCCTTGCTCCGCTCCACCTCGGCCATCGCGCGCTCGAGGGTGCGGGCGCCCTCCTCGAGCATCAGCTCGGCGTCGACGTCGGCGGCGACCTTGATGGTCGCGTCGTGGTCCCACGTGCCGTAGGGGTCGGACCAGCCTTCGACGCGGTAGGACCACCAGCCCTCGGCGTCGGGCTCGACCACGGCGGCCCAGGTGTTGAGACCGGGGTTCACGGGGGTCATGGGGGTGACCCGCTCGGACCCGTCAGGCGCCACGAGGACGACCGACGCGTTCACCGCGTCGTGACCCTCGCGGAACACCGTGGCGCCGATGGTGAACTGCTCCCCGACAACCGCCTTGGCGGGCCGGGCGCCGTCGTCGACGACCGGGCTGACCGCTTGGACCGGGATCCGGCCGATGGGGACCTGGGGGGGTGCGGTCGTCGGTGCCTTGGTCACCGGAGGTCGTTGGCCGGTGCTGCCGGCACTGGGTGCGTCAGGAGGGCTGGGCATGGCTGCCGGGGGCTTCGCTGTCACGCGCCCGACGCTACTCGGTCGGCACCCCGCGCACCTCCCCACGTGCAGAGATGGACAGTCTTCTGAAAAATCTTGAAAGTTCTGCAAGAACGCGTCATTCACTTTGCCCCGGAGGCCTTAGGATGCCCCACGTGAAGGCGATCCGACGCTTCAGCGTCCGTACTGTCCTGCCCGCGCCCATCGCCGCCCTCGGCGACCTGGCGAGCAACCTGCGGTGGTCCTGGCACCCACCCACGCGCGACCTCTTCCAGCGGATCGACCCGCAGCGCTGGGACAAGGTGCGCAAGGACCCCGTCCGGCTGCTGTCGGCGCTGTCCCCGCAGGAGCTGAGCGACCTCGCCGGGGACGCCGAGTTCGTCTCGGCCGTCGCAGCGGCCAAGGCCGACCTCGACACCTACCTGAGCGAGCCGCGCTGGTTCCAGGCGTGGGCCGACGAGGTCGAGGGCGGCGCCCCGAAGGCGATCGGCTACTTCAGCCCCGAGTTCGGCATCACCGAGGTGCTGCCGCAGTACTCCGGCGGCCTGGGCATCCTCGCGGGTGACCACCTGAAGACGGCCTCCGACCTCGGCGTGCCGATCGTCGGCGTGGGCCTGTTCTACAAGACCGGCTACTTCAAGCAGAGCCTCAACCGCGACGGGTGGCAGCAGGAGACCTACCCGGTGCTCGACCCGGATGGCCTGCCGCTGAGCCTGCTCCGCGAGGAGGACGGCACCCCCTGCGTCATCACCCTCGACCTGCCCGGTGGCCGTGAGCTGCACGCCCACGTGCTCAAGGCACAGGTCGGCCGCGTGCCCCTGCTGCTGCTCGACTCCGACGTCCCGGAGAACGACGAGGCAGCCCGCAACATCACCAACCGCCTCTACGGCGGCGGTGGCGAGCAGCGCCTCCAGCAGGAGATGCTGCTCGGCATCGGTGGGGTCCGGGCCCTGCGCCTCTGGTCGCGACTCACCGGGGCCCCGACCCCGGACGTCTACCACACCAACGAGGGCCACGCCGGCTTCCTCGGCGTCGAGCGGATCCACGAGCTGACGCAGTCGGCCGGGCTGAGCTTCGACGAGGCCCTCGAGGCCGTCCGAGCGGCCACGGTCTTCACCACGCACACACCCGTGCCCGCCGGCATCGACCGGTTCGAGGCCGACCTCATCACCCGTCACTTCGGTGGCGACCGCGCCGTCGAGGGCGTCCCCGTCGACCGGCTCCTCGCCCTCGGCGCGGAGGACTACCCCGGTGGCCAGGCGGGCATGTTCAACATGGCCGTCATGGGCCTGCGCCTGGGCCAGCGGGCCAACGGCGTCTCCAAGCTGCACGGGGTCGTCAGCCGCGGGATGTTCGACGGCCTGTGGCCGGGCTTCGACGACGACGAGGTCCCGATCTCCAGTGTCACCAACGGTGTCCACGCCGGCACCTGGGTGGACCGCAAGGTCTACGAGGTCGCTGCCAAGCACCTCGGCACCACCGACATCGAGCGCGACAACGCCTGGGACCGCATCGGCGACGTGCCGCGCGACGCGATCTGGGCGACCAAGCGCGAGATGCGTGAGCAGCTCGTCAAGGAGGCCCGTCGCCGCACGAGGTCCTCGTGGAAGAAGCGTGGCGCGAGCCCGGCCGAGCTCGGCTGGGTCGACGACATCCTCGACCCCGACGTGCTGACCATCGGCTTCGCCCGACGGGTGCCGACCTACAAGCGGCTCACCCTGATGCTGCGTGACCCTGCTCGCCTCAAGCGCCTCCTGCTCGACGAGAAGCGCCCGATCCAGCTCGTCATCGCCGGCAAGTCGCACCCCGCCGACGAGACCGGCAAGCAGCTCATCCAGCAGATGGTGCGCTTCGCCGACGACCCGGAGATCCGCCACCGCATCGTGTTCCTCCCGAACTACGACATCGCGATGGCCCAGTACCTCTACCCGGGCTGCGACGTCTGGCTGAACAACCCGCTGCGCCCGTTCGAGGCGTGTGGCACGTCGGGCATGAAGGCCGCCCTCAACGGCGGCCTCAACCTGTCGATCCTCGACGGCTGGTGGGACGAGTGGTTCGACGGCGAGAACGGCTGGGCCATCCCCACGGCTGACGGGGTCGAGGACCCCGAGCGCCGCGACGACATCGAGGCCGCCGCGCTCTACGACCTCATCGAGAACTCGGTGGCGCCGCGGTTCTACGACGTCGACGCCGAGGGGCTCCCGCAGAACTGGATCTCGATGATCACGCACACGCTGGCGACGCTGGGCCCGAAGGTCCTGGCCAGCCGCATGGTGCGCGACTACACGACCCAGCTCTACGGCCCCGCCGCACGCGCCGGCTGGGCGCTCAACGGAGACACCTTCGAGGGAGCCCGCGACCTGGCGGCCTACAAGGCCAAGGTCAAGGCCGCATGGCCGAACGTCCGGGTCGACCACGTCGAGTCCTCGGGCGTCGGCGACAGCCCCGAGATCGGCGAGACGCTGCACGTCAACGCCTACGTCTCGCTGGGAGGGCTCGACCCCGAGGAGGTCGACGTCCAGGTCGTGCACGGCACGGCCCGCGACTCCGACGAGCTGCGTGACGTGGTGAGTGAGTCGCTCCAGTTCGTCGAGTCCTACGAGGGTGGTCGCCACCACTTCGCGGGTGACCTCGCGCTCTCCCGCACCGGCTCGTTCGGCTACACGGTCCGCGTGCTGCCGAAGCACGCCGGTCTCGCCAGCACCAGCGAGCTCGGCCTGGTGGCCAACGCCTGACCCGACCACGGCTCGGAGGTATGCCGCGTGCGGACGTCCGCACGCGGCATACCTGTGTCCGGGGTCCGTGCCGCACCGCGGGGTTTCCGGTGGACACAGGTCCTTGGGGCGCCCACCTGTGGACAACAGGTGCGGGATCGGTGCCGTATCTGGTTGCGGTGCAACGGTTTTCGTGACGGGTGGGCTGTCAGACCCTGCCGCTAGGTTCGTTGGCATGGATGAGGGGACCACGGTCGAGCAGGCCACGTTCGGGCAGCGCCGCAGTGCGGTGCTGGACGCCTGCGCTGCCCTGACCGGGGTCGACGAGGTGCTCTGGGCTGCGGGTGGCGCCGGCCTCGGTGAGCTGGCTGGTCTGCTCGACGAGCTCGGGCGTCGCGTCGACGCCGCCAGGGTGGAGGTGCTGCGTGAGGCGGTCGAGCGCGGTGAGGCCGGGCCCGGTCGGTCGGGTGCGTCGGCGTGGTTGCTGGACCACTCCCCGGGGCTCCGGGCCGGTGGGTCGGCACGGGTCGTGCGGGTGGCCGAGGCGACCACCGACGACCGGTATGCCAGCGCTGCTGGGTGCCGTTCGTGCGACGCGGGTGCCACTGGTCACCGCCGCGGTGGTGGTGGACGAGTTCGAGCGGCTCGCTCCCCGCCTGGCCGAGGGAGCCGAGGTGCCGGTCATGGCTGGGCTGGTCGAGGTCGCCTCCTGGGGCCGGGCGAAGGACGTCCGAGGACTACGGGAACGGCTGGTGGCGAAGTACGGCCTGGTCGGTGAGCTGCAGGGCGAGCACGACAAGGCGGTCGAGCGGCGGGCGTTGTCGCAGCCGTTCTCCGACGGGACTGGGCTGTTCGAGTACACGATGGTCGTCGACACCGAGGCCAAGGCAGTGATCGAGGCAGCCGTGCAGGGCCTGTCCGCGCCGCGACCCGCTCAGGGGGAGCCGGACCGGCGCCCATCGGGGCAGCGGCGGATGGACGCGCTGCTCGAGGTGGTCCGCCGCGGCGTCGCCTCGGCCGAGGGGGTGTCGACGACTCCGAAGGCGGAGCTGTTCGTCACCGTGAGCCTGGCGGACCTGGTCGCGCGCACCAACGCGGCGACCGTCTTCGGGTCCGGTGAGGCCGGGACCCTGCTTGCCCCCGAGACCGCGCGACGCATCGCCTGTGACGCGGGCATAGTGCCGGGCGTCATGGGGAAGGAAGGGCAGATCCTGGACCTCGGCAGACGGTTCCGGCTGTTCACGTCCGCCCAGCTGCGGGCGCTGTGGCTGCGCGACGGCACATGCACCTTCCCCGACTGCACCGTCCCCTCGACCTGGTGCGACGGACACCACCTATGGCATTGGGCCGACGGCGGCCCGACAGACCTGGCCAACGCCGCCCTGCTGTGCGGGCGACACCACACCGTCGTCCACACCAAGGGCTACCACGGCCAGCTCCGCGACGGCCGCGTCTGCTGGGACCTGACCCGCGGAGCCTACGACCACTGGCTCACCCACCGGCCCCGGCCAGCTTCCGCAGACCCACCGGCGGTGGCCGGACCCACGACGTCTGGGGCGGGCTGCCCACCGGTGCCGCCGAGCACAGTCGTGGGGCGAGCTGGACCCTGTCCCCGCCCTGGCCACCCATGACGCCGCCCCACAGGGCCCGATGATGGCCGGCGCTCGCCGCCGGCAGGCCTCTCGGCCCGCCCGCGACAAGGTGAGGGAGACCGAGCTCGATTCGTCATTCCGCGGACTCCTGCGCCCCGGGCAGGTCACACTTGCGCTCATGGAACGAGGGGGACGGCTGGGCTACCGGCCAGCACTCGACGGGCTGCGCGGGGTCGCGGTCCTGCTCGTCCTCGCCCAGCACGCGAACGTCCCGTTCTTCGCCCAGGGCGGGACCGTGGGGGTGACGCTGTTCTTCGTGCTGTCGGGGTTCCTGATCACCTCGATCCTGCGCGACGAGCGGGCGACCACGGGCCGCACCGACTTCCGGGGCTTCTACCTGCGGCGGGCGCGACGCCTGCTACCAGCCCTCGCGCTGCTCCTCGTCGGGGTGACCGCATACCTGCTGGCGAGCGGCCAGTCGCTGGTGGACGTGCTGCTCACCGCTGCCTATGCGTCGAACCTCGCCGGCGCCAGCGGCCACAACCTCGGCAACCTCGTGCACACCTGGACCCTCTCGCTCGAGGAGCAGTTCTACCTGCTCTGGCCGCTCCTGCTGCCGGTCGTGGCCCGGCGGCGCCGACCCGCTCTCGTCCTGGCGGTCGTGGCCGCCCTGGTGGTCGCCTGGCGGGTGGTCCTGTCGATGTCGGGAGCCTCCGTCGAGCGGATCTACTTCGGGCCGGACACCCGCGCCGATGCCATCGTGATCGGCTGTGCCCTGGCGTTCGCCCTCGCGAGCATCCCCGCGCGCCACCTGCGGCTGGCTGCCGCGGTGAGTGCAGCCGTCCTGGCCGGCCTGTGCGCGGCACCACCGGAGTCCGCCCTCGCGTGGCTGTTGCCGCCGATCACGCTGGCTTCCCTGGTGGTCGTGGCGCACGCCGCGCGAAGCGCGCCGAAGCTGCTCACCTGGCGGCCCCTCGTGGCGACCGGCCGGATCAGCTACGGCCTCTACCTGTGGAGCTTCCCGGTCGCCCTGAGCGTGGAGTCGCGGGACCTGCCGCTGTGGGTCAGTGCACCCACGATCGCCGCCGTCAGCGTGGCCCTGGCGCTGGCCTCGTGGTTCGTCATCGAGCGACCGTTCCAGCGCCGACCGGTCAAGGCTGCGGTCGATCCGGTCGATCCGGTCGATCCGGTCGATCCGGTCGATCCTGGCGAGGTCGTTCCCCTGACGAGCAAAGCCCTTCCGGCGCGCTGAGGCTGTGCCCTGCCCGGCTGCTCAGGTGGTGGCCTGCTCGACGAGGCGGACCAGCTCGGCCACGTCGCGGTCGCCGTCCAGCGCTGCGGGGAGGCTGGCCGCCTCCTGCCGGAGGTCGCTGACGCTGACCCACTGCGACCACGGACCATGGGTGAGCCGGTCGGTCAACATGGCCACGACCAGGTCCTGCCGCAGGCGTGGGGAGGCCTGGTCGAGCGTGGGGGCGCACTCCCCGTCACGGAGCTGACGGGTCCGCTCGACCGCCCGACCGCCCGCGTCGAGGTAGCGAACGGTCGCGGTCACGAACGACCCGTTGCCGGCCCCCTCCCGCAGCTCGACGTCATACAGCGCGGTGGTGGTGTGTCCGGCGAAGACCTCGCCGCCGTCGACCGCGTCGTTGCGGAAGTCCTGGTCCGCCACGTCACGGTTCTCGAAGCCGAGCAGCCGGTAGCCCTGGACCTGCTCCGGGTCGAACTCGACCTGGGCCTTGGCGTCACTCGCAGCGACCACGAGGGACCCGGTGAGACCGGTGGCGAAGACTCGCTCCGCCTCCGCGGTCGTGTCGACGTAGACGTGCCAGCCGTCGCCGCGGTCGGCGAGCTGCTCGAGCAGGTGGTCGTTGTAGTCCTGGATCCCCACCCCGACCGAGATCAGGTTCGTCCCGGCGCGGGCCTGGGTGCTGATCCGCTCCAGGATCTGGCTCGCACCCGTGGCTCCGACGTTCGCGACACCATCGCTGACCAGCACCACGCGCGACATCCGGCCCTTGCGCTGCATCGACTGGGCCAGGTCGTAGCCGAGCGCGAGCCCGGCCTCGGCGTTGGTCGAAGCCTGGGGGCGGAGCGAGTCGATCGCCCGGTCGATGGCGCGACGGTCGGAGGCGTCGGTGGGCTCGAGGGCGACCTCGGCCTCCGTCGAGTAGCACACCATCGCCACGCGATCCGTGGACCGCAGCGACCGGGCCAGCGTCCGGAGGGCGGCCTTGGTCGTCTCCATCTTGTTGGCCTCGTTCATCGACCCCGAGCAGTCCACGACGAGGACGAGGTCGACATCGGTGCGCGACTCGGAGTCGGCCGCGGCGCTGCTGATGCCGACCCTGACGAGCCGGTGACCGGCACGGAAGGGCAGGGTGGCGGCATCGATGCTCACGGCCAGGCCGTCGCGTGGTGCCTCGTAGCCCTGCTGGAAGTAGTTGACGAACTCCTCGGTGCGGACCTCGTCCGGGGAGATCGAGCTGCCCTGGTTCACCGCGTCGCGAAAGCGCGTGTACGAGCCGGTGTCGATGTCGAGGGCGAAGGTCGACTGCGAGTCCTCGGCAGGGTCGGTCATCTCGAGGGCTCGGTCCGGCCGCTCCTCCTGGGGAGGAGGCGACCCGTCGGTGGAGCTGCCGCCGCGAGGCGCGGGTTGCGCCGAACCGTTGCCACCACTGGGTTTCCCGTAGCTGCCCCCGTTGCCGTTGTTGTTGTTGTTGTTGCTGTTGCTGTTGCCGTTCTTCGGCCCGACGGAGTCCCCCTCCGGGCCCGGCCCCCCGCTGCAGGCCGACACGGCCACGACGAGCGCCGCTGCGGCGACGAGCTGGGTGATCGACCTGCGGACTCTCGGTGTCGCCATGGTGGTGCCCCCTTGCATCAGCCCCGGAGGGTGGTCCCCGGATGTGCGTTGGACCGAAGGTAGGAGCGGATGGTTGCCTTGCGCAGTGATGGTTATCGGGACGTGACCGGGCTGATCGCCTTTCGTGTCCGGAGGGCATCTCGCGTGACCGGCAGGTGATCGTGGGGAGACCGGGCTGTGACCAACGACGGACGGTGACCAACGACGGACGGTGACCAACGACGGACGGTGACCAACGACGGACGGTGACCAACGACGGACGGTGACCAACGACGGACGGTGACCAACGACGGACGGTGACCAACGACGGACGGTGAGCAACGACAGGCCGTGACCCGAGGACAGGCCGGGGCGAACCCGTCGCGGCTGGCATGATCGACCGCGAAATGAGCGAGGGTGACATGGACGACGTGGTGGTCGTCGGCGCCGGACCGACCGGTCTGATGCTGGCGGGGGAGCTGGCGCTGGCAGGAGTTGCTGTCGTCGTCCTCGAACGACGACAGACCCCTGACCTGGTCGGCACCCGAGCGCGCGGCTTCCACTCGCGCACGATCGAGCTCTTCGACCAGCGGGGCATCGCCGACCGCTTCCTCGACCAGGGCCAGACCTTCCAGGCGATGAGCTTCGCCGGCACCCCTCTCGACGTGGCCGGCCTCCCCTCGCGCCACCCGTACACGCTCGGCCTGTCGCAAGGGCATGTCGAGGGCATCCTGCGCGGCTGGGTCGACGAGCTCGACGTGCCGATCCGCTTCGGCGTCGAGGTCGCCGGCCTCAGCCAGGACGACTCAGGGGTCGAGGTGGTCCTGGCGGACGGCGCCCGACTGCGAGCCGGCTACCTCGTGGGCGCCGACGGCGGTCGCAGTGTCGTCCGCAAGGCGGTGGGCATCCGGCTGGAGGGCGCGCGGGCCACCCGCAGCCACCTGATCGCGGAGGTGGAGCTGTCCGAGGAGCCACCCACCGGGATGCGCCAGGACGACGTGGGCATCCACGGCATCAACCTCCTGGCGGGCTCCACGTTCGGGGTGGTGGTGACCGAGCGCGAGCTGGGCGGCGGGGCCGAGCCCACGCTCGCCGACCTCAGCGCCGCCCTGACCCAGGTGTACGGCTCCGACTTCGGGGTCCACGACCCCTCGTGGCTCTCGCGTTTCACCGACGCCGCTCTGCAGGCGGCCGACTACCGGCGTGGCCGGGTGCTGGTCGCCGGGGACGCCGCCCACATCCATCCACCCACCGGGGGCCAGGGCATCGGTCTCGGGGTGCAGGACGCCGTCAACCTCGGCTGGAAGCTGGCGCAGGTGGTCAAGGGGGCCTCGCCCGAAGCCCTCTTGGACAGCTACTTCGCGGAGCGCCACCCCGCGACGGCCCGTGTCCTGGACAACGTGGTGACCCAGGCCATCCTGCAGCGCAGTGACGCTCGCACCGATGCAGTGCGTGCGACGTTCGCCGACCTGCTGGGCTCGGACCGGCCGCGGAACCAGGTCGCCGGGCTGCTGTCCGGACTCGACGTGGCCTACGACCTCGGCGAAGGGCACCCCTTGCTGGGACGGCGCATGCCCGACCTCGACCTCGTCACGCCGGCCGGCCCGCGCCGCGTCTACGAGCTGCTGCACGACGCCCGCCCCCTGCTGCTCAACCTCGGCGCGCCCGGCAGCCTCGCGGCCCCCCGGTGGGCGGACCGGGTCACGCAGGTGGACGCCGAGAGCTCCGGCCCGTGGGTGCTGCCCGTCGTCGGCACGGTCGCGGCTCCCACCGCGGTGCTCGTCCGCCCCGACGGTCACGTGGCCTGGGTGGGCGAGGGGAGCGCGGACGGGCTCGACCGGGCGCTCGCGACCTGGTGCGGGCCGCCTGCGGGCTGAGGGCGGTCAGGTCGAGTCGGTCGCCCGGTAGACCCGGATGCAGGTGGGCCCGATCTCGACCGGTCCGGGCGGCAAGGTGTCGCCGGGCGGACCGGGGCGCTCGTCCGTCGAGTCCCACAGCAGCTGGTATGCCGTGAGGCCGGGTACCGCCGGCAGGGTCACCTTGCCGGCGTCGGAGGAGCCGTGCAGGACGACCAGCACGGAGGAGTGGCCGACCCAGGCGCCGTTGAGGAGCATCTGGAGGGTGCGGGTCGAGGGGTCCTCCCACCGGCCGTTCCCCATCGCCTCGCCCTCGAGGTCGAACCACGCGAGGTCGGTCGAGCCGTCCTCGTGGACCTCGCGGCCGGTGAAGAAGGTGCGCTGTCGCAGGACCGGGTGGTCGGCGCGCAACCGCGTCAGGAAACGCGTGGTCGCCAGGAGGTCCTGCTGCCACGGGTCGAGGTGCCACGAGAACCACGAGGTCGGGTTGTCCTGGCAGTAGGGGTTGTTGTTCCCGCCCTGGCTGCGGCCGAACTCGTCGCCGGCGTTGAGCATCGGCACCCCGGTCGCGAGCAGGGTGGACCCCAGCAGGTTGCGCACCGAGCGTCGCCTGACCTCTTCGATCTCAGGTGCCGCCAGACCGGTGTCGGGGCCCTCCACCCCGTGGTTCCACGAGCGGTTGTTGTCGCTGCCATCGCGGTTGCCCTCGCCGTTGGGGCCGTTGTGCTTGGAGTTGTAACGGGTCAGGTCGCTGGTGGTGAAGCCGTCGTGCGCCGCGACGAAGTTCACCGAGGCGACCGGCCCGCGGTCGCGCGCGCCGAACAGGTCCTGTGAACCGGCCATCCGGGTGGCGAGCTCACGCACCCCGTGACCCTGGTGGTGGCCGGCGGCCCGGGCCTTGAGGTCGTCGAGCCAGAAGGTGCGCACCGAGTCGCGGAACCGGTCGTTCCACTCCGCGAACGGGGGAGGGAACTGACCGGTCCGCCAGCCGTGGATGCCGACGTCCCAGGGCTCCGCGACGAGCTTGACCCGGGACAGGACGGGGTCGGTGCGCAGGGCCACGAGGAAGGGGTGGTTGGGGTCGTAGTCGTCGTTCTGGCCACGCCCGAGGGCGACGGCCAGGTCGAAGCGGAAGCCGTCGACGTGGCACTCGTTCACCCAGTACCGCAACGAGTCCAGCACCATCTTGCAGACCATCGCGTGACGCAGGTCGAGGGTGTTGCCGCAGCCGGTGACGTCGATGTCCTGGCCGCGCTCGTCGAGCCGGTAGTAGGCCCGGTTGTCCAGGCCCCGCCACGACAGCGACGCACCGGTGCGTCCGGACTGCTCGGCGGTGTGGTTGTAGACGACGTCGAGGAGCACCTCGATGCCCTCGGCGTGGAGCAGTCGCACCATGCCCTTGAACTCGTCGAGGGCACCCTGCGGGTCCGTCGCCGACGCGTACATCGCGTGGGGGGCGAAGAAGCCGAGGGTGTTGTAGCCCCAGTAGTTGGTCAGGCCGCGCTGGACCACCTCGGGCTCGGACGTGAACGCCTGCACGGGGAGCAGCTCGACCGCCGTCGCGCCCAGCGCCTTGAGGTGGGCGATGACCGACGGGTGGCACAGGCCGGCATACGTGCCCCGCAGGTGGGCAGGCACCTCGGGGTGCTGCATGGTGAGGCTGCGCACGTGGGCCTCGTAGACCACGGTCTCGGCCAGCGGGGTGTGTGGCGGCGCGTCGGCGCCCCAGTCGAACGCCTCGTCGACGACCACGCAGCGCGGGACGGAGCCGGCGCTGTCGGTCGGGCTGCGCACCAGGTCGTCGCCCCTGAGCCGGTCGTCCACCTGGTGCGCGAACACCTCGGGGGTCCAGGACACGTCGCCCTCGATGGCGCGGGCGTACGGGTCGAGCAGCACCTTCGCCGGGTTGTAGCGCAGGCCCTCGGCGGGGCGCCACGGTCCGTCCGCCCGCAGGCCGTACCGCTGGCCCGGGGCGACGCCGGGGAGGAACCCGAACCAGATGCCGTGGGTGCGCTCGGTGAGCGGCAGGCGGCGCTCCGAGCTGCCGTCACGGTCGTCCGCGTCGTAGAGGCAGACCTCGATGGAGTCGGCGTGACCCGCATAGACGGCGAACTCGGCGCCCCCCTCGACGAGGGTCATGCCCAACGTGGGAGGAAGGTCACGCGGGCGCGTGGCAGGCGACATGGCCCCAAGACTAGGCAGTGGTTACGGTTGGGCACATGACGGATCCGACTTCGCTGCCCAACTTCCCCCCGCCCGCGAACGAGCACCCCCTTCGCGGACGGGTCCTGGACGCCCTGATCGACCAGTCCCTCGCGCCGAACGTGGACAACGACGGCGACGTCGCCTTCACGGTGCAGGACCAGCAGCTGTTCGTGCGGTGCACGGAGGGCGACTTCCAGATCATGCGCGTCTTCGGCCAGTGGGCGATCAGCGACGCGGTCCCGAGCGACCCGCTGACCCGCCTGGCCACCTGCAACGAGATCACGCTGCAGATGAACGTCGTGAAGGCCGGGCTGGCCAACGACACCCTGGTCGTGACCAGCGAGCACATCGTCGACCAGAACAGCGACGTCCCGGCCCTGGTCAACGTGTCGATCCAGCTCGTCCTCGCGGGCGTGCAGATGTGGCACGAGCGGATCATGGGCGGCGGCGAGGACACCGGTCCCGGCGCCGGCCAGCCGGCTCCCGGGGGCGACCCCGCATGAGCGACGCCACCTCCGGCGACGTCGTCTCCCTCGAGGTCGAGAGCGGCATCGCCACCATCCGCCTGAACCGCCCCCCGATGAACGCCCTCAACGCCGAGGTCCAGTCCGCCCTGTCGGCGGCCGCGATCGAGGCCGGCCAGCGGCGCGACGTCGCCGGGGTCGTCGTCTACGGCGGCGCGAAGGTGTTCGCCGCAGGAGCGGACATCAAGGAGATGCAGCGGATGTCCTACACGGACATGGCCGACCACGCCGGCGCGCTGCAGGACTTCACCCGCACGCTCGCGCGCATCCCCAAGCCGACCGTGGCCGCCATCACCGGCTACGCGCTCGGTGGGGGCTGCGAGGTGGCCCTCGCCTGCGACTTCCGCGTCGCCGCGAAGAACGCCAAGCTGGGCCAGCCGGAGATCCTGCTCGGCGTCATCCCCGGCGCCGGTGGCACCCAGCGGCTGGCTCGCCTCGTCGGCCCGGCCAAGGCCAAGGACATCGTGTTCTCCGGGCGCTTCGTCTCCGCCGACGAGGCGCTCGCGATCGGGCTCGTCGACGAGGTCGTCGAGGCCGAGGACGTGTATGCCGCCGCGAAGGCGCGGCTCGCCCCGTACGTCGGTGGTCCCGCCTACGCGCTCCGCGCTGCCAAGGAAGCGATCGACCGCGGCCTGGAGACCGACCTCGAGACCGGGCTGGAGATCGAGCGGATGCTGTTCAGCAGCCTGTTCGCCACCAAGGACCGGGAGATCGGCATGAAGTCCTTCGTCGAGAACGGTCCGGGCAAGGCGAAGTTCGAGGGCGCCTGACCCATGTCGTCCACCCCGACGAGCGCGGCATCCTCGACGAGCGCGGCCACGGCCGAGCAGGTCGCCGCCGCCTACGCCGACAACAAGCTGGCGCAGGTGCTCTACCACGACTGGGAGGCGCAGACCTACGACGACAAGTGGTCGATCTCGTTCGACCAGCGCTGCATCGACTACGCCGGTGACCGGTTCCACGCGATCACGGGCACGCCCGACCCGCTGCCCTACGGGACGGCGCTCGAGCTGGGCGCGGGCACCGGCTTCTTCTCGCTCAACCTCAAGCAGGCCGGGATCCTCGACGAGGTCCACGTGACCGACCTGTCGCCCGGGATGGTCGAAGCTGCCAAGGCGAACGCCGACTCCCTCGGTTTCACGGTGCACGGCCGGATCGCCGATGCCGAGCGAATCCCCTATGACGACAACACTTTCGACATCGTCGTCGGCCACGCAGTGATCCACCACATCCCCGACGTGGAGGCGGCGTTCCGCGAGGTGCTCCGGGTGCTCAAGCCGGGTGGCCGCTTCGTCATCGCAGGGGAGCCCACCACGGTGGGTGACTGGTACGCCCGCCAGCTGGGCCGCGCGACGTGGACGGCGACCAAGGCCGTCACGCGGCTGCCGGCGCTGCGGGGCAAGTGGGCCAAGGACCAGGAGGCGCTGGACGAGTCGTCGCGCGCCGCAGCCCTCGAAGCCGTCGTCGACCTGCACACCTTCGACCCAGACGAACTGGCCCGCACGGCGCTGCGCGCCGGCGCCGTGGGCGTCCGCACCCGCACCGAGGAGCTCACCGCGGCGTTCGTCGGGTGGCCCATCCGCACCTTCGAGGCAGCGGTCCAGCCCGGAGCGCTCGGCTGGGGCTGGGCGAGGTTCGCCTACGGCACGTGGAAGCGGCTGTCCGCTGTCGACCGCGTCCTGGCCAAGGTCGTGCCGGCGCGGCTCTTCTACAACGTCGGCATCACCGGCGTGAAGCCCGGCCGACGCCCGTAGCGACCCCGCCGAGACCACCGAGAAGACCACCGAGACCACCGCACCGAGACGAGCCACCTGTGACCTCTGCAGCGACTGCGGACATGTCGCCGGCCGACCACGGCGAGCGCGGTCCCTCCGGACTGCCCCGGCCCGTGGCCTGGGTCCGCTGGGTCGCCTGGGCGATGGCCAACCGGGCGTTCACCCGCCACCACCTGCTGAGCTACCTGCGGATGGCCCGGGCGAGTGCTCGCTACCCGTCGCTGCGCTTCGAGGGGCCGTGCTTCATCGGGCCGGACGTGCGGTTCGAGGTGAGGGAGGGTTACGGCCGGCTGGTCATCGGTGCCTACACGCACTTCGGTGCTCACGCCCGCGTCCGAGCCCATGAGGGCACGCTGCGGATCGGGCCGAAGTCGGTCATCGGCATCCGCAACACCATCAACTGCTGGATCGACATCTCGATCGGCCAGGCCTGCCTCTTCGGTGACGACGTCTACGTCTGCGACTTCGACCACGTGACCACGTCGCTGGCGGTGCCGATCAAGGACCAGGGCATCGTCAAGTCGCCGGTGCGCATCGGCGACGACGTGTGGCTCGGCACCAAGGTGGTCGTCACGCGTGGCACCGACCTGGGCGACCAGAGCGTGGTCGCGGCCGCAGCCGTCGCCCGCGGTGACTACCCGCCGCGGTCGGTCGTGGCCGGCATACCGGGCAGGGTCGTCAAGACCCGCGAGTGAGCCGAGGCGGGTGCCCGGGTTCACCCGAGGCGGGCGTCCAGTGCGGGAAAGGCGTTGTCCTGCAAGCCTTGTCGCCGGGCTTCGTCGAGCGCCTGGTCGCGCCGTCCGTCCTCGATCAGCTGCGCCAGGAGGTGGAAGTCGCGGCGGTGCTCCTCGGCCCGGCGTCGCGCGTAGTCGACCGACTGACCCCTGGTGACGAGGAACGCCCAGTCGCTCGACAACGCGTGCCACAGGGTCTGCAGCAGCTGGTCGAGGTCGCGTCGTCGGGTGCCGAGGCGACCCGCGGCCCGCTCGCGGTCGAGCACGTCGACCCAGCGCCGCTGGAGCCACTCGTTCTCGTGCGCGATCTGGCGCACGGCCGGACCAGCCCACACCGAGTAGTCCTTGCCCGCACCCCAGGAGCCCGGCGCGAGGTCGAGGTCGCCGGCGACGTGGCCCTGCGCCAGCGCCTTCTCGAGGGTGGTCACGGTGACGCCTGCTCGCCGCAGGGCGCGGACCGCCTTGCCCAGGAACACCGGCCCCTCGTGCCACCAGTGGCCGAAGAGCTCGGTGTCGTAGGCCGCGACGACCAGCCCGGGCTCGCCACGCACCTCGTGGGCGTGCAGCAGCTGGTCACGGACGGCGTCGACGAAGTGCGCGACGTCGTGGTCCACCTGGCCGCGGGCCTCGTCGGGGTCGTAGGGGCGTTTGCGGTCCACGTCGACGTCGGGCTCGGTGATCGCCCACAGCCGGATGCCGGTGAACTCCTCACGAGCGTGGAAGTCGCGATAGACCGGTGAGGCCGGGTAGCCGCTGCGCGAGGACCAGATCAGGTTGGTGACCTCGAGGTTGCGGGGCACGGCCACGAGGTCGGTCCCGCCCACCCGCCACGCGGCGTGCGGGTGACCGCCGGAGTCGCGCACGGTCTGCTCGTCGACCACGAAGTGGCCGACCCCGGCCTCGGTGAACTGCTCGGCGAGCGTGGGGTGCCAGCCACACTCAGGTGACCAGATCCCGCGGGGCCGCTCGCCGAGTCGCCAGGCGCTGTCGGCCAGGCCCGCGTGCAGCGCGAGCGCGGCGATCTCGGGCCTGAGCAGCGGGAGGAACGGATGGGCGCTCGGGCCGCCCAGCAGCTCGACCACCCCCTGGTCACGCAGCCCGCGCAGGACCGGGGACCCACCCGCGCCCCAGCGGGTCTCGAGCAGGCGCGCCGCGCCGGACGCCCCGGCATACTCGCGCGCTGCCGTCGACCGGCGGTGCGGGTCGCGGTCGAAGGCCATCTCGCGAGCCCGTAGGCCCCACAGCCCCGCCCACGTCGCGGCGTCGCGTCGCATCCGCGGGTCGTCGAGCTGGGCGGCGAGCACGGGGGTGACGCCGAGGGTCAGCACATCGCGATGGCCCTCCGCGGCAAGGGAGTCCAGCTCGGCGACGAGCGGCAGGTAGGACTCGACCCAGGCCTGGAACAGCCACTCCTCACCGAGCGGCCAGACCCCGTGGCCGGGCAGCCAGGGCAGGTGGGAGTGCAGGACGAGGCAGAAGGCGCCCGGCACCGGTGAAGTCACAAGCCACCAGTCTGCCGCAGAGGGTGCGGATACTCATGCGTGGCGGGGCCTGCGCGTCCACACTTTCGCCATGTCGTCCCGCATGGCCCCACGCGCACTCCTTGCACTCCTCGCCCCAATCGTCCTCGCAGCCACGGCCTCCCTGCTCCTGTCTGGCTGCGGTGCGTCGTTCCGGCCCGACGGCGACGCGGCCCGCGCGGCCCGTGCGGCCGGTGACGCCGCGGCCGAGCGGCTGCTCGACGAGGTGACGGACGGCGCGCCGCCGGTGGGGACCGCGGTGTTCGACCTCTGCACCGAGGGGCAGCACAACTGGAAGCGACACGACGACTACGACCACGAGTGCGACCTCGCCCACTCGCGGGTGGTCCCCGGCGCGGCGACGACCGCCGACGTGGACTCGTCGCTGCGCTCGCTGCACCTGCGCCTCCTCGGCGCGGGTTGCACGGTGTCCTACGGAGGCTCGGGACTGGCGGGCGTGGCCGACGTCTACTGGCCCTCGCGCCAGAAGATGAGGAACCCCTCACCCGGCATGATGCCCTCGGAGCGGTACAGCTGCGACACCGGCGACGGACCGGCGGTGGAGCTCGAGGTGGAGCCCTACGCCGCGGGTCGCGACGAGCGCTACGACCTGAGGCCGGACGTCATGCTCACGCCGTATATCGCCACGCGCACCCAGCGGTCCGAGCCGTTCCCCGCCTCGACCGAGGCCGCCGTCGCCGGGTCGGGGCTCGCGCTGCACTACGTCGTGACCGCCAAGGTCGCCTACCTGGTCGTCTGAGGGCTCAGCCGTCGGGGCGGGTGACGAGGCGGGCCAGCTTCTTCGGGGCCATCAGGCAGTAGCTGTCGGCCATCAGCTCGGCCACCTCGTCCCAGTCGGTGTCGTCGTCGAGCACCATGCCGATGACGTGGGGGCTCCAGTCCGGCTTGTAGAACGGCAGACCCGCGTGGACCAGGGCCTCGAGCTCCTCCCCGGACGAGCGGAACGTGACGACGTCGGCAGGGCGGCCCAGCCGCGCGGCCAGCCCGAACACCGAGCCGCCGCGCGGGTCGACGTGGGCCAGGTGGGCGAACGTGCGCTGGCGGATCCGCCACCGCACGCCGATCCAGGCGTCCTGCTCGTGGGTCTCGGGCAGCGCGAGGCAGATCGCGGCGACCCGGGCCACGAGGGCCGGGTCGAGGTCGTCGCCGACGTCTCCCACGGCCGCGAGGCTAGACCCGCGCACCGACAGGCCTGCGAGTCGCCACCCGCCGACCGAAATGCTGTTGCCCGATGCGGGGGGCCGTGACACGGTGCGGGCATGTCTTCCACCCTGGTGGCCGTCGACTTCGACGCACACCGTCCCGCAGAGCTGGCCGGCTTCTGGGGATCGGTGCTCGACCGACCGGTGGTGGAGCGCGCCGGAGGGCTGCTCCTGGAGGGCGACGAGACCCAGGTCGGCCTGCGGTTCGTGGCCAGCCCCACTGAGAAGGCCGGGCCCAACCGGATCCACCTGCACCTCACGAGCACCGACGTGGATGACATGCAGCGGGTGGTGGACGCGGCGATCGGGCGAGGTGCCCGTCACCTCGACGTCGGCCAGCTGCCCGAGGAGGGGCACGTGGTCCTGGCCGACCCGGAGGGCAACGAGCTCTGCGTCATCCCGCCGGACAGCTCGTTCCTCGCGGGCTGCGGCTTCCTCGGCGAAGTGGCCTGCGACGGCACCCGCGCAGCGGGGGTGTTCTGGAGCGAGGTGCTCGGCTGGCCCCTGGTGTGGGACCAGGACGAGGAGACGGCCATCCAGTCCCGGGCCGGCGGGACCAAGCTCGCCTGGGGAGGCCCGCCCCTGGCGCCCAAGCCCACGAGGAACCGCCAGCGACTGGTGCTGGGCACCGTGGGCGACCACGTGGCGGAGGTCGGCCGCCTCCTCGCGCTGGGCGCGACGCGACTCGACGACTGGGACGTGGCCGGCCGGGAGGGTGGCGGCACGACCCTGGCCGACCCCGACGGCAACGAGCTCCGCCTGCTGCCGTGATCGCCGCGTCCGGCGGGCGGCCGCAGCCGGGGGCGTCGTTGCGCCTGCCGCCAGGTCCGGGGTTGCGCCACGGCCTGGTCATCGACGCCGGTGAGCTGGTCGAGCGCTTCTCCCGCTCGTCGGGGCCCGGCGGACAGGGCGTCAACACGACGGACAGCCGGGTCGAGCTCGACTTCGACCCCGCGACCTCGCGCGCGGTCGCAGCGCTGCCCGAGGCCACCCGTGAGCGGCTGCTGGAGCGGTTGGCGCCCAGGCTTGTCGGCGGCCGGCTGGTCGTCGTCGCGTCGGAGCACCGCTCCCAGCGCCAGAACCGCGTCGTCGCACGGCAGCGCCTCGTCAGGATGCTGCGGGAGGCAGCGGCACCCGAGCCGCCGACCCGCCGGCCCACCCGACCGACCAAGGGCTCACAGCGGCGCCGGGTCGACGCGAAGAAGCGCCGCGGTCAGCTCAAGTCGGGCCGACGCGCCGTCGACGACGGCTGACCCCGGGCGCCGACGCGCCGGACGGGACGCGCCGGAGGCGACGCGGGGCTCGAGGCGGTGGGGGCTCGAGATGGCGTTGCTCGAGGCGACGCGGGGGCTCGAGGCGGTGGGGCCCACTGCGGTGTTTGCTTGCGACTGCATGCGCTTGCGGCTGCCTACCGTTGAGAAAGTGTTGAGATTCGGCTGCCACGGTGGGACGGTCCGTCCCCGATGACAGGAGCTCACGTGCCCGCCACCATTCTCGGCCTCCCGGCCCACCCCCTGATCGTCCACGCCGTCGTGGTGCTCGTGCCGCTCGCGGCCGTGCTGGTGGGCGCCTCGGCAGTCTCGGCGCGGTTCCGGCACTGGTCGAGGTATGCGACCCCGCTCGTCGCGCTCGCCGGCCTGGCCATGGTGCCGCTGGCCTCGGAGTCGGGCGAGGGGCTCGAGCGCAGTGTCCCGCACTCGGCCCTGGTCGAGCAGCACGCAGAGCTGGCCGACTCCCTCCTCCCGCTCATGGTCGCCGTGACCGTCGTGGCCCTCGTGCAGCGGTGGCTGGACCGCCGCAGCGTCGCGACGGCAGCGGCTGACGGCGGGACAGCAGCCGACCAGGTCGACAGCCCTCGGCGCAGCCCGTCGGGTCAGCGAGCGGCGGTCCTCGTCGTCGCCGTGGTGGCGCTGCTGGTGTCGGCAGGCACCCTGGTGCAGGTGGGCCGGATCGGGCACAGCGGCGCCAAGGCGGTGTGGAGCGACGTGAAGGTCAAGGGCGGAGCCGACGAGTCGGGCCCGTCGCGACCCTGACGGCCCGGCCGGCGCTGACATGCTGTGCAGATGGTGGGTCGAGGGTCCGTGAGCGACGACGGCACCAGCCGTCCCGGCGAGGGCGAGTCGCTGCTCCTCGTCGAGGACGACCGCGAGCTCGCGGCACTGCTGGAACGACTGTTCTCCGAGCAGGGCTACCAGGTCGACGCCGTCCGTGACGTGCAGGGCGGGCTGCACAGCGCCCTCACCACGTCGTACTCCGTGCTCGTCGTGGACCGGCGGCTGCCCGACGGCGACGGCGCGGAGCTCGTGTCGCGGCTGCGCCGGAACGGCGTGACGACACCGGCGCTGATGCTGACCGCCCACGGCGCGGTGCACGACCGGGTCAGCGGACTCGACGCCGGCGCTGACGACTACCTCGTGAAGCCCTTCGAGTCGACCGAGCTGTTGGCTCGCATCCGTGCGCTGCTGCGTCGCCACGTGGAGTCGGCCGCGGTCCTGCCGCTGGGAGCGGGGTTCCTCGACACCGCGACGGCCGAGGGGGTGTTCGGCGACGGCCGACGGGTCACCCTCTCGGCCGCCGAGTCGGCCCTGCTCGCCCACCTGGCCCGCCGTCCCACCCGGGTCTTCTCCCGTGACGAGCTGCGGGCGACGCTGTCACCCGGCACGGTGAGCGACTCCCTCATCGACACCTACGTCTACACGATCCGGCGCAAGCTCGGACGAGCCGCGATCAGGACGGTCCGGGGAGTCGGCTACCGCGCCGGGGAGCTGGCGTGAGCGGGGCGGCTCCCGACCCCTTCCGTCGCGCGCGACGCGTCATCGCGGCGCAGGCCCTCGTCGGCGTCGTGGCCGGTGTCCTGGTCGCCGGTCTGGTCACCGTCCTGATCGTCCTCGTCGGGCAGTCGCGGCAGGTCAACAGCCAGCTGGAGGCCCTCGCCGCGGCACCGAGGACGACGGCCGTGCCGGCCGGGACGTTCGTGGTGACCATCGCGGGCGACGGACAGCGGACGGCGTCGCCGGGCGCGCCGGGCACCCTGCCGCGCGAGGACCAGCAGCGCGCTGCTCGGGAGTCCCGCGACGACCTGGTCACGGAGACGCAGGTCGGTGACGACGAGTACCGGACGCTCACCCGGGTCGTGGACGGCGCCGTGGTGCAGGCCGGTGTGGCGCTCGAGCCCTACGAGTCGGAGCGCCATCGACTGATCATGGCCCTCGCCCTGGCCGGGCTGGGAGCAGCCGCCGTCGCGGCCCTCCTGGGTGCGCGTCTCGGCAGCCGCGCCGTGGCCGTGTGGGACGAGGCGATCGCCCGGCAACGGACCTTCATCGCCGATGCCAGCCACGAGCTGCGCACACCGCTGGCCCGGCTCGCCCTGCGCGCCGATATCCTGCAGCGTGCCCTGGCTGCCGGCGCCACTCCCGAGTCGGTCTCGGCCGACGTCGCCCTGCTGCGCGAGGAGTCCGCTGGACTGGCCGACATCGTCGACGACCTCTTGCAGACCGCCGACCTCGAGGGTGCACCCGAGGCCGGCGAGCTCGTCGACCTCGTCGACGTCGTGGACCACGTGCTCCGCCACAACGCCGTCCTGGCTGCGGAACGCGGAGTCGTGCTCACGGGTGCCGTGGACGACGTGCCACCGGTCCGTGGCGCTCCCACCGCGCTGCGCCGGGCGGTCGACGCACTGCTGGACAACGCCCTCCACCACGCCAGCCACCGCGTCGTCGTGCGGTTGCGCGTCGCGGGCGAGCCGGTCGCGGGCGCACCGGTCGAGGGCGCACCGGTCGAGGGCGCACCGGTCGAGGGCGTGCCGACGACCGGCGCACCAGGGGACGGCGCACCGGTCGACGTCGCACGCGGGGACGGCGCACCGGTCGAGGGTGACTGGGTCGAGGTGTCGGTCGACGACGACGGTCCCGGGCTGAGCGCCCACGACGCCGAGCGCATCTTCGCCCGGTTCGCCCGAGGCGCGGGGTCGCAGCGCGGGTTCGGCATCGGGCTGGCGCTCGTCAGGGACGTCGTCGAGCGCCACGGCGGCACCGTCGAGACCGTGCCGCTGCACCCGGGCACCCGGTTCCGGGTCCGCCTGCCGGTCGAGCGCGTGGAGCGGGTCGACGACGACGACGCCTCGACCACGGACCGCGGCTGAGCGCACGAGCACGCAGGTCAGGAAGGCAGCCGCACCACGGCGAACAGGTCGAGGCTCGGGTCACCCGCGTCGCCGAGGTCGAAGTCGAGTGCCGTCACGGACCCCACGGTCGCGCGCAGGTCGTCGTCCCACGCCTCGGGGCCAGTGCGTTGCTGGGCCGTGACGACCGATCCGTGCGCCGACTCCCAGTGCGCCAGCCGCTGGCCGTGTCCGAGCCCGCTGACGTCGACCTTCGCGCCCGGCAGCCAGCGGGACAGCTCGTCACCGAGCTCGTCCGCGTCGTACTCGCGGCAGTGGTAGACGTTGGACGGCCGTTCCCGGCGACCGAGCCCGGGGGAGAAGGTGAGCCGGTTCGGGGTCGAGACGACGAGCACGCCGCCTGCCCGCGTGACCCGGGCGAGCTCGCGCACGTAGTCACCGGGCGTCCAGATGTGCTCGAGCACCTGGAGGGAGACCGTCACGTCGACGGCGCCGTCGGCCAGGGGGAGCGACGTCAGTGCGCCCCTGAGGTATGCGGCCCGCTCACCCCCGTGGGTCCGTGCGGCGTGGGTCGTGGTCGCCGCGTCGTAGTCCACGCCGACCACGCGCACGCCCGGCCAGGCCGCGTCGAGCAGCCCCGCGGCATACCCCTCCCCGCAGCCGGCGTCGAGGACGACGCCCGGGGTGGACGACACCCAGCCGGGCACGGCGGCATACCCGGCCTCGTGCCGCCTGAACCAGTAGTTCTCGGCGACCACACCCGGCACGGTGCGCTCGCCGGTGATCGTCAGCGGTGTGGGCACCGTCACCTCCTCCGTGCGTGGTGCGCGCTTGCGCTGCGAGGCTCGTGGTGAGCGTCACGCGCTGGCGGCGTGTGGATTTCCCGCAGGGGCTGTAAGGATGGCACCTGACCCGATATTGATCCCAGAAGTCATTCCGAGAAGGGGACGATCAGCACATGAACATCGTCGTCTGCGTGAAGTACGTGCCGGACGCACAGTCCGACCGCACGTTCAACGAGTCCGACAACACCACCGACCGGGTGGGCGTCGACGGACTGCTGTCCGAGCTCGACGAGTACGCCGTCGAGGAGGCCCTGAAGCTGGTGGAAGCCGGTGAGGGCGAGGTGACCGTGGTCACCGTCGGCCCCGACCAGGCCGCCGACGCGCTGAAGAAGGCGCTGCAGATGGGCGCCGACAAGGCGGTCCACGTCAAGGACGACGCGATCCACGGCTCCGACGCCGTGGCCACCTCGCTGGTCCTCGCCGAGGCCGTCAAGAAGATCGGCAGCCCCGACCTCGTGATCACCGGCATGGCCTCCACCGACGGCACGATGAGCGTCGTCCCGGCCATGCTCGCCGAGCGACTCGGCCTGCCGCAGGTGACCTTCGCCTCCGAGCTGACCGTCGACGGTTCCACCGTGACGATCCGCCGTGACGGCGACGCTGCGTCGGAGACCATCGTCGCGACGCTGCCCGCGCTCGTGTCGGTCACCGACCAGATCAACGAGCCGCGCTACCCCTCGTTCAAGGGGATCATGGCTGCCAAGAAGAAGCCGGTCGACGAGTGGACCCTCGCCGACCTCGGCGTCGACGCGTCGCAGGTGGGCCTCGAGGCGGCCTGGACCAAGGTCGAGTCGTTCACCAAGCGCCCCCCGCGCGAGCAGGGCCAGATCGTCACCGACGAGGGCGACGGCGGCACCAAGCTCGCAGAGTTCCTGACCGCGCAGAAGTTCGTCTGAGCCGGCCCGTCCGTGCTGCCCACGAACGACAGAAAGAGGAAACCCCATGGCTGAAGTACTCGTGCTGGTCGACCACGCCAACGGCACCGTCCGCAAGACCACCTCAGAGCTGCTGACGATCGCCCGCCGCCTCGGCGAGCCCAGCGCCGTCTTCGTCGGTGACGGGTTCGACGCGGCGAAGGAGACGCTGGCCAAGTTCGGCGCGGAGAAGGTCTACCGCGTCGAGAGCGCCGACGTCACCGACTACCTGGTGGCCCCCCAGGCCGAGCTGCTGGCGCAGCTGGTCGAGAAGACCTCCGCCGCCGCCGTGCTCATCCCGAGCAACTCCGCCGGCAAGGAGATCGCGGCCCGGCTGGCGATCAAGACCGACTCCGGGCTGATCACCGACGCCGTCGACGTGCAGGCCGGAGAGGGCGGTGGCGTCAGCACGACCCAGTCCGTCTTCGCCGGGTCCTACAGCGTCAAGGCCACCGTCACCAAGGGCACGCCGATCATCACGGTCAAGCCCAACTCGGCCACCCCCGAGGAGGCGGCCGGCGCGGCTGCCGACGAGGCCTTCGAGCCGACCATCTCCGACGGCGCCAAGAGCGCCAAGGTGACCGAGTCCAAGCCCAAGGAGGCCACCGGCCGTCCCGAGCTCACCGAGGCCGCGATCGTGGTCTCCGGTGGCCGTGGCACCGGCGGCGACTTCTCGCCGGTCGAGAGCTTCGCCGACTCCCTCGGTGCAGCCGTGGGTGCCTCGCGCGCCGCCGTCGACGCCGGCTGGTACCCGCACACCTCGCAGGTCGGCCAGACCGGCAAGCAGGTGTCGCCGCAGCTCTACGTCGCGTGCGGCATCTCCGGGGCGATCCAGCACCGGGCCGGCATGCAGACGTCCAAGACGATCATCGCGGTCAACAAGGACGAGGAAGCCCCGATCTTCGAGCTCGTCGACTTCGGTGTGGTGGGTGACCTGTTCGCGGTCCTCCCGCAGGCCACCGAGGCCGTCAACGCCGCCAAGGGCTGACCCGGGCAGACCACCCCGCGTATGCCGCGTGCTCGGCAGGCGCAGGAACGCCCCGGACCACTCGTGGTCCGGGGCGTTCGCGTACCCGTCCACGGGTGAAGGGCACGCGTGAAGGCTCGGGTGAAGGCACGGGTGACGTCGCGGGTGAGGGCGAGGTCGCGGGCGACGGCCAGGGGGGACGGCCTCAGCGGACGCTCCCCGGGGCGCGCTCGCAGGGGGCCGCGTCAGGCGGACGGCGCCCGCCACACCCAGTTCTGCCTGAGGTAGGCGTCCCGGAACCCCGCCCTGCGCAGGTTGTGCAACGAGGGGTTGCGCTGACCTTCACCCTCGGCCCACGTCTCGGCCACCATGACCCGGCCGCCAGCCCGTCGCGCCGTCTCCACCCGCTCGACGAAGAACCGCGACTGGGCGCCCCGGCCGCGGGCCTCGACGAGCGTCGCGGCACCGCAGAACGACGCCCGGTCCCCGTCGAGGAACAGGTTCGCCCCGGCCACCACGCGATCGCCGTCCCACGCGGCGAACGGGTGGAACCCGGCGTGACCGACGACGGCTGCCAGCATCCGGCTGAGCGGCCCGACGGGCATGCCGAACCCGGTGCAGAAGACGTCGGCCCACTCCAGGGCAGACTCCTCGGTGACCTCACCCACCCGCAGGTCCGTCGACGCGGGCGGCGCGGGGGACGGGTCGCGCAGCAGCTTCACCCAGCTCGACCCGGGGGCCAGGCCGAGCCGCGGGGCGACCTCGGACCAGTCCGCCGGGAGCGCCGTGGGCGCGACCTGGAGCGTGCCTGTCGCCGTGCCGTGGTCGCGCCAGGTGTCGATGACGGTCTGCGCCACCTCGGCGGTGAACGGTTCGGTGATGCCGAAGCCGAGCGCCTTGTTCCAGTAGCCGCCGGCGGGGTCGTGACGCATGGCCAGGACGACGCCGCCGGCGAGGCGGTGGGTGGCGATGCCCAGCTCGTCCTTGACCTCGTCGGGGGCCCCGGACTCGAAGGCGTACAGGCACTCCGCCTCGACCTGTTCCGCGTCGGCGCGGTCCCGGGGCGGCCGGGCGCCCGCGTCGTCGGTGGCTGTGTCCATTGCCGTGCCTCCTGACCACGGTGCTGGTGCTCGGCGCCGAGGCTACTGCGGCCGCAGGCGTCCCGACTCCGCCGAACGCACGACCGGCCGCGGCCGGCGAAGCAGTCGTGGGCCGCGCCGCGGCCGGCGAAGGGGGCCGGCGGCATACCGAGAACGCCCAGGACCACGCGCGGTCCTGGGCGTTCGGGCCGCCTGCCTGCGGGGTTGGGTCGCGTGGCGGCGGCGGTGTCGGCGTCCCGGGACCTCCCTCACGGGACCCCGGGACGCCGCGCTGTGCGCTGGGCTGTCAGCGCACGGCGTTGGCGGCGGCGACGACGTCGACCAGGCCGTGGCCCTTGTCGAAGCTCGTCGTGCCGTTGGTGCCCGGCTCGTACGGGGCACCGTCCGTGTACTTGTAGGCGGTGGACTCCAGCGCCGCCTCGATCTGCGCCGGGGTGGCGGCGGGGTTGGCCTGGAACAGCTGCGCGACGATGCCCGAGATGTGGGGCGTGGCCATCGAGGTGCCGCTGATCGTGTTGTAGTCGCCGCCCTCCTGGGGGTCGAGCCCCGAGGTGCAGATCGGCAGGTAGATGCGGCACGAGCTGGTGATGTCCTCGCCCGGCGCCGAGATGTCGGGGTAGGTGGACTGGTCGCCGGCCTTGCCGCGGCTGGAGAAGTCCGAGACGGTGCCGTCGCGGGTGCCGGTGTTCTGGTCGAAGAACGAGGCGACCGAGAGGATGCCGGGGGTCGGGTCCTTGCCGGGCGGGTTCGACAGGTCGGCGGAGCCGTCGCCGCCGTCGTTGCCGTTGGCCCAGACGCTCACCACGCCCTCCTTCACCAGCTCACGCTGGATCTTCACCGTGGCGGAGTTCGGGTCGAACGCCCCACCACCGGTGGGTCCGTAGCTGTTCGACGTCACCTTGATCGGCGGGCAGGTGGACGCGGGAACCCCTGCGCCACAAGGGGCGTCGTGGTTCTCCAGGACCCAGTTGAGGGCGGCGTCGGCTCCGATGATGAACAGGACCGCCCCCGTGCTGATGCTCACGAGGCTGGCCCCGGGCGCGGCGCCGTGCATCTTGGTGCCGTCGGAGAGCGTGACGTCACGACCCGCGACGATGCCGTTGACGTGCATGCCGTGGCCACCCACCGAGAGCAGGTCGGTGTTCAGCGCGCCGGCGTCCACCGGCGCGCAGGTGCTCTCGGTCAGCGGTTCGCACACCATCTTCAGGTTCTTCACGACGGCGCTGGTGCCGTCGGCGTTCTGCAGGAAGGGGTGGGTCGGGTCGACCCCGGAGTCGATCACGGCGACCGACACCCCCTTGCCGTCGAGGGCGGTGCCGTTCGCGCCCGTGAGGGTGCTGCGCGCCTCGTCGCCGCGGGTCGCCTTGTTGGACGTCGACAGGAGCATCTCGATGGGCTGGTTGCCCTCGACGTAGGTCACGCCGGGCTGCGAGCGGACCGCCTGCACCTGGGCGGGCAGGCCGGTCGCCACGACCACGCCGACCTTGTCGAACGTCGTCACCCTCCGCAGGCCGACGGCCTGCACGGCCCGAGTGGCCGCCGCGGTGTCCGTGCCGTGCACGAGGACGGTGGTCGGGGTGGCTGCCTTGAGCACCCCGAGCTGGGACGCCAGCCAGGGTTGGACCGGTGCGAGGGTCTGGCCGGAGGACAGCAGGCCCGCGGAGGCGGGTGTGGCGAGGGCCAGGGCGGCGAGGGCCGCTGTGGCGACCGTCGCGACGACGGTCCGGGTTCTCTTCACGGTGCGCATGGGCTTCGGTTCCCTTCGACTGACCAGCGTGACTGACCAGCAACGGTGATGGTCGGTATGCCGTGTGCAACGAAGGTTCGCGGGCGCGGTTACGCGCTGGTAGGTAAAGGGACGGTCAGGAAACCGGCCACGGGATGGTCGACAGGGTGGTCGCTGCAGCCTGGTCGCCACGTGTCGACGTACCCAACGCCACACTGGCACGGAAGGTTGACCGGTTGACGCGTAAACTTTCGCCAGTGACCGCCTACCTCGACCATGCCGCCACCACGCCGATGCTCCCGTCGGCCCTCGCGGCGATGGCCGACCAGCTGGCCACGACCGGCAACGCGTCGTCCCTGCACACCTCGGGACGGATGGCCCGCCGGGTGGTGGAGGAGTCCCGGGAGCGACTCGCCAAGGCGCTCGGCGCCCGCCCGTCGGAGGTGGTCTTCACGTCCGGGGGCACCGAGTCGGACAACCTCGCCGTGGCTGGGACGTTCGAGGCGCGGCGGGAGTCCGACCCGGCTCGCGTCCGGATCGTCTGCAGCTCCATCGAGCACCACGCCGTCCTCGACTGCGTGGAGCACCTGGTCACGCACGAAGGTGCGAAGGTCACCTGGGTCGAGCCCGACCCAGCGGGTTTCGTCACCCCGTCCGCCGTCCGGGCTGCGATCGAGGAGGACCCCGACTCCGTCGCCCTGGTGACGGTGATGTGGGCGAACAACGAGGTGGGCACGGTGCAGCCGGTGGCCGACCTCGCGGCCCTCGCCCACGAGTTCGGCGTGCCGTTCCACACCGACGCCGTCCAGGCCGCGGGGCACCTGCCGGTCGACTTCACCGCCTCCGGCGCAGACCTCATGACGGTCACCGGTCACAAGGTGGGGGGACCCCTCGGGGTCGGTGCGCTGCTGGTGCGTCGTGACGCGGTCGTCGTGCCGCAGAGCTTCGGCGGCGGACAGGAGCGCCAGATCCGCAGCGGCACCCTCGACGTGCCGGCGATCCGCGCCTTCGCGGTGGCCATGGAGGAGTCGGTGCAGGCGGTCCCCACGGAGACTCCCCGGCTGGTGGCCCTGCGCGACCGGCTGGTCCGCGAGGCGATGGGCCTCGGCTACGACGTGACCGTGACCGGCGCGTGGGAGGCCGGTGACAGCACCCACCGCCTGCCGGGCAACGCCCACCTGCTCGTGCCCGGGTGCGAGGGTGACTCGCTGCTCTACCTCCTCGACGCCGCGGGTGTGGAGTGCTCCACGGGCTCGGCCTGCCAGGCCGGTGTGCCGCAACCGTCGCACGTGCTGCTGGCGATGGGGATCGCCGAGGAGTCCGCGAAGGGCGCACTCCGCCTGACCCTGGGTCACAGCTCGACCGAGGCCGACATCGACGCGGTGCTGGCTGCGCTGCCGGCCGCCATCGACCGCGCGCGTCGCGCCAGCGGGTGGGCAGGCTGATGCGCGTCGTCGCCGCGATGTCCGGCGGGGTCGACTCCGCCGTCGCCGCGGGACGCATGCTCGACGCCGGGCACGAGGTCGTCGGCGTCCACCTCGCCCTCTCGCAGAGCGCCGCCACCCTGCGCGAGTCCGCGCGCGGCTGCTGCACGATCGAGGACGCGGGTGACGCCCGTCGGGTCGCCGACGTGCTCGGGATCCCGTTCTACGTCTGGGACATGGCCGCGCGGTTCAAGCAGGACGTGATGGAGGACTTCGTCGCCGAGTACTCCGCGGGCCGCACCCCGAACCCCTGCCTGCGGTGCAACGAGAAGATCAAGTTCTCGGCCCTGCTCGACAAGGCCGTCGCGCTCGGGTTCGACGCGGTGGCGACCGGGCACTACGCCCAGGTCGTCGAGCGACCCGACGGCGGCCGCGAGCTGCACCGCGCCGTCGACATGGCCAAGGACCAGTCCTACGTGCTGGGGGTCCTCGACGCCGACCAGCTGGCCCGCGCGTTCTTCCCGCTCGGAGACACCACCAAGCCGGACATCAGGGCGGAGGCGAAGGAGCGCGGCTTCTACGTCGCGAGCAAGCCCGACTCCCACGACATCTGCTTCATCGCCGACGGTGACACGCGTGGGTGGCTCACGTCGCGACTCGGGGAGCAGCCAGGCGAGATCGTCGACGCCGAGTCGGGCGAGGTCGTGGGGTCGCACCAGGGTGCTTACGCCTACACCGTGGGGCAGCGCCGGGGCCTCGGCCTCGACCGGTCTGCGCTCGACGGCGACCCGCGCTATGTCGTGCAGGTCGACGCGGCCGCCAACCGAGTGCTGATCGGGACGTCAGACCTGTTGGGGGTCAACGCGATTCGCGGAGACCACGCTCGATGGTGCGGGCCGCCCCCCGAGGGCGTGGTCGAGGTCGGCGCCCAGGTCAGGGCCCACGGCGAGGAGGTCCCCGCCCAGGCGTGGGCGGCCGGTGACGACGTCGAGGTGCGGCTGTCGGGCCGACTCCGCGGTGTCGCCCCCGGACAGTCGGTGGTCCTCTACGAGGGGACGCGTGTGGTCGGTTCGGCGACGATCGCGTCGACCTGGCTGGAGCGATAACCGGATGCCGCGCGGCGAGATCCGGGACGGGTCACCGCTCGCGGGTGCGGTCCCTCTGTCTGGCCTTCCCCGGGACCGAGGAGCGGGAGTCGCACGGTGAGCCCTGCTGGTTCGCCGGGGGGAAGAAGTCGTTCGTGATGGCCGCGCAGGAGCACCACGACGACCGGACGGCCATCTGGGTCGCGTGGCCCCGAAGCGGCTGCTCGCCGAGCTCGACGCCACCTGACGCACCGCCCGCCTGGCTATCCCCCCGGTTCGCTCACCCGGCTATCCCACCCGGCGCTGCACGTCGACCGACCGCAGCCGCTGCGGCTGGAGCATGCGCTCCTGGTCGGCCATCACCGAGCGCACGTTCTCGGACACCGCCGGGCTGACGCGGACCAGCTCGGCATACGCCTCCCGCACCCGCTCCAGCTGTTGCCGGGCCACCTCGGCCAAGGGGTCGAACCGCGCCAGCGGGTCCCCGGGGTCTGGCGGGCCGATCCGCTCCCGCGGCACGGGGTGGGTGATCCGGTACCAGAAGTCCATGAAGCGGTCCCAGTCGGAACCCCAGCCGCTCGTCCTGGCCTGCACCGAGTAGGCGCTGGTCGCGAAGACCTCCCCGCTCCCGTCTGCCGCCGACGCGCGAGCGACCACCGACACGTCGATGTCGCCGTCCGCCGGGTGGTTGCTGAGGGTCAGGACCCGCGTGGTCGGGTGGAGGGTCGCCTCGAGCGTCACGACCCTGCCGTCCGGCAGCGTGAGGGGGATCGACGGGCTCGGCCCGAAGACCTGGGTCCCGCCGACGAACCAGCTCACGACCACGCTGGACTCGGCGTCGATCGGTGACGTCCCGCCGATCCCGACCGTGACGGGGGTGTACGTCGTCTCGCGGACGGTCTCGCGGGTCTCCCACGTGAAGTCGCCGGCCCACTCCCACCCGGGGTGCGGGCGGCGCTCGGTCCGGATGACGGAGGTGGTGTCCATGCTCGTCGTGCGCACGGTGACCGACGGCGCGCTGTGCCGTCGCACCCGCACCCGCACGAAACCGGGGCGCGTCGTCTGCCCGAACTCCTGGGTGACGCCCACGTGGACCTGCCCGAGGGGTGTGTCGACCGCGACGTCGGTGTCGGGCGTGGGGAACACGATGCGGCCGGCATACCAGACGACTGGGCCCGGCGTGACGCCCGGCTGGTCGACGATCGTGTGCACGATGACGCCGCACCGGTCCCTGGCGCCGGGCTGGTCGGTGTCGGCCAGTCCCTCGTCCCAGCGGGAGTAGGCGTTGTGGTCGAACGGCTGCCGGTACTCCACGTAGACCCGCCCGTGGCCGGCACCGTCCTCGCCGGTCGGGTGGAACACCACGAGCTCGGGCTTGCCGTCGGTCGCCGTCCCCACCGGGTAGAGCGTGGTGGTGACGTCCTGCGACTCGCTGACGTGGACGACCCGGCCCTTGTCCTCCAGGGCTGCCGGCTTCTGGTGGTGGAGCAGCGCCCGCGCGATGTGCGGCGGCGCCGAGCCCCACGAGGGGTGCGCGGCCGGCACGTCGGCCGCCGGTCGTGCCGTCGTCGGATTGGCGTCGCCGAAGGTGGCCGACGACATCAGGTCGTACGGGTCGCCGTACACCGGGAAGTAGTCCGGCTGGTTGTTGTCGATCCAGTCCGCACCCGTGGTGAAGATCCCGTAGCTGTGGTCCAGGCCGAGCACGTGGCCCACCTCGTGGCAGAAGAAGGTGAAGTCGGAGGTCGCCGGCAGGAAGGCCGCCGAGCCGTACGCGCCGCCGTCGTAACCGGTGCCGGGGAAGGCGAAGACCACCGTGCCGTCGTACGGGCCGAGGTCGACCCCAGCACCGACAGCGGCGTTGCGGGCTGCCTCGATCCCCACGTCGCGGCTGCTCGGGGCCATCGGCAGGGTGACGTCATAGGGCCCGAAGAAGTCCACCCGCGCGAGCTGGAAGTAGTCCTCGGCGCTCTCCTTGAAGTACCGGGCGATCGAGCTGGGGCTGAACAGCACCAGGTCCATCACCTCGGCCATGTTCGGCTGCGGTGTCGACGAGTCGTTGCGCACGACGATGACGGCAAGGCGACGCTGCTCGGACATGGTCGCTCCTCTCAGGTGGTCCCTGGCCGAAGGAGGTGCGAGCCGTCGCCCGTGATACACCGCCGGTCAGGGGACCTTCTTGTCCAGATCGTCGCCGGCGATGACCGCCGTCATGAACCGGTAGCCGTTGTTGGCGACGAACCGTGGGTCGCCCCTGAGCACCTTCATGAACTTCTTGTGCTCGGCGTCGTCCTGACCGACCAGGCACCCGGCGCTGAGCTTGCCGATGTCCTGCGGCGACTGGTTGAGGCCGGAGTGCTGGTTGATGCCGGCACCGGCGTCGACGATGAGCTCCTTGTCCCCGGGCCGGATCCCGTCCTTGTTCGCGTCCCGGAAGATGTGGATCTTCGCTGCCTGGACGAGGGCCTCGTGCCGTCGCGGCGGCACGAGCTCCGGGTGGTGGGTGCCGATGGTCCACGACTTGTACTGGCCGAAGGCGATCCGTGCCGCACCGCCGGGGTTCAGTGGGTGCTCCGTGAAGAACCGACCCGGTTCCGTGGTGCACAGGGCGTTGATGTCCATGACCGGCCGGCCGGAGCTGTCGAAGTGGAACACCGTCCGCCGGTCGTTGAAGACGTTGGGGGTGTCGGCGTTGTGCCGGCCGCTCTGGTCGGCTCCTTCGACGTAGACGATGTTCAGGAACCCGGGGAGCCGCGCGACGTGCATGCCCTTGGCCTGCAGGTAGCGGACCATCCGACTGGCGAAGTCGCTGCCCAGCCGCAGCGGCAGGATCGCGTCGGCCTTGTCGGTCAGCAGACCCTTGGCGATCTGCGGTGTCAAGGCGTCCTTGAAGGCGAACCCGCGCAGCTTGGCGTAGCGCGCCAGCGTCAGCCTGCTGGCGGACCCGAACTGGCCGTCCGAGGGCGGGTCGAGGCAGCCCAAAACGGTGAGCCTGGTCTGGACCTCCTTGGCGAGGGTGGCGTTCTGTCCGAGCTTGGTGATCGGGACGGCCGCAGGGCCTGCGGCGATGGTGGACAGGGTCATGGCTTCGCTCCCCTGGGCGAAGGGCTGGGACGGTCGGGAGCAGCCCAGTCCCTGGGCGTGCTCCGGTGGGGCCGATGGGGCCCGGTCACCCTGCGTGGCACCTGTCCCTGTGACCAAGGACCGTCCAAGGCTAACGAGCGCGAACCGTCGACACCCCAGCCAAATGTCGCAGTTCGGCTGCCGCTCACACGTTCCGCCGGCCGCCGACGGTGGTGTCGGTGGGGCTGGCTACGCTCGGGTCGTGGCTCGCGCAACCGGCATCGGATCCCTCCCCGGCACCGACATCAGCGAAGCACTCCGCGGGGTCCGCGAGATTCTCGGCGACGGCCACCTGCCCTACCTCCCGGAGCTACCGGCCAGGGGCCCCGGCGCCGACATCGTCGGGCGCGCGGCAGCGCTCCTGGTCGACCTGCACGTCGACCTCCAGCCGGGTGGCTGGCGGTTCGTCGACCGCCCGGGTCGCGACTCCTCACGAGCAGCTTCGCTGTGGCGCCAGGACCTCGACGAGCTGGCCGAGGTGTTCGACGGCTACGTCGGTGACCTCAAGGTCCAGGTCACCGGGCCCTGGACCCTCGCCGCCGGCATCGAGCTCAACCGAGGCGAGAAGTCCCTGGCCGACCGGGGCGCCCTGCGCGACCTGGTCGGGTCGCTGGCCGAAGGCGTGCGCCAGCACGTCGCCGAGGTGCAGATGCTCGTCCCCGGCGCGGCGGTGGTCCTCCAGGTCGACGAGCCGTCGCTGCCGGCGGTCCTCGCCGGCCGCCTCCCCACGGTCTCGGGCTACGGCCACCTGCGTGCCGTCGACCCCCAGACCGCCATGAACGGCCTGCGCGACGTCCTCGCCGCGGCGCCCGAGGGCACCGCGACCATCGTGCACTGCTGCGACCCCGGCATACCCCTGCCGCTGCTGCGGGACACCGGGGTGGGCGCCGTGGCGCTCGACGTCACAGCGCTCTCCCCGGCGCGGTGGGAGTCCATCGCCGCGACGGTCGAGGACGGCGTCGCCCTGTATGCCGGGTGCCTCCCGACCGATGGCACGGGCACCGTGCGCGGTGCGTCCGAAGCGGTCGTGCGCGGCTGGGGCGAGGCCGGCATGTCACCCCGGGACCTCGGAGCCCTGACGGCCTCGCCCGCCTGCGGGCTCGCCGGACTCACACCAGACGGGGCCTGGCGCGTTCAACGCGCAGCGGTCGCCGTGGCCGCGGAATGGTCCGCCCGATCCGAGAGTTGAGCCGCCCATGAGCGCCAGAGTCGCCGCCAGCCCGTCCGTCGCCCCCGTCGCCCCCGGCGGCATGTCCGCGACCCGGGTCCCCTGGCAGGCCAAGTACCTCCTGCTCGCCCTCATCTGGGGCTCCAGCTTCCTGTTGATGAAGGTGGGGCTGCGGACGATGGCTCCGCTGCAGATCTCCGGGCTGCGGATCTTCGCCGGCACCGCGACCCTGCTCGCGCTGCTGGCCGTCACCGGTGGTCGACTGCCCCGGGAGCGGCGGGTCTGGGGGCACCTCGCGGTCTCGGGCATCTTCCTCACGGCGCTGCCGTTCAGCCTCTTCGCCGCCGGCGAGGTCCGCGTCTCGTCGGCCCTGGCGGGGATCGGCAACGCGACGACCCCGCTCGTCGCGGTCTTCTTCGCCCTGGTCCTCCTGCCGAGCGACCGGCTCTCCGCCCGCAAGCTGGCGGCGGTGCTGATCGGCTTCGTCGGCGTGGTGGTCATCATGCAGCCGTGGGAGTCGACGGGCCGGCCCGACCTGCTCGGCTTCGGCATGACCCTCGTCGCGGGTGCCTCCTACGGGCTGGGCTGGACCTACAACCGACGGTTCCTCGGCGGCGCCGACCTCGGCGGGCTGTCGATGCCCACCGCCCTGCTGCTGGTCGGTTCGGCCCTGATGGTGCCCGTGCTGCTCGTCTGGTGGCTGGTGTCGCGCGACACCTACGCCGCGCCGTGGTCGGGCCACGTCGACCTCGAGGGCGGGGGAGTGCTGCTGCCCCTGCTGTGCGTCCTGGGCCTCGGGGTGGTCGGCACCGGACTCGCCTACATGCTCCAGTTCGACGTCGTCCGCGCGGCCGGCGCCACCGTCAGCACCACGGTCACCTACCTGATCCCGGTCGTCTCGGTGCTGCTGGGCGTGGTCGTCCTCGACGAGCACCTCGCGTGGCCGCAGCTGCTCGGTGCCGCGATCGTGCTCGTGTCGGCGATCGTCATCGGCCTGCCGGCCAGGCGGCCCAAGGCCGCCTGACCCGGTCAGGCGTCGGCCGGCTTGTGGACCTCGCGGCGCAGGATCTTGCCGGTGGGGCCCTTGGGGAGCTCGTCGACCTGCCAGAGGTGGCGCGGGTACTTGTAGGCGGCGATCTTCTCCTTCACGAACGCCTGCACGTCGTCGAGGGTCGCCGTCGCCCCGGGCCGCAGCGCCACCGCGGCGCCGACCTCCTCGCCGAGCAGGTCGTCCGGCACCGCGACCACGGCGGCCTCCAACACGTCGGGGTGGGTGTAGAGCACCTCCTCGACCTCGCGCGGGTACACGTTCATGCCACCGCGCAGGATCATGTCCTTCTTGCGGTCGACGATGGTGAAGTAGCCCTCGTCGTCCATCGTGGCGAGGTCGCCGGTGCGGAACCACCCGTCGGGGATCGCCTCGGCGGTCGCCTCGGGGTTCTGCCAGTAACCCTTCATCACGTTGTCGCCGCGGATCACGATCTCCCCGACGCCCTCGCCGGGCGGGACGTCGTTGCCGTCGAGGTCGATGAGCTTCATCTCGCAGCCGGGGATGGCGACCCCGATGGTGCCGGGCTTGCGCTCCATGGTCGGCATGTTGAACGACGCCACCGGCGAGGTCTCGGACAGCCCGTAGCCCTCGAGGATCATGCAGCCGAACTTCGCCTCGAACGCCTTCATGACCTCCAGCGGCATCGCCGACCCGCCCGAGCAGCAGGTGCGCAGCGAGGTCGCGTCGAGGGCGTCGGAGTCCGGGTGGTTGAGGATCGCGGCATACATGGTGGGCACACCCATGAAGATGGTGACCTTCTCGTTCCCGATCACCTTGATCGCCTCCGCGGGGTCGAACCGGGGGATCAGAGCCAGCGCCGCGCCGGCGATGACGGCGGCGTTGAGGCCCACGACGAGCCCGAAGACGTGGAACAGCGGCAGGCAGCCCATCACGACGTCGTCGGGGGTGGTGGCCTGGATCTCGACCGCGCTGCGGTGGGCGTTGAGGTGGATGTTCCGGTGGGTGAGCTCGGCGCCCTTGGGGCGACCGGTGGTGCCCGAGGTGTAGAGCACGATCGCGGTGTCCTCGTCGTCGCGCTCGACGGGCTCGGCGATCGGCTCGCCCTCCTCGAGCGCGCCCTCGACCGGGCCCATCGGCCCACAGGTGACGATGCGGGTGCCGGAGTTCTTGGCCCCCTCGGTGGCCTCCGCCACGAAGTCGGGCCAGACGAACGCGATCTTGGCGCCGGAGTTGGTGAAGAAGAAGTCGATCTCGCCCGACTTGAGCAACGGGTTCATCGGCACGACGATCGCGCCGGCGAGCAGCGAGCCGAAGAAGACCACGGGGAAGGCCGGCACGTTGGGGAGGATGATCGCCACGCGGTCGCCGGGCTCGATGCCGGCCGCCTTGAGGGACCCCGCCACCTTCGCCGCCATGCCGTGGATCTGGGCGTAGCTGAGGTCGTTGCCCATGAACTTGATGGCGGCCGCGTCCGGTCGCTCCTTGGCGGTGGTGACCAGGTTGGTCGCGAGATTCGTCATGGCGCAGGCTCCTCGGCGGTGGGGGGTCCGGTTCCAGCCATCCTCGCCGGTGGGTGCCCGCTTTGGCTACGGGTTCGGGGATGCCGCGTGCCGGAGCACGGCGTCAGGGGTGTGCGGCAGGATGGGCGCCGTGAGCGAGAACGACGTGAAGACCGCATCCCGGGCCGCTGCCGGCGACGCCTCGAGCCCCACCCCGGGCCCCACCTCCAGCCCCCACCCCAGCCCGGCACCCGAGGCAGCCCGGCACGAGTGGGTCGACCTCGCCGAGAAGGCGACCGCGGCCCAGTTCGCCTACCACGTGAAGGACGCGCCGACGATCAGCGACGGCGACTACGACCTGCTGATCCGGCGGCTCAACGAGCTCGAGGAGGAGTTCCCCGAGCTGCGCACGCCCGAGAGCCCGACCCAGCAGGTGGGCGGCGCGGTGTTCTCGACCGACTTCACCGCGGTCGACCACCTCGAGCGCATGCTGTCGCTCGACAACTGCTTCTCGCCCGAGGAGCTGGCCGCCTGGGCCGCGCGGGTCGCCCGCGACGCCGGCTCCACCGACTACCACTACCTGTGCGAGCTCAAGATCGACGGCCTCGCGGTCAACCTCCTCTACGAGAAGGGCCGGCTGGTCCGGGCGCTGACCCGCGGTGACGGTCGCACGGGGGAGGACGTCACCAACAACGTCAAGACCATCGAGGGCATCCCGCACCAGCTCGCGGGGTCCGACCACCCCGCGCGGGTCGAGATCCGCGGGGAGGTCTACTTCCCGGTCGAGGCGTTCGGCGACCTCAACGCCAGTCTGGTCGAGGCCGGCAAGGCCCCCTACGCGAACCCTCGCAACACGGCCGCGGGGTCGTTGCGGCAGAAGGACCCTCGCGTCACGGCGGGCCGCGGCCTGCGCATGCTGGTGCACGGCATCGGGCTGCGTGAGGGTTTCGAGCTGACCAGGCAGTCCGAGGCCTACGACCTGTTCCGCGAGTGGGGGCTGCCGATCTCGACGCACTACCGGGTCCTCGACTCGATCGAGGGGGTGCAGAAGTTCATCGACCAGTACGGCGAGGAGCGGCACAGCGTCGAGCACGAGCTCGACGGCATCGTCATCAAGATCGACGAGATCTCCATCCAGCGTCGGCTGGGCTCGACCTCGCGGGCGCCGCGCTGGGCGATCGCCTTCAAGTACCCGCCCGAGGAGGTCAACACCAAGCTCCTCGACATCCAGGTCAACGTGGGGCGCACCGGCCGGGTGACACCGTTCGGGGTGATGGAGCCGGTCGTCGTCGCGGGGTCGACCGTCGAGCGGGCGACCCTCCACAATGCCGACGAGGTGCGCCGCAAGGGGGTGCTGATCGGTGACACGGTCGTGCTGCGCAAGGCCGGCGACGTCATCCCCGAGATCCTCGGCCCGGTCGTCGACCTGCGCGACGGCACCGAGCGCGAGTTCGTCATGCCGACCGAGTGCCCCTCGTGCGGCACGCCGTTGGCGCCCGAGAAGGAGGGCGACAAGGACATCCGCTGCCCCAACTCCCGGACCTGCCCCTCGCAGCTGAGGGAGCGGCTGGCCGGGCTGGCGGGTCGGGGGGCGTTCGACATCGAGGCACTGGGCTGGGAGGGGTCCGTGGCGCTCCTCGAGTCGGGTGTCCTGGAGGACGAGAGCGGGCTGTTCGGCCTGGCCGGCGAGGCGGGTCGCGCGCGTCTGGCGACGGTGCCGCTGTTCACCCGCGCGGCCAAGAAGACCGACCCGGAAGAGTCCATCGTCGACGGCAAGGTGTTGTCCGCCAACGGGATCCGGCTCTCCGAGAACCTCGAGCAGGCCAAGGCCCAACCGCTGTGGCGAGTCATCGTGGCCCTGTCCATCCGTCACGTCGGACCCACCGCGGCCCGGGCCCTCGCCCAGCACTTCCGCACGATGGACGCCCTCCGCGAGGCGGCCAAGGAGCGGCCCGAGGAGCTGGCCGGCGTCGAGGGGGTGGGCGGGGTCATTGCCGAGGCCGTGGCTGCGTGGTTCGCGGTCGACTGGCACGACGAGATCGTCACCCGCTGGAAGGCCGACGGGGTGGTGATGGCCGACGAGCGTGACGAGTCCGTCGAGCAGACCCTGGCCGGCCTGACGATCGTCGTCACGGGCTCGCTCGAAGGGTTCTCGCGCGACTCGGCCAAGGAGGCGATCCTGTCGCGTGGCGGCAAGGCGTCCGGCTCGGTGTCGAACAAGACCGACTACGTCGTGGTCGGGGAGAACGCCGGCACCAAGGAGGACAAGGCGCGCGAGCTGGGCCGCCCGATCCTCGACGAGGCGGGTTTCCGGCGGCTGCTCGAGACCGGTCACCCGTGATGGTGCGGTGGAGGCAGCTGTGACGACGCGGGGCCGACAGCCGTGATCGACAAGGACACCTTCCTGGGCTTCTGCGACGAGGCGCTCGTCGCGATGCGTGACATCGTCGTCGACCTCGGCGACGACCTGGCCAACCAGCGGCCGGCGCTGCCGGGCGCCAACAGCCCGTTCGCGATCCTGACCCACTGTCTCGGCGTCACCGCGCGGTGGGCGTCGACGGTCAACCTCGGCGAGGTGGTGCCCCGCGACCGCGACGCCGAGTTCACGGCGACCGGGGCTGTGGACACCCTGGCCGCCGACACCGACGCGATGCGGGCGTCGTTGCGCGACTGGGTCGCGCGCACCGACCCGGCCGCCCCGCCGGCCGCCCCGACCAGCCCACGACAGGACTGGTATGCCGCGACCTGCGGCGGCGTGCTCCTGCACGTCTACGAGGAGCTCGCCCAGCACCGTGGCCAGCTCGAGCTCACCCGCGACGTCCTGCGCGCCGGCGGCTGAGGTCGGCCGGTCACCCGCCGCCCTGGCCGAAGCTGCCCATGCTGGCTCCCCCGGTCCACTGTCCTCCGGCACCGGAGTCCTTCTCCTTGAGGCAGCGAGCGCACCGGATGTAGCGCTGACCATCGGGGGTGGATGCCCACTCCCAGTGGTGGTGGGCATTGGTCCTGCAGAGCAGGGGCTTGCTCGGTGCGGTCATGGCATCCTCCATGGGTCCGGCCCGGGTGCCTCGGACGGCCGAGCGCAGCGCCAGGGAATGGGTCAGGATCCCCGCCGCATGGCGGGTCTGGTCAGGGCCTGGCAGGCCCGCCAGCTCGGCGAGGAACTCCTGCCGGTAGCGGTCGCGGACCTCGCCCGGTGGTAGGGCCCGCGTCGCGAGGCGCACCAGGCGTGACGGCCAGGGCTGCGCCGGTTTCCACGGCGTGGCCACGGGCCTGGGCGTCGTCATGACGCCGTGCCTCCCAAGGGATCTGGGCGAATCGCCGTCCGACCACGATAGGCGCGAGCCACGGCCGAGCGGGCGCTGTCGGCGCCGTTGGCCGAGAGCCGGTAGTAGCGGCGCTGAGGCCTGCCTTCGACCCGGGGGTCGATGTCTTCCCAGCTCGACTCCACCCAGCCGAGCCCTTCGAGACGGGCCAGGATGGGGTGGATGGTTCCGCTCGGCAACCCCGCGCGGGCGCCGATCTCGAGACCGTAGAGCTCGCGAGCCGGGTCGGCGAGCAGCGCGCTCAGCACCAGCTGGGTCGCAAGAGTCATCCGGGGCTCCGAGCTTTGGGGCATGGTGTTACTCTACCTAGCCCCTTAGTAGAGATCAAGGTACCCAGACCGTGCCGACCCTGGCTGCGGGTGGCGCACACGCGGCATACCGGCTTTGTGTGGGTCACCCACATTGAGGGGTGGGTGCGGGGGGAGTTGCATGACCGCATGCCACTGACACCGACGTCACGCCGCCGCACCCTCGCCCTGGCCGCCACGCTCACGCTCGCCCTCGGGAGTGCGCTCGCCGCCGCGACGCCGGCCGCGGCCGACAAGCCTCACGGGGGCCACTGTGCGCGCCAGTCGAAGGTCGCCGTGCCGGGTGCCGAGCGGCAGGAGGTCGCCTGCCTCGACGACCTCACCACCGCGGGCACGGTCGCCAGCGGACACACCAACCCCAACGACTGGGCGGGCCTGAACGCACCCGGCACCAAGAACCCCAGTGGCGTGCCGGGCATCCAGGTGGACGGCTACTTCCCGGACACCTCGACGACGAACGCCAACCACGGCTGGCACCACGACAGCCAGTTCGTGATCCGGGTCCCCGACGACTGGAACGGCGGGCTCGTCGTGAGCGGCGCGCCGGGGGTGCGGGGGCAGTACGCGAACGACTTCATCATCGGCGACTGGGTGCTCGCGAAGGGCTACGCGTTCGCGTCCACCGACAAGGGCAACACCGGCGCGGCGTTCTACGACGACGGCTCGGTGCCGGGCGGCTCGATCGCCGAGTGGAACGCGCGCGTGACCCAGCTGACGGTGGCGACCAAGCGGGTCGTCAAGCAGGTGCGGTCCCGGGCGCCCCAGGGCACCTACCTGTTCGGGATCTCCAACGGCGGCTACCTCACGCGGTGGCAGCTGGAGACCCGCCCCGACCTCTACGACGGCGGGCTCGACTGGGAGGGCACGCTCTTCCGCGCCGACGGGCCGAACCTGCTGACCTACCTGCCGGCCGCCCTCAAGAACTACCCCGCCTATGCCGCGACGGGCGACCAGGCGGCCCACGACGCGATCATCCGGGCCGGCTTCGCACCCGGGTCCGAGTTCCTCTGGCCCTTCCACGAGACGGTGTACTGGGACCTCACCCAGCGGATCTACCGGGAGGAGCTCGACCCGACCTTCGACGGTGACCTCAAGGCCGGGATCCCGTTCTGCGCCGGCGGCACCCCGAGCTGCGACGCGGACTACGACTACGCCGCCCGCCCGGCCGCGGTGAAGCAGGCGGTGGCGTCCGTGCAGCTGACCGGAAAGATCGGGAAGCCGATGCTCACCGTGCAGGGGACGCTCGACACCCTCCTGCCGCCGGCGACCGACGCCGACGTCTACGACGGGCTGGTCGACCGCGCGGGGTCCGGTGCGCTGCACCGCTACTACAGCGTCGCCGACGGCACCCACACGGACGGGCTGTATGCCGCGTTCCCCGACCGGTTGCGCCCGCTCCTCCCGTGCGCGCGGACGGCGTTCGACGACCTCACGGCCTGGGTGGAGGACGGGCTGCAGCCCCCGGCCGACGGCCTGCGCGCCCGGCCCGCGACCGGCGACCTCGTCAACACCTGCGAGCTCTGAGGCCGGGGGAGGGCGGGAGAGCGGGTCAGCCCCGGTCGCCCGAGCCCTTCGTGCCGCGGACGGCGGCGCTCGCCTCGTCGATGATGGCGGTCATGGCGGCACTGGCGGCCGGCCCGTCGCCCGAGCCGATCGCCTGCGCGACCTCGCCGTGCAGGCGGATGGCCGCGGGGTTGGGGGTGCTCGGCATGAGGTCGTGGTGGGTGCGCCCCGAGAGCACCTCGGCCACCACGGTCGAGAGCGCGGCCAGCATCTCGTTGCCCGAGGCCTCGAGCATGGTGCGGTGGAAGTCCTTGTCGGCCTCGAGGTAGGCGACCAGGTCGCCCGACTTGGCGTGGACGGTCATCTGCATGACGGCCGCAGCCATCGCCCCGCACTGGTCGGGAGAGGCGCGATCGGCGGCCAGCTCGGCGGCCACCGGCTCGAACCCGCGGCGCAGCTCACCGAGCGAGACCAGCTGGTCCTCGCGGTCGGGCCCGTCCAGGCGCCAGCGGATCACCCTCGGGTCGAAGACGTTCCACTGCACGGAGGGGAGCACCCGGACGCCCAGCCGACGACGGGTCTCGACGAGCCCCATCGACGACAGCACCCGGACCGCCTCCCGCACGACCGAACGCGAGACCCCGAACCGTTCGTCGAGCTGGTCGATCCGGACCACCGAGTCGACCGGCAGGGTCCCCGACACGATCTCCTGGCCGAGGCGGTCGAGCACGCCCGCGTGCAGACCCAGCTCGTGACCGTGCTCGCGATCCAGCTCGCGACCCGGCTGCCGACCCAGCTCGTGACCGTGCTCGAGACCAGTGGGGGAGACGTCGACGGGGTCGGTCATGGGTCCAGCGTGCCAGACATGTCGCGAAGTCGTGCGTCGCGCTTTAAATAATATTTATTGGTCTCTTGGTCTTGATAAAGCCGCTCTGATGGGTCACTCTGGTTCGACAGGTCCTCGATGACGAGCCCGAGCCGACACAGGAGTCAGCCCATGCCTGCAGCACCGGAACACCCCGCACCGCCCCTTGTCGTGATGATGGGGGTGTCCGGGTCAGGCAAGACGACCGTGGGCGCGGCCCTCGCCCAGCGCCTGCGCGTCCCCTTCGCGGACGCCGACGACTTCCACCCCGAAGCCAACATCGCCAAGATGTCGGCCGGGGTCCCGCTCGACGACGACGACCGCCGGCCGTGGCTCGCGGCCATCGCCGGCTGGCTCGCCGAGCACGGCGCCACCGGGGGTGTCGCCAGCTGCTCCGCCCTCAAGCGCAGCTACCGCGACGTGCTCAGCGCGGCGGCTCCGCAGGCGGTCTACCTGCACCTGCACGGCGACCGCGACGTGCTCGCGGCCCGCGTCGCCGGTCGCCCGGGCCACTTCATGCCCGCCGCCCTGATCGACTCACAGTTCGCGACCCTGGAGGTGCTCGAGCCGGACGAGCTCGGCGCCAGCCTCGACGTGGCCCAGCCGGTCGACACGCTCGTCGACGAGTCGCTCGCCCTCCTGACCTCGCCGTCCGGCCTGACTCCGCCGTCCGGCCTGACTCCGCCGTCCGGCCTGACCTCGCCGCCCGGCCTCGCCTCGCCTGCGGGCCTCGCCTCGCCCGCCGGCGTGGGTGCGCCCGCCGGCCCCAGCTCCCCGTCCCTTCCCCACTCCCTCGAAAGGCGTGACCACGCATGACCAGCGACGTCCTCTCCCTGCTGCATCCCCTGCACGCGTCCCTCCTCGGCGCCGCCGACGCGGCCGAGCTCCCCGACATCCCGGCAGCCCGGCTGATCCCGGCCGCCCTGCTCGGCATCGCCGTGATCGTGGTGCTCATCACCCGCTTCAAGCTCCACCCCTTCCTCGGCCTGACCCTCGGGTCGCTGACGGTCGGGGCGGTGGCCGGGGTGGCGATGTCCGACACCATCGACAGCTTCACCAAGGGCTTCGGCTCCACGGCGGCCGGGGTCGGCACGCTGATCGCACTCGGCGCGATGTTCGGCAAGCTGCTGGCCGACTCCGGTGGCGCCGACGAGATCGTCGACACCATCGTCGGGCGATCGTCGCCGCGCACGCTGCCGTGGGCGATGGCCGGCGTCGGTGCCCTGATCGGCCTGCCGATGTTCTTCGAGATCGGCCTCGTGCTGTTGATGCCGGTGATCTTCCTCGTGGCCCGGCGCTCCCAGCTGTCCATCGTCAAGGTCGGCATCCCCGCCCTGGCCGGCCTGTCCGCGATGCACGGCCTGGTGCCGCCGCACCCCGGCCCGCTCGTGGCGATCGACGCGCTCAAGGCCAACCTCGGCATCACCCTCGCCTTCGGGGTGCTCGTCGCCCTGCCGACCATCGCGATCGCCGGTCCGCTCTTCGCCCGGTTCGCCGGACGCTGGGTCGACGTGCCCGCTCCCGAGCTCTTCGGCACCGGCGAGGAGCACGAGCTGAGGACCGAGCGCCCCACCTTCGCGGTCACCCTGTTCGCCGTCCTGACCCCGGTGGTCCTGATGATGGGCAAGGCCCTCGCCGACATCTTCACCGAGGACGGCAACGCGGTCCGCACCGTGCTCGACTTCCTCGGGACGCCGATCATCGCGCTGCTGATCGCGGTCATCGTGGGCATGTTCACCCTGGGTCGCGGCGCCGGCATGGGCACCAAGGAGCTGGCCACCTCGCTCGAGAAGTCGCTGCCGCCCATCGCGGGCATCCTGCTCATCGTCGCCGCCGGTGGCGGGTTCAAGCAGACGTTGGTCGACACCGGCATCGGTGGGCTGGTGGCCGACTGGGTGCAGGACAGTGGCGTGAGCGTGCTCCTCCTCGCGTGGGTCGTGGCCGTGCTGATCCGGCTCGCCACCGGCTCCGCCACCGTCGCGACGGTCACGGCGTCGGGCATCCTCGCGCCCCTGGCCGCCGGCATGAGCACCCCCGAGGTGTCGCTGCTGGTCCTCGCGATCGGCGCCGGCTCGGTGTTCTTCTCCCACGTCAACGACGCCGGTTTCTGGCTGGTCAAGGAGTACTTCGGCCTCTCGGTGGGCCAGACCATCAAGTCGTGGTCGCTGATGGAGACGCTGCTGTCCGTGTCCGGGCTGGTCTTCGTTCTCATCCTCGGCCTGGTCGTCTGAGGCCGGCCGGGTGCCTGGGGCGGGTCATCACACCGCCGCAGGCACCCGGCCCGGCTCCGGGGAGGTCGGGCCGGCGCGTGCGGTGCCATAGAGTTGGGTCTCGTGGCCGTTGACTTCCAGCAAGAGATCAAGAACCTGCGCAACACGATGGACTCCGTGCGGGAGGTGACCGACCTGGCCTCGGTCCAGGCGCAGATCACCGAGCTCGAGGCCAAGGCCTCGGCCCCCGACCTGTGGGACGACCCCGACGCCGCCCAGCAGGTCACCTCCGCCCTCTCCCGGGCGAACTCCGAGTACGAGCGGGTCACGGGGATGGACCAGCGGATCGACGACCTCGAGACGCTCGTCGAGATGGGCACCGAGGACGGCGGCGATGCCGAGACGATGGCCGAGGCCGAGAAGGAGCTGGCCTCCCTCCAGAAGGCGGTCGGCGAGCTCGAGGTCCGCACCCTGCTGTCGGGGGAGTATGACGAGCGGGCCGCGGTCATCACCATCCGGGCGGGCGCGGGTGGCGTGGACGCCGCCGACTTCGCCGAGATGCTGATGCGCATGTACCTGCGCTGGGCCGAGCGCCACAACTACCCGGCCCAGGTGATGGACACCTCCTACGCGGAGGAGGCCGGGCTCAAGTCCGCGACCTTCGAGATCGACGTGCCCTACGCGTTCGGCAACCTCTCGGTCGAGGCGGGCACACACCGCCTCGTGCGGATCAGCCCGTTCGACAACCAGGGCCGCCGGCAGACCAGCTTCGCGGCGGTCGAGGTCATCCCGCTGATCGAGCAGACCGACTCGATCGAGATCCCGGAGAACGAGATCAAGGTCGACGTCTTCCGCTCCAGCGGACCCGGCGGCCAGAGCGTCAACACCACCGACTCCGCGGTCCGGATGACGCACATCCCCACCGGGATCGTCGTCTCCATGCAGAACGAGAAGTCGCAGATCCAGAACCGGGCCGCCGCCCTGCGCGTGCTCCAGTCCCGGCTCCTGCTCCAGCGCCAGGCCGAGGAGGCCGCCGAGCGCAAGGAGATGGCCGGCGACGTCAAGGCGTCGTGGGGCGACCAGATGCGCTCCTACGTCCTGCAGCCGTACCAGATGGTCAAGGACCTGCGCACCGAGTACGAGGTGGGCAACCCCTCGGCCGTGTTCGACGGCGACATCGACGGCTTCATCGAGGCCGGCGTCCGGTGGCGCAAGGAGCAGCAGAAGCTCGACGGCTGAGCCGCGCGCCGCAACGCCGAGGAGGCGGGGCTGCACGGCATACCAAGGTTGGCGACCTATCCTCTGGTGGGCGTGCGCTACCCGCACACGTATGCCGTCTCCGTCCCGTTCCGTCCGTATCTCCCCGTGAGGCTCACCCAGCGCGCATGATCCGTTTCGAGAACGTCAGCAAGGTCTATCCCCGGTCGACCCGACCGGCGCTGAGCGACATCAACCTCGAGGTCGAGCGCGGTGAGTTCGTCTTCGTCGTGGGCGCCTCCGGCTCGGGAAAGTCCACCCTGCTGCGCCTGGTCCTCAAGGAGGAGGGCGTCACGCAGGGGACCGTCCTGGTCGCTGGCCAGGAGGTCGGGAGCCTCCCGGCGCGCAAGGTGCCGCGCCTGCGGCGCGAGATCGGCACGGTCTTCCAGGACTTCCGCCTGCTGCCCAACAAGAACGTCTACCAGAACGTCGCGTTCGCGCTCCAGGTGCTCGGCCGCTCCGGCCACGCCATCCGCCAGGTCGTCCCCGAGACCCTCGAGATGGTGGGCCTGGAGGGCAAGGAGAAGCGCCTCCCGCACGAGCTGTCCGGTGGCGAGCAGCAGCGCGTCGCCATCGCGCGGGCGTTCGTCAACAAGCCGCCGATCCTGCTGTGCGACGAGCCGACCGGCAACCTCGACCCCACCACCAGCCTCGACATCGTGCGCCTGCTCGACCGGATCAACCGCACCGGCACGACGATCGTGATGGCCACCCACGACGACGACATCGTCGACCAGCTGCGCAAGCGCGTCGTCGAGCTGCGCAACGGCCACATCATCCGCGATGAGAACAAGGGCGTCTACGGGAGTGGTCGCTGATGCGCGTGCAGTTCATGCTCAGCGAGATCTGGATCGGCTTGCGCCGCAACCTGTCCATCGCGATCTCGGTGATGCTCGTGACGATGGTGTCGGTCTACCTCATGGGCATCGGGTTCCTCGCCCAGGGACAGGTCGACACCCTCAAGGGGTACTGGTACGACCGCATCCAGGTCTCGATCTTCATGTGTGGCAAGGACTCCCTCGACGTCAACTGTGACGGCAAGGCGGTCACCGACGAGCAGCGTGACGCCCTGCGCTCCCAGCTCGACGAGATGAAGCCGCTGGTCAAGAACGTCTACTACGAGTCCGAGCAGCAGGCCTTCGACCGGTTCAAGGAGCAGTACCGCAACTCGCCGCTGTCGGACTACCTGCAGGTCGGCGACATCCCGCAGAACTTCCGGGTGCAGCTGTCCGACCCCAAGAAGTACGACGTCGTGGTGAGCGCGTTCGAGGGGGCGCCGGGGGTCGGCCGCGTCCAGGACCAGCAGAAGACCCTCGACAAGCTGTTCAAGGTCATGAACGTCGTCACCATCGGCTCGCTGTTCCTCGCCGGGCTGATGGTGCTCTGCTCGATCCTGCTGATGGCCACCACCATCCGCCAGGCCGCGTTCAGCAGACGGCGCGAGACCGGGATCATGAAGCTGGTCGGTGCCTCGAACTTCACCATCCGGCTGCCCTTCGTGATGGAGACGGTGCTGGCCGCCCTGACCGGCACCGGCCTGGCCATCGCCGGCCTGTGGGTGACCGCCGACTCGCTGCTCCCACGGGTGTCCGCTGTGCTGCAGGACGCTCCGCTGGTCGGTGCCCACGACATCTGGTTCGTGGCGCCGTGGCTGGTCGGGTTCATGCTCGTGGTCTCCGTGCTCACGTCGTGGGCCACCCTGCGCCGCTACCTGCGCGTCTGAGCGGGCGTCGCCGCACCAGGCAGCAGCGGCGCAGAAGTGGGCCGATCGGGCATTTCACAGGTGCCAATCCCCAGATACGCGTGTGGTGTGTGTTACCAATGAGGCCTATGAGCGCTATCCCCCCTCCTCGCGCCCTAGACCGTGTCGGCCGCAGCTCCCACCGCGTCCGCCTCCTGGCTCTCGGGCTGGCGGTCGCCTGCTCCGTCGGGGTCGCCACGCCGTCGCTGGCCGCTGCTCCCGTCCTGGGTTCCACGGTCGGGAGCGCGCCGGGCGCAAAGGACCCGGGCAAGGCGAAGAAGCAGGTCGACAAGGAGATCGAGGCGCTCAAGGGCGACCTCGCGGACACCTCGACCAGCCTCCGGAACGCCTACGTCGCCCTGCGCCGTACCCAGGCCGCGCTCCCCGGCGCCCAGGCGGCGCTCGACCGGGCTTCCGCGGCCGTGTCCAAGGCCGACGCCTACAACGACGAGATGGCGGTGCGGCTCGACGTCGCCCGCGCCAACGAGGCCCGCGCGGTCGACGAGCTCGCGGCCACCCGCGCCCAGCTGGCCGAGACCCGCATGCGGGTGGCCCGCTTCGCCGCCCAGCTCTACCAGGACCAGGGGATGGGCCAGCTGTCCGTGGCCCTGAGCGCGACCACGCCCGACGACTTCGCCAACCGCATCGCGATGAACGACACGGTGATGGACGTGCAGAACCAGTCGCTCACCCGGCTGGCCACCGCCCGCGCCGCCGCGACCGCCCAGGAAGCGCACATCAAGGCGCTCAAGGTGCAGGTCGAGGCCGCCAAGAAGCAGGCCGAGGCCGCGCTCGCCAAGGCCCAGAAGGCACGGGCCGCCGCGGCCGCCGCGAAGCAGAAGCTCGACGCCCTCGCCGCTCAGCAGACCGCCCAGTCAAAGGCCCTCGAGGCGCAGAAGCGGGCCGAGAAGGCCAAGCTCGACGCCGCCCAGAGGGAACAGGCGAGGCTGCAGCGCGTCCTCGTCGCGCGAGCCAGGGCCGCCAAGGCCGCGGCCGCCCGCCGGGCTGCCGCCCTGCGCAAGGCCCACAAGCCGGTGCCGCCGCAGATCACCTCGTCCGGCGGTTACCTCTCGCGGCCGTCCGACGGCTGGATCTCCTCCGAGTTCGGCATGCGCTTCCACCCGATCCTGCACTACTGGCGCCTGCACGCCGGGCGCGACTTCGCCGCCGACTGCGGCACCCCGATCAGGGCCGCCGCACCCGGCCACATCATCTCGCGCGGCTGGGGTGGCGGCTACGGCAACCGGATCATGATCGACCACGGCATCATCCGCGGCGTCGACCTCGTGACGACCTACAACCACATGGAGCGGTACGCCGTGAGCGGCGGCAACGTCTCGCGCGGGCAGGTCATCGGCTACGTCGGGACCACCGGCTCGTCGACCGGGTGCCACCTGCACTTCGAGACCTACGAGGACGGCATACCGAGGGACCCGCGGCGCTGGCTCTGAGGCCCGCGACCGGTGGGCGGGTACCCCTTCGGCGCGCCGCACGGAAACCGACTGGCCGGCCGACCCGGTCGGGCAGGTAGCGTTGCCTCGCTGGGGTCGGTAGTCGACTCCGGCGGCGGAGCGGATGACCGCTGGGACGACGTAGACGAGGACGTGGACGGGCAGTGGCCAAGGAACAAGGTCGCAAGGTGGTGGCGAGCAACAAGAAGGCGCGCCACGACTACCTCATCGAGGACACCTTCGAGGCCGGGCTCGTCCTGATGGGCACCGAGGTGAAGTCGCTGCGGATGGGGCGCGCCTCCCTCATCGACGGGTATGCCGCGTGGCGGGGCGACGAGCTCTGGCTCGAGGGCGTGCACATCCCCGAGTACGTCAACGGCAACTGGACCAACCACACCCCGCGCCGCCGCCGCAAGCTGCTGCTGCACCGGGCCGAGCTGGCCAAGATCATGAAGAAGTCGTCCGAGAGCGGCCACACGATCGTGCCCTTGCAGCTCTACTTCAAGGACGGCAAGGCCAAGGTCGAGATCGCGATCGCGAAGGGCAAGAAGCAGTACGACAAGCGGCACGCGCTGCGCGAGCGGCAGGACACCCGGGACACGCAGCGCGCGCTCAGCCAGGCGCGGCGCGCCTCGGGCGAGGGACGCTAGGGGCATGCGCGTGCGTGGGGGCGGACGCCGGTATGCCGCCGGGGCAGGGCTGGCCGTGCTGTTCGCCTCCGCGGCGCTGGTCCTCGGCGCCTCCAGCGCCCTGGCCGCCTCGCCGGACGACCTGGCCACCCGGTTCCACGTCGACATCAGGGCCAACGAGGACGGCTCGCTCGATGTCGCCGAGAACATCACCTGGCACTTCCCGGACGGCGAGGAGCGGCACGGCATCGAGCGCTACGTCACGGTGCGGGTCGGCTACCAGGACCGCGAGGACACCTTCCGCGAGTACCCCCTGAGCCACGTGACGGCCACCTCACCCTCCGGGGCGCCGGCCGACGTGTCGATCACCGACGCCACCGACGGCTCGTCGGTGCGGATCCGGGTCGGCCGGGCCGACGAGACGGTGAGCGGCACGCAGACCTATGTCGTGCGCTACCACCTGGGCTCGTACGTGAACGGCTTCACCGACCACGCGGAGGTCTACTACAACCTCGTCGACGCCTCCGACGACAACGTCTACGAGGACGTCAGCGCCACCGTGACCGGCCCGGGGGCGAGCGACCGGGCCGAGTGCTTCATCGGGGAGTTCGGCTCGACCCAGCGCTGCACGGCCACGCCCGGCCCCAGCGCCCGGTTCAGCGCGGCGAAGGCCGGTGCCGGACAGGGTGTCTCCATCCTGGCGTCGCTGCCGCGCGACGGGTTCGGCCCACTCGAACCGGTGCTGCACGAGGGGCAGGTGTCCGACAACGGGGTCGTGGTCACCTCCACGACGTCCAAGGCGCTGGGCGCCCTCGCCGCCGGGGCAGGGGTCACCCTGCCCCTGCTCGCGGCCGGCCTGATGGGGACCCTCGTCTACACCCGCGGGCGCGACGAGCAGTACGCCGGGCTCACCCCGGGGCTCAGCCCGGTGACCGGCGAGCAGGTCCCGGTGGTGCGGGGTCGCAGCGGCCCGGTCGCGGTGCGCTTCACCCCTCCGGACGGCGTGCAGCCGGGCCTGGTCGGCACGGTGATCGACGAGACGGCCAACACGATCGACGTCTCCGCGACGATCATCGACCTCGCCGCCCGAGGTCACCTCACGATCGCCGAGGAGGACGGGGGGTTCCTGCAGGGGAAGGACTGGCGGCTCACCCGCACCACCCCCACGGCCGAGCAGTCCCGCACGGCGCTGCTGCCCTACGAGGAGGCCCTGCTCGTCGGGCTCTTCGAGAGCGGCCCCACCCGCACCCTCTCCAGCCTGAAGAACCACTTCAAGCCGACCCTGGGCCGGGTCCAGCAGCTGATGTACGACGAGGTCGTGCGTCGTGGCTGGTTCCGCCGCTCGCCGGAGTCGCAGCGCGCCACCTGGACGGCGCTCGGCGGGGTCATGGTCGTGGGGTCGTTCCTGCTCTTCGCCTGGCTCAACGGTCCGCTGTCCCAGCTCGGGGCCGGCGCCGGCCTGCCCGTCCCGCCGGCCTTCATCCTGCTCGGCGGTCTGGTGCTGGCCGGGCTCATCGTCGGATTCCTCGGCCGGCGGATGGCCGCCCGCACCGCCGAGGGCAGTGCCGTGCTCGCCCAGTCCGAGGGCTTCAAGCAGTACCTCGTGACGGCCGAGGCCACCCAGATCAAGTGGGAGGAGGCGCAGGACATCTTCAGCCGCTACCTCCCCTACGCGATCGTGTTCGGGGTGGCCTCGCAGTGGGCGGCCACCTTCCGACAGGTGGCCGAGGCGGCGGCGGCCGCCGGGCACACGATGGCGGCGCCGCTCTGGTACGTCGGCTCGGGCGCCTTCGACTACGACGGCATCGCCCGCGACATGGACTCCTTCGCAACGACCGCGGGCGGCACGTTCACGAGCACCCCCGGCAGCTCCGGCGGGTCGGGCTTCTCCGGTGGCGGCGGCTTCTCCGGCGGCGGTGGGGGCGGCAGCTCGGGCGGTTCCTGGTAGACCCCGTGGGGCCCGCGCGGCACGGCGCGGGCCGGTCCCCGTCCCACCCCCCACACACACAGGTATGCCGCGCGCGAAGGTCCGCGCGCGGCATACCCGGGGGTGGACTCAGTTCTTGAACGCGTCCTTGACCTTCTCGCCGGCCTGCTTGAGGTCGGCCTCGGACTGGTCGGTCTTGCCCTCGGCCTCGAGGCGCTCGTTGTCGGTCACCTTGCCGGTGGCCTCCTTGGCCTCGCCGGTCACCTTGTCCTTGGCGTTGTCGAGCTTGTCATCGAAACCCATGGGGGTCCTCCTCTGTCGGATGCGAACGGATGGGTCGTGCTTCGCGACAGCAGCCGCTTCTTGACCGCCTGCCTTCCGACCGTAACCCGAAACGGACATTTCCGCAGGTCAGGGGACCTGTGAATCTGGGTGCGGACGACTAGCCGAGCACGAGGATGAGGTCGCCGCCCTCGACCTGCTGCTGCGAGCCGATGGCCAGGCGCTGCACCGACCCGGACACCGGAGCGGTGATGTTGGCCTCCATCTTCATCGCCTCGATGGTGGCGACGACGGCGCCGGCCTCGACGGTGGCGCCCTCCTCGACGGCGAGGCTGACCACCCCGGCGAACGGCGCCGCGACCTGGCCCTTGGCCGACGGGTCGGCCTTCTCGGCGGCCTTGACGTCGACCGCGATCCGCTCGTCGCGCACCTGCACCGGTCGCAGCTGACCACCCATCGTGAACATCACGGTGCGCATGCCTCGGTCGTCGGCGTCCGACACCGACTGGAGGCCGAGCAGCAGGCGCTTGCCGGGCTCGAGGTCGATCTCGTGCTCGAACCCGACCTCCAGCCCGTGGAGGAACTCGCGGGTGCCGAGGACGGCCAGGTCGGAGTAGGCGTCGCGGGACTTCTCGAACTCGGACGTCGGCCCCGGGAAGAGCAGCCGGTTGAGGGTGTGTCGCGGGTCGGCCTTGAGCGCCTCGCGGTCGTCGTCGGCCAGCTCGGTCACGCGCGGCTTGGGCGTGCGACCCTCGAGCGCCTTGGTGCGGAACGGCTCGGGCCAGCCGCCGGGCGGGTCGCCCAGCTCGCCCGACAGGAAGCCGATCACCGAGTCGGGGATGTCGTACCTGGTCGGGTTGGCCTCGAAGTCGGCCGGGTCGGCCTTCGCCCCGACCAGGGCCAGGGCGAGGTCACCGACGACCTTGCTGCTGGGGGTCACCTTGACGATGTTGCCGAGGATGCGGTTGGCCGCGGCATACATGTCCTCGACCGCCTCGAAGTGGTCGCCGAGCCCGAGGGCGATCGCCTGCTGGCGCAGGTTGGACAGCTGCCCGCCCGGGATCTCGTGCGTGTAGACGCGGCCGGTGGGGGAGGGCAGCCCGGACTCGAACGGGAAGTACAGCTGTCGCACGGCCTCCCAGTAGGGCTCGAGGTCGTTGACCGCCCTGAGGTCGAGCCCGGTGGCCCGCGGGGTGCCGTCGGTGGCCGCGACCAGGCTCGACATCGGCGGCTGCGAGGTAGTGCCCGCCATCGCCGCGCTCGCGACGTCGACCGCATCCACGCCGGCCTCGATCGCGGCCAGCAGGGTGGCAAGCTGGCCACCCGCGGTGTCGTGGGTGTGCAGGTGGACCGGCTGGTCGAAGCGCTCGCGCAGGGCCGTGACGAGGGTGCGGGCCGCGGGGGCACGCAGGAGCCCGGCCATGTCCTTGATGGCGATGACGTGGGCCCCGGCCTCGGCGATCTGCTCGGCCAGGTGGAGGTAGTAGTCGAGGGTGTAGAGCTTCTCGTCCGGGCTGGTCAGGTCGCCGGTGTAGCAGAGCGCGACCTCCGCCACCGCGGTGCCGGTGGCCCGCACCGCCTCGATGGCCGGGCGCATCTGGTCGACGTCGTTGAGGGCGTCGAAGATGCGGAAGATGTCGATGCCCGTGCTGGCCGCCTCGGTGACGAAGGCATCGGTGACCTCGGTCGGGTAGGGGGTGTAGCCCACCGTGTTGCGCCCGCGCAGCAGCATCTGGAGCGGGAGGTTCGGCATCGCCTCGCGCAGGGCGGCGAGGCGGTCCCACGGGTCCTCCGCGAGGAACCGGAGAGCGACGTCGTAGGTCGCACCGCCCCAGGCCTCGACCGAGAGCAGCTGCGGCGTGAGCCGGGCGACGTGGGGAGCCACGTGCATCAGGTCGCGGGTGCGGACGCGGGTGGCCAGCAGCGACTGGTGGGCGTCGCGGAAGGTGGTCTCGGTGACGGCCACGGGGACCTGCGCTCGCAGCTCCTCGGCGAAGGCCTGCGGGCCGAGGCGGAGCAGCCGGTCGCGAGCGCCGGGCGGCGGGGGAGTGGACCGGTCGATCGCCGGGAGCTTGGAGCGCGGCGAGACCCGGGTGCGGCCCGGTCCGTGCGGTTGGTTGACCGTGACGTCGGCGAGGTAGGTGAGCAGCTTGGTCCCGCGGTCGGCCGGGATCCGTGCGGTGCGCAGGTCGGGGCGCTCGTCGATGAACGACGTCGAGAGCCGTCCCGCCTGGAAGTCGGGCTCCTCCAGCAGGGCCTGGAGGAACGGGATGTTGGTCGACACGCCGCGGATCCGGAACTCCGCGAGGGCCCGGCGGGCGCGACGCACGGCGGTCGGGAAGTCGCGGCCGCGACAGGTCAGCTTCACCAGCATCGAGTCGAAGTGGGCGCCGATCTCGGCCCCCACGAACACGGTGCCGCCGTCGAGCCGGACCCCGGCCCCGCCCGCGGAACGGTAGGTGGTGATCCGGCCGGTGTCGGGGCGGAACTCGTTGGCCGGGTCCTCGGTGGTGATCCGGCACTGGAGTGCGGCCCCGCGGATCTGGAGGGTGTCCTGCGAGAGCCCGAGGTCGGCCAGGGTCTCGCCGCTGGCGATCCGCAGCTGCGAGCTCACCAGGTCGACGTCGGTGATCTCCTCCGTCACGGTGTGCTCGACCTGGATGCGGGGGTTCATCTCGATGAACACGTAGCGGCCGTCGGGGGAGAGCAGGAACTCGACGGTCCCGGCGTTGACGTAGCCGATCTCCTTGGCGAACGCCACGGCGTGGGCGCACATCCGCTCGCGCAGCTCGGGGTCGAGGTTGGGGGCCGGGGCGATCTCGACGACCTTCTGGTGGCGCCGCTGCACCGAGCAGTCCCGCTCGAACAGGTGGATGACGTTGCCCTCGCCGTCGGCGAGGATCTGCACCTCGATGTGGCGGGGCTTGACCACGGCCTGCTCGAGGAAGACCGTCGGGTCGCCGAACGCCGACTCGGCCTCGCGCATGCACGCCTCCAGCGCCTCGCGCAGGTCCTCCCGGCGCTCGACCCGCCGCATGCCACGCCCGCCACCGCCGGCGACGGCCTTGGCGAAGATGGGGAAGCCGATCTCCTCGGCCGCCGCGACGAGGGTGTCGATGTCCGTGCTGGGTTCCGCGCTCTGCAACGTCGGGAGCCCGGCCTTCTTGGCCGCGGCGATGGCGCGGGCCTTGTTGCCGGTGAGGTGCAGGACCGAGGCGGGCGGCCCGACGAACGTGACCCCGGCGGTGGCGCAGGCCTCGGCGAGATCGGGGTTCTCGGACAGGAAGCCGTAGCCGGGGTAGATCGCGTCGGCCCCGGCCTCGACGGCGGTCCGCACGATCGCCTCGGGGTCGAGGTAGGCCCGGACCGGGTGGCCCTCCTCGCCGATCCGGTAGGCCTCGTCGGCCTTCAGCACGTGCTCGGACTTGCGGTCCTCGTAGGGGAAGACCGCGACCGTCTTGGCGCTGAGCTCGGTGGCGGCGCGGAACGCGCGAACCGCGATCTCACCCCGGTTCGCGACGAGGACCTTGCTGAACACTTGACCTCCAGGGGGGTCGGCTCCCGGGCGGTGGTGGGAGCCGGCGAAGTTCGAGGAGCACGGGGACGGGCAGCGCCTCCGATCCTAGTGAGGTCCCGACTCGTGAGACGGCCCGCCCGCGATGCGGACGGGCCGTCTGGTCGGCCGGGGTCGACGTCAGCTGGCTACGGTGAAGCGCCGGCGGCGGTGGCGCGGCTGCTCCAGCTCGTCCACGAGGGCGACCGCGTAGTCCTCGGCGCTGATCGAGTCGCCGGCCGGGGAGTCCAGGGCGACCCGGTAGCTCCCGGTGCGCTCGCCGGGCGCGATCACCGGGGCCGGCGACACGAAGGTCCAGTCCAGGTCCTCGGCTGCGCCCAGGAAGAGGTCGAGGGCGGCCGCGCCCGAGCTGGCCTCGGCGGCATACTCCGGCGGGAAGCCGGGGGAGTCGAGCAGGCGGGTGCCCTCGGGCGTGAGCAGCGAACCGGCGCCGCCCACGAACAGGACGCGCGCCCCGATCGCGTGGTCGACGAGGTTCTGCACCGCGTCGAGCCACGTCTGGTGGCTCTCGCCGGTGCGGCTCGGACCGGTCGCGGAGAGGACCACGTCGTGGGTGGTGGCGGCTTCCTTGACCGTCGTCTCGTCGGCCAGGTCGCCGGTGGCGGCCGTGATGCCCGGCGGCAGCTGGCCGCCGCGCCGGGTGTAGCCGGTGACCTCGTGACCGCGCGAGACGGCCTCGGCTGCGATCCGCGACCCGACCATGCCGCTGGCGCCGAACAGCGCGATCTTCAGCGGACGGGTGGGGACTGCGGAGCTGTCGTGCGTGGCTGCGCTGTCGTGGCTCATGGTGGTGCCTCTCATCGGGGGAATGGGTGTTGGCCCGACAGTAACTATTGGTTACTGAGCACTTCAACGTGCTATAAGTACCTTATGGTTACTAAGCGCGACGTGCTGGAGCGAGGCAACGCCTTCGACCCCGACTGCCCCACCCGGGTGGTGCTCGACCGGATCGGTGACAAGTGGACGGTCCTGGTGATCGGTGCCCTCATGGAGGGTCCGCTCCGCTTCACCGCCCTGCGCCAGCGCGTGGGTGGGGTCGCGCCCAAGGTGCTCACGCAGACCCTGCGGGCGATGGAGCGCGACGGTCTCCTCACCCGCACGGTGTTCGCCCAGGTGCCGCCGCGGGTGGACTACACCCTCACCGACCTCGGGGTCTCGCTGGGGGGACCGATCGCCGTGCTCACGGACTGGGCCGAGGCGCACGTCGGCCGGATCGTCGCCGCCAGGGACGACTTCGAGGCGCACGGAGCGTAGGCAGCCCGCCGCACCACCAGTGAGGACGTCGCGTGAACCGCGCCCCGGTGGTTCGCAGGGGCACCTCGACGCAGGAGTCACCGGGGTCGACCGAGCCGCGGGAGCCTGGTGTGACGCCCGCGGCCCGGTCAGCTGTTCCGCTCAGAGGTCGAGCGGACGCAGCACCTCGGAGATCCCGTGCGCGATCTGGGCGTTGCCCTTGTTGAGGTTGGCCCGCACCACGAAGGGGTTGCGGTCGGTCGGGTCGTTGTCCACCAGCGACACGAAGCACCGTCCGACGACGTCGACCTGGATGGTGCCGCCGGACGCCGTGGTGAGCGTCGCGCCGTCGGCAGCCAGGGCCTGCCGGTAGGTGATCGTGGCCCCCGGGACCACGTGGTAGAGCAGCACCGCCTCGACGGTGTCGATGCCCAGCGAGGCGACATCGGCGAAGACCGCCGACTCCGACGTGTAGTGCTTGCCGGTGAGGTCGGAGGCGAGGTGGCGGAAGGCCCGGTCGGTGGGCAGGAACGCCGTGAGGGCGACCTTCCCGTCGGCCAGGACCCCGACCGGCGACCCGGGCTTGGCGGTCAGCACCGCCGTGACCGCGTTGTCGACGATGTCGAAGTCGTTCCAGTTGCGGTCGAAGCCGGACCCGTCCCTCGCGAGCACCGCAGCGAGGCTGCGCGTGCCGGTGGGGGACTGGTCCCACCCGTCGGCCGAGGCTGATGGTGCGCTGACGAAGGCGGCCGTGCCGGCGAGGCCGAGGGCCGCCACCGCTGTCATGAAGCGTCGAGCGATCATGCTTGTCCTCCAAGTTCCACTGCGGTGTGGTGGTCCCGGGTGCGCGGTCACCGCCGGCCACGCGTCCGGACCCTGCAGAGGGTGTTCGACACCACCCTCGAACCGGATTGGACAAACCTTGGACAGCCGGGCCGAGGAAATGCGGACGGCCCCGTCGGCGTTGACCGGTAGGCTGTGAGAGCAGCACCAACTGAACAGTGGACGTGTGAACACCCCTGCACTCGCAGGAGCACGGGGGTGATCGGTTTCGACATTGGTCGGCATTTCAGGAGAAGCGGGTCGAGGATGCCCGGTTATCTCGTTAACGATCTGGGCAAACCAATAGGTGCCGATTCCAAGCGCACCGACTTCGCCCTCGCCGCCTGAGCGAGCTCCGAAGTCCGTCAGCCTGAGCTAGTTCTCGACTCAGTGTCTGGCGTCAGCTAGAGAACTTGCTGCGTAGTCATGTCGGGGGACTGCGCGGGACTCTTACTCGACTGGGCCTGTCAGTGGACGTGTGCGTGCGAGCACTGGGGCCGAGAAAATCCACAGCGCACTGCACCCGGAGAAGTCCTGGATTCCCGTCAGTGGACGCGGGTTCAATTCCCGCCACCTCCACCACCGCGGTGTTCACACGCCAGTTCAGCCATCGAGGCCCGGTCGTTCGCGACCGGGCCTTCGTGGTGCCCGGGGCGGGGCCACACGCGCTCGCCGGCCCGGCGGCATACCGGCGTCGCCGCAGGCCAGTGGGTATGCCGCGGGGCCGGCTTTGCGAGGATGGGCCCATGCTGCGCGACGACACCCCCGCCGAGGAACGGATCGGGTCCCGCGACCTGACCGACTGGCGCTCCCCCGTGGGGCGGCGGCTGGCGGGCTGGGTGGTCGGGCACGCGGCCGACCTGGCGCGCTGGAGTGCCGCCCACCTCGTGCTCGTCGTGACGGCCGTCGTCGGGGGCGCCGTGGCGGTCGCCCTCACCGCCGTGGCGGCCGAGGTCTACGACGCGGTGACCGAGGCCGACGGCATCGCCGGGCTCGACCAGCCGGTCCTGGACCAGGCCATCGCCTGGCGCTCGCCCGGGCTCGACCACGCGGTCACGCTCTACACCGATGTCGGGGGCCCGGTGGGGATGCCGATCGTGGCCACCGCGCTGACCCTCCTGATGGTCTGGCGGTGGCGCTCGCGCACGCCGTTGGTGCTCGTGCTGATCGCCGCGGTCGGCTCGCTGGCCATGACGACGACCGGCAAGGCGCTGATCGGGCGAGCCCGCCCGCCGTTGTCGGACGCCGTGCCGCCCTACGAGACCTCCCCGAGCTTCCCGAGCGGCCACACCCTCAACGCGACGGTCATCACCGCCGTCCTCGTCTACCTGCTGCTGCGCCGGCTGGAGTCGGTCTGGGCGCGCAGCACCGCGGTCGTGGTGGGGGCGGCCTTCGTGCTCTCGATGGGGCTGACCCGCGTCTTCCTCGGGCACCACTGGCTGACCGATGTCGTGGCCGGGTGGGCCCTCGGGCTCGGGTGGGCGGCCGCCGTGGTCACGGCCCACCGGTTGTTCCTGACGGTGCGCCGCAGCGCGCCACACGACCGGGTCGAGCCGGCGCAGGCCGAGGTGACCTGAGACCCGGCGGCGCTCAGGCGAGGTCGGCGACCCAGTGGTCGCCTTCCTCGCGGAAGCCCAGCCGGGCGTAGTAGGGGTTGACCATGCCGGGTGGGGTGACGATCTGGCGGATCCCCTTGCCGCGGAACAGTCCGCTGCTCCGGTAGACGAACTCGCCCGGGGAGAAGTCGCGGAAGCGCGGGGTCACGTAGTCGAGCTCCACCTGGGCCACACCGTCCCCGGCGTCGCGGACCACGACGACCCCGACGGTCTCGTTGCCCCGCTCGACGAGGTACGCGCTGCGACCCGAGCCGAGGGCGCCTGCGTCGAACTGCGGGAAGAAGCGGCGGATGTCGGCACCCTGGACCTTGAGGAAGTGCTGGAGGTAGGACTCGTCCGCCCCCACGGCGACGACCTCGTAGACGGACTCGTCGCCGCGCTCCCGCAGCAGCTTGGTGATCATCCAGATGTTGATCCCGGCCGTCACGGTGTTCATCCCGACCATCGGCCACACGTGGAGCATTGCGTTGAACACGATGAGCGTGCAGCTCGCGGTGAGGTTGAGCAGCCGGAAGCGCAGCACGCGCTGCTGGAGGAGGGAGAAGATGAGCAGGGCGGAGCCCGCCCACCCCAGGGCCTGGATGGACCACGAAGACATGCCCGCAGTCTGCCAGCGCACAGGGGCGCCGCGGTTCACCCCTGCAGCAGGTCTCCGGGTGGCAACGACTCCGGGTGCCGGCGCAGCTTCGTCGCCAGGTAGCGGCCGTTGGCGTCGGACCGGTGCACGCCGGTCGGCACCCGCTCGGCGACGTCGACCCCGAGCCGTTCGAGCTGCGCGACCTTGTCGGCGTTGTTGGTGAGCAGCGCCACGCGGGTCACACCGAGCGCCCCGAGCATCTGGGCTGCGACGGTGTAGTCGCGCGAGTCCTCCGCGTAGCCGAGCGCGAGGTTCGCCTCGTAGGTGTCGAGCCCCTGGTCCTGGAGCACGTAGGCGTCGAGCTTGGAGTAGAGGCCGATGCCGCGTCCCTCCTGACGCAGGTAGAGCAACAGGCCGCCCTGCTCGGCAAGGCGGTGGAGGGCCTCGTCGAGCTGCGGACCGCAGTCGCAGCGGCGGCTGCCCAGGACGTCACCGGTGAGGCACTCGCTGTGCACCCGGGTGAGCGGCGGCGGGCCGAGCGCACGATCCGTCGGCAGTGGGTGCGCCCAGTCGCCCAGCCCCAGGGCGAGGTGCTCGCGATCGTCGAGCAGGCCGGCGAAGGTGAACGCGCGTGCCGTCGTCCGGAGGCCGTCGGCCAGGGTGAGCGGGATGCACACCTGCGCGCGGATGGTGGCGTCAGCCGGCACCATGTCGTCCTCCCGGCCGGCGCCCGTCGAAGCGGGGGGAGAGGGCGTAGCGCAGCAGGGCCACGTCGCCGATGTGCCGCACCTCCACCAGGTCTGCCCGGCGGCCGGGCGACCACGGGAACCGGGCGTCACCCACGAACCGGCGGGCGCGGGAGTCGCCCACGAAGAGGGGCGCGACCGCGAGCTGGAGCTCGTCGACGAGGTCCTCGCCCAGCAGCTGGGTGAGCACCGATCCGCCTCCTTCCACCATGAGCCGTCCCACCCCTCGCCGGGCCAGGTCCTCACCGACCCAGCGCAGGGTGACCGGGCTCCCGGCGTCGACGACGGTGGCCGCGCCGTCGAGACGGGCTCGCGCGGCGTCCACCGAGACGGTGTGGCAGTAGACGAGCTTGTCGACCCCGTCCGGCGCGAAGAACGCGGAGTCGCGGTCGAGGTCGGCGCCGTTCGTCACGGTGACCTTCACCGGCGACGGCGGGCAGCCCCGGGCCACCCGGTCGGCGCGGCGCTGCGCCGACCGGACCAGCAGGCGGGGGTTGTCGCTCCGGATCGTCGCGGCGCCGACGAGGATCGCGTCGCAGCCGGCCCGCTCGCCGTCCACCCGGTCGAAGTCGGCTGCGTTGGAGAGCTCCAACCGACCGGGGGTGGCGCTGTCGAGGTACCCGTCCATCGACATGCTGCAGCTGAGCAGGGTGTAGGGGCGGTCAGGCACGAGCGACCTCCTCGGCGCGGCGAGCGCCGACCGCCAGCCGACGGGCTCGCCCGTGCGCCACCACCAGCACGACGGCTCCGGGAAGGCTGGCGACGAGGACGAGCACGCCGTAGACGACCGCCGTGGACAGGCCCGTCTCCGCGCCGAGCCCGGCAGCGCCGAAACCCCATGCCGCGACCCCCTCACGCGGGCCCCACCCAGCGAGGTTCGTCGGCACGACCATCGCGACGAGCACGACGAACGCCAGGGGCACGAGCTGGGTCGCCGAGGCGGTCGACCCGGCCGTGCGTGCCGCCACGAGGAAGGTGAGGACGTGACCGCTGACGGCCAGGGCCGACGCTGCCGCCACGAGCGGCCAGGTGCGACGGGCGAGGAGCCCACGGCGGACGTCGGCCACCCAGACTGCCCAGGGCCGGATCCGCCGCGCAGGTCCCGCGGGTCGTCGCGCCCTCACCCACGCGACCCCCAGGCAGAGCAGCAGGCCGACGACGACCGCGGCTCCCAGCCACGCGGGGGCGGGCCGCACCGGCGAGGGCAGGACCGACAGCACCACCAGCGCCATCGTCGCCTGCACGACCTGACCCGCGGCGCGCTCGAGGACGACGGACCGCAGGCCCCGGCCCGCGCTACCCGTGCGACGACCGTGCCGCACCCCCCGGTGCACGTCGCCGAGGACACCGCCCGGGGTGGCGGTGTTGAGGAACTGCGAGCGGTAGCAGGCGGCGACCGCTGCGCCCAGCGGCACCCGCGCGCCGATGGCCGTGGCCACCAGGCTCCATCGCCAGGCACAGCAGACCGTGGTGAGCGCGGTGAGGACGAGCGCGGCGCCCACCGCCCGTGCGTCGATGGCGCCGACGGCGCGCAGCGACTGGTCGACCCCCAGCCGCCACACCAGGACGCCGAGGACGGCCACGCCGCCGAGCCGGCGAACCAGCGGCGACCGGGCCACGCGGCGCGCTGCCGTCGCCACCGAGTCCACCGAGTCCACCGAGTCCACCGAGTCCACCCAGCCCACCGAGTCCACCGGCCGCGGCCGGCCGCGTCGGGTCAGCGTCATGGCGCGCGCCTCTCGGGTCGGGGTGCGGGGTCGGGTCGGCCTCCGTCTGGGTCTGGCCCTGCACCAACACCTACGTAGGCCGTGCGGCTGCGGTTCACCTGCGCCACCTCGGCGAGCAGGTCCGACACCCGGCGGGCGGTCGCCGACCACGGCTCCGAGGTCGTGCTGCGCTCGCGGGCAGCGCTGCGCCACCGCTCCCGCACGGTCGGGTCGTCGAGCCAGGACCGAAGGGCGCCGGCCAGTGCGGCCCCCGGGTCCACCAGCCGACCCGGCTGGTCTGCGCCCGGCGCGGCGCCCATCGCCTCCTCGAGGCCCCCGACGGCCGCGGCCACCACGGGCAGGGCCCGCGCCAGCGCCTCGGTCACCACGAGGCCGTAGGTCTCGATCCGTGACGGCACGACGACGAGGTCGGACGCGGCATACGCCCGGTCGAGGGCCTCGCCGCCCAGGGTGCCGGTGAACGTCACCCGGTCGGTGATCCCCGCGTCCCTGCACCTGGCGCGCAGCCGCGCCACGTGTCCGGGCGCGCGGTCGAGGGGGCCCGCGCAGACGAGCCGCCAGGGGCGGTCAGGCAACGAGGTGAGGGCCTCCAGCAGCTCGGCGTGCCCCTTGGCCGGCACCACCGCGGCGACGGTGAGCAGCGCGCTGCCGTCGGCGGAGCCGGTCGCCGGCCGGGCCCGGTCGGCCCCCGGCCGGGCCACCCGGATCCCGTGGGGTGCCAGGTCATAGGAGGCCCGGAGCCAGTCGGCCGTCCACCCGCTCGTGGTCAGGACTGCCGCCGCGGCGGTCAGGACCGCCCGCTCGCCGTCGGCCGTGCCCGAGGGGAGGGCGCCCGCCGGCCCGCCGGCGGCCTCGGCCGCCAGGGGGTGGCCGAGCGGCAGGTGCACCAGCACGACGATCCGCAACCGCCCGGCCGCCGGCAGCAGGACTTCGGGGTGCGCCGAGGCGACCAGGCCGTCGACGAGGACCACCGAGCCCTGCGGCAGCGACGCCAGGGTGCCGGCGAGGCCGTCGAGGTATCCGGCGTCCGGGTGTGGCCAGTCCCCGGGGAGGAGGTGCAGACGCACGTCCCAGCCGAGGTCCCGCAGACCGGCGCAGACCCGGCGGTCGTAGGTGTTGCCTCCGCTCGGGCGGGCCGGGTCCGCGACGGAGTCGGGGACGACCACGTGCACCGTGCTCACGGCGGCACGCTCACAACCCGCGCTCGTAGCTGGCCCAGGCCACGGGTGACTCCGCCAGGGTCACCGTGATCGCGCTGATCTCGGAGGCGCCGGCACCCAGGTCGCCGGCGTGGACGCGGTCCGCGAGACGGTCGGCGACCAGCCTGGCCAGGGCCTCGGTCGTGGTGTTGCCGCCAGTGAGGGTCGGGTCGTCGTCGAGGTTGCGGTAGTCGAGGTCGGCGAGGACCGCCCGCAGCTGCTCGCCGGCGCGGCCGATGTCGAGGACGATGCCGTCCTCGTCCAGGTCGGCGCGGTGGAAGGTCGCGTCGACGACGTAGGTGGCGCCGTGCAGCGACTGGGCGGGACCGAAGACCTCGCCGCGGAAGCTGTGGGCGATCATGATGTGGTCCCGCACGGTCACTCTGAACACGGTGCCTACCCCTGGTGGTCGGTGCCGTCGGTGCGGCTGTGGGTGCTGCTGTCGAGGGTGGGGCCTGCGTCGACCTCGTCCGCGCCCTCGTAGGTGATGAGCTGGCAGATGGCCGGGAGGCTCCCCTCCGAGAGACGGGCCATCGTGGTCGGGAGTTCAGCGAACGCGGACCGCCCGGTCACGAGGGCGTCGAAGGCGGGGTCCCGCAGCAGGTCCAGGGCGAGGGCGAGCCGGTCCGCGGGGCTGCGGCTGGACCGACGTGCGAGGGACACGGCGCCCACCTGGCTGGCCCGGATGGTGAGCCGGCCCGAGTGGAACGAGCCGCCGAGCCCGAGGCTCACCTCGCGGTCCCCGTACCAGCTCAGCTCGACCACCTGGCCCTCGGCGGCCAGGAGGTCCAGCGACAGCCGGAGGCCCGCAGCGGTGGCGCTGGTGTGCACGACGAGGTCGTGGGTGCCGACTCCGGAGCCCGACCCGGCGTCGCCCGCGAGGGCGAAGTCGACCCCGAGGGCGGCGGCCACCTCGGCTCGTGCGGGGTCGATGTCGATGAGCGTCGTCCGGACGCCGGGAAGGCGGGACACCAGGCGCGCGACACAGCACCCGACCATGCCGGCACCGACCACGGCGACCCGGTCACCGACCAGTGGCGCCGCGTCCCAGAGGGCGTTGACCGCCGTCTCGACGGTGCCGGCGAGGACCGCCCGCTCGGGCGGCACCCCGTCGGGGACGACCACGACGGCGTCGGCCGGCACGACGAACCTGGTCTGGTGGGGGTGCAGGCAGAAGACCAGCCGGTCACGCAGGTGCGCGGGCCCTTCCTCGACGATCCCCACGGTGAGGTACCCGTACTTCACCGGCCCGGGGAAGTCCCCTTCCTGGAACGGCGCCCGCATGCTGGTGTACTGGCTCTCCGGGACCCGTCCTTCGAAGACCAGCGTCTCGGTGCCCCTGCTGACGGCGGAGTTGACCGTCCGGACGAGGACCTCGTCGGGACCGGGTGGGGGCACCGCCACGGGCCGGAGCTCGCCCACCCCGGGTGCGGTCAGCCAGTATGCGAGTGCAGCCCCGGACACGGCCCCACCCTAGCGATCACCCGGTGTACCGCCCGGTGAACTCGCGCCCCGGCTGGGCCGTCCTAGGGTCAGGCTCGAGACTGGAGGTGTGGTGCGCCGCAGTGCTGTCCCCGTGGTGCCGATGGCTGCGCAGTGGGCGCTGCTCGGCATCCTCCTGTGGGCGCTGGCACCGTGGCCCCTCGCGGGGGTCGTCGTCGCCATCGCGGGTGCCGGGGTCGGCTGGTTCGTCCTGCTGCGGGCGCTGGGCCACGACGGTCGGGGTCTCGGACCCGCGGACCACGTGACGGTCACGCGTGCCACGCTGGCCTGCGTCGTCGCCGCGCTGACCACGAGCTGGGTCCTGGGCGGCGCGACCGCAGCGTCCGCCGACACCGCACGGGTCCCCCTGGTGTTGCTCGCGTCGGTGGTCCTGGCGCTCGATGCCGTCGACGGCTGGGTCGCTCGACGCACCCGGACGGCCTCGGCCCTCGGCGCCAGGCTGGACATGGAGGTCGACGCCGCCCTGATCCTGGTCCTGAGCGTCGCCGCCGCCCTCGTGCTCGGCTGGTGGGTGCTGGCCATCGGCCTCCTCCGCTACGCGCTGCTGGGCGCCACCCGAGCCGCGCCATGGCTCGGCGGCGAGGTCCCACCGCGCTACTGGCGCAAGGCAGTGGCCGCGCTGCAGGGGATCGTGCTGACCGTGGTGACCGCCCAGGTCCTGCCGCACCCGGCGCTCGTCGGCCTGGTGGGGCTGGCGCTCGCCCTGCTCGCGTGGTCGTTCGGCACCCAGGTCGCAGGGCTGTGGCGGGCTCGGGCCCCCCGGCCGGCCCCTGCCGCCGAACGCCCTTCGGTGCTGCGTGCGACCGCCGCCCCAGCGGCTGGCCCCGGGCCGTTGCTCGAGGCCCCGCCGTGACGTCCGCAGGCCCCGTCGAGCCGGGCACCGTCGGGCCGGGCACCGTCGGGCCGGGCACCGTCGGGCCGGGACCCGTCGAGCCGGGCCCTGTCGAGCCGGGCCCCGGAGGTGGGCGACTGCGCCGCGGTCTCGCGCTCGCGGTCACGCTGCTGCCGCTGCTCACCGTGTGGGTGGTGCTCGTGGCGCCGGACGACCCGGCCGGCCAGCCGCTCACCTGGCTGCTCCGGCTCCCGCTCGACCCGATCCTGGTCCTCCTCGTGCTCCTCGTGCTCCGCGACCCGTGGCGTCGTCGGGTGGCGCTGGTGGTCGGGGCGCTGCTGGGTGTCGCGACCCTCGTGAAGCTGCTCGACATCGGCTTCACCTCGGCGCTGCGCCGCCCGTTCGACCCGGTCGCCGACTGGACCTACCTGCGGTCCGCGCGCGACCTGCTCGGTGACTCGGTCGGCCCGTCCTGGGCGACCGCAGCGCTCGTCGCGACCGCGGTCGTGGTCGTGCTGCTGCTCGGGGTGGTGCCGTGGTCGACCCGCGCCCTCGTGCGCCGGCTCGAGCCACACGTCGGCCGGCACCCACGCGGGTGGGTCCGCGCGCTCGTCGTCCTGGTCGTGATGTGGCTGGTGGCCGCCGCGACCCAGGTCCAGGTGGGGCCGGGAACGGCACTCGCCTCCACGTCGTCCGTGGGGCTCCTCGGCGACCACGTCACCCGGGCCCGTGCGGCGCTGCGCGACCGGGCCACCTTCGCCGCTGCGGTGGCCGCCGACCCGTTCGCGGAGACGCCCGCGGCCGACCTGCTCACCGGGCTGCGCGGCAAGGACGTGCTGTTCGCCTTCGTCGAGAGCTACGGCGAGGTCGCCGTCACGGGACGCCCGGAGCCCGCCGGAGTCGGGCCGGCCCTCGACCGGGCCACCCGCGAGCTGGGCGCGGCCGGCTACTCGACCAGCAGCGCGTGGCTGGACTCGCCCACGTTCGGGGGGATCAGCTGGCTGGCCCACTCCACCCTGCAGTCGGGCGTGTGGGTCGACAGCCAGCGGCGCTACGACCAGCTCATGACGAGCGACCGGCTCACCCTGAGCAGGGCCTTCGGCCGGGCCGGGTGGCGCACGGTGGTGGACGTCCCGTCGAACCAGCAGGACTGGCCCCAGGCGCGGTCGTTCTACCACTACGACCAGGTCTACGACGCCCGCAACGTGGGGTATGCCGGGCCCCGCTTCGGCTACGCCACCGTGCCGGACCAGTACACCCTCAAGGTCTTCGCCGACCGCGAGCTGACCGCCCGTCCGCGCGCGCCGGTGATGGCCGAGCTCGACCTCGTGAGCAGCCACGTCCCGTGGGCGCCGCTGCCCCGACTCGTCGACTGGGACTCCCTCGGCGACGGGTCGGTGTTCGGGCCGATCCGTGACCGGGCCGCCACCAGGGCACAGGTGTGGCGCGACCCGGCCTCGGTGCGGGATGCCTACGCCGAGTCGGTCACCTACTCGATCGACAGCCTCGTGCAGCTCGTGCGACGGGCCGGCGACCCGAACCTCGTGGTGGTGCTGCTCGGCGACCACCAGCCCTCGACCGTCGTGTCGGGCCCCGGGGCGAGCCACCGGGTGCCCGTCACGTTCGTCGCCCGCGACGCCGCGGTGACGCGACGCATCGCGGGATGGGGCTGGCAGGAGGGCATGCGCCCCGCTGCGGACGCGCCGGTGTGGCGGATGGATGCCTTCCGCGACCGCCTGCTCACGGCCTTCGGCTCCCAGGGCGACGCACCTCCCGGCACACCGGCCGCCGCACCCTCTGGCGCACCTGTGGCGGCGGCCCGCTGAACCCCGGCGGTGGCTGACCCGTCCTCACGGGTGGAGGCCGGCACCGGGCCCGGCCCCGAGAAGGAGGTCACCATGAAGTGGCACGCACTGGGTGCGGTGGCGCTGGTCGTGTCGGCGGCGGTCCACCTCAAGCTCTGGTTCGGCGGGGTGCGGGACCAGTCCGTCGGCCCCGCCTTCCTCGTGAACGTCGTGGCCGGGGTGCTCATCGCGGTGTTGCTGCTGACCTGGCAGCACTGGGTGCCCGCTTTCCTCACGCTCGGCTTCGGCCTGTCAACGCTGGGGGCGTTCGTCATCTCGACGACGGTGGGCCTGATGGGCGTCCACTCCCACTGGTCGGGGTTCGCCGTGTACGCGGCCGCCGTCTCCGAGGTGGTGTGCATCGGCGTGGGCGCGATGCTGCTGCTGGCGGCCCGCGCCCACCGACCGGTCCTGGGCGACCGGGCGGCCAGGACCAGAGCGGTCTAGCGAGGAGCAGAGCGGCCTGGGTGGCGACCCGAGCGGCCGGGGCCGAGCGGCCTAGGCCTGGGCCGGCTGGGACTTCTGCGACTCGATGTCGGCGCGCACCGCGTCCATGTCGAGGCCCTGCACCTTGGTGATGACGTCCTCGAGCATCGGCGCCGGGAGGGCCCCGGCCTGGGCGAAGACCAGGATGCCGTCACGGAACCCCATCAGCATGGGGATCGAGGTGATGTTGGCGGCGGCCGCGAGAGCCTGCTCGGCCTCCGTGTCGACCTTGCCGAACACGACGTCGGGGTGCTGCTCCGAGGCGGCCTCGAAGACCGGTCCGAACCGCTTGCACGGTCCGCACCACTCGGCCCAGAAGTCCACGAAGACGGTGCCGCCCTCGAGGATCGTCTTCTCGAAGTTCTCTGCCGTCAGCGTCGTGCTCGCCATGTCTACGTCCACTCCCATCGGACCGCGACGGTCGCGGTCACCGAGTTCTCGCCCAGCTCGACGGACAGGTCTGCTGCCTTGCCGGCCGCCATCATGGCGAACCGTGGCTGGGCTCCTCCCCGCTCAACGTCGCAGACCCGCTCAACCTTCCCGAGCGTGCGACCGGCCAGGGCGGCATACTGCTGCGCCTTGCCCAGGGCGTCGGCGAACGCTGCCTCGCGCGCCTGCGCGAGCAGGGGAGCGGAGTCGGCGAGCTCGAGACCGATGCTGTCGATGGTCAGGGCGTTGCCGGCGGCCCCGGCGAAGGCTTCCACGAGGCTCCCGACCAGCCCCGGGTCGCGGACGGTCACCGACAGGCTCTGGTATGCCGTGTAGCCGACGACCGTGACCCCCTCACGGTCGTGGCGGGGGTGGACCCCGGTGCCCGTGGTGCGCAGGTCGGCGTCCGCGATGCCGTGGTCGCGGGCCGCCTGGGCCAGGGCGCGGGCGCGGTTCCCCGCGTCGGCGAGCGCGGAGGAGACGTCGTCGGCGTCGCAGCGGACCCCGGCTCGCACGCGGACCACGTCGGGGGTGGCGGACGCGGTCCCCGAACCGGTGACCTCGACGTGGGGAGCGCCACCAGCCGGCCCGCTGTCTCCTGTCATGGGTCCAGCCTAGGCTTGAGCAGATGAGCACCGAAGGAACCAGCACTCGCTCCGCTGCCGCCGACACCCCGACCGCCGACGCCCCGAGCGCCGACGCCCCGAGCACCTTGAGCCCGCGCGCCGACACCCCGAGCGCGCCCGGGACGAGCACCGACGAGATCCGTCGATACTGGGACGACTTCGCGGCGGAGTACGACAGCTACCCCGACCACGGGCTCCTCGACTCCGACACCCGGTCGGCGTGGAAGGACCTCCTGCGCACCTGGCTGCCCACCACCTCGTCCGAGGTGGCCGACCTCGCCTGCGGCACGGGCACGATGAGCGTGCTGATGGCCGAGCTGGGGCACCGGGTCCGGGGGGTCGACCTCTCGGCCGAGATGGTGCGCCTGGCCCGGGCCAAGGCCGCACCGTTCGGGGCCGCCGTCGAGGTGCAGCAGGGCGACGCGGGCGATCCGCCGTTCGAGCCGGCCTCCGTCGACGTCGTCTTCGCGCGGCACATCCTGTGGACGTTGCCCGACCCGACCGCGGCACTGCGCCGGTGGGCCGCCCTGCTGCGCCCGGGTGGCCGGATGGTGCTGGTCGAGGGGCGGTGGGGCCTGGAGTCCGCGGCCGGCAAGCCGGCCCTGCCCTGGAGCGCCGGGGTGCCGTCGGAGGAGCTCGCGGCGGTCGTCAAGGAGCTGGTGGGGGAGCCGGTCGTCGTGCAGCTCACCGACTCGGTCTACTGGGGCAAGGACATCGAGCACGAGCGCTACCTCCTGCGGGCCGTCGCACCCACGGCGGCGACCTGATGCACGCGCGGGCGCGCCGCCTGACGGTGGTGGGCTGGGTGCTCGCCACGCTGGCCGCGCTGATGGTCCCGTGGACGGCATACCTGTTCGTGGCGCTGCCCGGCAGCGCTCGCGCGGCGCACTTCGACCTGGCCTGGGGCGGCTTCGACCTGGCCCTGCTGGTGCTGCTCGCGCTGACCGGCTGGGCCGCCGTCCGTCGGCGGCGCTGGCTCGCCGCGGTGGCGGGGGCCAGCGCCGCGCTGCTCGGCGCCGACGCCTGGTTCGACGTCGTGACCTCGTCGACCGCGGCGGAGCGGTGGGTCGCGCTGGCCATGGCGCTGTGCGTCGAGCTGCCGCTCGCGGTGGTGTGCGTCTGGTTGGCCGTGAGCGGGCAGGACTTCGTCGACCGACGGCTCGCGATGGCCCGGCAGGTGAGAACGGGCGTGGACCCGGTTCGGCATACCCCGCGGTAATCGGGAGAATGCCCGACATGACCGCAGCCCCGTCCGTGTCCAACTCCATCACCGTCCGGCTGACGCTCCCGGCCCGAGCCACCGCCGTGTCCGAGCTCACCGGGGTCATCGAGGAGGGTGGCGGACTGGTCACCGGGCTGGACGTCACGGCCTCCGGCGCCGACCGCCTCCGGGTCGACGTGACCGCGGCCGCTCGCGACACCGACCACGCCGACGCGCTCGTCGCGGCGATGCGCGAGGTGCACGGCGTCGAGATCGGCAAGGTCTCCGACCGCACCTTCCTGGCCCACCTCGGCGGCAAGCTCAAGATCGAGTCGAAGGTGCCGATCCGCAACCGCGACGACCTCTCGCTGATCTACACCCCGGGTGTGGCGCGGGTCTGCATGGCCATCGCCGAGAACCCCGCCGACGCCCGGCGCCTGACCATCAAGCGCAACACGGTGGCCGTGGTGACCGACGGCTCCGCCGTCCTGGGCCTGGGCAACATCGGCCCGCTCGCGGCGCTGCCGGTGATGGAGGGCAAGGCAGCCCTCTTCAAGCGGTTCGCCGACATCGACGCGTTCCCGATCTGCCTCGACACCCAGGACACCGAGGAGATCATCCGCGCGGTCAAGGCGATCAGCCCGGTCTTCGCGGGCATCAACCTGGAGGACATCTCGGCCCCACGGTGCTTCGAGATCGAGGCCCGGCTCCGGGAGGAGCTCGACATCCCGGTCTTCCACGACGACCAGCACGGCACCGCCATCGTCACCCTGGCCGCCCTGCGCAACGCCCTGCGCGTCGTCGGCAAGGAGCTGAGCGAGTGCCGCGTGGTGATGTCCGGCGCGGGCGCCGCCGGCACCGCGATCCTCAAGCTGCTGCTCAAGGCCGGAGCCACCGACGTGGTGGTGGCCGACCAGTTCGGCGTGCTGCACCGCGACCGGGACGACATCGCCTCGGGGCACCACCCGGCCCTGGCCTGGTCGGCCGAGCACACCAACCAGCGGGGCGTCACCGGCACCCTCAAGGACGCGCTCGCCGGCGCCGACGTCTTCGTCGGGGTCTCGGCGCCGGGCATCCTCACCGGTGACGACATCGCGACCATGAACGACGGTGCGATCGTCTTCGCCATGGCCAACCCCGAGCCCGAGGTCGACCCGATCGCGGCCGCCCAGCACGCGGCGGTGGTGGCCACGGGTCGCTCCGACTTCGCCAACCAGATCAACAACGTGCTCGTCTTCCCGGGTGTCTTCCGCGGCCTGCTCGACGCGGCCTCGACCTCGATCGACGAGGACGTCATGCTCGCCGCGGCGAAGGCGCTCTCGGAGGTGGTGCACCCCGAGGAGCTCAACGCCGCCTACATCATCCCCAGCGTGTTCCACCCCGACGTGTCGAAGGTGGTCGCGGCCGCGGTGAAGGCCGCCGTGCTGGGCACGACGCCGGAGCAGGTCCCCACCCGTCGGATGGCCGAAGAGCCCGAGCTCATTGGCTAGCGCATCGCCCGACGACCAGGCTCCGGCCAGCTCGGTGGGCGTCGTGCTCGGCGCCGACCCGGAGCCGACCAGTGTGGTCGCCCGCCCACGGCACAGGGCAGCCGTGGTCTTCGGCGTGCTGCTCGTCGCCCACCTGGCCGCGCTCTACTGGCCCCGGGTCGACCTTGAGGGGCCGGTCACGTGGAGCGACAAGGTCGTCCACGTCCTGCTCTTCCTGGCCCCCACGCTGGCCGGCCTGCTCGCCGGTGTGCGCCCGGCCTACCTCGTGGCGCTGCTGGCACTCCACGCCCCGGTGAGCGAGCTGCTCCAGCACTACCTGCTCCCGAACCGGTCGGGTGACGCCTGGGACGCCGTGGCGGACCTCGCGGGCGTGGTGCTGGGGGTCACGTCCGTGGTGGTCGGGAGGGCGCTGCGGCGCTGATAGACTGGGCGGGCTCAGATCGGCGGCGCTGGCAGCGCCATCAGGTGGCACAGGCGCCACAGACGCATTCCCTACTCCGACTGCAGACCACCGGATGACAACTGTTGATCCGGTCCAACGGGCCCTAGACGGCCTGAGGCTCGTCTTCTTCGTTGCCCTCGCCAGGTGGCTCGAGACGTGTCTACCTCGAGTACCTGAAGTGAGTTGAACATCTGTGCCCAAGAACCTGCGATCCGGCGCGCCCAAAAAGGCCCGTTGGACCCCGGACCAGAAGGCTGCCGCGAAGAAGAGCCCCAAGAAGGCTCACCGCGGCCAGTCCTCCGCCCCCACCGGCGGCCACCCGTATGCCGCACGGCCGGCTCGCGACGGTGACCGTCGCCCCGAGCGCTCGGAGCGCTCCGACCGTCCCGCGCGCAGCTTCAACCGCGACGACCGCGCCCCGCGCAGCTACGACCGCAGCGACCGGAACGACCGTCCCGCGCGCAGCTTCAACCGCGACGACCGCGCGCCTCGTAGCTACGACCGCAGCGACCGGAACGACCGTCCGGCCCGCAGCTTCAACCGCGACGACCGCGCCCCGCGCAGCTACGACCGCAGTGACCGTCCGGCCCGCAGCTTCAACCGCGACGACCGCGCCCCGCGCAGCTTCGACCGCAGCGACCGTCCGGCCCGCAGCTTCGACCGGGACGACCGTCCCGCTCGCACCTTCAACCGGGACGACCGGCCGCAGCGCCGCGACTCCACCCGCGACGACCGCCCGGTCCGTCGCTATGACCGTGATGTCAGTGACCGTAGTGAGAGCCGTGGTCCCCGTCAGTACAACCGTGAGGACCGCCCTGTGACCAGCTACAACCGTGACGACCGTCCGGCCCGCAACAACGACCGACCCGCGCGCAGCTTCGACCGCGCCGAGCGCCCGGCCCGCAACAACGACCGCAGCGACCGTCCGGCGCGCAGCTTCGACCGCAGCGAGCGCCCGGCCCGCAGCACCGACCGCAGCGACCGTCCGGCCCGCAGCTTCAACCGCGACGACCGCGCGTCCCGCGGCTTCGACAGCCAGGTCGACCCCGAGGCCGAGCGGATGGAGGCCGACACCTGGGTGAAGGCCACCCGCAAGACCGTCGACGGCCCCGTCACCGTGGACGCCGACAACGGCTTCGCTGGCCTGGGCCTGACCGAGCGCCTCGTCGAGCGGCTCGCCCGTGACGGCATCACCACGCCGTTCCCGATCCAGTCCGCGACCATCCCGGACGCGCTGGCCGGCAAGGACATCCTCGGCCGCGGCCAGACCGGCTCCGGCAAGACGCTGGCCTTCGGCCTGCCGATGCTGTCCCGCCTCGCCGACGGCGAGCGGGCCCGTCCGCGCCGCCCCCGTGCGCTCGTGCTGGTCCCGACCCGCGAGCTCGCCATGCAGGTGTCCGACGCGCTCGAGCCCCTCGTGCACGTCCTCGGTCTGAAGCACAAGCTGGTCGCCGGTGGCCTGTCCTACACGACGCAGATCAGCGCGCTGAACCGCGGCGTCGACCTGCTCATCGCCACGCCGGGCCGGCTCAAGGACCTGATCGAGCGTGACGCCGTGCAGCTGCGCGACATCCAGATCGCCGTCCTCGACGAGGCCGACCACATGGCCGACATGGGCTTCATGCCCGAGGTCACCGCGATCCTCGACCAGATGCCGGCCGGCGGGCAGCGGATGCTGTTCTCGGCCACCCTGGACAAGGGCGTCGACAAGCTCGTGGAGGGCTACCTCACCGACCCGAAGACGCACTCGACCGACGACGCGAAGGCCTCGGTCACCACGATGGAGCACCACGTGCTCCTCATCGACCCGATGCACAAGAAGACGATCACGGCCGAGGTCGCCAACCGGGCGGGCCGCACCGTGGTCTTCGTGCGGACCAAGCTCGGCGCCGACCGCGTGGCCCTCCAGCTGCGCGAGCAGGGCGTCTTCGCGGCCGCGCTGCACGGCGGCCTGAACCAGGGCGCGCGCAACCGCGTCCTCGGGGCCTTCCGTGACGGCAGCCTGCCGGTCCTGGTGGCCACCGACGTCGCCGCCCGCGGCATCCACGTCGACGACGTCTCGGTCGTGCTCCAGGTCGACCCCCCGGCCGACCACAAGGACTACCTGCACCGCTCGGGTCGCACGGCCCGCGCCGGCGACAAGGGCACGGTCGTCACCCTGGCGCTCCCGCACCAGCGGCGCACCATGGAGCGGATGGCCCGTGAGGCAGGCATCGACGCGATGCCGACCAAGGCCGTCCCCGGCGACGACCGCCTCGCGGCCACCGGCGCCGTCACCCCCAGCGGCATCCCCGTCCCCGAGGACCAGGTCCGCCGGGTGCTCGAGGGCCCGAAGCGCGGCGGCGGTCGCCCGTCCGGTGGTCCCCGTGGTGGAGGCCCCCGCGGCCCGCGCCAGGGTGGCAACCGTCCCTACCGTGACGACCGCTCCGGCGGCTCGCGCGGCGAGCGCGGCAGCTACTCGCGGGCCGCCCGCGCCTGACCGGTAGCTCCGGCACCGCCCCACGGCGCACCAGCCGTCTTCGCATCAACTGAACGGCCAGAGCCCCGGTCCCCGCGACCGGGGCTCTGGCGTTGGCAGGCAGAATGGACTCGTGGAGATGAAGGACCTGTCGGGCAGCCTGCTCGTCGCGACCCCCCAGATCGAGGAGGGGGTGTTCTGCCGCAGCGTCGTCCTGATCCTCCACCACGACGAGGAGGGCGCCCAGGGTGTGGTGCTCAACCGGCCGATGGACGCCCGGGTCGACGCGGTCCTGCCGGACTGGCAGGCCCACGCGACCGCACCGTCGGTCCTCTTCGAGGGCGGACCGGTCGGCCTCGACAGCGCCCTCGGCCTGGTCACGGTCCCCGGCGACGTCGAGCCGCTCGGCGTGAAGCGCCTGTTCCGCGGTCTCGGGCTCGTCGACCTCGACACCCCGCCGGCGATCGTGGTCCCCGAGGTGGCCGGCCTGCGGATCTTCGCCGGGTATGCCGGGTGGTCGCCGGGCCAGCTCGAGGACGAGGTGCGCGCGGGTAGCTGGTACGTCGTGGAGTCCGAGGGGCGCGATGCGTTCGACGACGACCCGGAGCAGCTGTGGGCCAGGGTGCTGCGCCGTCAGCGTGACCACCTCGCGTTCGTGGCGACCTTCCCCACCGACCCCGAGATGAACTGACCGCTGGGCCCGAGGGTCGTCAGCGGCCGCGGCCAGGCGGCATACAATCGCTGGATGAGCGAGCCCCAGATCCCCCTGGACGACCCGCTGGCCCCCGAGGCCCAGCCCTCCCAACCTTCCACGACGACCGCCGTGCTCGAGCGCGAGCAGGTCGAGGAGCAGCTGCAGGAGCCGGGCGACCACGAGCGGTTCTCGCACTACGTGCGCAAGGAGAAGATCCTCGAGAGCGCCCTCTCGGGAGACCCCGTCGTCGCGCTCTGCGGCAAGGTCTGGGTGCCCGGGCGTGACCCGAAGAAGTTCCCGGTGTGCCCCACGTGCAAGGAGATCTACGACGGTCTGCGGGCCCCTCAGGACGGCGGCGAGTGACCTGAACGTGCAGGTGGGCGCCACAGACGCCCGCCGGGGCACAGGAGTTTCACACCCACCGAAAGCCTGAACGAGTCTTTACCTGCGCCTGCCTCTCCCGACCCGGCTGCAGAGGATCGGGCTCCTAGCGTGCCAAGTCGAGCCACCCACCGACCCCGGAGGGAGGCACCTCGAAAGGACGCCCATGAAGCTTCGCTCTCGAATCGCACTGTCCTCCCTCATGCTGGGGGCCGTCGCCCTCGGGCTCGGCCAGGGCAGCGCCAGCGCCCAGATGATGGCCGGCGAGTCCACCGTGGCCGCCGACTGCGCGACCCACAACGACGCCGTCAACGCCGCGCGGTCCGCCAAGGGTGGCAACCGCACCGACCCGCACGAGCTCAGCCAAGCCAAGGTCAACTCGATGGAGGCGGCGTTCGCCAAAGCTGCCGCGGCCAAGGGCTATACCAAGAACTCGCAGGGCAAGTTCGTCGACTCGTCGACGGCCCGCAAGCCGGGTGGCGGCACCGTCGCCTTCGCCTCGACCACGGTGAGCGTCTACTGGCACGTGATCACCAACGGCACGAGCGGCAAGCTGACGACGACGCAGATCCAGAGCCAGCTGGACGTCCTCAACAACGCCTACGCGGCGTCGGGCTTCTCGTTCACCCTCGCCGGCACGGAGACCACCACGAACAGCGACTGGTACAGCATCGCCTTCCCGGCCAGCGGCCGGGAGCCGAGTGACGCCAAGGCCATGAAGACCGCCCTCCACAAGGGCACCAAGGCCGCGCTGAACCTCTACTCGACGACGTTCTCGGACGGCACGCTCGGCTACGCGCAGTTCCCGTCCACGAACAACACCACCCTCGATGGTGTCGTGATCGACTACCGCAGCATCCCCGGTGGCAGCCTGTCGCCGTACAACCTGGGTGACACCGCGACCCACGAGGTCGGCCACTGGGTCGGGCTCTACCACACCTTCCAGGGCGGCTGCTCCGGTGGCGACTCGGTGAGCGACACCCCGGCCGAGGCCTCCCCGGCGTTCGGGTGCCCCACTGGTCGTGACACCTGCACGGCCAGCGGACTCGACCCGATCAAGAACTTCATGGACTACACCGACGACTCGTGCATGAACACCTTCACGGCCGGGCAGACCACCCGCATGCAGAACCAGTGGCTGACCTACCGGGGCTGACGCAGCCCCGGTGAGCAGCACGGCTGAGCAGCACGGCTGAGCAGCTCAGCCAGGCGACGGAGGTGGACTCCACGGCCTAGCACACGACCGAGGCCCCGGCGCAGACGCCGGGGCCTCGGCATGTCGTCTCGCGACACCGGATAACGTGGCCGGTCCCATGAGTACCGCAGCCGCTTCGCACCTTTCACCAGCCTTCCCGGAGCGGGCGGCGTGGGGGACGGCCGACAAGCTGCGCGCCTGGCAGCAGGCCGCGCTCACGGCATACCTGCGCTCCGACCCACGGGACTTCCTCGCCGTCGCGACCCCCGGCGCCGGGAAGACGACCTACGCACTGCGCCTCGCCACCGAGCTGCTCGGCCGGGGCACCATCTCGGCCGTGACCATCGTCGCGCCCACCGAGCACCTGAAGACGCAGTGGGCCGAGGCAGCCGCACGGGTCGGCATCCACATCGACCCGAGGTTCTCCAACTCCTCCGCGCGGCACTCCAGCGAGTACGACGGCGTGGCGCTGACCTACGCCCAGGTGGCGAGCAAGCCGTCGCTGCACCGCACCCGCACCGAGTCGGCTCCGACCCTGGTGATCCTCGACGAGATCCACCACGGAGGCGACGCCCTGTCGTGGGGTGACGCGATCCGCGAGGCCTTCGAGCCCGCCACCCGCCGGCTCGCGCTCACCGGCACGCCGTTCCGCTCCGACACCTCGCCGATCCCGTTCGTCACCTACGCCGAGGACGCCGACGGCATCCGCCGCTCGTCGGCCGACTACACCTACGGGTATGCCGAGGCGTTGCGTGACGGGGTCGTGCGGCCTGTGCTCTTCCTCGCCTACGGAGGCGCCATGCGGTGGCGCACCAAGGCCGGTGACGAGATCGCCGCCCGCCTGGGGGAGATGCTGACCAAGGACTCCATGGCGCAGGCCTGGCGCACCGCGCTGGACCCCAAGGGGGAGTGGGTCCCCTCGGTGCTGGCCGCAGCCGACAAGCGACTGACCGAGGTGCGCCGCGGCGTGCCCGACGCCGGTGGCCTGGTGATCGCGTCCAACCAGACCGCGGCGCGCGCCTACGCCAAGATCCTCGAGACCATCACCGGCGAGCGCGTCACGCTGGTCCTGTCCGACGACGCGGGCTCGTCCGCCCGGATCGAGGAGTACGCCTCGAGCGACTCGCGCTGGATGGTCGCCGTGCGGATGGTGTCCGAGGGCGTCGACGTGCCCCGGCTCTGTGTCGGGGTCTATGCCACCTCGACGTCGACCCCGCTGTTCTTCGCCCAGGCGGTGGGACGCTTCGTGCGCGCCCGCCGGCGCGGCGAGACCGCGTCGGTCTTCCTGCCGTCGGTGCCGGTCATCCTCGAGCACGCGGCCCGGCTCGAGGACGAGCGCGACCACGCCCTCGACCGGGTCGCCAAGGACGACAGCGCGGCCGCGATGTGGGCCGAGGAGGACGCCCTCGTCGATGCGGCGAACCGCACGGCCCGCACCCCGGACGTCGACCAGATGGCGTTCGAGGCCCTCGAGTCCGACGCCGAGTTCGACCACGTGCTCTTCGACGCGAAGCAGTTCGGGCTCAACGCGGTCACCGGGTCGGACGAGGAGCAGGAGTACCTCGGGCTGCCGGGTCTGCTCGAGCCCGACCAGATGGCGGTGCTGCTCCACGAGCGGCAGGCCGCCCAGAGCACCCGCCGCCCGCGCAAGGTGGAGCAGCCGGTGTCGGCGCACCGTGCGCTCGCTGCACAGCGCCAGGAGCTCAACAAGCTGGTCGCTGCCTACGCCCGGAAGAAGGGCACCCCGCACGGGGTGGTGCACAACGAGCTGCGCCGGGCCTGTGGTGGCCCTGCCCTCGACGAGGCGACCTCCGAGCAGGTCGTGGCGCGGGTCGAGAAGATCCGGGCCTGGTTCGTCGGCCGGCGCTGACCTCTGCCCTCATCCGGCCGCCCGGGAACGGCGTCCGGGAACGGGTGTTCTGCGGGACGTCGACCCGAACAGGTGACATGCTGCCGTCATGGACGACCTGGCTGACACCATCTGGAACCGCGCTGCACTCGAGGCCGGCGGCTCGACCCCCGGCGAAGGCGACCGGGCGCTGGCCGCGGCGCTGCGGCTGCACAGCTCGGCGATGTCGGACGGTGTCCTCGACGCGGTCCGGAGCATGACCGACGAGGAGCTCGATGCCGCCGAGGCCGGCTACCGGTGGCTGCACGTGCCGGCCGCCTCCGAGGCGATCGCCGCGGTCCGGCGCGCCATCGCCGACGGCGCCCTCGACGACCCCGAGCGGGCCAGCGCGCTCGACCTGTCGTCGGATGACCACTACGACGAGGCGATCGAGGACGACGCGGCCCTCGACAACGCGTTCCGCGCCCGGCTGAGCACCGACCCCGACGCGTTCTCCGCGGTCTAGGGACGTCGGGGCCGGGCTGCCCTACCGCCCGGCGGCTCCGTCTCGACGGTCGACCTCTGGCCGGGTAGGGCGCACGGGACTAGCGTGACCGCAACGGCGACGCCCGGCCGCCGAGGACGGAGCAGGCCATGGCCAACCACGTGTACTCCATCTCCGAGGTCGTGGGCACCTCGCCCGACGGCATCGAGGCCGCCGTCGGCAACGCCGTCACCCAGGCGGCGAAGACGGTGCGCAACCTCGACTGGTTCGAGGTGCAGAGCGTCCGGGGGCAGATCGCGGACGGAGCGGTCGCGCACTGGCAGGTGACGGTCAAGCTCGGCTTCCGGCTCGACGCCTGAGTCGTCAGCCGCCGGACGCCGCGCGGACCAGGGGGAGGGTGCGCAGCGGGATCCGGGTGGCCAGGGAGATCGCGGTGTTCGCCCGGACGACGTGCTCGTCGTCGACCACGGCGTCGATGACCCGCTGGAGGTCGGCGTTGTCGCGCGCGACGATGTGGATGAACAGGTCTCCCGACCCGGTGATGGTGTGCGCCTCCAGCACCTCGGGGATGCCGGAGAGGTGCTCGACCACCGGCGTGTGGCCGCGCCCCTGGCGGATCTCCAGCGTGCAGAACGCCGACACGGGGTAGCCCATGGCCGACGCGTCGATCTGCGGCGCCCACGACCTGATGACGCCGTGCTGCACCAGCCGGTCGAGCCGGGCCTGCACGGTGCCGCGGGCCACGCCCAGCTCACGCGAGGCGCCCAGCACCCCGATCTGGGGCTGCTCGCTGAACAGGGTGATCAGGCGCCCATCGAGCTCGTCCAGGGTCATGGTCACATTGTCCACAGATCGACCGGGTATGACCAACAGTCTGCGCAGAGTGTGCAGCCCAACCGGCCACGGTTGCACACCGGGAGCGCCACCCGGCACCCTGCACCCATGACCACTCACGCCACGGACACCGCGACGGACACCGCGCTCGACCTGACCCCCCAGGAGCGCGAGGCCAACCTCGACCTCGAGCAGCTCAAGCAGCTCGTCGGCCTCGTCGAGTACGACGAGAGCAAGGACCCGTTCCCGGTCACCGGCTGGGACGCGATCGTCTTCGTCGTCGGCAACGCCAGCCAGACCGCGCACTACTACCAGTCCGCCTGGGGCATGGAGCTCGTCGCCTACAGCGGCCCCGAGAACGGCCAGCGCGACCACAAGTCGTTCGTCCTCAAGTCGGGTTCGATCCGCTTCGTCGTCAACGGCGCGGTCAGCCCCGACAGCCTCCTCATCGCCCACCACGCCAAGCACGGTGACGGCGTCGTCGACATCTCCCTCGAGGTGCCCGACGTCGACAAGTGCATCGCCCAGGCCAAGCGCGCCGGCGCCCGCGTGGTCCGCGAGGCCGAGGACGTCACCGACGAGCACGGCACCGTCCGGATCGCCTCGATCGCCGCCTACGGCGAGACCGTCCACACCCTCGTCGACCGGTCCCGCTACGACGGCCCCTACCTGCCGGGCTACGTCGCCAAGACCTCCACGTGGGTCAAGCGCGAGGGTGCGCCCAAGCGCCTCTTCCAGGCCCTCGACCACATCGTCGGCAACGTCGAGCTCGGCAAGATGGACGAGTGGGTGACCTTCTACAACAAGGTCATGGGCTTCGTGAACATGGCCGAGTTCGTGGGCGACGACATCGCCACCGACTACTCCGCGCTGATGTCCAAGGTCGTGGCCAACGGCAACCACCGGGTCAAGTTCCCGCTCAACGAGCCGGCCATCGCCAAGCGCAAGAGCCAGATCGACGAGTACCTGGAGTTCTACAACGGTCCGGGCGCCCAGCACCTCGCGCTCGCCACCAACGACATCCTGCGCACGGTGGACGAGCTGCGGGCCAACGGCGTGGAGTTCCTCGACACCCCCGACTCCTACTACGAGGACGACGAGCTGCGCGCTCGCATCGGCGAGGTACGGGCCCCGATCGAGGAGCTGCAGAAGCGCAAGATCCTCGTCGACCGTGACGAGGACGGCTACCTCCTGCAGATCTTCACCAAGCCCCTCGGCGACCGCCCCACCGTGTTCTTCGAGATCATCGAGCGGCACGGCTCCCTCGGTTTCGGCAAGGGCAACTTCAAGGCGCTGTTCGAGGCCATCGAGCGCGAGCAGGACGCCCGCGGCAACCTCTGACCGCCGCGGCCCGAGGCCGGTGCGCCCACCCACCGTGGGTTCGGTGGGTGGAGCGCACAGGCCCCGTGAGAGGCTTGCCGCATGAGCACGCCAACGACTCCCGGCTGGTACGACGACCCCGAGGACGACAGCCAGCTGCGGTACTTCGACGGTGTGGTCTGGAGCAAGCACACGACGCCCCGCTCGACCCGACCTGCCGCGAGCGCGGCCCAGCCCGGCCAGCAGCAGTACCCGGGTCAGGGCCACCCGCCGCAGTACCCGGGTCAGGGCGGAACCCAGGCCCCGGTGCAGGGTCAGCCCCCGGCGCAGGCTCCAGCACCGCCGACGAACACCGGCTGGCAGGCCCCGCCCCCGCGGGAGCAGCACCCGCAGTTCCCCGGCTCCCAGCAAGGCGGCTGGAACGCGCCGGCCTACGGCGGCATGCAGCGCGTCGCGACCACGCCCGACGGCCAGCCGCTCGCGAGCTACTGGCAGCGCGTGGGGGCGTTCCTCCTCGACGGCATCATCCAGTTCGTCCTGATGATGGTGCTCGGGGGCTGGTTCCTGTTCAAGGGCTTCGAGCCGGTGTGGGACGAGCTGACCGCGGCGATGGACTCAGGTGACCCGACCGCCTTCGACAGCATCACGACCAGCAACGTCAACTACGGCTACCTCATCGCGTTCGGCGTCGTCGCCGCCGTCATCACGTTCGCCTATGGGGTGTTCTTCCTGAGCCGCACCGGCGCGACCCCCGGCAAGGCCGCGGTGGGCATCAGCGTGCGGCTGCGCGACCGGCCGGGCGTCCTCTCCGTCGGCGACGCGGCCAAGCGCACCTCCCTGCAGGCCGGCCTCAGCCTGCTCGGCAACATCCCGTTGCTCGGCAACCTGTTCTCGCTCATGGCGTTGGTCGACCTGCTGTGGCCGGCCTGGGACGAGCGCAAGCAGGCCCTGCACGACAAGCTCGCCAAGACCAACGTCGTGATCGGCAAGCAGCCGCGCAGCTAGCGACCTGCGGCCCAGGGTGGTGAGGACGACGAACACCGCCGACGCGGCATACGCGATCGTGGGTAGGGGGTGGACCGACACCGACGCGTAGGCGAGGGTCGAGGCGCCGGCGACGGCGAGCCACTCGAGCCGCCCGGCCAGGACTGCGCAGGCGACCAGGGGCAGGGCGTACCAGGGGTAGCTCGGTGTCGTGACGAGCATCAGGGTGCCGAACACCACGGCTGCGCCGGCCGCCGCCGACCGTCCGGGTGTCCCCAGCCGCCACGCGACCACCGCTGCCACGGTCGCGATGACCAGCATGGAGACCGGGGCCACCACAGCCCGCGGCAGGACCAGTGCGACGATCCCCGCGCGGTTGGGGCCGGACTCCTCGAGCAGGTAGCCGGGCAGGTAGCCGACCACCAGGTGCCCCGCGGCCAGCCAGTGCGGGAGGTACGTCAGCACGACGGTGGCGACCGCTGCCAGCCCCACCCCGAGCACGCGGGTGGGGCTGCGCCGCAACGGGAAGAGCGCGGCGAGGGCGACTGCCGGGTAGAGCTTGGTCGAGATGGCCAGGCCCGCCAGGACGCCGGTCGCCACCACGCGCGCCCCCCTGCGCCACTGGTCGGGGGCACCATGGCCCGACCTCCCCACCACCGAAGCGGCCACCGCCAGCGATCCCACCACGAGTCCGGCGGCGAGCACGTCGACGTGCGCACCGTTGGCCGACTCGGCCAGGACCGTGGGGCACCACGCCCACCACAGGGCTCCCCACGGGTCGCGACCGATGCGGCGCAGCGCGGACGCGATGGCAGCCGCGATGCCCGCAGCCAGGAGTGCCGAGCCCAGCTGCAGCCCCGTCGTGCCCCATCCCCAGGGTGTCGCCAGCGCGACGGTCGTGAACCAGGCTTGCGCGACCGGTGGGTAGATGGTCGGTACCTGCGGCCGGTTGATCCGCGTACGCGGGTCGTTGGCCGATCGAGCCAGGAGCTCACCGCGGTCCGTGGGCACGGGTTGGGTCAGGTAGCCCGACCTGTCGCCGGGTCCCAGGCCCGGGAACAGCACGGGGTCGCGCAGGGCAGCCAGCCGGTCGTCGAGGGGGGCGAAGCGGTAGGGGGAGGTGCCGGCGAGCTGGACCCGGCCGTCCCAGACGTAGCGGTAGGCGTCGGAGCTCGATCGTGGCGGGCTCAGCAGCCCGGGGAGCTGGGCGACGAACGCCACCAGGAACACCACCAGCACGAGCCCGCGCCGCGTGCCTGGCAGGCGGTCCGTCTTGCGTGGCGCCGCCCGCACCCACCGCGTCACCGCCATGGCTACGGCCCACCAGGCGACCATCACCGCAGCGAGTCCGAGCCGGTGCCCGTCCAGGTCTCCCGAGAGCGCATAGGTCGCCGAGCAGGTCGCCATCACGGCGGTCCCGACGACGACTCTGCGCATGGGACACACTCTGTCCGAGCCCGCCCGCCAGCGGGGCCGACGAGGGTGCCCCGGGCTGATCCGTCATCCGGCCGTAAGAGGGCAGGACCGTCCGCGGCGGCCGTGCGTCCTTACCGTGGCAGGCATGCCACGTCTGCCGCAGCCGCCGGTCCCCGCCGACTTCACGTCGCCGGTCCACGACCGGACCGTGGTCGCGCGGATCGGCCTGTGGCTGGGCGCTGCCTTCGCGATCTGCTTCGTCACCGGGCTGTTGAGCCACCTGCACCAGCACCCGGTGCCCTGGTTGCCCATCCCGACGGGTCCGTCCTGGGGATACCGCGTCAGCCAGGGTGTGCACGTCGCGTCGGGCACCGCAGCGGTGCCACTGCTGCTGGCCAAGCTCTTCGCCGCCTACCCGCGTCTGTTCGCCCGACCGGTGGTCGGCTCCCTGGTGGTCATGCTCGAGCGGGCCTCCATCGCGGTGCTGGTCGGTTCGTCGATCCTCATGGTGTCCTCCGGCGTCGCCAATGTCGCCGGCTGGTACGTCTTCGGCTTCGGCTTCACCCGGGTCCACTACGCGTTCGCGTGGGTCGCGGTCGGGGCGTTGACCGTCCACGTCGCGGTGAAGCTCCCCGCCATCAGGGATGCGTTGACGCCTGCGGGCGCCGACCTCGCGGCGCGGCAGGGGCGTCGGGCGTTCGTGGCCGGGGCCGTCGGGGTGGCGGCCGGGGCCGTGGTGCTCACCGTCGGGTCCGCCGTACCGCTGCTCGAACCCGTGTCGGTCCTTCGCTCGCGGCGTCCCTCGTCGAGCCCGCTGGGGGTGCCGGTCAACCGGACCGCGACCCAGGCCGGGATCGACCCGACGCTCGACCCTGCCGGTGGCGACGACGACTGGACGGTGACGGTCCGTGGTCCGGGCGGCATCCGCTCGGTGACGGCCGCGGAGCTCCGGTCGCTGACCCAGCGGACGGTCTCGCTACCGATCGCGTGTGTCGAGGGGTGGAGTGCCTCGGCCACCTGGGAGGGAGTCCGTGTCCGCGACGTGCTCGCCTTCGTCGGAGTCGCGGTCGATGACGTCCGGATCGTGTCCGCCGAGCGCCGTGGTGCGTATGCCGTGAGTGTCCTGCCGCGCGCGTACGCGGACCACCCCAGCACGCTGCTTGCCCTGCGGCTCAACGGATCCCGCCTGACGCGGGACCACGGCTACCCGGTGCGGCTCATCGCCCCGAACCGTCCCGGGGTGCTCCAGACCAAGTGGGTCACCGAGCTCGAGGTGCTGACGTGAGGGCCGCGTATGCCGCGGTGCTGGGAGCAGGGGCCGGGCGCGTCCTGCTCGGGCTGGCGGGCGTTGGCCTCGGACTGGTCGGGGTGTGGCAGTTCGTCGCCCAGGTGCCCCAGACGGGCTGGGTGCGGGTTGCCGTCTGGCTCGTGGCGGGGGTCGCAGTCCACGACGGGCTGTTGGCACCACTGGGCGTCGTGTCCGGGTGGCTGGTGGCCGGACGTTCGCCGGACCGGCTCCGTCCCGCCATCCGCTTCGGCGGCCTGGCCCTGCTGACGGTGGCGTTGTTGCTCATCCCCCTACTGGCGACCGGGGGCATCCGGCGCTGACTCGCACCCGTCACAGTTGGCTCGCAGCCGTGACCTCGAAGGTGTCAGGCGGCCCGGCGGAGCGTGACGAACGCCCGGCCGTCCAGCCGCCAGTCCTCCACGGCGAGCAGTCCAGCTTCCGCGGCATACCGGACCAGCGCCGTGGCGCCCACCAGCGCCCACGGGAAAGGTGTCGACCTCCGTCCGAGGGGGCCGGTGAGGGTCACGTGCGTGCGTACGTCGACGTCGTCGTCGGCATCGACCTCGACGAGGGCACATCCCTCCGGCCCCAGGAGCTGGCGACATCGATCCAGGAGGGCCCGGGGGTCGCCGCCGATGCCGATGTTGCCGTCCGCCAGCAGGAGCGTCTGCCACCGCCCTTCGCCCGGGACGGGCTCGAAGACGTTGCGTCGCAGGGCACTGGCCCCCCGAGCCCTGGTGTGCACGACCGAGGCTCCTGACACGTCGATGCCCAGGACGGGCAGTCCCCGCGCGGCCAGTGCCTCCACGAACCGCCCGGGTCCGCAGCCGATGTCGATCACCGGCCCGGCGCACCGGCTCACGATGAGCTCGTCGACGTCAGACAGGCTGAGCCACGCCTCGACGGCGAGGGGCTGTGGAGCTCCGAAGGCGGCGTCCACGCCCTCCACGTGGATGCCGCCACCGGCCAGGGCCGCGTCGAAGAGCTGGGAGGGGTGGCACGGCGTCGCGACGATCCGCCGGAAGGTGCGGGCGAAGCGAGTGTGGGGTTGCGCCCGGGCGACCACGACGGCATCGCCCGGCTCGTCGACGTCGCGATGGGTGGGCAGCAGGTGGACCGAGAGTCCTTGCGACACAAGGCGTTCGAGCTGTTCGGCACCCGTGCGGTCGGTCGACATCGGGACGCCGGAGAAGAGCCCCGGCTGGTAGCGCCGCAGGCCGATCGCCCAGTAGCCGCCGTCGTCGCTCAGTCCCAGCACCGCGTCCGCGCCGTCCCAGTCGACGCACAGGTCGGCGGCGTCGAGCTGTGGGGTGTCCATCCCGATCAACAGCGTCGGGTGGTCGCCCGTGGTGGGCAGGCAGTCGCGGAAGGCCTGGTCGAGGCGCTGCGCCAGCCCATCGCCCTGCTGACGCTGGAGCCGCACGTCACGCGGCAGCCACTCGGGGGTCGGACCGTCCCAGCACAAGATCGTGCGGACCCCGGTCGCCCGGGCGGCGTCGAGGGTGTCGCGGATGGCGGCGGCGGCGAGGGCGGCTGCCTCGGCGGGGGAGAAGACCGGGGTGAGCCGGGTCTTGACCCGACCGGGCTGCGGCGACTTCGCGAGGATGACGACGGCCTGCAAGGTCTGTCGTGACAGGGCGTCCGCGGCGGCGTCCTCGATCAGCGCGCTCATGCGCTGAGCACCCTGCTCATGTCGTGCACGGCCCGCGCGGCGCCCAGCCAGGTGCCGGTGACCTTGGACCGCCCGGCTCTGGCGAGGTAGGGAACGGGGACGCCGGTCACGGTCCAGCCGGCCCGGCTCGCCCGGAGCACCGTCTCGACGGGGTACCCGGACCGGCGGTCACCGACTGCGAGGTCCTGCAGGGCCACGGTGTCGGCCAGCCGCATGGGCCCGATGTCGTCCAGCCCTGCTCCGGTGACCCGGTGCACCCGTCGGGCGAGGACGCGGTTCGCGAGCCTCAGACGGGCCGGCCACGCGGCACGGGAGACCGGCTGCCGTGCTCCGACGACCAGGCAGGGGCGGTCCGCCGGAGCTTCGAGGTGGGCCATCACGAGGAGCTCCAGTGATCGCGGGTCGAGGCTCGCATCCGCGTCCATGAACGCCACCAGGGGCGCCCTGGCACTCATGAGCCCGGCGTGGCAGGCCGCGCCGTAGCCGCGCTGGACCACCTCGACGACCGGGACGCGGCGGCTGCGCGCGATGTCGACCGATGCGTCGGTCGACCCGTTGTCGGCGACGATCGGCCGTGCCCAGGACGGCATGCGGTCGAGGACCCAGGGCAACGCCTCCGCCTCGTCGAGACAGGGGAGGACGACGTCGACCGCGACGGACTGGGGCATGACCCGACGCTAGGTGCTCGTACGGCCGGGCTGCCGTCACCGCCGATGACGAAACCCTTACGGGTGGGCGCCCTCCGCTCGGTCCGGCACCGTGCAGCGGCAACGCGGCATACCCTTCGAACGTGGTCGCAACTGTGCTGGTCGTCGAGGACGACCCCACCGTCTCCAGCGTGCTCTCGGCCTACCTGACCAGGGCTGGCTTCGAGGCGGCGCTCGCCTCCGACGGGCTCACTGCGTTGCAGCTCTGGCGGGAACGCCGCCCGGACGTCGTCATCCTCGACGTCATGCTGCCCCTCATGTCCGGCCTGGAGGTGTTGCGGCGACGGCGTGCCGAGGACGACCACGCGGCCGTCATCGTCCTCAGCGCGCGGGGCGAGGAGGACGACCGGCTGCTGGGGCTGGAGCTGGGGGCCGACGACTACATGGTCAAGCCGTTCAGCCCTCGCGAGGCGCTCGGGAGGGTGGAGGCACTGCTGCGCCGTGGCGAGCGTCTGGGTGCTGCGGCTCTCCGGCCGCGGGTGGTCGAGCGGCTCGGTGTCCGGGTCGACACCGGGGCACGGACGGCGACGGTCGACGGACGGCGCTGCGAGCTGACCACCCGTGAGTTCGACCTCCTGGCCTACCTCATGGCGCACCCGGGACTCACGTTCACGAAGGAGCAGCTGATGCGCCGGGTCTGGGGCTGGGACTTCGGGGACACCTCCACCGTGACGGTGCACGTGCGGCGGGTCAGGGAGAAGATCGAGGAGGACCCGAGTGACCCGCGGCGGATCGTCACCGTCCGGGGGGCGGGCTACCGGTTCGGCGACACGGTCGACGAAGGGATCGACGACGTGGTCGACGTGGCGGCGGATGACCGGGAGGCCACCCGGGCGAGAGACCTGGAGCAGGAGCAGGACCGGGAGCACGAGCAGGACGGGGAGCAGGAGCAGGCATGAACGACATGCAGCAGGTCGTCGCGGTCACCGTGGTCGTCTGCCTCGCCGCAGGGGCGGTCGGCGCGTTCGTCCTGGCCCGCTTGCGAGGACGCTCGACCACCGTGTTGGTCGTGGCCGCCTCGCTGGTCCCGCTGGCTGCCGTGTCCGTGGCCGTCTTCGTCAACGTCCGGCGGATGTTCATCTCCACCCACGACTCCACGGTGGTGCTCGTCGCCCTCGGCTGCGCCGGGCTGGTCGGCATCCTGCTGTCGCTCGTCCTGGGTCACCAGGTCGCGCGGGAGGCGCACGCCCTGACCAGGACGGTGCGGTCACTGGGTGAGCGCATCCCCGTGGAGGAGGCTGGCGCGCGCACGACCCCGGTCTCCTCGGAGCTGACCGCGCTCGGTCGCGAGCTGGACACCACCCGTCTCCGGCTGGAGGCGTCCGAGAGGCGTGAGCGCGCCCTGGAGTCCTCGCGGCGAGAGCTGGTGGCCTTCATGTCGCACGACCTCCGGACTCCCCTGGCCGGGCTGCGAGCCCTGGCCGAGGGCCTGGAGGACGGGGTGATCGAACCCGCCCCGGCCCTGCGGCAGGTGCGTCAGACCGTGGCTCGGCTGGACGGCCTGGTCGGTGACCTGTTCGAGCTGTCTCGGGTCAGCGCACCGGATCCCGGGCCCCGCGACGACGCGACCCTGGTCAGCCTCGTCGAGGTGGCCCACGACGTGGTGGGGGAGCTGCAGCAGCACGCCCATCAGCGCCTGGTGGACCTGCGCTTGCAGGTCGCCCCTGACGACGACCGACTGGCCGTCACGGGCAACGGCGACGAGCTGACCCGTCTGCTCGGCAACCTCGTGGGCAACGCCGTGCGGCACACCAGCGAGGGAGGGTCGGTCGTGGTCCGGGCGGAGCGGTGTGCCGACGGCCGCACACAGCTCTCGGTGCTGGACGAGTGTGGCGGAATCGCCGAGCCCGACCTGCTGCGGGTCTTCGAGGCGGGCTGGCGGGCCGACCCAGACCGCGGTGGTCGCGATGCGGGAGCAGGCCTCGGGCTGGCCATCGCCAAGGGGATCGTCGAGTCGCACGCGGGATCGATCTCGGTGGCGAATGTCGAGGGCGGCTGCCGTTTCGAGGTGGCGCTTCCCGCGGCCGAGCCCGGGGGAGTCGTGGAGCAGGACGCCCCGGTCAGCTGAACGAGAGGTTTCGCAGGCCGGTTCGCAGCGACCTGGTGGCCCGCCAGCCCAGCTCGCGCGCGGCGCGGTCGCTCGACGCGGTGATGTGCCGCACGTCCCCAAGACGGTAGCGACCGGTCACGGTGGGGTCCGGCCCGCCCGCGAGCGAGGCCAGCTCGGTCGCCAGGTCGCCGATGGTGTGCACCGCCCCCGAGCCCACGTTGTACGCCGCGTGGCCGCCACCGTCGCGGGAGAGCGCGGCGACGAAGGCCATCGCCACGTCGTCGACGTGGACGAAGTCCCGACGCTGGCCACCGTCCTCGAACACCTGCGGTGACTGCCCCTCGGCCGCGGCCGACCAGAAGATGGCGGCGACGCCGGCGTAGGGCGTGGCGCGCGGCATACCGGGGCCGTAGACGTTGTGCAGCCTCAGCGAGGTGCAGGTGCCGCCGGTCTCGCGCGCCCAGACCGAGGCGAGCTGCTCCTGGGCGACTTTCGTTGCCGCGTAGGTGTTGCGTGGGTCCATCGGTGCGCCCTCGTCGACCAGTGCCGGGTCGAGGTCGGCGCCGCAGTGCGGGCACACGGGCTCGAACTCGCCGCTCGAGAGGCGCTCGGGGGTGCGTGGGCTCGGCGCCACGGCACCGTCGAGGTGGCACCGGTAGGCCCCTTCGCCGTAGACCACCATGGAGCTCGCCTGGACCACGCGTCGGACTCCGGCGAGGTGGCACGCGCGCAGCACGGTGGCCGTGCCCAGTGAGTTGCTCGAGACGTAGTCGTCCATGTCGTCGAGGTCGACGCCGAGGCCGACCTTGGCAGCGAGGTGCACCACCGCGTCCACCCCGCGGAGCTGCTCGTGGACCGCGGCCAGGTCGCGGACGTCGGCCTCGACCAGTCGCGCGCCGAGCGAGGCCACGCGCTCGCGAGCTCCGGCGCCGCCGTCGGCGTGCACGTCGGGGCGCAGCGAGTCCACCACGACCACCTCGTCACCGGACCCGGCCAGGCTGCGCAGGACGGCGGTTCCGATGAATCCGGCACCGCCGGTGACGACGACCTTCATGCACCCACCCTGCCAGCCGGTCCGCAGGATGGGTGGCGACCCGACCTTGCGGGCTGCTTACGCCTCGTGGGCGGGGAGGATGGTCCCGCCGACCTCGCCCAGCTCGAGGCGGGTGCCGTCGGTGCCGGTCGCGCACGCGCGCAGGACGACCGTGTCGCCGTCCTCGAGGAAGGTGCGCTCGCTGCCGTCGGCCAGCCGCACGGGCTCCGTGCCGTTCCACGAGAGCTCGAGGAAGCTGCCCCGGGTCTCCTTCGCGGCGCCCGAGATGGTGCCGGAGCCGAAGAGGTCACCGCTGCGGATCGAGGCGCCGTTCACGGACAGGTGGGCCAGCATCTGGGCCGGTGACCAGTAGAGGTCGCGGGCCTCGGGTCGGGCGACGACCGTGCCGTTCCACTCCACCTCGAGGTGCAGGTCGAGCCCGAACACCGAGTCGACGCCGCCGCGCAGGTAGGGAAGTGGTGCGGGGTCCTGGCCGGGGAGCGGGACGCGGGCCGACGCCAGGGCTGCCATCGGCGTGACCCAGGCGCTGATCGAGGTGCCGAAGGACTTGCCGAGGAAGGGCCCCAGGGGGACGTACTCCCACGCCTGGATGTCGCGCGCGCTCCAGTCGTTGAGCAGGACCACCCCGAAGAGGTGCTCTGCGGCGGCCCGGTCGACGTCGACCGGCTCACCGAGCGCGGTGCCGCCGCCCACCACGAAGCCCAGCTCGGCCTCGATGTCGAGCTTGCGGCTCGGCCCGAACGTCGGCGCGGGGTCGGTCGGTGCCTTGCGCTGCCCCTGGGGCCGCACGATGTCGGTGCCCGACACGACGACGGTCCCGGCGCGACCGTGGTAGCCGATCGGCAGGTGCTTCCAGTTCGGGGTGAGCGGCTCGGAGTCGGGGCGGAAGATCCGGCCGACGTTCGTGGCGTGGTGCTCGCTGGCGTAGAAGTCGACGTAGTCGGCGACCTCGACCGGCAGGTGCAGGGTGACGTCGTCGAGCGGCACCAGGTGGGGCCGGACGCCCTCCTCGTGGACGTTGTCGGTGAGGATCTCGACCAGCCACGCGCGGGCCACCGCCCAGGCCTCGTGCCCCAGGTCGAGGAACGCGTTGAGGCTGGGCTGCTCCCAGGCCGCCGTGAGGTCGGGACCGTCGCCGACACCCACCGCCTCGCGGCCGATCCGGGCGACCTCGCTGGCATCGAGCACCCAGTCGCCGACCCGCACCCCGACCCGAGGGCCGGTGTCCGCGGTCGAGAAGACGCCATAGGGGAGGTGGGCGAGCCCGTAGGGGTGGTCGGCGGGCAGGTCGAGCCAGGCGGCGGTCGAGGGGGTGGCGACAGGCGTCGAGGGGGTGGACACGTCAGGCTCCTTGGATCAGGCCGAGGGTGGTCAGCTCGGCGAGCGGGTCGGTGACCTCGCAGCAGCCGTATGCCGTGAAGAAGGCCCGCACGATGGCCGCGTCCGCGGCGCTCATGCGGGTGATCTGGGGGACCAGGACGGCCACGTCACGCTCGGCCAGGAGGGGCGCCAGCTCGTCGACGTCCTCGCCGTTGAGCGCCCAGCGGACCGCCGACAGGACGTTGAGCAGGCCGTGCTGGTCGTGACCGTCGTGGGTGCCGCGGACGACGTGGTGCAGCCCGCCGGTCAGCTTGAAGCCGAGGTCGTGGTCGACGGCGGTGCGGACGAAGGCCGCGAGCTCCGTCTCGTCGGGCCAGGCCCACGTCTCGGTCGCGCCGGTGCGGAACTTCGCCTGCAGGACGACGGAGTCGGAGGCTTCGGCAGCGATGTCGGCGACGACTGCCTCCTGCTCGGGGCCGCGGGGCACCTCGAGCGTGCGGGGGAGGCCGCCGAAGTCGGTGGCCCTCCAGTCGGGCGTCCAGCCCAGCTCCACCCCCGCGACCTCGACGCCAGGGGTCTGTCGGAGCAGGGTCACCGCGTCGGCCACCTCGGCGGCCGGGGTGCCGGGGCGTCCGATGACCGCGACCCGCAACGGCGCCCCCTCCAGCAGGCCGGCCAGCTCGGCCGCCGCGGAGGCGGGGACGAGCAGCGGACCCACGCACGCGGCATACCCGCTCGCGCGGTGGACGCGGTGCAGCCGCACCGCCTCCGCCAGCGGTGCGTTGCCCGGGGGGAAGACGGCGGCATCGTCGACCAGGCCGGCGAACAGGGCCGGCTCGGCCGGGCGGGCCGTCGCGGCGTCCGACAGCGATGTCATGGCGGTGAGGCTACCGGCGACCCGACCGGTCGAGACCGGCAGCCCGAGGTGTCCCGGCGGCGGCTGGTCGTGCAATGCTCGCCCCACACCGGACGAGAGAGTGAGCGATGGCGTTCTACCAGCACCAGGGCAACATCCCGCCGAAGCGGCACACCCAGCACCGTCGGCCGGCCGGGCGCGGCAAGCAGGGCGAGCTCTACTACGAGGAGCTGATGGGGGAGGAGGGCTTCTCCTCCGACTCCTCCCTGCTGTACCACCGCAACATCCCCTCGACGGTCGCCGGCGCGCGCGAGTGGACGATCGGCGACCTGTCGACGACGCCCAACCACCCGCTGATGCCCAGGCACCTCAAGCTGCACGACCTCTTCGAGGCCAAGGACGTCAAGAACACCGACGTCGTCACCGGGCGTCGCCTCGTCCTCGGCAACGGCGACGTGCGCATCTCGTATGCCGTGGCCGGGGCTCCGAGCCCGTGGTACCGCAACGGGATCGGCGACGAGTGCGTCTACGTCGAGCGCGGGAAGGCGCGAGTCGAGACGGTCTTCGGGGCGTTCGACGTGGCCGAGGGCGACTACCTCGTCATCCCGCGGGCGACCACCCACCGCTGGATTCCGCAGCGCTCGACCAAGGACCCGTTGCGGGCCTACTGCATCGAGGCGAACTCGCACATCGCGCCGCCCAAGCGCTACCTGTCCAAGTACGGCCAGCTGCTCGAGCACGCGCCCTACTGCGAGCGAGACCTGCGTGCGCCATCCGGTCCGCTGCTCGCGGAGGACGTCGGCGCGAAGCCGGGCGACGAGACCGACGTCTACATCAAGCATCGCGGCCACGGCGCGGGTGGCATCGTCGGCACGGTCCACACCCTGCCGTTCCACCCCCTCGACGTCGTGGGCTGGGACGGGTGCCTCTACCCGTACGCGTTCAACGTCCGCGACTACGAGCCGATCACCGGACGCGTGCACCAGCCGCCGCCGGTGCACCAGGTCTTCGAGGGCTGGAACTTCGTGATCTGCAACTTCGTGCCGCGCAAGGTCGACTACCACCCGCTGTCGATCCCGGTGCCCTACTACCACTCGAACGTCGACAGCGACGAGATCATGTTCTACGTCGACGGCGACTACGAGGCGCGCAAGGGCTCGGGCATCGGCAAGGGGTCGATCTCGGTGCACCCCGGTGGCCACGCCCACGGACCCCAGCCCGGCGCCTCGGAGGCGTCGATCGGCATCGAGTACTTCGACGAGCTGGCCGTCATGGTCGACACCTTCCGCCCTCTGGAGCTCGGCGAGGGTGGTCGGGCGGTCGACGACGGGAAGTACGCCTGGTCGTGGAGCCGTGGCGGCGCCGGCCGGGATGGCGCCGGGCGGGACGGCACAGGGGACGGCTCGGACTACAGCATCGGCTGACCGGGAGATCCCCCTTCGGCATGGCCTCTCGGCCCGTGACCGGGTTAGTCTGAAAGACCCGCCCCGTCGACGACGACGGGGCCCGCGCCCCGGGACACCACCCCGCTCCCGGCCACTTGTCGTTGGAGGCAATCGTGACGTCTGCCCGCACCGCCGTTCGGGACCTGGTCCAGCACGAGCAGAGCCGCCGCGAGATGCTCGCGCTGGCCGTGGTCGGGGGCGCGGGAGCCGCCTTCTTCGCCAGCGCACCCCGCGCCGACGCGGTGCCGGAGGCGGGCCGCCCGGGGGCAAAGCGGCCGACCAGCTTCCGGCTCACCGTCCTGGGCACCACCGACACCCATGGCAGCGCCCTGAATTGGGACTACTTCAAGGACGTCGAGTACGACGACTCCGCCCACAACGACATCGGCCTGGCCAAGGTCGCCACCCTGGTCAGCGCGGTGCGGCACGAGCGGGGAGCCCAGAACACCCTCCTGCTCGACGCCGGGGACACCATCCAGGGCACGCCGCTGGCCTACTACTACGCCAAGGTCGACCCGATCACCGGCGGGTCGAAGCACCCGATGGCCAAGGCGATGAACGCGATCGGCTACGACGCGGCCGCCCTGGGCAACCACGAGTTCAACTACGGCCTCGACACCCTGCGGGCCTTCGAGTCACAGTGCAACTTCCCCCTGCTCAGCGCCAACTCGGTCGACTGGACCAGCGGCGCCCCGATCTTCAAGCCCTACGTGATCCGCACCTTCAAGGTCAACGGCGGCCGGCCCGTCAAGGTCGGCATCCTCGGCCTCGTGACACCGGGTGTCGCCATCTGGGACAAGGCCAACGTCGAGGGCCTGGTCCGCTTCCCCGGCATCGTCGAGCAGGCCAAGGTGATGGTCCCGCGCCTGAAGAACGCCGGCTGCGACCTCGTCATCGTCTCGTGCCACTCGGGCGCCAAGCCCGGTTCGTCCTACGGCGACGCGCTGCCGGTCCCGGAGAACGCATCGCGGCAGCTCGCCGAGGAGGTCGCGGGTGTCGATGCCGTCCTCGTGGGTCACGCGCACGAGGAGATCGCCCAGCTGGTCGTGCCCAGCAAGGTCACTCCTGGCAAGACCGTGCTCCTCAGCGAGCCGCTGAAGTGGGGGATGCGCCTGACCGTCATGGACTTCGACCTCGAGTTCAGCAAGGGCCGGTGGACCCTGACCGGCTCGCGGTCGACCCTCCTCAACGCCAACACGGTGCCGGAGGACCCGGAGGTGGCTGACCTCGTGCGCGAGGACCACGCGGTGGTGCGGACGTACGTCAACTCGGTCATCGGCACCTGCACCCTGGCCATGTCGGCGGCCACGGCGCGGTTCGAGGACACCGCTGCCATCGACTTCATCAACCACGTGCAGGGCGACGCCGTGAAGGCCGCCCTGGCGGGCACGCCTGACGAGTCGCTGCCGGTCCTGTCGATCGCCGCGCCCTTCAACCGGGACGCCGCGATCCCAGCGGGCAACGTCACCGTCCGCGACGTCGCGGGCCTTTACATCTACGACAACACCCTCCTCGGGATCCGCTTCACCGGTGCGCAGGTCAAGGACTACCTCGAGTACTCCGCGGCCTACTTCAAGACCGTCACCGGCGCCGGGCCGTTCACCCCCGACTCGATCACCAACGCGTTGCGCCCGCCCGTGACCGGCAGCCCGATCCCCGACTACAACTACGACATCATGGGCGGCCTCGAGGGCTCGCTGGCCTACGACATCGACATCGCCCAGCCGGCCGGGCAGCGGATCGTCAACCTCACCTATGCCGGCCAGCCCGTCGACCCGGCGGCCGGGTTCGTGGTCGCGATCAACAACTACCGCCAGTCCGGCGGCGGTGGCTTCCCGGGTGTGACGACGGCGCCGGTCCTCTACAACGCCCAGGTCGAGATCCGGCAGCTGCTGATCGACTGGACCACCGAGCAGGGCGTGATCGACCCGACCACCTTCACGACCTACGACTGGAAGCTCGTCGCGAACGGCCAGCCGGTGGTCGTCGAGGGAGCCGCAGAGGGCGGCCGCCACTAGGTCGCGGCCCAGGTCCGGTTGGACCAGGTCCGGTGGGACCAGGTCCGGTTCGAGCTCAGGTCGTGGTCAGCCGGTAGCCGCGCTTGACCACGGTCTTCACGACTCCCTTGTGCCCCATGGCTTCGCGCAGCCGCGCGATGGCCACCTCCGCCGCGTGCGGGTCGGTCGAGTCGCCGGGCAGGACCGACAGGACCTGGGCGCGGGTGACGACCTCGCCCCCGGCCTCGACCAGCACCCGCAGCACCTCGAGGCCGCTGGGCGACACCGGGAGGACGTGGTCGTCGAGCAGGGCCACCGTGCGCCGGACCTGGAGGCGACCGGCGGTCGTCTGGACCGCGGAGGTCTGTGCCTGCTCGTAGTGGTTGACCAGCGCGCGGACCAGGGCTCCGAGCCGACCGCGGTCGGGGACGATCGGCTGGATTCCTCTGTCCTGCAACGGCTTTGCGGTCACTGGTCCCACGGCGGCCACGACCATGGTGCCACTCTGGACCCGGGCCACGATCTCGGCCCCGACGCCCTGGGCATCCATCTCGGCCAGCCAGGCCGCCGCCCCGGGCGCGGAGGTGAAGACGGCGGCGTCGATCTCGCCGTCGGCAGCGGCGATGACCGACAGCTTGAGGGCCACCGGGTCGGGCGGGGGACCCCAGCGGTAGACGACGAGGCTGCGGACCTGTGCCCCGGCGGCGGCGAGCTCGGTGTCCAGGCCGTCGGCCCCGGCGCCGTGGTGCTGCACGGCGATCACCTGGTCGGTGACGCCCTCGGCCAGCAGCAGGTCGAGGATCTCGGCGCTCGTCTCCGACTCGGCCACCCAGTCCGCCTGGAGGCCGGCCGCCTGGATCGCCCCGTGGGCCTTGGGACCCCGCGCGATGACCCGCGCCCCCGCAAGCACCTGCACGAGCTGGTCGGCGAGGCCGGCCGCGTCGGCAGCCTCGACCCAGCCTCGGAACCCGATCCCCGTCGTGATGACCACGATGTCGGGTGGTGCGTCGAGGAGCTCCCGGGTGTGGGCCAGCAGCTCCTCGTCGTGCTCGTGGGGCACGATGCTCAGGGCCGGGGCGTGCCGCACCGTCGCACCGCGGCGGGTCAGCGCCGACGCCAGCTCACCCGAGCGGCGGTCGGCAGTCACCAGCACGACGCAGCCGGTCATGACCTGTCCCAGACGGGTGTTCACGGCGGTGCCGCCAGGAAGCCTTCGGCAGCCACGGCACCCACGACGACGACCGCGGGCGCACGGACCTGCCGCGCCGCGCAGGCTGCGGTGATGGTCGACAGGGTGCCTCGCGTGACCCGCTGCGTGGGGAGGCTGGCGTCCTCGATGACCGCCACCGGCACCTGCTCGGACGCCCCGGCTGCCAGCAGGCGGGCGACGTGGTCGGCCAGCAGGCTGATCCCCATCAGCACGACGAGGGTCGCCTCGCCGAGCACCACGGCGCCGACGGCGGTGTCGTCGAGGCGGCTGTGGCCGTGGGCGACGTGCACGGCGGCGACCGTGCCGCGGTGGGTGACGGGGATGCCGGCCGCCGCCGGAGCCGACAAGGCCGAGCTCACCCCCGGCACGACCTCGACCGGTATGCCGTGGGCCGCCAGGGCGAGCTCCTCCTCGCCGCCGCGCCCGAAGAGGAAGGGGTCGCCGCCCTTGAGGCGCACCACCAGCCGGCCGCGCAGGGCGTGGTCGACCAGGATGCGGTTGATCTCCTCCTGGGTCACAGCGTGCAGGCCGGGCGTCTTGCCGACGTCGACGACCTCGACGTCGGACGGCAGGTCCGCCAGGACGCTGTTCGGTCCCAGCCGGTCGGTCACCACCACGTCGGCCTCGGACAGCAGCCGACGGGCCCGCAGGGTCATCAGGTCGGCGGCCCCGGGTCCGCCACCCACCAGCACGACCCGTCCGCGGGCACCGCCCTGGCGGCGGCGGGCGCGCAGGTCGACCACTCCGGACTGCAGGGTCTGCTCGAGCTGGTCACGCACGGCCTTGGTGCGGTGGGGGTCGGCCGCGCCGGTCGACACGACCCCGACGAGCAGTCCGGCGTGCTCGGTGGTGGCGGGCGTGCGCGCGGTCCCGAGCTCGGCGTCGCTGGCGCAGACGCTCCACACGCGACGGGCGGTAGCCCACTGCGAGACCCGGGCGTTCGCGCCCGGGTCGCCGGTCGCGGCATGGACCAGCCAGGTGTCGGCGAGGTCACGTTCCTCGACCTCCCGGTCGACCCAGGCGACGGTGCCGTCGGAAACGGCGTCGACGAGGTCCTCGCAGAGCTGTGGGGCGACGACCGTGACGACGGCCCCGTCCCGTGCCAGGGCGGCGGCGCGTCGGGCGGCCACCGGGCCACCGCCGGCCACGACGACACGGCGGCCGGAGAGGTCCAGGCCGACGAGCGTCGTCATCCCGCACCGCCGGGCGGGGCGGAAGCGCTCAGGGCCACCCTGACCACCCCGTCGACGACGGTGGCCGGGTAGGACCGCAGGGGCTTGGGCTCCTGGCCCACGGCGTCGAGGCACGCACCGGTGCGCAGGTCGAACACCTGCTTGTACATCGGTGACGCGACGGTCGGCACGTCACCTCGACTCCCCACGATCCCTCGCGACATCACGTTGGCGGCGCTGTAGGGGTCGAGCTGCTGCACGGCATACACGTGGTCGTCGTGGGTGCGGAACAACGCCACCTGCACGCCGTCCAGGAAGGCGGCGGCGCCGCGCTCAGGCGACAGGTCACCCAGGACGCACACCTCGTGCCACGTCAGGGTGCCGTCGACCGCGACGACCGTCCCCGCGACCGTCCCGGTTCCCACCCCGGTTCCCACCTCGGTGCCCACCCCGGTGCCCACCTCCACGCTCATCGCCGCACCTCCAGCGTCGTGCCGGCGATCAGGACGCCCGTGTCGGCTCGCTCGGTCTCCGTGGCCGGGCGCGGTTGTCCGCGTTCGCTGACGTAGGCGAGCCGGTCGTCGGGCTGGTCGGGGGCGTTGACGAACGACCCGAAGCGCCGCAGGGTGTCGGGGTCGTCCAGGGCGGCGGCCCACTCGTCCTCGTAGCCGTCGACGTGACCGGCCATCGCGACGTCGAGGTCGGCGCCGATCCCGAGTGAGTCCTCGAGCACGACGGCCCGGATGGCGTCGAGGCCCCCCTCGTGGTCCTCCACCCAGGCTGCTGTCCGCTGGAGGCGGTCGGCGGTGCGCACGTAGTACATGAGGAACCGGTCGATCGTGCGCACCAGGGTCTCGGTGTCGAGGTCCTCGGCCAGGAGCTGGGCGTGCCGCGGGGTGAAGCCGCCGTTGCCACCCACGTAGAGGTTCCAGCCGTGGTCGGTCGCGATGACGCCGACGTCCTTGCCGCGGGCCTCGGCGCACTCGCGCGCGCAGCCGGACACCCCGAGCTTGAGCTTGTGGGGAGACCGGAGCCCGCGGTAGCGCAGCTCCAACGCGATGGCCAGCCCCACGGAGTCCTGCACGCCGTAGCGACACCACGTCGAGCCGACGCAGGACTTCACCGTGCGCAGCGACTTCCCGTAGGCGTGCCCGGACTCGAAGCCCGCGTCGACGAGTCGTTTCCAGATCTTCGGCAGCTGCTCGATGCGCGCCCCGAACAGGTCGATCCGCTGACCGCCGGTGATCTTGGTGTAGAGCCCGAAGTCCTTGGCGACCTCGCCGATGGCGATCAGGCCCTCGGGGGTCACCTCGCCCCCCGGGATGCGCGGGACCACGGAGTAGGAGCCGTCCTTCTGGAGGTTCGCCATCACGTGGTCGTTGGTGTCCTGCAACGAGGCCCGCTCGCCCTCGAGGATGTGACCGGTGCCGAGGGAGGCGAGGATCGAGCCGATGACCGGCTTGCAGATGTCGCAGCCGCGGCCGGTGCCGTGCCGGGCGATGATCTCGCTGAAGGTGGTCAGCCCCTGCACCCGCACGACGTCGAACAGCTGCGCCCGCGAGAGCTCGAAGTGCTCGCACAGCGCACTGCTGACCTCGATGCCCGACTTCTCCAGCTCGGTCGTGACGAGGCGCTTCACGAGGGGCAGGCAGGAGCCGCAGCTCGTCCCGGCGCGGGTGCAGGCCTTCACCCCGGCCAGGTCGGTGCAGCCCGCGTCGGTCACCGCACAGCGGATCGCGCCGGCCGTGACGTTGTTGCAGGAGCAGACCGACGCGTCGTCGGGCAGGTCGCCGGCCGGGGCGGGCGCGGCCCCTTCGGGGAGCAGGTAGGCCGCGGGGTCGGCACCCAGGGCGCGGCCCACCATGGGGCGGAGCGCGGCGTACGCGCTGGCGTCACCGACGAGGATGCCGCCACGCAGCGTGCGGGCGTCATCCGACATCACGAGCTTCTTGTAGACCCCTGCAACGGGGTCCGAGATGACCACCTCGAGGCCGCCGGGCTCGGCGGCGAAGGCGTCGCCGAAGGAAGCGACGTCGACGCCGAGCAGCTTGAGCTTGGTGGACCGGTCGGCGCCCGGGAAGGTGCCCTCCCCGCCGAGCAGCCGGTCGGCCACGATCTCCGCCATCGTGTAACCGGGGGCGACCAGGCCGAGGGTGCGGCCACCGATGCAGGCGACCTCGCCCACGGCCCAGACGGCCGGGTCGCTCGTCGCGCAGGCGTCGTCGACGACCACCCCGCCGCGCTCGCCGACCTCGAGGCCGGACTCCCGGGCGAGCTCGTCGCGCGGCCGGACGCCGACGGCGAAGACGACCACGTCGACGTCGAGCGGTGCCCCGTCGGCGAACTCCATCCGGGCGACCCGCCCGAGCCGTCCCACGATCTTGGCGGTGGCGGTGCCCGTCCGGACCGTGACACCCAGGGCCTCGATGAGCCGGCGCAGCGCCTCCCCGCCCCCTTCGTCGACCTGCAGTGGCATCAGGCGCGGCGCGAACTCGACGACGGTCGTGTGCACGTCCAGGGCGGTGAGTGCGCCGGCCGCCTCCAACCCGAGCAGGCCGCCGCCGACGACGGCTCCGCGCAGGGGGCGACCCACCTCGGTGCGAAGGCTCTCGACGTAGGTGCGGAGACCGGCGACGTCGTCGATGGTGCGGTAGACGAACGCCCCGCGGAGGTCCTTGCCCGGGACCGGGGGCACGGCGGCATACGAACCGGTGGCCAGCACGAGGGAGTCGTAGGGGACGACCCGGCCGTCGGAGGTGCTGACCGTGCGGGCCTCGCGGTCGACCGAGGTCGCGGCGACGCCGCGGCGCAGCGTCACCAGCGGGTCGTCCCAGAGCTCCTGGCCGCCCAGCGCCAGGTCGTCGGGGTCACGTCCGGTGAAGTACGACGTCAGGGCGACCCGGTCGTAGGGGGCGCGGGGCTCCTCGCAGAGCAGCGTCACCGCCCACCGGCCGTCCACGTCGCGGGAGCGCAGGGCGTCCACCAGCCGGCGCGCGACCATGCCGCCGCCGACGACGACGAGCTGGCGGGGAGACGTGGGCTGGACCATGGCGGCCACGTTAGGAGCCTGCCGTTTCGGTGCTGTGGATCATGTGTTTCCCCTTCGTTACGTGGTTCTCTCCGGTGCCGGCGCCGTCGGGTGAGGACGCGGGCGTCAGCCAGTCGAGGAGGGCGCAGACGTCGTCGCGGCAGCCGCCGCAACCGGTCGTCGCGCGGGTGGCGGTGGCGATGTCGGCGGCGCTGGTCGCGCCGCCGTGGACGCTCGCGGCGATGTCGGCCTTGGTCACGCCGTTGCACCGGCAGACCGTGGTGTCGTCGGCGAGGTCGGCGGGGGAGGTGGGCCCGGCGGCCGGGTGCGGCGCGAGGGCCGGCAGCAGCAGGTATGCCGGGTCGGCCGGCACCGGCGTGCGCCGGGTGTACGTCGTGACCAGGTCGGCAGCGACGGCGCCGGCGCCCACACACGTGGCGCCGACCAGGCGACCCCCGGACACGACCACCTCGACGTGCCGACCGACGTCGGGGTCGCTGAGGCGCAGGGTCCGCTGGGCCGGGTCGTCCGCCCTGTCCGACCCGCACACGCCCATGGTCACCACGTCGAGGCCGTGGGCCTTGAGCCGCACCACGTCGCTGCCGGAGGTCGACGACCGAGGAGCCCGGCCGGTGCTGAGCGGCCTGGCGGTGGAGCCGTTGGCGGCGACGCCGGGGGAGGAGCTGTGGGAGGAGCCGAAGGAGGCGCTGGCGGAGGCGACGGACTCGCGGCAGAGGTGGGCGGCGAGCCGTCGGGACTGTTCCCAGCCCTGGGCCACCAGCCCCGTGCCGCCCTCCGGCGGCTGCGCGCAGTCGCCGATCGCGAACACCCGGTGGTCGTCGGGAGAGCGGAGGTCGTCGTCCACCACGACCCCGCGGTCCACCGTCAACCCCGCGCCGGCCGCGAGCGAGGTGCTGGGCACGGTGCCGGTCGCGAGCACCAGGAGGTCGGCCGGGACGAGCTCGCCGTCGTCGAGCCGCAGTCCGGTCAGGTGGCCGCCCTCGACGACGGCACTGGTGGCCCCGACACCGACGCGCTGGTCGATGCCGAGGCGCGCCATCGCGAGCTCGACGACCCGCCCGGCCGCGGCGTCGAGCTGGCGCTCCATGAGCGTGCTCGCGGGGTGCACCACGGTGACGACGACCCCACGCCGGGCCAGGCCGCAGGCCGCCTCCATCCCCAACACGCCCCCGCCGAGCACCACGGCCCGCCTGGCGTTGAGGGTGGCGGCCACCACCTCACGCGCGTCGTCGATGGTGCGCAGCGCGTGGACGCCGGCGGTCAGGTGGTCGCCACCCCGGTGTCGGTCGTGGCCGTGCTGTTGGTCTCGGCTGCGCAGCCCGTCGAGCGGGGGGACCCGGGCCGCCGAACCGGTCGCGAGCACGAGCCGGTCGTAGCGCAGGCGTCGGCCGTCGCTGGTGACGACGACGCGGTCCTCGCGGTCTAGGTGCGCGGCGGGTTGGCCGCGCAGGACCGTCAGTCGGGGGCTGGTGGGGGTGGGCAGGGTGAGGGCCGCGAGGTCGTGCTTGCCCGCCACGACCTCACTCAGCAGCACGCGGTTGTAGGGCTCGCACGCCTCCTCCCCGACCACGGTGACGTCGTAGCGGCCACTGGTGTCGGCGGCGAGCAGGTCCTCGACGAACCGCGAGCCGACCATCCCGTTGCCGACGACGACCAGGCGCGTCATGCCGGCACCCCCGACGTCGCCGCGCGAGACCCTGCGCCCTGCACCCGCGCCGAGGTGACCTCGACGGCGCAGACCTTGAACTCCGGCATGCCCGAGACGGGGTCGGTCGCGTCGGTGGTGAGCCGGTTGACGCTGCCGGTGCCGGCCCAGTGGAACGGCACGAACACCGTGTCGGGGCGGATCGAGTCGGTCACCCTCGCGGGGACGGCCAGCGATCCCCGGCCCGTGGTCAGGCGCACCTGCTCACCGTCCGCGACCCCGATCCGTGCGGCGAGCAGGGGGTGGAGCTCGGCGAAGGCACCGGGCACGGCTCCCGCGAGGGCAGGCACCCTGCGGGTCTGGGCGCCAGACTGGTAGTGCTGCAGGACCCGACCGGTGACGAGGTAGAGAGGGGCGTCGGGCCGCAGGTCGTCGGCCGGCCCGCCGTGGTCGACCGCGACCATCAGGGCCCGGCCGTCAGCGGTGGGGAAGGACTCGGCGAAGAGGCGTGGCGTGCCCGCATGGTTGGGCTCCTCGTCGCCGGTGGCGGGGCAGGGCCAGTACAGCGCCTCGCCGCGGTCGAGCCGCGCGTGGCTGAGGCCGCTGTAGTCGGCTCGGCCCCCACGGCTGGCCCGCGCGAGCTCGTCGAAGACCAGGCTCGGCTCGGTGTCCCAGGTGCCGGCCGCCCCGAGCCGCGAGGCGAGCTGGGCCCACACCCACAGCTCGCTGCGCACCCCGGCCGGGGCGTCGACGACCTTGCGGCGCCGGATGACGCGGCCCTCGAGCGAGGTCATGGTGCCCTCCTCCTCCGCCCATTGGGTGACGGGTAGGACGACGTCGGCGAGCAGCGCCGTCTCGGAGGGGACGAAGTCGCAGACCACGAGGAGGTCGAGCGAGCGCAGCCGGTCGGCCACCGGCTGGGCGTTGGGGGCACTCACGACGAGGTTGGAGCCGTGCACGAGCAGGGCGCGCGGGCCACCGGGGCGGCCCAGTGAGGCGAGCAGCTCGACGGCCGGCTTCCCCTTGCCCGGCAACGTCCCTGGTGGCACACCCCAGACCCGCGCCACGTGGGCGCGTGCGGCGGGGTCGTCGATCATGCGGTAGCCCGGCAGCTGGTCGGCCTTCTGTCCGTGCTCGCGCCCCCCTTGGCCGTTGCCCTGCCCGGTCACCGCGCCGTACCCGCTGCCCACGCGGCCGGGCAGTCCCAGCAGGAGGGCGAGGTTGATCGCGGCGGAGACCGTTGCCGTCCCCTGGCGGGACTGCTCGACACCCCGCCCGGTGAGGACGAAGGCGCCGCGGCCAGCCTGCGCGGGACTCGCGGCGGCCAGCCGCCGGGCAGCCTCGCGCAGCGTCCCCGCAGGGACTCCGCACACCTGCTCGGCTCGCTCCGGCCACCACGCGGTGCAGCGCTGGCGCACGTCCGCGAGACCGCTGGTGCGGGCAGCCAGGTAGTCGTCGTCCGTGAGGTGCTCCGAGAGCAGGACGTGGGCGATCGCGAGCAGCACCACGAGGTCGGTGCCGGGCAACGGCTGCAGGTGCAGCCCCTGGCCGTCCTTCGTGAGGTCTGCCGTGGCGCTGCGGCGCGGGTCGACGACCACGAGCCCGCCACGGCGACGCACCTCGGACAGGTGGGCGACGGAGGGTGGCATCGTCTCGGCGAGGTTGCTGCCCAACAGCAGGACGGCGTCGGCGCCGGTGAGGTCGGTCAGCGGGAAGGGCAGGCCGCGGTCGATGCCCAGGGAGCGGTTCGCTGCCGCAGCCGCGCTGCTCATGCAGAACCGTCCGTTGTAGTCGACGTTCGCCGTGCCGAGCGCCACGCGGGCGAACTTGCCCAGCTGGTAGGCCTTCTCGTTGGTCAGGCCGCCGCCACCGAACACGGCCACGGCATCTGCGCCGTCGTCCGCGCGGATCCGGCGGAGCCGGTCCGCCACGAGGTCCAGGGCCTCGTCCCAGCCGGCCGCCGCCAGCTCGCCGTCGGCCCCGCGCACGAGCGGTGCGGTCAGTCGGTCGGGGGTCACCAGCAGCTCGCCGCTCGTCCATCCCTTCTGGCACAGGCCTCCCCGGTTCGTCGGGAAGGCCCGGCCCTCGACGGTGACGCCGTCGGCACCGTCGAGCCCGGGGGCGGCCGTGAGGGTCTGGGCGCACTGCAGGGCGCAGTACGGGCAGTGGGTGGCGACACCCGGGCTCCCCGTGGTGCTGCCGCGGGGAGTCGGGTTGCCGGTGGCGTGCGGCGTCGGGGTCACTGGGCTTCCTGGTTCAGACGGTCTCGGCGGCGAGGGCGGAACCGCGCCGCGCGTACACGGCATACGTCGTCGTCGCCATGAGGGCGTAGGCGACCACGAACACCCAGAGGGCTGGGACCAGCGACCCGTACTGCGCCTTGGCCATCGCGAAGCCGCGAGGGATGAAGAAGCCTCCGTAGGCACCCACCGCGCCGGCGATGCCGATGCACCCGGCGGCCGTCTTGCGAGCCAGGGGGAGCCGCTCGGCGCTGACTCCGGCCCGGAAGACGGCCGGGATCATCCGGTAGGTGGCGCCGTTGCCGATCCCGGCCCCGACGAACAGGACCAGGAACGACCCGAAGAACACGACGAAGCTGTGGGACTCCAGGCCCTCGATCGCTCCCACCGCACCCACCATCAGCAGGGTGAACGAGGCGATCGTGACGCGGGCGCCGCCGAGCCGGTCGGCCACCATGCCACCGAGCGGTCGGGTCAGCGCCCCGATCAGGGCGCCAAGGAAGGCGATGGTGGTCGGCGTCTCGGGGAACTGGGTCTTGAGCAGGGTCGGGAAGGCCCCCGAGTAGCCGATGAACGACCCGAAGGTCCCGATGTAGAGGAACGAGATGATCCACGTGTGCCGGTTGCGGGTGGCTGCGGCGAAGCTGCGGTAGTCGGCCCTGGCGCCGGTCAGGTTGTCCATGCCGCGCCAGGCCAGGACGGCGGCGAGGAGGGCCAGCGGGATGAACATCAGCCCCGCCCGGTCGAGGTGCGTGCCGGCGCCGACGGCGATGACCGCCGGGACCACCAGCTGCACGAGACCGGTGCCCAGGTTGCCGCCGGCTGCGTTGAGCCCCAGCGCCTTGCCCTTCTCCGCCTCAGGGAAGAAGAAGGAGATGTTGGTCATCGACGAGGCGAAGTTGCCGCCACCGAAACCGGCGAGGGCCGCGCAGGCGAGCAGCAGCCCGAACGACGACGTCGGGTCGCTGACGACCCACGCGAGGGCCGACGCCGGCAGGAGCAGCAGCAGCGCCGAGATGATCGTCCAGTTGCGGCCGCCGAAGCGCGGCACCGCGAACGTGTAGGGGATCCGCACCGTCGCCCCGACCAGGCTGGGCACTGCGATGAGCCAGAACTGCTGGTCGAGGGTCAGGCTGAAGCCCGCCCCGGGGAGTAGTGGCACGACCACGCTCCACAGGGCCCAGACACAGAAGCCGAGGAACTCGGCGAACACGGACAGGGTGAGGTTGCGGCGGGCAATCGCGCGGCCGCCGCCGCGCCAGAAGGTGGGGTCCTCGGGATCCCAGTGGTCGATCCAGCGTCCGCTGCGGTGCGTTGGCGCAGCCGTCGGGGTCGTGCCGCTCGACGTGGTCGACGACGTGGTGGTGGTCGGCTCGGGGCTCAGGTTCGTGGTCACGCAGTCAGCGTGGCAACAGCGTGTTTCCCGACCGGGCGGCTGCCGTAAAGCCTCCGTAACCATTGCCGCACAAGCGGTCTACGGTGGCTGTGAGAAGTTCTACGCGCTGACCGCGGCGGCGACCGCACGGTCGGCTCGCAGGGCGGCCAGGTCGAGGTGCACGACGTCCGCGACCACCTCCACGGGGACGGTGCGCAGGCGCAGCTGGGGGAGGTCCACCGCGTTCAGGCAGGCGCCGGTCCGCAGGTCGAACACCAGGTGGTACATCGGCGACACGACCACCGGGGTGCGCCCGACGCGTGACATCCGGCCGCCGGCGACCCCGCACCCGGTGTAGGGGTTGCGGTCCTCGACCGCCCAGACGCGGTCGTCGGCGCGGAACAGCGCGAGGGCCACCCCCGCGACCGTGAAGGCCGCACCGTGCCGGGTCGGCACGTGCTTGAGGCTGCAGAGGGCCACCAGCTGGGGCGCCACCAGCTGGGGCGCGACCCGCTGGGGCGGCACCCGCGTCGACGCCATCCGCGCGGGGGTCGGCCGCGGTCCGGCGGCACCATCGGGGTCCTCGTCCACGCCGTCACGCTAGGCACCGGCTGTTTCGCGGTGAGGGTGCCCGTGTGACGTCCCTGTAAACCCTCGACCGGAGGGGTCAGACCGGTGCGCCGGTCGTCTCGACTCCAGCGGCGGCCAGCTCGGCCAGGGCGGCCCGTGTGGTGTCGGGGGCGACCCCCGCGGTCAGGTCGAGCAGCACCGTCGTCTCGAAGCCCTCGTCCGCGGAGTCGAGTGCCGTGGCCCGGACGCAGTGGTCGGTGGCGATCCCCACGACGTCGACCTGCTCGATGGCCCGCTCGCGGAGCCAGTCCGCGAGCGCGACCCGGCGGTCCGCCTCGACGGTGAACCCCTCGAAACCGCTGTAGGCGGCGCTGTGGTGGCCCTTGCGGAAGATCGCCTCGACGTGCTCGAACGCGGGCTCGGCGGCAGGGTGGAACAGCGCGCCGTCGCTGCCGACCCGGCAGTGCGCCGGCCAGCTGTCCACGAAGTCGGGGTGGCTCGAGAAGTGCGGTCCGGGGTCCTCGTGCCAGTCGGCGGTGGCGACGATCGCGGCGTAGTCGTCGAGGTGGGCGAGCACGAGTTCGCTCACCCGCCGGGCCACCTCGGCCCCGCCGGCGACGGGCAGCGAACCGCCCTCGCAGAAGTCGTTCTGCACGTCGACGATGACCAGCGCACGGCTCATCACCCCACGCTACTTCGGCGTCGCGCCCCAGATGCCTCCCGGGTGCCGGTAACGCCTGCGCCCCTTCCGGACATGTCCGGGATGTCAGACTCACCGCCGTGGAGGGGGACCCGATGAGCTCGCCCGAGGAGCTGTTCTCGCAGCTGTTCGAACGAACGCACGTGGCACTGCTGGGGTATGCCGTGCGTCGGGTCGGCGACCCGGCCGATGCTGCCGACGTGGTCGCGGAGACCTACCTGGTGGCGTGGCGCCGGCTCGAGGACGTGCCGACGGGACCCGAGGCGAGGCCCTGGCTGTTCGGCGTCGCCCGACGGGTGCTGGCCAACCACTACCGGGGCGAGCGGCGGCGGCTCGCGCTGGCCGACCGCCTCAGGGACTCGCTGCACCAGGCCGTGCCACCGCCCGAGGTGCACGAGCCGACCCTCGTCGAGCGAGCGGTGGAGCGGCTGGGCGACGACGACCGCGAGCTGCTGCACCTGTTGGCGTGGGAGGAGCTCGCCCGTGAGGAGATCGCGGTGGCCATGGGGCTGACGCGCGCTGCTGTCCGGGTGCGGCTCCACCGGGCTCGCGCACGCCTTCGTGAAGCGATGCGCGACATCGAGCAGGAGATGGAAGGCGTTGCGGTGCAACGGATCACGGTATCCGGACATGAATCTCACAGATGGGCGACCGCCCGTCGCGGGACCGAGGAGATCTCATGAACGACCACGAGCTGGTGCAGGCCCTGAGGGACACGCGCAGGGCCGACGACGCCGGGATCGCCGCGGTGACCGACCGACACGCGCTCGTCGCGATGCGAGAGGGGATCACCATGACCGACAGGCACGCCACACCGACGACCGAGGTGCCGCGGAGGGGTCGACGCCTCGGTCGTCGTGGCCTCGTCTCCGGGGCGCTCGCCCTGACCCTCGTGGGCGGCGGAGCGGCCTATGCCGTCTCGCAGCTCGCGGACACCCCGACCCTCGACCGGCTCAACTGCGCGGAGGCCATGACCCTCGACGCGGACGGCGTCCACCTCACTGGTGCCGTCGACGGGGCCGCGGCGAGCGGCGACGACCTCGCCGACTGTGCGCAGCTCCGGGCGGATGCGGGTCGGGCGGCGTTGGCCGACCCCTACGCCTTCGTCTACCAGGGCACGCACTACGTGGTCAGCCGGGCGGGTGTCCCACCGGAGGTGGTGCGTGGGGCGCAGGAATCCCGGCCGGCCGCCCAGCAGTCGGCCGTGCTGGAGCTCGAGGCTGCGATGGACGACTGGGTCGATGGGCCGAAGGAGCGGTGCCTCACGGTCGACGAGGCGACGAAGTACGCCCGGACGACGTTGGCGCGGATCGGTCTGCCGGGCTGGACGACGCGGGTCTTCGAGGATCCGCAGAACCCGACGCCCGGACCGTGCTCGACCCTCGTCGTGTTCGCCGACCAGCACGTCGTCGAGGTGCGCGAGCACAGCCGCCCGCCGATCGCCGAGGACCCGGACGACATCGCGCCGGCCGTCTTCACGACCGCACGGGGGCTGCGGACGCAGATCGCCACCCGGTGCCTGGCACTGCCGGAGGCGAAGCGCGTCGCGCGCACCCTCGTCGACAGCCTCGACGAGGTGACCACAGTCCCCGACGAGACCGCGTCCTGCACCCGCGTCGACATGGTCGTCGGCGGCACCATCGTCGTGACCCTGCGTGGCCCCTCGGTCGCCCGTCCGTGACCGGGGCCGACGGCGGGTCGGGAGAGTCCGACCCGTCGTCGGACGGCCGCGGCCCGGGTTCAGTCCTCGTAGACCGTGGGGATGACCGGCTCACCGCGCTGCAGCCGCAGCGCCGCCACGGGCAGTTCGGCGAGCGACGCCGCGTGCCGCTCTCGGGCGTCCTCGAGGGTCGACGTGGAGACGGTGCGTCCGGCTGCCATCAGCGGGACGAGCAGCGGGCGGTCGTCGCCGTCGTCGACGGGCGGCTCGCCGATGCCGAGCACCTCGGCCTCGGCGACACCCTTGGCGTTCCGCCTGCGCAACGCGTACTTGCGACCAGCCACCGACGCCTTGTCCTTGCTCTTCTTGGCGACCCCGACCATCACGTCGTCGTCGTCGGTGCGAGCCACCAGCTTGTAGACCATGCCGGCGGTCGGAGCGCCGGAGCCGGTCACCAGCGAGGTGCCCACGCCGTAGCGGTCCACCGGACCGGCTGCCAGCGCGGCGATGGCGTACTCGTCGAGGTCACTGGTCACCACGATCTGGGTCTGCGTGGCGCCGAGCCGGTCGAGCTGTTCGCGCACGTCGCGCGCCTGCACGAGCAGGTCGCCCGAGTCCAGGCGCACCCCGCCGAGCTCGGAGCCGGCCAGCTCGACCGCGAGCGCGACGGCAGTGGGCACGTCGTAGGTGTCGACGAGCAGCGTCGTGCCCTTGCCGAGCGCCGCGATCTGGGCCGTGAAGGCCTCCCGTTCGTCGTCGTGCAGGAGGGTGAAGGCGTGCGCGGCGGTCCCGGCCGTGGGCACCCCGAACCGCCGTCCGGCCTCCAGGTTGGAGGTGGTGGCGAACCCGGCGAGGTATGCCGCGCGGGCGGCGGCCACCGCCGCCTCCTCGTGCGTGCGGCGCGACCCCATCTCGATGCAGGGCCGGTCGCCCGCCGCCGACGTCATCCGCGAGGCCGCGGAGGCGATCGCGCTGTCGTGGTTGAGGATGCTGAGGACGAGCGTCTCCAGCACCACCCCGTGCGCGAAGTCGGACTCGACCACGAGCACCGGTGAGCCGGGGAAGTAGCACTCGCCCTCGGCATACCCCCAGACGTCGCCGTCGAAGCGGTAGTCGGCGAGGAAGTCCAGGGTGGTCGCGTCCACGACGTCACGCAGGTGCTCGAGCTCGTCGTCCGCGAAGCGGAACCGCTCGATCGCGTCGAGCAGCCGGCCGGTGCCGGCGACGACGCCGTAGCGACGGCCGTCGGGCAACCGGCGGGCGAAGACCTCGAAGACGCAGCGGCGCGAGGCGGCCCCGCTGCGCAGGGCGGCCTCGAGCATGGTGAGCTCGTAGTGGTCGGTCAGCAGCGCGGTGCTGGGGGATCGTGGCGTCACGTCGGCAGCCTAAGGTGGACCCGTGCCCCCTGCTGTCCCCGTCATGACGTCGACTTCGGTGATGTCCATCGCGCCCGTCGAGCAGGAGAGTGTCTCCACCGACGAGCTGGCCGACGTGGACGTCCCGTGGATCACCCTGGTGTGGAACGACCCCGTCAACCTGATGTCCTACGTGACCTTCGTCTTCCAGACCTACTTCGGCTACTCCAAGGCCAAGGCGGAGCGGTTGATGATGGACGTCCACGTGAAGGGCCGCGCCGTGGTGTCGACCGGCACCCGCGAGCGCATGGAGACCGACACCGAGGCCCTCCAGGGATACGGCCTGTGGGCCACCTTCCAGAAGGACAGCTGACGTGGCCCGGGGCTTCAAACGTCGCGACGGGCGCTTCGTCGCCAAGCTGGACGCGGTCGAGCGGGGGCTCGTCGTCGGCCTGATGGAACAGGTGCTCGAGCTGGTCGAGCCCGAGCCTGTGGCGGACCCCGAGACGACCGACGGTGACGAGTTCGACCGCATCGTCGCCGGGCTGGGCGGCATCGGCATGGGCGTCTCGCTGTCGGCGTCCGACCAGCTGCCCGAGCTCTCCGGCTCCGTGCCGCAGCCCCGTGACCCCGCCCTCGAGCGGATCTTCCCCACCGCGAACCGCGAGGACGAGCAGGTGGCTGCGGAGTTCCGCCGCCTCACCGAGGACGGGCTCCGGGCGCGCAAGGCGGCCAACCTGACGACCGCGATCACGGCGCTGTCGGCGTTCGACGACCAGAAGGTCACCCTCGAGCAGCCGCAGGCCCTGGCCCTCCTCATCGCCCTCACCGACGTGCGCCTGGTGCTGGGGGAGCGGCTCGGGCTCAAGCAGGACGACGACATGGAGCTGCTGGAGGAGCAGGTGTCCGGGCTCGAGGACGACGACCCAGCGGTCTACGCCCTGGCCGTCTACGACTTCCTCACCTGGCTCCAGGAGACCCTCGCGCACGCCCTGGCGCCCTGAGCCGTGCCCTGTGACACACCAGACGCCAGAAGGATGAGGACGCGACCGCGGTCCGCACCTAGCCTTGACCCCGTGGCGGACGCACCCATCGGGATCTTCGACTCGGGCTATGGCGGGCTGACCGTGGCCCGGGCGGTCCTCGACCAGCTGCCCCACGAGTCGATCGCCTACTTCGGCGACACGGCGCGCGCGCCCTACGGGCCGCGTCCCATCGCCGAGTCCCGGGAGTTCGCGCTCGAGTGCCTCGACCGACTGGTCGACCACGGCGTGAAGGCCCTCGTCATCGCCTGCAACACCGCGAGCGCGGCCGTCCTCCACGACGCCCGCGAGCGCTACGACGTGCCGGTCGTCGAGGTCATCCGACCGGCGGTCCGCCGCGCTGCCCGCGCCACCCGCAACCATCGCGTCGGGGTCATCTCCACCCGTGGCACGCACCAGTCGGGCGCGTACGTCGACGCCTTCGCGGCGGCCCCGCACCTCGAGGTCACCAGCGTGCCGTGCCCGCGGTTCGTCGAGTTCGTCGAGTCGGGGGTCACCAGCGGCCCGGAGGTCATCGACGTCGCGCGTGGCTACCTCGCGCCCCTGGCCGACCGCGACGTCGACACGCTGGTGCTCGGCTGCACGCACTACCCGCTGCTGACCGGCGCGATCTCCTACGTCATGGGTGACGGCGTCACGTTGGTCTCCTCCGCGGACGAGACCGCCAAGGACCTCTACCGCGTGCTCGCGGACCGCGACCTGCTGCGACCGGGCCACCTGCCCCCGCCCGAGCACGGGTTCACCACGACCGGCAACGCCGAGGAGTTCCGCGCGCTGGCCCGCCGGTTCCTGGGGCCCGAGGTCGGCGACGTCTACGGCAACTCCGTGGTGCGGACGGTCGTGGTCGCCCGATGAGGCTGACCGTGGTCGGCTGCTCCGGCTCCTTCGCGGGACCGGCGTCGCCCGCCTCCTCCTACCTCGTGCAGGCGGAGCACCAGGGGCGCACGTGGTCGATCGTGCTCGACCTCGGCAACGGAGCCCTCGGCCCGCTCCAGCGCCACGTCGACCTCGCCGAGCTCGATGCCGTCTTCATCAGCCACCTGCACCCCGACCACTGCGTGGACGTCTGCGGGCTCTACGTCACCCGCAAGTACCGCCCGAGCGGTCCGGTCGAGGGCCAGCTCCCCGTGCACGCCCCGTCCGGGGCTGCCGAGCGCTTCGCGCTGATGTACCACGGGCTCGAGCACGGCGGGATGACCAACGAGTTCGCGGTGCACGAGCTGGCCGACACCCAGGTGAGCCACGTCGGTCCGTTCGCCGTCACGGCCTACCGGGTGAACCACCCGGTCGAGGCCTACGGTTTCCGCGTCGAGGCCGACGGCGCGGTGATCGCCTACACCGGCGACACCGACACGTGCGAGGCCCTGAGGCCGCTCCTGACGGGGGCGGACCTCGCGCTCACCGACAGTGCCTTCGTCGACGGGCGCGACGACAGCCAGGGCGTCCACCTCTCCGGAGGACGAGCTGCCGCAGCGGCAGTCGCGGCCGGTGGGGTCCGGCGCCTCGTCCTGACCCACATCCCGCCGTGGAACGACCCCGAGCAGTGCCGGGCCGAGGCGGCCGCGATCTGGTCCGGACCGCTCGACCTCGCCTGCCAGGATGCGACCTACGAGGTGGGCGGCAGCACGTGAGCGAGGACCCCACTCCTCCCACGGCGCCGGCCGCTCCGGCGGGCTCGGCGACTCCGGTCGGTCCGGCGATCTCGGCGGCTCCGGCGGGTGCTGCCGGTCCGGTCCCGGTCGACCGCGCCGCCGGGCGGCGGATGTACGACGACTTCCTCGCGGCCCATCCCGAGGTCCCGCGGCGCGACGACACCGAGGTGATCTGCTTCGGGGACACCCCTGCGGCCGCCGACGAGATCCTGGGCTTCATCGTCACCGGGGCCAAGCGCGCCACGGCCACCCTCGTCGCGGGCTACCACGCCTCCGGCGACCCGTTCCCGCCCCTGGGCGCCTACTGGGTCTGCTGCGACGGAGCCGGGGTGCCACGGGCCGTCCTGTGGACCACCGAGCTGCGGCTGGGGCCGTTCCACAGCGTCGACGCCCGGTTCGCCTGGGACGAGGGGGAGTACGACCGCACCCTGGCGACCTGGGTCGACGGCCACCGCGCGGCATACGAGCGGCAGTGCGCCCGTCTCGGCATCGAGTTCTCCGAGGACCTGGAGATCTGCTTCGAGCGGTTCACGCTGGTCTGGCCCCCGGACCTGGCCGACTGACGCAGCCCGCGCGCGGCATACCCTCAGCCCATGAGCCAGCCGATCGAGGTCGACCGCGCCGCCGCCGGGCAGCTGTGGGCCGACTACCGCGCGAGCCGACCGTTCCTGCCGGATGAGCCGGACGTGCCGGTGGAGTGCTTCGGCGACAGCCCCGAGCTGGCCGACGAGCTCATCGCCTTCGTCATCGACGGCCCGAAACGCGCGACCGCCGGGCTGGTGGCCGCGTATGCCGCGGACGGCGACGAGCTGTCCCGCATCGGTGCGCACTGGGTCGCCTGCGACGGGTCGGGCGCCCCTCGGGTCGTGCTGCGCACCCACGAGCTGCGGGTCGGGCCGCTGCACAGCGTCGATGCCTCGTTCGCGTGGGACGAGGGGGAGTACGACCGCTCGCTCGAGAGCTGGCTGGACAGCCACCGCCGGTTCTTCCGGCGCGAGTGCGAACGGATCGGGATCGAGTTCTCCGACGACCTGGAGGTCGTCTTCGAGCGGTTCCGGATCGTCTGGCCACCCGAGCTGGCCGACTGACCGAGGCGCCGTGCCGCCTGGGTGGCCGGAGCCGAGAACGGACGCCCGCAGCGGGTGACGGGAGCGGGTGACGGGAGGGGGGCGACGGGAGCGGGTGACGGGAGCGGGTGATGGAGGGGGCGACAGGAGCGGACGACGGGTTCGGTGATCGCCTACGCTCGCACCATGGCCAGAGCCGCAGCAGTCCCGATCGCGTCCGGTGTCTGGCGCATCCCCCTCCTCGGCGACTTCGTCAACGGCTTCATCCTCCGCGACGCCGACGGCCAGGTGACGCTGGTCGACATGGGGGTCAAGCAGTCCGGGCCCAAGGTGTTGGCCGCGCTCGCGTCGATCGGATCCGGTCCCTCCGACGTCACACAGCTGCTCCTGACGCACGCCCACCCCGACCATGCCGGCGGCGCCGCGCACGTGGCCCAGCAGACCGGCCGCGACTTCGCGATCCACGAGGACGACGCGGCGTACGCCGAGGCCGGGCAGAGCCCTCCGCGGGACCAGTCGTTCTGGCTGGCCAGGCTCATGACCAGGTTCATGGGCAGCAACGCGTTCCCCGCGGTCACCGTGGGGGAGCGGCTCGTCGACGGGCAGGTGCTCGACATCGCCGGCGGCCTCGAGGTGGTGCACACGCCGGGGCACTCACCCGGCCACGCGGCCTACCTGCACCGCGGGTCCGGCGTGCTGATCACCGGTGACTCGATCTTCAACGTCCGCGGCCTGAGGTGGCCGATCAAGTCGTTCTGCACCAGCTTCGCCCTGACCACGAAGACCGCCCACCGGCTCGCCGAGCTCGACTACACGACGGCGGCGTTCACCCACGGTCCGCACCTGGCCGACCAGCCGCGCGAGCACATCCGCCGGTTCCTCTCGACGCACCCGACGGTCGACTGAACGGTCGGCGCTGCGCCGGGGTCAGAGCCGCGCGCGGGTCGGAGCCATGCCCGGTCAGAGCCGCGCGCGGAGCCAGTCGAGGTCGGCCTGCTGTCCCTCGAGGCCGCCCCGGGTCTCGATGACGACGGGTGCGCCGGCCGCCTTGACGACACCCACCAGCTCGTCGGGGTCGATGAGCCCCTGACCGAGGTTGGTGTGGCGGTCGGCGCCGGAGTCGAACTCGTCGCGGCTGTCGTTGCAGTGGACCAGGTCGATCCGGCCCGTGATGGCGCGGAGGTCGTCGGCCGCGGTGGCCAGCGGGATCCCGCCCGCGTGGGCGTGGCAGGTGTCGAGGCAGAAGCCGACGTTGTCGGACCCCGCGGCGCTGCCGATCGCGTCCCAGACCCGGGCGATCCGCTCGAGGGTGCGGGCCATCGCGTTGTCGCCGCCGGCGGTGTTCTCGAGCAGCAGCGGGATCTTGAGGTCGGTGGCCTCGATGGCCTTGCGCCAGTTGTCGAAGCCCTTGTCGACGTCGGCGGCCTGCTCGACGTGGCCACCGTGGACGATCAGCCCCTTCGCCCCGATCTGGGCGCCGGCGTCGATGAACTGCTGCAACAGCTTGCGGCTGGGGATGCGGATCCGGTTGTTGGTCGAGGCGACGTTGATGAGGTAGGGCGCGTGGATGTAGAGGTCGACGTCGGCGGCCTCGGCAGCCGCGCGCAACGCGTCCGGACCGGCTTCGTAGGCGTACTCCGGACCCTTGTAGCCCTGCGGGTTGCCGAGGAAGAACTGGCTCAGACCGGCGCCGCGCTCCTGGGCAGCGGTGACGGGGTCGGCGGAGTCGACGTGGGCGCCGAGGCGAGTGGTGTCAGCCATGGCCCCACCCTAGGCCGGGCCACCGACCCCCGGCAGGCCCCCGTTAGCCTTGCCGCATGACTCGCCACGACGGACGCACCCCTGACCAGACCCGCGAGGTGCGCATCACGCGCAACTGGCTCGACCACGCCGAGGGAAGCGTCCTCGTGGAGTTCGGTCGCACCCGCGTGCTGGTGGCGGCGTCGTTCACCGAGGGCGTGCCGCGCTGGCTGAAGGGCAGGGGCACCGGCTGGGTGACCTCGGAGTACGAGATGCTGCCGCGGTCGACGAACACCCGCTCCGACCGCGAGTCGCGCAAGGGCAAGGTCGGGGGGCGCACCCACGAGATCAGCCGCCTCATCGGACGCAGCCTGCGCGCCATCATCGACACCAAGGCCCTGGGCGAGAACACCATCGTGCTCGACTGCGACGTGCTCCAGGCCGACGGTGGCACCCGCACCGCCTCGATCACCGGCGCCTACGTCGCGCTGGTCGACGCGGTCGAGGACGCCCGCGCCAAGGGGCTGATCCGCAAGGACGCCCAGCCCCTCACCGGCTCGATCGCGGCCGTCTCGGTGGGCATCGTCAAGGGCGAGGCCGTCATCGACCTCGACTACCCCGAGGACTCCACCGCGGAGACGGACATGAACGTCGTGATGACCGGAGACGGCCGGTTCGTCGAGGTGCAGGGCACCGCCGAGGGCGTGCCCTTCGACCGGGAGATGCTCAACCTGCTGCTCGACAAGGCCACCGTCGGGTGTGCCGACCTCACCCGCAAGCAGCAGGAGGCGCTGGCCACGACCCCGCGCGAGCGTCTGCTGTGACCCGCATCGTCCTCGCCACCCGCAACGACCACAAGGTCGGGGAGCTGCGGGCCATCCTCGCCGACGTGTGTGAGGAGCTCGGCCTCGAGATCGTCGGAGCGTCCGAGTTCGAGGGCGCACCCGACGTCGTCGAGGACGAGGTGACCTTCGAGGGCAACGCCCGCCTCAAGGCCGTGGCGCTGGCCGCCCACACGGGTCTGCCCGCGCTCGCCGACGACTCCGGCCTCGCGGTCGACGTGCTGGGCGGCGCACCCGGCATCTTCTCGGCGCGCTGGTCGGGACGCCACGGCGACGACCGGGCGAACCTCGACCTGCTGCTCGCGCAGGTCGAGGACGTCAAGGACGAGCACCGCGGTGCGGCCTTCGTCTGCGCGGCGGTGCTGGCGCTCCCTGACGGCACGATCCGTGCCACCGAGGGCAGGATGGCGGGCTCGCTGGCGCACGAGGCCAAGGGCGCCAACGGTTTCGGCTACGACCCGGTCCTCGTCGTCGAGGGCGACACCCGCCACGCAGCCGAGCTCAGCCCGGACGAGAAGAACGCGATCTCACATCGCGGCAAGGCCTTCCGCGCCATGGTCCCGCACCTGCGCGAGCTCCTCGGCTGAGTCGCCGCGTTAGAGTTGCCGCGCGCGCAAGTGGCGGAATAGGTAGACGCGCCAGGTTTAGGTCCTGGTGCCTTCGGGTGTGCGGGTTCAAGTCCCGCCTTGCGCACCATCGCGGAGATGGCGGGGTTCCCGGGGGATGTGCCTAGACTCCCGACATGCGAACCGGACGGCTCGAGGCGTTCAGCGACGGAGTCCTCGCCATCCTCATCACCATCATGGTGCTCGAGCTCAAGGTCCCCGAGGAGCCGACGTTCGAAGCGCTCAGGCCGTCCCTGGTCGGGCTGCTGACCTACCTGCTGAGCTTCGTCTACATCGGCATCTACTGGAACAACCACCACCACATGTTCCAGCTGGTCCGGCACGTGAACGGCGCCATCCTGTGGGCCAACCTCGGCCTGCTCTTCATGCTCTCCCTGGTGCCCTTCACTACAGCGTGGATGGACGACACCCGGTTCGCCCAGCTGCCGGTCGTCGTCTACGGGATCAACCTGCTGGGGGCGGCCGTCGCGTACTACGTCCTCCAGCTGGCGGTGTTCCGTCGCGACGGGCCGGACGGCCTCCTGCGCCAGGCGGTCGGCCGCGACCTCAAGGGCAAGCTCAGCCCCTGGGTCTACGTGCTCGGCATCCTCGGGTCGTTCGTGTCCCCGTGGCTCGGCATGGTGGCCTACGTCGCCGTCGCAGTCGCGTGGCTGGTCCCCGACCGTCGGGCCGAACGCTTCGTCCACGACCACGCCCTGGAGGACTGACCCGTGACCGATCTCGACGACGAGGAGCTGACCTACCCCTCGGCCCTCGACGTCGCCGCCTGGCGACGTGAGGTGCACGCGCTGTATGCCGCGGTGCGGGCCGAGCCCGACCCCGCCACCGCCCACGCGTTGTGGGTCGACCGGCGGTCCCGGCTCTTCCTCGATCACCCCGCGTCGCCGCGCCGCGAGGGGCAGCAGCTGCGGCACGCGGCGTACGACCCGGCCTACCGGTTCGTCGTCGAGGTGCAGGCCGTGGCGGCGGACGACCCGCACGCCCAGCAGCCGTGGGAGTTCAGGTCCGCGACGGACGGGGTGGTCCCGTTCACCGGTGCCGGTCGGGTGACCCTCGACGGCCTCGGCACGCTCGACGTGTGGTGGCTCAACTCGTACGGCGGCGGGATCTTCCTGCCGGTGCGCGACGGCTCCGCGGGCGCCGAGACCTACGGAGCCGGCCGCTACCTGCTCGACACGGTCAAGGGCACCGACCTCGGTCGTGACGACGCCGGCCGCTGGGTGGTCGACCTCAACTTCGCCTACAACCCGTCGTGCGTCTACGACTACCGCTGGGTCTGCCCGCTGGCGCCGGCCGGCAACCGGCTCGAGCCCAGCACCCCGGTCGGTGAGCTCCTGCCGGAGGGTTACTAGCTCGTCGTGTTCACCCTGATCGGTGCCGACGGAAAGCCTTGCGAGAGTGAGGTCCCCGGGACGCTGGGCGGCAACCGCCGGGGGAGGGTCTACGGACGCCTCGACTGTCCGTCCGCGCTGCGAGCCATCCGACAGGGTGGCTACGTCCGACACCGGGTCTTCTTCGCGGACGAGCCGACCGCCGTCGCCGCGGGCTACCGCCCCTGCGGCACCTGCATGCGCGCCGAGTACGCGGCCTGGAAGGCGCAGGTCGCCCGCTGACGACGTCGGCGATCCTTTGTTCCCCAACGGTTTTCACCTGGTATGCGGGCGGCCCGCCGTTGGTGCTCCTCGCCTGCCAGGCGGGGTGCGCTGTCGGTGGTGGGCACTAGGTTGGGCCCATGTTCGAGAGCGTGGCGGCGGTGCAGGTGGCCGATCCGGCCACGCTCGCCGGCGCCGTATTCGCACTGACGGACGAGGCGATCGTCGATCTGTCGGTTGAGGAGGCGGAGGCTTTGGTGCTGGCCGCGCAACGGGTGGTGAGCGCAGTGACGGCCCGGCAGAGTTCGGCGATGGAGACCGTGGCCCGGCGGTGCGACGAGCGGGCCGAGCTCGACGCGGCTGACGTGTTCGCGGCGGGTGTGGTGGGGGGTGGGCGGCGTCAGGGGTGGTCGGGTCACGCGGTGGCGGCGGGGGCGTTGGCGGCGTTGTTGCACGTGTCGCCGCGCACGATGTCGACCCGGATCGCCCGGGCTCGCCGGGTGGTGTGTGCGTTGCCGGGTGTGCAGGCGTTGGCGTGGTCGGGTGACCTGGAGCCGTACCGGGTCGACGCGGTGGTGGCCGAGTCGGCGGCTGCGCCGCCGTCGAGGTGGCACGAGTTCGAGGCGCGCGTGCTCGAGGGCGGCATCACCGAGACCTCGTGTGCGGCGTTGCGGCGGCGGGCCCGGCGCGCGGCTGAGCGGTGCGCCCCCGATGACGCGGCCCACCTGGCCGAGCTCTCCCGGGCCCGTAGCGATGTGCGAGTGCGTCCGGGGGAGTGCTCGGGGATGACTCGGCTGGTGGCCGACCTGCCGACGCCAGTGGCGATGCGCATCTGGGGTGCCGTGGACGGCCTCGCGGGTGAGTACGCCCGGGCGAACCCGGGCCTGCGGATGGGGGCCGCACGGGTCGACGCCCTGAGCGACCTCATCGCAGCAAGTGCCACGATCAGCACCACGATCGAGCTGGTCGCTCCGATCGACAGCGGCCACGCCAGCCGGCCAGGCCTCGGCGTCTCTGCGGGGTGTCTCGACGAGCTGTCGGACCTCGAGTCGCCCGAGCCGAACGGCGGCTACGTCGACCTCGGCGGTTGCGAGGAGCTCGACGACGGGGTCCTGCACGACCACGACGGTGACCTGTGGTTCGTGTCCTGCCACACCGAGGTGCCCCTGCTCGGGTCCCTGCTGCCCGCCGACGTGGTCGACCTGCTGCACGACCCCGACGTCACCCTCCGCCTGGCCCGCAGCGACTCGGTCACCGGCGCGACCCGCTGGCAGGACCCGCGCACCTACCGCCCCGGCGCCCGGACCGCGCGCGCCGTCCGCTCCCGCGACGGCACCTGCCGGTTCCCCGGCTGCGCCACCAACGCCGGGCGGTGCCAGCTCGACCACGTCATCCGACATCCCGACGGCCCGACCACCGTCACCAACCTCCAGTCGCTGTGCGCGACCCACCACGGGTTCAAGCACCACGCCGGCTGGCAGGTCGAGATGGACGCACTCGGCGTCTGCACCTGGACCGCCCCCGACGGCCGCACCCACACCACCCGACCCCTGGACCGCCACGGCCACCAAGCGGCCTGACCGGCCCGCTCGGGCGGAGCTGCTCGGTCGGTCTGGCACCGGGACGAGGGGTGCTCGTGGGGGCCTACCCGCCCTCACGGGGGCGACGCATGGAGCGACTGCGAAGACACGGTGCGCCGACGTGATGCCGGTCCCGGGGCGGATACCGCCCCGGGACCGACTTCGGGCATGTCAGGGGGCCGCGGTGAGCCCGGCGACGTAGCCGGCTGCCTTGGGGCTGCCCCAACCTGTCGTCAGGTCATAGCCAGTGGTCGTCGGGAAGCCGGTCACCGCACTCGGCGTGACGAAGCCGTCCGCGCCCGTCTCCCACATCCGGTTGTCCTGCAGCACGCCGCTGGGCACGGTGCCGTAGGTGTGGGCGGTCACGTCGCTGAACGCGCTGGCCCGCGGGAAGCCGTTGGCGTAGATGGCCGCGTTGAGGTTGCCGATGCCTGCCTTGCCGGCTGCCTTCCGCGAGGCGTTCGCGATGGCCGTGAGCGCGGCGACCTGCGGTGAGCTCGCCGACGTCCCGCCGAACACACCCCAGGCCGGGGGGCCCTCGATCTCCGGGAAGTACGTGTGGAAGACGAGCACCCCGCCGTTGACGGCGGCGTTCCACGCGAGGTCCGGGACGCCTCGGTGGTTGCCGACGACGCTGGCCACGCCAGACTGGAAGGCCGGGCGCGAGTAGGCGCTCGACAGACCGCCGCCCGTGCCGATCGAGGCCCAGCTCTCGTTCCAGACGGCCTGGCTGCTGCCACCCGGGGTCCATGCCCAGTAGAGCGGGTTGCGGCTGCCGTCGTCGTTGAACGGCTTGTCCTGGGTCGGTGCCCACGTCCACCCCGACTGCACCTGTGTGCCGCCCACCGAGGTGACGTAGGGGGAGGAGTTGGGGTAGCTCACGGACGGGTGGTCGACGAACTGGCCCTGGTGGTGGGCGCGGCCGACCCCGAGCGACCCGTCGTCGCCCGACGAGGCGAGGAAGGTGTCGTGCTTGGCGAGCCCGCGCTGGAAGGTCTGGTCGAACCGGGCGAACTGCGACTTCGCCGAAGCCCCGCCGAACGCCTCCTCGCTGGTGCCGAACGACATGGAGAAGACGGTGCCGGCCGGGTACTTCGCGATGGCCCAGTCGATGGCGTTCATGAAGTTGGGCATTCCTTGGACGCCCTGCGTCTCGGCCACCGGAGTGGCCACGAGCACGATGTGCGCCTTCGGGGCGATCGCATAGGCCCACTGCACATCGAGGTTGGCCTCACCGGCCCAGCCGTCGGCCGACGTCGGCCCGGCGGTGCCGCTGCCGTTGCCCGTGGCGTGGGTGTAGTCGACCTTGCCCAGCGGGAAGACCGCTTCGAAGTCGGGCGTCGGGCCGTGGAAGGTCTGGGCGAAGAAGGCGACGTCGTTCGCGGCGGTGGGGCTGCCGTAGGAGTCCACCAGGACGATCGTCTGGCCGGCCCCATCCGTCGTCGACGGCGTGAGCGGTGCCAGCCCGTAGAACGCCCGGATCTGGTCGGGCGTGTAGCAGTGGATCGTCGTGCTCACCCGGTTGTCAGGGGCCGGACGCGTGCAGCTGGCCGGGTCGGCCGCGCTGGCGGCACCACCTGCAGCGTGGAACGCGGACTCGGGGGCCCGCGCCGACAGTGAGGTGCCGGTGGACACCGGTGCCGAGCTGCCGGCCAGAGCGGGGGCTCCGGCGGCAAGGCCGAGGCATCCGGCGACTACTGTCGCCAGGCCGATTCGAAGGGTCATCGTGTGCTCCCTGGATGGAGGAGTGGGGCCTCGTGGTCCCCTGGTCACACGGTGGGTGGGGCGCCCCCCGGAGGGCTCCGCCCAATGGCGCAGGCCCACCCATGACATGTGTCATGGGTGGGCCGCGCCGGCGACCGGGGCGACGACCCGGTCCGCGGTCCGCCGCGACGAAGCCCCGCGGCGTCCTAGAGTCGAGGTGTGAACCACCTGCTGCGCGAGGTGCTCCCCGCCCTGGCTCTCGACGAGGGGTATGCCGCGGCGCACCTCGAGCTCGCACCCGGCGGCGCCCTTCCTTCCGCCCTCCCCGTCAACACGCTCGCCTGTGGTGCCGTCGCTGCTGCCGGGCTGGCCGGCGCGGCCCTGCGCGGTGCGCAGCGGGTGCGAGTCGATCCACGCCAGGTGTCGGTGGCGTTCCGGAACGACCAGGTACAGACGATCGACGGCCGGCGGGAGCCCGGGTTCGCCCCGCTGTCCGGCTTCTTCGAGGCGAGCGACGGCTGGGTGCGCACGCACGCCAACTACCCCCACCACCGCATGCGGCTGCTCAGGGCTCTGGGGTTGGGCGAGGATGCCACCCGTGAGGACGCCGTGTCGGCGATCGCCGACCGGCCGGCCCAGGCCCTCGAGGACCTCGTGACCGCCGACCACGGCATCGCGGTGCGGGTGCGGACGATCACCGAGTGGATGGCCTCCGAGCAGGCCAGCGCAGTCGCCGGCCACGACGTGCTGGCCGTGCGGTCGGTCGGGGCCGCGGCTGCGGTGCCCGCCCCGCGCCGGCCCCGCGTCCTCGACCTCACCCGTGTCCTCGCCGGCCCGGTCGCGACGCGGGCGCTGGCCCAGCTGGGCTGCGACGTGCTGCGGGTCGACAGCCCCCACCTCCCCGAGCTCGACGCCATCCATCTCGACACCGACTCCGGCAAGCGCTCGACCCTGGTGGACCTGCAGAACGAGCACGCCCGCCACCACCTCCACGACCTCCTCGCAGCGGCCGACGTCCTCGTGACCGGCTACCGCCCGGGGGCACTCGCGGGTTTCGGGCTCGATCCCGAGCACCTCGCGGCCCAGCACCCCCACCTCGTCTGCGCGAGCCTCAGCGCGTGGACCCCGAGCGGACCATGGGGCCGGCGCCGCGGCTTCGACAGCATCGTGCAGGCGGCCACCGGCATCTCCCTCATCGAGTCCCGTGACGGGCAGGTGCCGGGGGCGCTCCCCGCGCAGGCCCTCGACCACGCGACCGGCTACCTCCTCGCAGCCGGCGTGCTGTCGGCGCTGCGTCGCCGCGCCGAGGAGGGCGGCACCTGGCGGGTGGAGGCCCACCTGGCGCGCACTGCCCACTGGCTGCTGCAGACCGACGCCCTCGACGGGAGCGTGCTGCCCCTGGACGACCTGGCGCCGTGGACGGTCGGCTCCGACACGGCATACGGGCACGTCGTCCAGGCTCGACCGGCGTTCACCCTCGACGACTCCCCGCGCGAGTTCGCGTGGGTGGGGCGGCGCTACGGCGCCGACGAGGCGGAGTGGGTGGACCGAGCCGACTAGGTCCGTACGCCTAGGGGGCGGGGATGCTCCGCGGGTCGAAGCCGAACGGCAGCTCGAGGCGGTGCGCGGCCATCAGGGTGTCATCGGTCAGGACCTCCCGCGTCGCGCCGTCGGCGACCACCACGCCGTCGGACAGCACCACCGAACGGGGGCACAGCTCGTAGGCGTAGGGGAGGTCGTGCGTCACCATCAGCACCGTGACGTCGAGTGACCGGATGATGTCGGCCAGCTCCCGTCGCGAGGCCGGGTCGAGGTTAGACGAGGGCTCGTCGAGCACCAGGATCTCCGGCTCCATCGCGAGGACCGTCGCCACGGCGACCCGCCGCCGCTGCCCGAAGGAGAGGTGGTGTGGTGGCCGGTCGATGAAGTCGAGCATGCCGACCTGGCCGAGTGCCGCCACCACGCGCGCCTCGAGCGCTGCGCCGCGCAGGCCGAGGTTGGCCGGCCCGAACTCCACGTCGGCGCGCACCGACGGCATGAAGAGCTGGTCGTCGGGGTCCTGGAAGACCACCCCCACCCGTCGTCGGACCTCCAGGAGGTTGGGCTCGGTCACCGGCAGTCCGGACACCGACACCGACCCCGCGCCGGCCGTCAGGATGCCGTTGAGGTGGAGCACCAGGGTGGTCTTGCCCGCGCCGTTGGGGCCGAGGAGGGCGACACGTTCGCCTTGGTGCACATGGAGATTCACGCCGAACAGCGCTTGGTGTCCGTCCGGGTACGCGTAGGCCAGACCTCGCACGTCCAGCACCGGGGTGGTCATCGCGTCACCACCACGAGCAGCGTCGCCAGCGCAGCAGCGGGGAGTATGCCGGCCAGCCGCCACTGCGCGGCGGTCGCGGTGGCCGGACGGGTCACCGGCAGCGAACCCGTGTAGCCACGGGAGAGCATCGCCAGGTGGACCCGCTCGCCACGCTCGTAGGAGCGGATGAAGAGCGCGCCCGCCGTCGAGGCCAGGGCGGGCCACGCCCGCACCGACGTGGCACGGAACCCGCGTGACTCCCGGGCGACCTTCATCCGTGCCACCTCTCCCGTGACGACCTCGAGGTAGCGGACCATGAAGCCCATGATCTGCACGAGCTGGCCGGGCAGCCGCAGCCGCTCCAGGCCGGCGACCACATGGCGTGGTTCGGTCGTGGTGGCCAGCACCAGCGACGCCATCACCCCGAGGGTCCCCTTGGCGAGCAGGGCGAAGGCTCCGACCAGCCCGTGCTCGGACAGCCGCAGTGGACCGACCGCGACCCGGGGGCCGGTGGCGACGAACGGCATCAGCAGCGCGAACACCACGAACGGCACCTCGACCACCAGCCGCTTCGCGAAGTAGCCGAACGGCACACCGGACGCGCGCTGGGCGACCAGCACGAGCAGCAGGTAGACGGCATACGCGGCGAACGCGGTGCGCGGCGTGAGGACGACGGTGAGGACGAAGCCGACGAGGGCCAGGAGCTTGACGTGCGCCGGGAGGTGGTGGACGGGGGAGTGCCCGTGGAAGTGGAGGTGGTGACCGTGTCCTGCGCCCACGTCAGTCGTCGTCCCGCTCCGTGTGGTCGCCGGCGACGCCGGTGCCGGCCTCCGCGTCGCTGCCGGCGCGGTCACGTCGACGCACGGCGAGGAAGAGGCCGCCGGCGATGACGAAGACGAGCGCGCCGCCGACGATGCCGGCCACCCCACCGGAGACCCGGGCGTTGTCGATGCCCCGGGTGGCGTAGCCGGCGAAGGGCGAGCCGTCGCTGGCGTGGGGCCCGGCCGAGCCGGCGAAACCCTTCTCCCGCGCCACGAACGCGAGCCCGTCGGGGTGGCTGGAGGCGTAGTAGGAGACCACCCCCGCCAGGAAGAGGCAGACCAGGACGCCGACGACCATGAGGCGCCGGGTGGACACGCGAGGGCGGGGGCCCGCAGTCGGGCCAGTCGTGGGACTGGTCGTCGGGTCGGTCGTGGGACTGGTCGTCGGGTCGGTCATGCAGCCACCCCTTCGCGGATCTCCAGGGTGCGCGACTGCAGGCTCGGCCGGGCTCCGTGCACCAGGTCGGGTCGCACGACGACGATGCTGAGGACGGCCAGCGCCGTGATGGCCGCCTCGCCGAGGCCGATGAGGGTGTGGATCCCGACCATGGTCGTGGCGACCGTGGCGAACGGCACGTCCACCGTGCCGCCCAGGTCGAAGAGCAGCGAGAACGCGAAGGCGGCCGTGGGCACCGAGACGAGCGCTGCGACGGCGGCGGACGGGACCACCCACATCGGACGCTTGGGCAGCACCCGGCGCACGGCGACGAACACCAGCCAGCCGGTCCACACCCCGACCAGCCCCATGAGCGTGATGTTGGTGCCGAGCGCGGTGATGCCGCCGTCGGCCATCAGGGTCGCCTGGACCAGCAGGACCACGGTGATCGACAGGGTGGCGGTGCAGGGCCCGACCAGGACCGCGGCCAGCGCGCCACCGAGCAGGTGGCCCGAGGTGCCTGCGGCGATCGGGAAGTTGAGCAGCTGCGTGCAGAAGATGAACAGCGCCACCAGTCCGGCGAGCGGCGCGGTGCGGTCGTCGAGCTCGCGACGGGCGCCGCGCAGGGCCAGGGCCACCCCGCTCACGGCGACGACCGCGGTGCCGACCGACGTCGGGGCGTCGAGGAAACCGTCGGGGACGTGCACGGGTTGCTCCTTGCTGCTGGGCTGCCGCTGCTGGGTGCTGCTGTCGTCGTTGCTGTGGGTGCCGGTGCTGCTGCGGTGATGCTGTCCTGAGGTGTTCCCTGCCCGGCTGGGATAGGTTGGGAACCGCTGGTGACAGCCACGTTATTGCAACTCACTCGCAATAACACTATCCCGACGACGAGGAGCAGACAGCAGTGGCCGAGCGACTGACCACAGGTGACACCGCCCCCGACTTCACCCTGCCCGACGACCAGGGCGGTGAGGTCACGTTGTCCGACCTGCGCGGTCGCAAGGTGATCGTCTACTTCTACCCCGCCGCCATGACCCCGGGCTGCACCACGCAGGCGTGCGACTTCAGCGACAACATCAACACCCTGCGCGGCGAGGGCTACGAGGTGCTGGGCATCTCACCCGACCAGCCCGAGAAGCTCGCGAAGTTCCGCGAGAAGGACGGCCTGGCGATCCGGCTGCTCTCCGACGCGGACAAGTCGGTCATGAACGCCTACGGCGCGTTCGGGGAGAAGAAGCTCTACGGCAAGACCGTCGAGGGCGTCATCCGCAGCACCGTCGTGGTCGACGAGGATGGCAAGGTCTCGAACGCCTGGTACAACGTCAAGGCCACCGGCCACGTCGCGAAGCTCCGCCGCGACCTGGGCCTGGCGTGACGACCGACCCACCGAGGAGCACCCCATGAGCGACAACCAGAACGGCAAGACCCCGGCAGAGGCGAGCAGGTCGGTCGACCAGATCGAGGCCGACATCGCCGCTGCGCGGGAGCGGCTCGCCGGCACGGTCGACGAGCTGCACACCCGCACGGCACCTCAGGAGATCGCCCGGCGTCAGGTGGAGTCGGCCAAGGCGAAGTTCACCGAGGCCACCCGCACCGAGTCCGGTGACCTGCGCACCGAGCGCATCGCCGCGCTGGCAGCGGCAGCCGTCGCCCTCATCGGCCTGGGGGCGATCCGCCGCCGACGCGGCTGAGCACGCCGCGCGGCTGAGCCAGCCGTGCGGCATACGCTCGTCGCCAGGGTGAGGCGTCAGGCGGCGACGGGCAGGCCCGCCTCGCGCCAGGCACGGAACCCACCCACGACATCGGTCGCGCGGTGGATCCCCAAGCGCAGCAAGGCATCTGCGGCCAGTGAGGAGGTGTATCCCTCCTGGCACAGCACGAGCACGCGCGCGTCGAATGCCGCGACATCGAGCCGCGCGTCGTGCCGCGGGTCGAACCGCCACTCGAGCACGTTGCGCTCGACCACCAGGACACCGAGGTGCGGTGCCACCTCGCCCTCGACGAGGCGTTGGGCAGCCGGTCGGATGTCGACGAGGAGGGCCCGCCGGTAGAGCACCTCCTGGTAGGCAGCCCGGACGCTCACCCGCTCGAGCCGGCTGCGCGCGTCGCCCAGCTGGTCGTCGATGCCCGCGTAGGTGGGTGCGTCCCAGCCCCGGCCCGACGAGGGCGCCCTGGTCGCGGTCGGGTCGCTGAAGAGGCGGGTCTCCCAGTGCACGGTCGGGGCGCCCTGGGTGACCGGCGCGGCGGTGGTGTTCGGTGCGGCGATGGTGCTCGGTGCGGCGATGGCGGTCACCACTGCTCACCCGCCCGCTCGATCGCGGTCTGCTTCAGCCGGCCGTCGAGCAACGCGTAGCGCGTCATGCCCCGCAGCGAGGGGGAGTAGACGTGCACGCTGAGGGCAGGTCGGTCGCCGAGGTTGGCGACGTTGTGGATGTGGTGCGGGCCGAAGGTGCGGCCCTCACCCTCCCAGAGGTAGCGGTCGTGGGCGGTGTTGCCGGTCCACGACTGCTCGGCGAGCGCACCCTTGACGGTGAGGAAGGCGCCCTCCGACTGGAGGTGGTCGTGCCACCCGGTGCTGGCCCCCACCGGCCAGCTGATCAGCCAGATCTCGAGGTGAGCGGTCGCGTCGAGGCGCTGCCAGGTGCGCTCGGTGGCCCCGGGGTCGACGAGGCGGTCGAGGTCGGGATCGGTGGCGAAGAGGCGCGCGGTGCGCAGCAGCTGGCTACGGGTGAAGCGGTTGACGCCGGGTGTCCCGGCGGTGGTGATGGCGGTCATGGAACTGCTCCTGTTCAGTGGTCTGGGTGTCGGAATGCGAGACGTGGCAACACATTCGGTGACACACAGAGCCCTGGGTCAGGTGCAGGTCGAGGTGGATGCGGTGGTATGCCGCGTGGCTGGCGAGGATGGTGCTCATGGGTTGGTCTCCGGTGCGGTGGGGGCGCTCGCTCAGATGGAGCGCCGGGCTGGTGCGGGGCTGGGATCAGGCGCAGCAGCAACGCCGCATGACGCCGCAGCACATGGAAACCATGTGCGTGGCGGTCACTGCGGCGGTCGAAGACATGTCACCAGTGGAGCACGAGTCGATGTGACTCGTCCACGAGGTCGGCATCGCGTCTCGCAGGCCGGACGGCGACCGGCGCCGGCGGCATCGGGACGGACGGGGGTCAGCGGTCTCCGGGCGTGGGGAAGCGTGACTCCTGCCGCGGGGTGGCGAAGGACCGTTGCCCGATGACGAGCTGGCCCGCCACGTAGCCGGCGCCGCACAGGACACCGGCGACCACGACCACGAGCGACGTGGCACCGGCCGCATCGGCCACCAGGGCACCGAGCGTGCCGGCGACGATGGCGTTGACGACCGTCAGGAAGATGCTCGTGCTCCCCGCCACATGGCTCAGCGTGGATCGGGGCCAGCCCATCAGGTAGGTCTGCATCAGGCCCTGCTGGTCGTCGTGGGGTGAGGTGATGAAGTAGGGCGCGAGCCCGGGGTCGAGGTCGAGGTAGGCCGCGCGCAGGCGGTTCATGCCGAGGATGGTCGAGGCGTCGTCGACGCTGGCGTTGACCACCCGGATCTGGGTCAGCGTGCCCATGACGAGCACTGCCGCGGCGAGCCCGATGGCCATCACCTTGAAAGCGGTGTCGAACCCGGACGCCTGCGCGAACAGGGCGAGCACCACCAGCGACGCCGAGGCCACGGTGAGGTGGATCGTGATCCGGCTCATCACCTCGGACCAGGTCATGCTTCGCGTGGCCAGCAGGCTCCAGTGCTCGGTGGCGAGGATCTGCGCTCGGACTCCGGCAGGAAGGCCTTGTGGTGGGGGTGCTTCCGATGGCGACGCGGTCATGCTGGGCCTCCTGGCGACGACTCCTCCGGCCAGTGTGCTCCGCCGGAGGGACGCTCGTCAGCCGGTCGCCGGATGGGCTGGACGTCGCCGCGACGGGTCAGAGGGACGTCGGCACCGCGGAGCTTGCGCGGCCAGGCGCTGAACCCGCCCAGGAGGGCGAGGAGGGCCGGGACCATGACGGCACGCACGACGAGGGCGTCGATGAGCACCCCGAGCCCCATGACGAAGGCCAGCTCGCGGAACTGGCGGAGCGGGACCAGGGCGAGCATCCCGAAGCTCGCCGCGAGGGTGATGCCCGCTGCCGTGATGGCGCCGGAGGTCTCGGGCACGCGTTCGGCGATGGCCTTGCGCATGGTGGTCTGCTTCGCCCGCGTCCAGACGTGGCCGACCCCGTAGATGTTGTAGTCGGACCCGAGGGAAAGCAGCAGGACCGAGGCGGCGAACGGCACGTAGAAGGCCACTCCCTCGTGGCCCAGCCGGTCCTGGAAGACCAGCGTGAGACAGCCCAGCGAGGCGGCGAGGGCGAGCAGGCTGCAGGCGAGCAGCAGGACGGGGGCGACGATGGCCCGCAGGAAGACCATCAGCAGGACCAGGTTGACCAGCAGCACCGCCACCGCGATGCGACGCAGGTCGGCGTTGGTCGTGGCGACGAGCTCGCTGGCCACGGCGGTGTCACCGGCGAAGCCGAAGCGGGCATCACCCAGCCCCGCCTGCCGCAGGAGGTCGGGCATGGCCGCCGTCATCCTGTTGAGGTCGCGAATCGCCGTGGGTCCCAAGGGGTCGTGGTCGAGCACCAGGATCAGGCGAGCCGCGTCGCCGCTCTTGGTCACCAGCGCACCACTGACCACCTCCTCGGGCAGTGCCTCCGGGCTCAGCACGCCCGCGACACCCTCTTGGTCCGAGAGCTCCTGGCCCAGGCGGGTCAGCTTGGCCCGGTCGCCGCCGACACCCGTGCCCTGGAGGAGGAGCTCGGTCGGCGCGACGATGCCGGGTGCGAAACCGGACGACGCGGCCTGCGCCGCCAGGTGCGGCGGGCTGTCGGCGGGGAGGGCGACCTCGAAGGACACGCCCAGGTGCAGGCGCTGCGCGTGGGGGACCAGGGCCGCCAGCCCGACCACGCACGCCCCTCCAAGGACCAGCGCCACCACCCTGACCGTCAGCACCCGGGCGGCGGCCCGCGACACCACCCGCCTGCCGGCCCGCCTCGGCCGGCTGGGCCAGAACAGCGCGGGGCCGAAGATCGCCATGAGGGCCGGCAGCAGGGTCAGCGAGACGACGACCGCCGACAGCACGGACAACGAGAGCACAGGTCCGAAGGCGCGGAAGAAGCCCGACCTGGCCACCAGCATCGCCGCGCTGCCGGCGGCCACCGCGATCCCCGCGACCAGCACGATCCGACCGGTCTGCGTGGCCGAGGCCTTGGCCGCCGCCACCTTGTCCAAGCCGTCCTCGAGGCCGGTGCGCATGCTCGAGAGGTAGAAGATCGCGTAGTCGGTCACGATGCCCAGCACCAGCGCGAGCACCAACGGCTTGAGCTCCTCGGGCGCTCCGCCCTCGACGAAGCTCCCGGCGTAGTTCGTGACCCGGACGGCCAGGAAGTACGACGCCGCCGCGGTCACGAGCGCCACGAGCGGCGCGACGACGGAGCGGAACTTGAGGGCCACGATGCCGATGACGACCGCGAGCGTGGCGATCTCGAGCAGCACCAGGTGGCCGTAGAGGAGGTCGGACTGGGCGAGCTGTGAGGGGATCGTCCCCGTGACCCCGACGAAGTGGTCATCGGGCTGGTTCACGTGCTGGTGGGCGTAGGTGCGCGCGGCGGCGACCTCCTGGCCGAAGGTCGTGCCCGGCTTGGTGAAGACGTAGCTCAGGGCGGTGGTGTCGCGCTCCGACGAGGAGGGGAAGACGCCCTGGGCGTTGGCGATCGGCACGACGGCCACGATCGGACCGACGTCACCGGCGGTGTGCTTGGCCACCGCGACGGCGCGCTCGACCGCACGCTGCTGCGCGGCCTGAGACAGGCCGCCGGCGTCGCGCTGGACCAGCATGGTCCGGGACAGGATGGGGAACCCGAAGGCCTTGGCCGACGTGGTCTCCGTCGCGATGGCGCGGCTGTCGGGTGGCGCGAAGCCACCGAGGTCGGCGTTGGAGGTCTTCGCCGGAAGCCACACGGCGGCCGCGACCAGGACGACGGCCCACCCCGCCACCAGGAACCAGCGGAACGTGACCACGAGCCACGCGAACAGCCTGGCGAGACCGCCGGCCTCGGACTTGCGCCACGACCTCATGTGGAGATGCCTTTCGTCGATGGAGAAGGCATACCCCAGTTCGGGGTCCGCACACACTGTGCCGGACCGGCGCGTCGCGACACGGCGAAGGGCGCCGGGCCCGGCGCCCTCCAGTCCGCGGGAGCTCCCGCGGGTGTCGTCAGGTGATCTCGATGTGGGTGGTCTTGGCCTCGGTGGCCTTGGGCATGGTCACGGAGAGCACGCCGTCGGCGAGGCGAGCCTGCACGGCTCCCTCGTTCACCGGGGCGGGCAGGACTCCCTCGTAGGTGAAGGCGCCGACCGACCGCGTGGAGTGACGCAGGATGCCGTCGCGTTCCTTCACCGTCTTGGTGCCGTGGACGCGGACCCTGCGACCGGTGATGTCGATCGTGATGTCCTTGCGGTCGACACCGGGCAGGTCCACCTCCAGCTCGAAGGCCTCGTCGGTCTCGTGCAGCTCGACGCCGGGGCTGAACTCTCCCGAGGTCGTGCCGGACGGCCACATCTGTTGCATGAGGTCGCTCAGCCGCGGCGACCACGGTGCCAGGTCAGCCCACGGTGAGACGTCCCATGGCGACCGGACGCGCAGCTCGGTCGACCTCGTCGGGGTGTTGGTGCTCATCGTTCTCTCCTTCCACGGGACGACCGGGATGGTTGTCCCCTCCTTCCCAGTCGATGCCGTGGCCGGCGCCCGGGACAGTGGCTTAGGTCCCACGGCGGCACGGCGGCACGGCGGCACGGCGCCGAGGCGACGGGGCCGTGCCTCGACGGGACGCCCGGGGGCAGGGGACGAGAGGGGGGCGATCAGCGGGCGTACTCGAGGTGGATGTCCATGACGTTGTGCAGGAGGTGGACTGCCTCGTCATGCGGCCGCTGGAAGGAGTTGCGTCCCATGATGGTCCCGAACCCCCCGCCCATCGCCGTCTGGCGGTTCTCCTCGAGGACGGCTGCGGTCTCCTTGGCCGCCCCGCCGGAGAAGATGACGATCCGGTGCCCGTCGAAGGCCGACTGCACGACGTGGCGGACCCGGTCGGCGAGCGTCTCCAGGGGTACCCCCGCCTTCTCCAGCGCGGCGCGCGCCGCGTCGCTCTCGATGTGGGCCGTGGGCGGCTTCACCTTGACGATGTGGGCACCGAGCTGGCAGGCCAGGTGCGCGGCATACGCCACGACGTCGACGGCGGTCTGGCCCTCGGTCGAGATCCCCGAGCCCCTGGGGTAGGACCACACCACGACCGGCAGGCCGGCATCGGCCGCATCCACCGCCAACCGACGCAGGTTCTCGTACATGTGGTTGCGGGCGGCCGAGCCCGGGTAGATGGTGAAGCCGACCGCCGCACACTCCAGTCGCACGGCGTCATCCACGCTCGCGACCACAGCCGGTTCCGGGTCCGCACCGGTGAACAACGAGTCGGAGCCGTTGCACTTGAGGATGAGGGGCAGCTCGGAGGCGTACTCCGGAGCCACCAGCTCGGCCGCGCCGAGGGGGAGGGCGTGCGCGCTGCAGCCCGCGTCGAGGGCGAGCCGGGCGTGGTAGCGCGGGTCGTACCCGGCCGGGTTCGCCGCGAAGCTGCGCCCCGGGCCGTGCTCAACGCCCTGGTCCACGGGGAGCACCACGAGCTTCCCCGAGCCACCTGTCCGACCCTGCTCCAGCATCCGGCGCAGGTTGGCCAGGGCGCGGTGGCTCGTGGTGGGGTACCACGACAGGATCTCGTCGACCCGGCCGCTCACGGCCGTTGCTCCGAGTCTTCCGACGTGCTCTTCGTTTCCGGCGCACCCTTCGCTTCCGGCGGGCTCGCGGTGGCGGGTGGCGCAGGTTTGCGCACCGTCTCGCGGCGACGGCGAAGCGTCTGCTGCAGGGCGATGCCGAGGTACCGGCGCACTGCGGAGCCGGAGGCGTCGTCCTCCCGCGGGGGCTTGGCGACGACAGAGTCTGCCGCCTCCTTGCGGATGCGTGCGCGCTCGATGTCTGACATGACCCACCTCTGTCCGCCAGCCGGCGACGTCGGTCGCTCGGCGTCTGTCCCTCGAGGCTACGTCGGGGCCCGGCACCCTCGCCGGGGACCAAGGTCCCGCCCCGAGCGACCTACGGCGGCAGGACCTTTGGCCCTTCGGATGGCCATCACCGCTCCCTAGCCTGACGCGGGGAGAGGAGGTCAGCCGTGCCCCGCGTTCGTGACCTGCTGTACCGGTTCCGCCCACTCGGCAGCCCCGGCTCCGCGACGCGGGCCGGCGTCCCCGCGGACCGCGAGCGGGCGCTGGCCGAGGAGCTCGAGCCCGTCTTCGCCAGCCTGGCGTCGACCTTGGCCGACTGCCGCGCCACCGTGGAGGAGGGCCGGCGGCACGCGGCGCAGATCCACGCCCGCGACGACACTGGGCTCCGACAGCTGCTCGCCTCGTCGGACGCCCGGGCGGCCACGGCCCGGGCTGCCGCGAAGGTCCAGCGCCAGGCCGAGGCCGGCCCGGAGGCCGAGCGACTGGGCGTCGTCACGGACGCCCAGCTCGACGCCCTGCACCGCCGGCTGGAGGACCGTCTGCCGTCCTACCGTGAGCAGGTCGCCGCTTCGGTGGAGGCCCTCCTCGCCTCCGGTCCGCAGGGCCCGGTCCAGTCCGGCGGCGCGTCGTCGTGAGCGTCGGCTGGGTGGCGGTGAGCGTCCGCGCACGAGCCATGACCAGCCGCCGGCTCGGAGCGCGGGGGACGACCCAGCTCGCCCGGCTCGGGTCGCTGGCCGAGGCCGTGGAGACCCTGGCCACCACGACCTATGGCGACCGCGTGCGTCCCGGCCAGGGCCTGGCCGAAGCGCAGCACGCGGTCGTGGACACGATGGTCTGGAACCTGCGGGTCCTCGCCGGGTGGGCGCCCCGTGAGGGAGTCGGCATCCTCCGCGCCATGGTGACCAGGCTGGAGATCGCCAACACCCTCCGCCACCGCGAGGCGCTCGCGGGGCGCCCGGTTGCGGCGGCATACCAGCTCGGTGGCCTGGGCACCGCCTGGTCGCGGCTCGCGCTGACGAAGGACGCCTCCGAGCTGCGCCAGGTGCTCGCGACCTCACCCTGGGGCGACCCGGGGGACGACGGGACACGGACCATCGGCCTCTCGATGCAGGCGGTCGCCGCCGACCGGCTCGTCTCGGTCGTGCCGGAGGCGCAGGAGTGGACCGCCGGTGAGGTCGCCCTCCTGCTGGCCCGGGAGCTGGGCTCCGGCCGTGGACACCTCCCGGAGGCCTGTCGGGTGGCGGCCGCCCGGGTGGTCGGGTGGCCGGCCGTGTCCGCGACCGGTCTCGCCGAGCTGGCGGCGGCCCTGCCGCGGCAGGCCCGGTGGGCCCTCGCGGACGTCGACCGGCCCGAGGACCTCTGGCGCGCCGAAGCGCGCTGGTGGAGCCGGCTGGACCATGACGCGTCCACCCTGGTGGCCCGCAGCATGCCGGGTCGTGCCGTGCTCGTGGGTGCTGTCGGCCTGCTCGGTGCGGACGCCTGGCGGGTGCGGGCCGCCCTGGAGCTGGCCGCTCGTGGCGGGGAAGCAGGGGAGGACGCAGATGCGGTGGCGTGACACCCTCGAACCGGCGGCGATGCAGCGAGTGGCCCTCGCCGCCTGCAGTGACAGCCTGCGCGACGTGCTCGTGCAGGCCGCGGACGAGGGCTGCGTCCAGCTCGAGGAGCCGGAAGGGGACGGCGAGGCCGGCCACGGGGCAGCGGCGGAGCGGCTCCTCAGGCTGCGGGTGCGGGCCGAGCTCCCCCCGACCCTCTCGACCCGGTCACCCGACCTGGACCGGTGCGAGCGGATGGGACGCCTGGACCTCATCGCGGGGGAGGCCGCGGTCGAGCAGCGGATGACCCAGGCCCTCACCCGCGACGGTGTCTCCGCCCTCGTGGGCTGGGCGCCGGTGGACCGGCTGCCGGTGCTGGCCGACCGGGTCGCGGGACACGGCGGCGCCGTCGTGCCGCTGGTGGCGCCGCGCGGGCTGCAACCGCCGACGCTGCTCAGCGACCGCGCCGGGTCCCGGGACTTCGCCCCGCTCGTCGAGACCTATGCCACGGTGCCCTACGCCGACCTGAACCCCTCCCTGCTCGCCGGGCTCGCCTACGTCGTGATGTTCGGCATGATGTTCGCCGACGCAGGCCACGGGCTGCTGCTCCTGGCTGCCGCGCTGGTGGTGCGCTGGCGTCCTTCGGCCTGGATGCGCCCGGCGCGACCCGTCTGGCTGTTCCTCGCCGGGGCCGGCCTGATGAGCATCGTCTTCGGGGCCCTCTACGGCGAGTTCTTCGGGCCGACCGGCGTCCTCCCGGTGCTCTGGCTGGAACCGTTGCAGAGCCCGATCGAGCTGATCACGGCCAGCGTGGTCGTGGGGGGCGTGCTGCTCGCCGGCGCCTACGCGCTCGGCAGCGTCAACCGCTTCCGTGAAGGCGGGTGGCGGCGGGCCGTCTACGCCCCGTCCGGACTCGCGGGGGCGACGCTCTTCCTGGCCCTGGTCTGTCTCGCCTCGGGCCTCTACCTCGGGGTGGGGGCGCTGGTGGGCGCAGCGGTGGTGCTCGCCGCAGCCGGGCTGACCGCCTCGTATGCCGGGTTGCTGGCCGCGGGGGGCGGCGGTGCGGCAGGCGCCGTCGAGGCGGCGGTCGAGCTCTTCGACCTGGTCGTCCGGCTGGGGTCGAACCTGGTGAGCTTCGCCCGGCTGGCGGCCTTCGGCCTGACCCACGCCGCCCTGGGTGCGGTGGTCTGGGACGGGACGACCGGACTCTGGTCGCGCGGTGGTTTCGCGCTGGTGGGGGCGGTCGTCCTGTTCCTCGTGGGCAACGCGGTGACCTTCGCCCTGGAGGGTCTCGTCGCCGCCATCCAGGCCCTGCGCCTGGAGTACTACGAGCTGTTCTCGCGGGTCTTCGACAGCGAGGGCGTGCCGTTCCGCCCCTGGCACATCCCCATCACCACCGAGGAGGTCGCATGACCAGCTGGGTTGTCACTCTTCCGGCGATCGCGGTCGTCAGCACGTCGACGTACCTGGTCCTGCGCCACGGAGGCCGGCGGCTTCGCTGGCTGCCCCTGGTCAATGGCGCCCTGCTGGTGGCGGCGCTGGCCATGGTGGTGCTCGCCAGCCGGGCCGGCCCGGCGCACGCCACGGAACCGGGCACCGTCGCCCAGCTGGCAGCCGCGGCGCAGCCTGCTGCCGCCAACGGCTCGGCCCTGATCGGGGCAGCCATCGCCGTCGCCGGGTCGTCGATCGGGGCCGCCATCGCCGTGGCCTACACCGGCTCGGCAGCTCTCGCGGCGATCAGCGAGCGACCCGAGCTGTTCGGCCGCGCCATGGTCATCGTGGGGCTGGCCGAGGGGATCGCGATCTACGGGCTGATCGTGTCCGTCATCCTGATCGGCCACGCATGACGACGCGCGGGTCCCGTCGCGGCGAGCTCGACGTCGCCGCCCTCGGTGACGAGGTGGCGCTGGCCGGGCTGCGCCTCGTCGGTGTGCGGATCCGGGTCGTGACGACTCCGCAGGAGGTCTGGCAGGGCTGGGCCGACCTCCACGACGCGGGGCTGGTCGTGCTCACGGACTCGGCGGCCGAGGTCCTGGGGTCCGAGCGACTCAGCCCGGGAAGTCCCCTGACGGCGGTGCTGCCCTCGTGACGACCCTGACCGCACCACGCTCCGCCCTCGAGCCGTTGGTCGAGGAGCTGCTGCGGCGTGCGCGGCTGGAGGCCGCCTCGCTGGTGCAGGGAGCGGAGGACGAGGGCCGCGCGGCGCTCGAGGCCGGCCGGCGCCAGGTCGAGGAGGAGGTGCGGACCGCCGCCGAGCGAGGGTGGGCCGAGGGCGAGACCCTGGCTGCGGCGGAGCTGGCCAGGGCGCGTCGCCGGTCTCGCGCCCGGCTCCTGGCGGCCCAGGCCGCGACCCACCAGGAGGTGGGCGCAGCCGCCCGTCGGACCGTCTCCGAGGTCCTCGACCGGCCGGGCCGGCGCAGCCGTCTGGAGGCCCTCCTGCGAAGCCGGCTCGGCGGCTCGGTCACCATCCGGCCCACCGCCGACGGCGGGCTCGAGGCGGTGTCGGACGACGGGCAGACCATCTCCGCCTCCGTGGCCGCCCTGGCGGACAGCGCCGTGGACCAGCTCGCCCTGGGGGAGCTGTGGACCGCCTCGTGAGTGCTGGCCCCGCGGTGGCGCGGGTGAGCGGCCCCCTGGTGGAGGTCCGGGGACTGTCCGACGTGGCGATGTCGGAGGTGGTCGCGCTGGGCGCGCACGGCATACCGGGTGAGGTGGTTGCCCTGCGGGGGCCGGTGGCGACGGTCCAGGCGTACGAGTACACCGGTGGTCTCGCGGTGGGCGACCCGGCCTCCGCCCTCGGGCGCCCCCTGTCGGCGCGGCTGGGCCCGCACCTGCTCGGTGGAGTGTTCGACGGGCTGCTCCGCCCGCTGCTCGACGCCCCCACCTGGCTGACCACGGACGCCTCGCGAGCCGGCGCCGCCCCGGTGGATGTGCAGTGGGCCCCGCGGGTGGCAGCGGGAGCCCGCGTGTCCGCCGGCGAGATCCTGGGCATCCTCCCGGACGGGGGGCCGTTGGAGCACCGCGTGCTGGTGCCCCCGGGCCTCGGCGGGACGGTGGAGTGGGTGGCCCCCGCGGGGACCCGGCGCGTCGACGAAGCGCTCGCCTCGGTGGACGGGATACCGGTGCTGGGCATCGAGGACTGGCCGGTGCGCCGGCCGCGGCCCGTGCGCGAGCGACTCGAGGCAGCCGAGCCGCTGCTCACCGGTCAACGGGTGCTCGACGCCCTGTTCCCGGTGACCCAGGGGAGCACGGTGGCGGTGCCCGGGGGGTTCGGGACCGGGAAAACCGTTCTCCTGCAACAGATCGCCAAGTGGTGCACTGCCGAGGTGATCGTCTACATCGGGTGTGGCGAACGCGGCAACGAGATGGCCGACGTCCTGTCCGAGCTGCGCGAGCTGGCCGACCCCACGACCGGTCGCCGGCTCGCGGAGCGCACGGTCATCATCGCCAACACGTCGAACATGCCCATGATGGCCCGGGAAGCGAGCATCTACAGCGGCATCACCGTCGCGGAGTACTTCCGCGACATGGGCTACCAGGTGGTCGTCATCGCCGACTCGACGTCACGGTGGGCCGAGGCGCTGCGCGAGTTCGGCTCCCGCTCCGGGGCGCTCCCGGCGGAGGAGGGGTACCCCGCGGTGCTCCCCTCGGCGCTCGCGGCCTTCTACGAGCGCGCCGGCCGCGTGACCACCCTCGGCGACCAGCAGGGGTCGGTGACGATCATCGGCGCGGTCTCGCCTCCGGGTGGGGACCTCACCGAACCGGTCACCGCGCACACCGAGCGCTTCGTCCGGGCCGTGTGGGGGTTGGACCGGGACCTGGCCTACGCCCGGCACTACCCCGCAGTCAGCTGGTCCGGATCCTTCTCCCGCGACGTCGACAAGCTGGGGGTGTGGCACGCCGGCCACGGCGACCCCGACTGGGCGGTCCGGCGCAGCCGGTCCGTCAGCCTGTTGGCGGAGGCCGACCGGCTGGGTGACCTGGCCGCGCTGGTGGGAGTGAACGCGCTGCCGGGCCACGAGCGCGTGGTCCTCCTGGGCGGCCGTCTGCTCCGCGAGGGTGTCCTCCAGCAGAGCGCCCTCTCGGCTCACGATGCGCACTGCTCGATGGCGAAGACCGCCGCGCTGGTCGACCTGGTGCTCGCGGTCGTGGACACGTGCGAGGAGCTCGTTGCCCAGGGCGTGACGGCTGCGGAGATCGAGGAGGTGGACTTCTCGGTGGTGCTGCGGGCGGCAGAGGCGTGTCCGCCCGACCAGACCGGCCCGGTCCTCGAGCGGCAGCAGGTCGTGCTCGACCTGTTGCGGGGTCTGCGGTGACCGCCGGCCCGGCCCGTGCGGCCGAGCTGCGCGTCGAGCACGCGGGGGTGTCGGCGATCCACGGGCCCCTGCTGGTGCTTTCGGCGTCGTCGGGCACCGGCTGGGACGAGTTCGTCCAGGTGCGGGTCCGCTCCGACGGGCGGCAGCAGCCCGACCGGCACGGGGTGGTGCTGGAGGTCGACCGCGACCTCGTCGTCGTCCAGGTGCTGGAGGGCACCGACGACCTCGTCCCCGAGACGACGCGGGTGGTGTTCTCGGGCACCCCGCTGCAGGTGCCCGTCGGCCCCGGCTGGCTGGGGCGGGTGTGCAACGGCAGGGGCGAGCCCCTCGACGGCGGGCCGCCGATCTCCGCCCCACAGCGGGCCGCCGTCGTCGGCAGCCCGCTCAACCCGACCCAGCGGGTCTCTCCGGCCGAACCGGTGCTCACCGGGATCTCGGCGATCGACGCACTCACGACGGTCGTCCGGGGCCAGAAGCTGCCGATCTTCTCCGTCGCCGGGCTGCCCCACCTCGAGCTCGCCGCGCAGCTGGCCGCGCAGTCCACCTCCGGCGGTGAGGCCTTCTCGGTGGTGTTCGCGGGCATGGGGATCACGCACGCCGACGCCGATGCGGTTCGCGACGTGCTGGAGGAACGGCTGGCCGCCGGTGAGCTGGTGCTCCTGCTGAACACCGCCGACGACCCGGTGATCGAGCGGATCCTCACCCCGCGGATCGCGCTGACCGTGGCCGAGCACCTCGCGTTCAGCCTCGGCAGGCACGTGCTGGTCGTGCTCGCCGACATGACGAGCTACGCGGAGGCGCTGCGCGAGGTGTCGTCGGCGCGCGGGGAGCTGCCCGGACGACGGGCCTACCCGGGATACCTGTACAGCGACCTCGCCAGCCTCTACGAACGGTGCGGCCGCATCGAGGGCCTGCCGGGGTCGGTCACCGTGGTGCCGGTGCTGACCATGCCGGCCGGCGACATCACCCACCCCGTGCCCGACCTGACCGGCTACATCACCGAGGGGCAGATCGTCCTCAGCCGCGAGGCGCACGCCCGGGGCGTCTACCCCCCGGTCGACCCCTTGGGCTCGCTGTCCCGCCTCATGCGCAACGGAGCGGGGGCGGGACACACCCGGGAGGGCCACATCGAGGTCGCGGCCCAGCTGTTGGCCGCGCTCGCCAAGGCCCGCGACGTGGGCGAGCTGGCCGAGCTCGTGGGGTCGGAAGGGCTGAGTGCGACAGACCAGCTCTACCTGCAGTTCGAGGAGCGACTCGAGGCGGACCTGGTCAACCAGGGACGCAGCGAGCGGCGCTCGCTCGACGACACCCTCGAGCGCTGTTGGCGGGTCGTCAGCGTGCTCCCGCGCAGGGAGCTGGGCATGCTGCCTGCGGAGCTCCTCCAGCGGTATGCCGTGGACTCGCGATGAGCCGCGTGGCCGGCCGAGGTGCCCCGCCCGGTCGGGCGGGACGCCTGTGGCTGCGTCGTCGCCTGGTCACGGCCCGACGCGGCCGCGACCAGCTCGACCGCAAGCTGCGCATCCTCGTGCCGGAGCGTCGTCGTCTGCTCAACCTGGCCGACCGCTACCGCGAGGAGTGGTCGGCCGCCTGCCAGGACGCGACCACGTGGCTGCGCCGGGCGGCCGTCCTGGGCGGACAGGACGCGCTGCGGCTGGCGCAGACCCCGCAGAGTGCCTCGGTGACGGTGGACTGGGCGAGCACGATGGGAGTGGTCTACCCCGTCGACGTCCGGGTGTCCCGGGAGGGGACGGAATCCGAACGCCTGATGGGCAATGCGGCGTTGGCGCCGGCCAGTGCCGCGGCCTGGACGATGGTCGAGGCCGCGGCCCGGGTCGCCGCCACGGAGGAGGCCGTCCGCCGGCTGGACGCCGAGGTGAGCCTCACCCGGCGCCGCCTCCGCGCCCTGGACCAGCGCTGGCTCCCGCAGCTCGAGGAGGCCCTGCGCGACCTCGAGCTCGTGCTCGAACAGGCCGAGCTGGACGACGGCATCCGCCTGCGCCACGGCGGCCGGTCCGGCCCGGACCAGGGGAGACCGCGGTGATCACGCAGGTCCTCGTCGCGGTGGACGACTCGCCGGCGTCGCTGGCGGCGGCCAAGCTCGCCGTGTACCTCTCGGCCGGCCTGGGCGCCAGGCTCCGGGTCGTCCACGTGGCGGTGGACCACGAGCTGGCCGAGGCGCTGGCCGCGGCGACGCCCCGCTCGCACGTCCACGGCCGGGTCGCCCGGGGGCGCGAGGCCCTGCTCACCCGGATGAGCGCGCTCGCCACCACCGCCGGGGTGGAGGTGGCAGCGCTCCTCCTGGAGGGTGACGTGGTGCCGGCGGTGCTGCACGAGGCCCGGGTGTGCGGGGCAGACCTCGTCGTCATCGGCAGGTCGGCTCGCGGGGCGCGCGGCGACCCCTACGTCGGCAGCCAGGCCAGGGCCCTCATCGAGCTCTCGGACGTGCCCGTGGTCGTGGTGCCTGCTCCCGGGCACTGAGGACCGTCCTCCGGGCTGCCCTTGAGAGACAGTGCCTTTGGTCCCTGCTGGCGTCCTCGGTCACGGTGCATCGTGGGCAGATGACCGACCTCTCGTCACCGACGGCCAACCCGGTCGCGCCCCATCCCGAGATCCACTTCGTGCCCTCGTTCGCGCCGCTCCTGGGCGACTACCGGGAGCGCCGGGAGAGCTTCTCCTGGCAGGAGGCGCGGAGCCTCCTCGCCGGCCTGCCCGGAGGCGGCCTGAACATGGCGCACGAGGCAGTCGACCGGCACGCCGACGGTGAGCTGCGCGACGTGGTCGCGCTGCGCTTCCTCGATCGGGGGGTGCGCACGGCCGAGCTCACCTATGCCGAGCTGCGGCGAGCCAGCGACGTGGTCGCGGTAGGGCTCCGGTCGCTGGGGCTGACCTCGGGTGACCGGGTGTGCACCCTTCTGCCCCGGTCGCCGGAGCTCTACCTCACCGTCCTCGGGACCCTCAAGGCCGGCGGCGTCTACTGTCCGCTGTTCCCCGCCTTCGGCCCGGAGCCGGTGTTCGAGCGGCTGTCGCTGGGTCGGGTGCGCGTCCTCGTCACCGACACGCTCTCCTACGAGCGCAAGGTCGCCCCCTACCGCGACTCGCTGCCACACCTGGAGTCGGTGCTGCTCGTCGACCCGGTCGACGAGCAGCCAGGGACCACCTCGTGGGCCGCGGTGGTCCGTGCCGCCACCGCCACGCTCGACCGGGACGGCTTCGAGGTGGTGGCCACCCGCCCCGACCAGCCCGCGCTGCTGCACTTCACCAGCGGCACGACGGGCCGGCCCAAGGGGGCGGTGCACGTCCACGAGGCCGTCCTCGCCCACTACGTCACGGCCATGTTCGCCCTGGACCTCAGGCCCGGCGACGTCTACTGGTGCACGGCCGACCCCGGCTGGGTCACCGGCACCTCCTACGGGATCATCGGTCCGCTGTGCCGCGGCGTCACCGTGGTGACGGACTCGGCCGACTTCGACGCCCGTCGGTGGTACCGCATCCTGCAGGACGAGCAGGTCACCGTCTTCTACACGGCGCCGACGGCGCTGCGGATGCTGATGCGCTTGGGGGTCGAGGTGGCCCACGAGTTCGCCTTCCCGTCCCTGCGGCACGTGGTCAGCGTCGGGGAGCCGCTCAACCCGGAGGCGGTGACCTGGGGCATGGAGGCCTTCGGCATCCCCGTGCACGACACCTGGTGGCAGACCGAGACCGGCGCGATCATGGTCAGCAACTACCCCGGTATGCCGATCCGTCCCGGCTCCATGGGCCGCCCGATGCCGGGCGTCACGGCGGCGGTGCTGGCCCGTGGCGCGGACGGCCGGGCCGAGGTCGTCGACGGACACGTCCGCGTCTCGAGCGACCCCGATGACATCGGGGAGCTGGCCCTGCGACCGGGGTGGCCGTCGATGTTCCGGACCTACCTCGACGACCCGGACCGCTACGACCAGTGCTTCGTGGACGGGTGGTACCTCAGTGGGGACCTCGCCCGCGTCGACGCCGACGGCTACCTGTGGTTCGTGGGGCGGGCCGACGACCTCATCAAGTCAGCCGGCCACCTGATCGGACCGTTCGAGGTGGAGAGCGCCATGATGGAGCACCCGGCCGTGGCCGAGGCAGGGGTGATCGGCAAGCCCGACCCGCTCGCGGGCGAGATCGTCAAGGCCTTCGTCACGCTCAAGCCGGGCTACGAGCCGACCCCCACCCTCCAGCGCGAGCTCATCACGTTCGGCCGGCACCGGCTCGGCTCGGTCGCGCCGCGCGAGATCGCCTTCGACCCGAACCTGCCCCACACCCGCAGCGGCAAGGTGATGCGGCGGCTGCTCAAGGCCCGCGAGCTCGGGCTGCCCGAGGGCGACCTCTCGACGATGGAGCGCCCGTCATGAGCGCCCCGACCGGGGCCTCCGGCCTGCTGCGCGAGATGCTCCGGATCCGCCGGTTCGAGGAGAAGTGCGCGGAGCTCTACAGCGCCGCGCGGATCCGTGGGTTCCTCCACCTGTGCATCGGCGAGGAGGCGGTCGCGGTCGGTGTGGTGGGCGCCCTGACCGACGAGGACGCGGTGATCTCGACGTACCGCGAGCACGGGCACGCCCTCGCCCGGGGCGTGCCGATGACGTCGATCATGGCCGAGATGCTCGGCAAGGCCACCGGGTGCAGCGGTGGGCGTGGCGGGTCGATGCACCTGTTCGACGTGGCGCGCCGGTTCTACGGAGGCAACGCGATCGTGGCGGGTGGCCTCCCGGTGGCGGTGGGTCTGGCGCTGGCCGACCACCTGACCGGCAGCCCGGCGGTGACGGTGTGCCTGTTCGGTGACGGAGCCTTCGCGGAGGGCGAGTTCCACGAGAGCGCCAACCTGGCTGCGCTCTGGCACCTGCCCGTGCTGTTCTGCTGCGAGAACAACCGCTACGCGATGGGCACGGCGCTGGAGCTGGAACACGCCCAGACCGACCTCGCCGCGCGCGCCGCGGCATACGGCATGGTCTCGTGGGCGGTGGACGGCATGGACGTCACGCAGGTCCGCGAGGCGGCGACCCGAGCCCTCGAGTACGTGCGGGACAGCGGGTTGCCCTGCTTCCTGGAGCTGCGCACCTACCGCTTCCGGGCCCACTCGATGTACGACCCCGACCTCTACCGCGAGCCGGCCGAGGTGGAGGAGTGGAAGAAGGCAGATCCCATCCCGGCGCTGTCCGAGCAGCTCGCCCGCGACGGCACGGTCACCAGTGCGCAGGTCGAGCAGTGGAAGGGCGAGATCGACGACGAGATCGCCGCGGCGGTCGCGGCGGCCGAGGCAGCCCCGGTCGAGCCGGTCGAGGACCTCACCAGGTACCTCGTCACCGAGGGCGAGCCGGTCGGGAGCGCCCGATGAGCACCCGGGCGGGGACGCCGACCCGCCGGAACGCCAAGGGCGGCAAGAACGCCCAGAACGCCCAGAACGCCCAGAGCGCGAAGGCCTCCCAGGACGGCAGGAGCGGGGCGGCTCGGCCGACCACCACGACGTACCGCGAGGCGCTCCGGGAAGCCCACCGTGAGGCGATGCGGCGGGACGACCGGGTGTTCCTGATGGGTGAGGACGTCGGACGGTACGGCGGCGCCTTCGCCGTGAGCCTCGGACTCCTCGACGAGTTCGGCCCGGACCGCGTGCGGGACGCGCCCTTGTCCGAGGCTGCCTTCACCGGGGCGGGGATCGGCGCGGCGCTGCGCGGCCTTCGCCCCATCGTCGAGATCATGACGGTGAACTTCAGCCTCCTGGCGCTGGACCAGATCCTCAACAACGCCGCGACGCTGCGCCACATGTCAGGTGGGCAGCTGTCGGTGCCCCTGGTCATCCGCATGACCACTGGCGCGGGTCGACAGCTGGCGGCGCAGCACTCCCACAGCCTGGAGGGGTGGTACGCCCACATCCCCGGGCTGCGGGTCCTGACCCCCGCCACGCTCGAGGACGCCCGCGGGATGCTGTGGCCGGCGTTGCAGGACCCCGACCCCGTGCTGATCTTCGAGCACGGGTCGCTGTACAACGTCTCCGGTCACCTCCCCGACGACCCCGTCGCGGTGGACATCGACCGAGCGGCCATCCGCAGGGTCGGCACGGACCTGACCCTGGTGGCCTTCGGGGGCACGGTGGGCAAGGCCCTGACGGCCGCGGAGGCCCTGGCCGAGGAAGGGGTCAGCGTCGAGGTGGTCGACCTGCGGGTGCTGCGACCGCTCGATGACGCCACCATCCTCGGCTCGGTGGCGCGCACCCACCGCTGCGTCGTCGTGGACGAGGCATGGCGCACCGGCAGCCTGGCCGCGGAGATCTCCGCGCGAGTGAGCGAGCAGGCCTTCTTCGAGCTCGACGCACCGGTCGAGCGGGTGGGGGCGGTGGAGGTGCCGGTGCCCTACGCGCACCACCTCGAGGAGGCGACCCTGCCGCAGGTGGCCGACATCGTCGACGCCGCGAGGCGGGCGGTGGGCACGCATGGCTGAGGCGGTGGGACGGCATGGGTGACTTCTGCATGCCCTCCCTCGGCGCCGACATGGACGAGGGCATCCTCGTCGAGTGGCTCGTCAAGGTGGGTGACTCCGTGCACCGGGGTGACATCGTCGCGGTCGTCGAGACGCCGAAGTCAGCCGTCGAGGTGGAGACCTTCGAGGAGGGGACGGTCGAGGAGATCCTCGTAGAAGAGGGGCAGACAGTGCCGGTCGGCGAGGTGCTCGCCGTCCTCGGCAACGGCCGGTCCGGACCCGGAAAGGCACCCCACCCCGAGCCGGTGCCGGAGCCCGTGCCCGTGCCGGAGCCCGTGCCCGAGCGTGCGCACGTGCCGGCACCGGCGCCGTCGCCGGTCCTCCGGCACCGCGCGCGCGAGCTGGGCCTCGACATCGCCCGCATCGCCGGCACCGGTCCAGACGGTGCGGTGACGCGCGACGACCTGGAGCGCGCGGCTGCCCGCCCGCCTGCACGGCAGCGCGTCTCACCGTTGGCGCGCCGGCTCGCGGCCGAACAGGGGATCGACCTCGGCGTGCTGTCCGGGACCGGCGCCGGCGGGAGCGTCCGGGCCGCCGACGTCCGCGCCGCGATGGCTGCGTCGACCACCCCACCGGCGGCGGGCGTCGGGCAGACCCTGCGGCCGCCACCCCCGGCCGAGGTTCCGACCGTGGTGCAGGTTCCTGCGGCAGCCGAGGCTCCTACGGGGGCCGGGGTTCCTGCGGCTGCGAGTGACGGCGGGCGCGCCCGCGCGCTCGACATGCGCGCCGCCATCGCCGCCCTGATGAGCCGCTCCAACCAGGAGATCCCGCACTACTACCTGAGCAGCACCATCGACCTGCTCGCGGCCCTGGCGTGGATGCGAGAGCGCAACCGCGAGCTGGACGTCAGCGACCGCCTCGTGCCCGCGGCCCTGATGTTCGCCGCGGCCGCGCGCGCCGCCAGGCAGGTCCCGGAGCTGAACGGCCACTGGGGCGACGACGGGTTCGAGCCGGCCGCCGAGGTGCGCCTCGGCTTCATCGTGTCTCTGCGCGGCGGTGGTCTGCTGGTCCCCGCGATCGCCGAGGCAGACACGCTGTCCGTCGTCGAGATGATGGCCGCCATCCGTGACCTCACCCGCCGGGCCCGCAAGGGCCGACTGCGGGGCTCGGAGCTGGCGGTGCCCAGCATCACGCTGTCCAACCTGGGGGAGCAGGGGGTCGAGAGCGTCCAGGGGGTCATCTACCCACCGCAGGTGGCCCTGGTCGGCTTCGGCACCGTCGTCGAACGGCCTTGGGCCGTCGACGGGTTGCTCGGGGTCCGGCCCCTGGTCACCGCGACCCTGGCCGGTGACCACCGCGCCACCGACGGCGCCACCGGCGCCCGGTTCCTCAAGTCCGTCGACACCTTGCTGCAGAAACCGGAGGAGCTATGACACCAGACGAGGCACGGGCCATCCTGGAGAGCACGCTGCGGGAGATCGTCCCGGACGCGAGCCTCGCGAGCCTGGGCGGTGACGAGGACCTGCGGCAGACCCTGGAGCTGGACTCGCTCGACTTCGTCGAGCTGGTCGAACGGCTCAGCAAGCGCGCCGGCTTCCGCATCGAGGACGACGACGCCGACGAGCTGCGCACGCCGGACTCCGCGACCGCCTTCCTGGTCAAGGGCGCAGGCAGTCTGCGCTGAGGGTCAGCGCTGACCGCCAGCGGCGGTGGCGTCCGGCGAGGACGTCACCAGGTCGAGCATCTCGTCGACCGTGGTGTCGGCTGCCGCGATGGCCGTGTCCGCCGCGCCGTAGTAGACGCGGACCAGGCCGTTGTCGTGCTGCACCCAGCCACAGGGGAAGACGACGTTCGGCACGTCACCGGCCAGCTCGTAGGGCTCGCTCGGCCCCATCACCCATTCGTCGGTCCGGCGCAGGACCCTCGTGGGGTCCTCGAGGTCGATCAGCGCCAGGCCCATCCGGTAGATCTGACCCGACACGGTGACCCGGACGCCGTGGTAGAGGCAGAGCCAGCCGTCCGGGGTCTCCATCGGAGGTGGACCCATCCCCACCCGGTCGCTGTCCCACATGCCCGGCCGCGCCGCCAGCACGGGATGGGGCCCCATCCAGCTCTTGAGGTCGGGCGACCGGGACACCCAGATGTCGGCGTGGCCGTCGGTGACGGTGCGGGGCCGGTGGTAGAGGACGAAGGTGCCGTCGACCCGGCGGGGGAGCAGGGCGGCGTTCTTGTCCTCGGGGGAGCAGATCATGCCCAGTGGGGTGTGCGTCCTGAAGTCGGTCGTCAGCGCGATGGACACCGACGGCCCGGTGGGCCCGTAGGAGGTGTAGCAGACGACCCAGGCCCCGAGCTCGTCCACCCTGCTGACCCTGGGGTCCTCGACTCCCCAGGACTCGGCGGCGTGCGACGGGGACGGCGAGAGGAAAGGCTTCGGGTCGATCCGCCACTTGCTGATGCCGTCGTCGGAGCGGGCGACGCTGAGGTGGCTGAAACCGCGCCGGTCCTCGACACGGCACAGCAGCACGGTCTGGCCGTCGACGAGGGTGGCACCGGCATTCATCACCGAGTTGACCGTGTAGGGCCAGTCCCGGGCCGAGAGGATCGGGTTGTTGGCGAGCCTGCGGAGGATCTCAGCTCGATGCAGCGGAGAGGACACGCTCATACACCTCAAGGTAGTCGTGGACCATGCGCTGTGCCGAGAACCTTTTCGCTGCGACGTCGTGACAGACCGCCCGGTCCAGCGCGGCGGCCCGGGCGACGGCTGCGACCGCCTCGTCCGTGTCGGCGACCACGTACCCGGTCACGCCCTCGTCGACCACCTCGGGCATGGCGCCCCGGTCGAAGGCGACCACCGGGGTGCCGCACATCATCGACTCCACCACCGCCAGCCCGAAGGGCTCGTCGAAGGCGACCGGGTGCAGGAGAGCGGCTGACCTGCCCAGCACCTCGGCCCTCTCCCGCGGCCCGACCGAGCCCAGGTAGACCACCCGCTCGTCGTCGACCCGAGGCAGGACGTGCTCCCGGAAGTAGCTGTGGTCGTGGACGATCCCGCAGATGACGAGCCGGCGTCCCGCGCGCTGCGCGATGTCGATGGCCTCCGCGGTGCCCTTGTCCGGGTGGATGCGGCCGAGGCAGACCAGGTCGTCGCCGCCGGTAGCGGAGAATGGCAGCTGGTCCGGGTCCACTCCGTGGTGCACGGTGGCGACGTAGGAGAGCTGCGGACTCCGGTCGGCGTCGGAGATCGACACGTAGGGACCGCCGGCGCGCTGGTAGGCCGGCAGGATCCCCGGACCCGAGAACCCGTGGATCGTCGTGAGCAGCGGGACCGGCCAGTGCTCGGCGAACGCCAACGGGAGCCAGTCGAGGTGGTTGTGCACGAGGTCGAAGTCGGCCGCTCGGCCCAGGGCGTGGGACACGTGCAGCGCCTCCCAGACCCGGCCGTCCAGGGCACGGTCCACCTCGTACCCTCTCGGGGCGACCCAGTCGAGGGCGGCAGTGGTGCGCGAGTCGCCGGTCGCGAACAGCGTCACCTCGACCCCGGCGCTGACGAGGCCCTCCGTCAGCAGGCTCGCGACCTGCTCCCACGGTCCGTAGTCCGCCGGCGGGGTGCGCCAGGCGATCGGGGCCAGCACGGCGACCCGCATCCCGTGCTCAACCGCCCTGGCCGTCGCGGTGGTCGATCCCGGCTGCGGCGACCGCGAGGCGGGCCTGCAGGTAGGCGAGGGTCGACTCGGCACCCTGGTTGGCGTTCAGCCCGTCTGGGCCCACGCCGTCGTGGCAGCCCTGTGACACGGGGTCGACCAGGGCGAGCCCCCAGCGGTTGCGGCCGTGGAACCAGTCCAGCGCCCGGACCGCGCGGTCCCGGTAGAGCTGCTGTCCGGTCGTGCGGTGCGCCTCGACGCAGGCCTCGACGAGCGCGGCGGCATCCAGGGGCTGTTCGTCGCCTTCGTCAGCCCCGGCCACCGCTCCGTCCGGGTGTTCATTCGGCGCGGGACTCGCTGGTCGGGTCCGCCAGTGGTTGCCGACCAGGATGACGGCGGGGCCGTCGACGCTGCACTGGGCGCAGTACCAGTCGAGGGCGCGCAGTGCCGCGTCCTGCACGGCAGGATCGGGGCGGACGCGGGTGGCCGCGAGCAGGCTCTGCGGGAGCCGGGCGTTGTCGTAGGTGAGGCTGTCCTCGAACCAGTACCAGGTGTCGTCGGCCCCGGCGTCCGACCGCGCCATCAACCGGTCCATCAACCGGTCCATCAACCGGGTGACCAGCCGGTCGATGAGCGCACCGGTCGCCGGGTCGCGGTCGTGCTCGTACTTGCGAGCCCAGCCCAGCAGGCTGAAGGCCTCGCTGCGAGGGAAGTCGGGGACGGGCGAGGCGGCGAGGACCTCCAGCAGCTCCCGTGCCCCGCTCAGCACGTGGTGCTCGTCGGCGGCGACCATCTCGCCCAGGGCCCAGGTGGACCGCCCGACGTGGTCGCCGGGGTGGGGGCGGTCCAGCCAGGCGCCGTCGAAGCCGCGGAAGTTGCGCATCGTGCCGGTGGCCGGGTCGGTTGCCTCGCTGAGGAACCGCACGCTGAGCCGCAGGAGGTCGGCGAACCACGGGTTGCGCGGGTCGGTCCGCAGCAGCTGGTTGGCGACGATGCCCAGCCGGGCCACGTCGTCGACGCAGTAGCCGGTGGCATGGTCGGGCTGGGTGGACCGGGCGTGCTGCACGATGCCCCCGTCATCGGTGAGCCGGGCCAGGTGGGCCAGGGGGACGCGGTCGGGACCGGTCTCGGACCGCGGCCGGGCGGCCACCGTCTCGTGGACCGTGCTCGCATGGGTCAGCACCTTGAGGAGGTGTCGTCCCACGGCGGGCCAGGTGTGCTGCGCGCCCGTGCGCCGCGCGCTGGCGACGGCCGCCGCGTAGCCGCCGCCGTCCGCCAGCAGCGCGGTGACCTGCTGCGCCATCGACTCGTGGTCCCCGAAGGGGAAGAGCCGGCCGCCCCCGTCGCGGAGCATGTCGACGGCATACAGGTAGGGCGTGGAGACCACTGGGCAGGCGGCCACCAGGGCGTACGTCAGCACACCCGAGACGATCTGTTCGTAGGACCGGTAGGGCGTGACGAAGAGGGTGGTCGCTGCCAGCAGCTCGTGCACCTCGCCGATGTCGAGGAACCGGTCGATGAAGACGACGTTCTCCGCGACGCCCAGCTCGGTGGCCAGCAGCTGGAGCGACTCGCGGTACCGCTCGCCGTGCCGGCGGGCGATCTCCGGGTGCGTTCGCCCGGCGATGACGTACCTGACGCCCGGCAGGCTCTCCGCGATCCGGGGAAGGGCCCGGACCGCGGTCTCGATCCCCTTGCCCGGCGAGATCAGGCCGAACGTCGACAACAGTGGGTTGGCGGCGAGGTCGCACAGCTCGGGTATGCCGGTGACCCGCCGTTCGGAGTCGCCGGCGGTCCGGCGTTCGGCCGGGGGCTGGAGGAACGACGGGGCGCCGTGCACGACGACGCTGATCCGGTCGGCGTCGGCGACTCGGTGGGCGAGCAGGAGGTTCCTTCCGGTCGTGCTGAAGACCGTCACCTGGGCGGCACCCCGGCACAGGGACCGCAGCACCACCAGCTGGCCCCACGACGGCCGGGACTGCACTGTGTGCAGGGTGACGACGTAGGGCACGGTGAGCCGCCGGGTCAGCTCGAGCACGTCGCGCCCGTGCGGGCCCCCGTAGATGCCGAACTCGTGCTCGATGAGCACGACATCCGGGCGGCTCCGGTTCAGCCACTCGGCTGCGCGCCGGTAGTCGTCACGACAGTGCTGACGCAGCCGGAGGACGACCTCGGGAGGTGTCCCGGAGGGCTGTGCAGCGTCCTCCTGCACCCACGGATCCGGCGAGTCGTCCTCGACGACGGCGATCACCTGCACGTCCACGGAGGTGTCGGCCTCCATGACGACCTCGCGCAGGTCCGCCGTGAAGCTCGCGATCCCGCACCTGCGTGGGGGGTAGGTCGACAGGATGACCACTCGCATCGGCCGACCTCCTCAGGACCCTGGCCGCGGACAGGAGCCCGGCGCCCGCTGACCCGTCGTGCGGGCGACCTCACGGCTGCGCCCGCCGGGTGGACCGGTCTGCCTGACCCGCATCGTCATCTCCTCCTTGCTACCTCGAACACGGCGAGGGCCCCGGACCATTCGAGAATCGTCCGGGGCCTCGTCTGCGCGGCCGACGTCGCCACGCACAGCCGATGAGGACCCCGCCGCCGCATTCCTCGTCAAGGACGCGCCCCTCCGGGTGTGACCCCGTCGGGACCGAGAGTGGACTTGGTTCTCCGTCGGTGCCGCTGTCCTTGCGGACTGCGACCCCACCTTTGTCGCACGTCCCGGCCGGCGTCGGCAGGGACCTTGGTCCCGTCACGCAGGATGAATCTGGTTGCTGGTGGCCACTTTTCGGTACCAGCCGGCCGAGTCCTTGGGCGTCCGCCTCAGGGTGTCGAAGTCGACTCGCACCAGGCCCCAGCGCTGGCTGTAGCCGTTGGACCACTCGAAGTTGTCCATCAGGGACCAGGCGTGGAAGCCCCGTACCTTGGCGCCGCCCGCCATGGCGTCGTGCAGCGCCAGCAGGTGGTCGCGCAGGAAGGCGATGCGTGAGGGGTCGTGCAGGTCCTCGCCGTGGGCGTCGGGCACCCCGTTCTCGGTGACGACGACCTCCGGCGACCCGTACTCGTGGTGCAGCCGGAGCAGCACGTCGGTCAGGCCGCTCGGGTAGATCTGCTGCCACCCCGCCGCCGACGGGGGGTACCGCGTGATCGGGCCGGCGGCCCCGAGGACCTGGGGCGAGTAGTAGTTCACGCCGAGGAAGTCCACCGGCGTGGAGATGGTCTCCAGGTCGCCGCTGCGGAGGGCGGTGGCGATGCCGCGGGCGACCTCTGGGTCCGCGGCGGAGAGGGCAGTGGGGTAGGACCCCCGGAGCACGGGGTCGAGGTAGAGGGTGTTCTCGGTGACGTCGGCCAGGTCGGTGGCCTGCTTCGCTTCGGCTGAGTCGTCGGCCGGTGAGCAGGGCGCCAGCTGCAGGCACGGACCCACCGCTCCGGTGACCCCCTGGGCTCGCAGCACCTGCACCGCCCGCCCGTGGGCCAGTCCGAGGTGGTGGATGACCCGCCCGCTCGCGACCCGGTCGGTCCGCCCCGGAGCGAACTGGCCGGTCTGGTATCCCTGCTGGGCGATGATCTTGGCCTCGTTGATGGTCAGCCACCGGGTGACGCGGTCACCGAGAGACCGTGCCACGACTGCCGTGTAGTCCGCGAACCACTCCGTGCTGTCGCGGTTCTCCCAGCCTCCGGCGTCCTGCAGCGCCTGCGGCAGGTCCCAGTGGTAAAGCGTGGCGACGGCCTGGATGCCCCGGCCGGCCAGGCCGTCGACGAGCCGGTCGTAGAAGCCGAGCCCCGCCGGGTTGACCGCGCCCCGGCCCCGGGGCATGACCCGCGGCCACGCGACCGAGAACCGGTACGACGTGACGCCCAGGCTCTTCATCAGGTCCAGGTCGGCGTCCATCCGGTGGTAGTGGTCACAGGCGCGGTCCGCCGTGCCGCCATCGGCGACGGCTCCCGACCGGTGGCTGAAGGTGTCCCAGATCGACGGCCCACGACCGTCGGCGGTCGTCGCCCCTTCGACCTGGAAGGCAGACGTCGCCACGCCCCACGCGAAGCCCGCGGGAAAGACCGCCGTCCGTGGACCCGGGGAGGTGCCGGTATGCCGGGCACGGTCGCCGCCCGAGGGCGTGCAGGCCGCCAGCGCCACCGCCGCGGCGCCGAGGGTGGCGCCGCGCAGCACGTCCCTGCGTCGGGGCCGTCGAACGGCCTCGCCGGTCAGGGCCGGGGGTGTGGGACCGTCGCTCTCCATGGCCGCTCCGAGGGTGGTCGTGCCACCACGAAGGTAGCCATCGGCGTCCCGAGGCGCTCGGGACCTTGGGCCCGCCCTCAGCAGCACTCCACCCGCGGTGAGAGGGCGTCGCAGCACTCCCGGGGTCCGAGCTCGGCGAGGAACATCGACGCGACGACGACCAGCCCCCCGACCCAGCCCACCCACTGGAGCCCGTGCTCACCGGCGGCGATGGCGAGGACTGCGGCGAAGACCGGCTCCATGGTCATCACGACGGCCGCGGTGACGGCGGTCAGGGCGCTCTGGGCCCAGGCCTGGACGGCGAAGCCGGCACAGGTCGCCGCGAGGCTCAGGTACAGCACCGCCTGCCAGGTCTCGCGCGTCGCAGGAGCGCTGACGCCACCGTGACCGAGTGCGGCGGCAGCGCACAGTGCCGCCGCCACGGTCACGCTGAGCGCGGTCATCCCGTAGGCGTTCGCTCTGGTGGCCCACCTGCTCAACCCGGAGATGTGCACCGCGAAGAACGCGGCACCCGCCAGCGTGAGCAGGGCGCTCGCGGGGGACGGCGCGGTGACCCCGCCGGCCAGCAGGGCCAGGCCGATGGCGGAGCCTCCGACGGCGACCCACCCGAGGCGTCCCACCCGCTCGCCGAACAACGTGGCCGCGACCACGGGGGTGAAGATCACGGCAGCACCGGTGAGGAATCCGGAGACCCCGGCCAGGGTGTGCAGCAAGCCGAAGGTCTGCAGCAGGAAGCCCCCTGCGAGGGCGACACCGAGCAGGACGGCCTGTCGTCGCTCGGCTCGGCTCAGGCGGGCCACGCAGCGGGGCCGTGCGAGGACCAGGACCCCGGCGGCGAGCCCGAAGCGCCACAGGAGGAACGAGGGCGGCGACAGGTCGGTCAGCGAGCGCTTCGTCACCACGAACGTCGATCCCCAGATGGCGGTGGCCGCCAGCAGGGCCACGGTCGCGAGAAGCCTTCCCTTCACAGCCACTCCTGCCCGGACCGGAGGTGGTGCCATGTGGGTGGCGCCCTGACACCATCGTCCCGCCGCGCGGGGTGCCTGTCACGAGACCGGCCGACGGCGGCCGGCTCACGGCGTCACCGAGCCCGTCCGGACCGGGACCTTCGGCCTTCTCCGAGACGCCTTCGCGCGACCAGAGTGAGCGCAAGAGGGAGGAACGATGGCAGGTCATGTCGCTCGACAGGGCCGGTTGACCGAGGGTGAGCGCTCGACCGCGAGTCCGGAGCATGCCGCGCCCGACCTCGACGTCCGCGATGTCAGCCACGCCTTCGGCGACCGGGTGGCGCTCGACCACGTGTCCTTCAGGGTCGTCCCCGGGGTGATGACCGGCCTCCTCGGGCCCAACGGCGCAGGGAAGACGACGTTGATCCGCATCCTGCTGGGGGTGCTCCAGCCGCAGGGTGGCGAGGTCCGGTTCCGTGGCGGGCCCAACACCGAGACCGCCCACCACTCCTGGGGGTACATGCCGCAGGAGCGCGGCCTCTACCCCGCCATGAAGGTCGGGGAGCAGGCCGTCTTCTTCGCGCGGCTGCACGGGCTCTCGCGACTCGACGCGCAGCGCAGGGCCGAGCACATCCTCGACGAGCTCGACCTGGCGGCCCGGTGGCAGGACCGCACCGACAAGCTGTCCGGCGGCCTGCAGCAGCGGCTGCAGCTGGCCACCGCCCTGGTCCACGACCCCGAGGTCATCGTGCTCGACGAGCCGTTCGCCGGCCTCGACCCGGTGGCCGTCGCCGGCCTGTCGCAGAGCCTTCGGCAGCGGACCGCCGCCGGGTGCACCGTGCTGTTCTCGAGCCACCAGCTCGACCTGGTCCAGGACCTGTGCGAGGACATCGCCATGGTCGACCGCGGTCACCTCGTGCTGCAGGGCGAGGTGTCCCGGCTCCGCGCGTCCTCGGGCCGTCGGGAGCTCAGGCTCCACCTCGAGTCCGTCGACCGCGCGTGGCTGCAGGCCTTCCCGGACGTGCGCGTCGTGAGCGACCAGACCGACGAGCTCCGTCTGGGCATCGCCTCCGGCACCGACCCCCTCGACGTGCTCGACGGCGCCCGGCGGGCCGGCCGGGTCACGGACTTCGGCCTCGACCTGCCGACCCTGTCCGAGCTCTTCCTCGAGGCCGCCTCCTCGGCTCGGGAGCCGGTGCGGTGATGGACGGCTGGTGGTCGGGCACGCGCCTCGTCTGGAAACGGGGCCTGGTCGAGAACGTGCGCTCGAAGACGTTCAAGATCGTCCTGGCGGTGCTGCTCGTCCTCTCCGTGGCTGCCGTGACCCTGCCCCAGCTGCTCGTCGGAGCCACCCCCACCTACACCCTGGCCACGGTCGGGAACGCCTCACCGAGCATGGTGGCCGCGCTGGACGCCGCACAACGCAAAGGGGGCTTCACCGTGGACTATCTCGCGCGCAGCGACCCCGCCCAGGTCCGCGCGGCAGTGAAGGCCGGTGACGCCACGGTCGGGCTGGCCGACCACACGCTCTTCGCTGCCGCCGACGGCACGGGCACCTTCCCGGTGGTGGTGGCCCAGGCGGCCGTCAGCATCGAGGTCGCGGAAAAGCTGGCGCGCGCCGGACTGACGGCGGCGCAGGTGGCCGACCTGCAGTCCGTCCAGCCCCCCACCCAGGTGACGGTGTCCCCGGCGTCCGACGAGACGCGGGCCGGCGTGGGCTTCGCCGTCGGCGTGGCGCTGTACATGGCGCTGCTCTTCGGAGGCAGTGCGATCGCCTCGGCCGTCGCCCAGGAGAAGGCGAGCCGGATCTCCGAGGTGCTGCTCGTGGTCCTGCGGCCGAGCCAGATCCTCACGGGCACCGTCCTCGCGATCGGCACGGTGACGCTGGCCGAGCTCCTGGTCCTGGCGACCCCTGTCCTGGTCGCCGTGCAGGTCCGCGAGGACAGTCGGCTGCCGTCCGTCGCGGCCGGCGACATCGCCCTCGGAGTGGCCTGGTTCGTCATCGGCTTCGCGCTCTATGCCTTCCTGTATGCCGCGTGCGGCGCCCTCGTCAACAAGGTCACCGAGGTGAACAGCGCCGTGATGCCCATCGTCATGGTCATGGCGGCTGCCTACGTGGTGTCGATCCTGGTGACCACCGAGGACCCGACCAGTGGGTGGAGCCTGTTCATCGCGGTGTTCCCGCTCACGTCGCCGATCGGCATGCCGTTCCTCTGGGCTTCGGGGGAGGCCAGTGGGCTCCTGCTGCTGGCCGCGATGGCCCTGGCGATCCTGACGGCCGGAGGCGTCATCTGGCTCGCCTCGGCGATCTACCGGCGCGGTCTGCTGATCACGGGGCGCCGGGTCCGTGTCCGCGACGTGCTCGCGGGTCCGGCCTGAGCACCGTTGCAGCACAAGGAATCGCGCATTCCGGATGGCTCGCGCTGGTCACGCCCGTGGCCGGGCGGCGAGGCGGGCGCCGTCGCTGAAGAAGGCCACGATCCCCGCGACGTCGCCGAGCTCGTCGACGAGGCGGGCGGCGCCGAAGGGGGCGTTCCAGAAGTCTCCGGTCAGCGGGTCGTGCGGGCCGACGTAGGCGTAGGGCCGGTCGAGGTAGTCGTCACCGGGGGAGACGCCGTAGTTGACCTCGTCCACGGTGGTGGCGACGTCGAAGTGCTCCGGCCAGAGCGTGCGCTCCGCCTCGGGCCGGAACTCCCGCAGGGCGTCGTCGCCGAGCCGGAACGCGGCCTCGACCACCCGGAGCGCCCCGGGCTCGAGGTACACGGTCTCCGTGGGGGAGACGTGGGGTCCGTCGCTGTAGACGTCGTCCAGTGGGCTCGGCTCCCACCCTGCGGCTCGGGCGGCGTCGGTGATGGTCAGCCCGTCGACGGCGATCCGTGCGGTCGGGGTGACCAGCTCCCCGCCGGCCAGCGTGACGACCGGCTCGTCCCACGTGCCGATGCCCTTCGGACGCACGCGCAGCCGCAGGTCGCCGCTCTCGCGGAACCGTGGCCCGGCGAGGACCAGCTCGGCCAGGCCGTGCAGGCAGCGACGGGTGCGGGTGTAGGTGTCGGCCGCGTCGGGCATCTCGTCCTCCAGGGGTCGGGTGTAACGGTATGGGGTGCTGGCAGCACTGACTGCTCGTCGTCACAGTCGGCGGAGCGGCAGGAGGCGTTACATGGCAGACGAGCCAGCGGGTGCGGGGGCCCGCGTGGTGAGGGACCCCGAGGATCAGCCCACCGCCTCCGAGCCGGCCCGCTGGCACGAGGTGCCGACCGCTGACCTTCCGGCCGAAGGACGGGTGCGCAGTGTCGTCGTCGATGGACGCAGCGTGGCCCTGAGCCGGTGTGAAGGGGTGCTGGGTGCCCTCGAGAACCGGTGCCCGCACCAAGGTGGTCCGCTGGGGGAGGGCTCCATCGAGCAGGGCTGGTTGCGGTGCCCGTGGCACGGCTACGACTACCGACCGGACACGGGCGCGCCTCCCGAGGGCTTTGCCGACGGGGTCACGTCGTATGCCGTCGAGACCAGGGCCGATGGGGTGTTCGTCGCCTTGCCGGAACGCACCCCACCCGGCCGGACAGTCGCCGATGCCGTGGTGGAGTCGCTCGTCGCCTGGGGTGTGACGGCGTTCTTCGGGATGGTGGGGCACTCGAACCTGGGCTTCGCCGAGGCGTTGCGCCGGGCGGAGGAGCGCGGCGACCTCGCGTTCTACGGCATCCGGCACGAGGGCGCTGCCGCGTTCGCTGCGAGTGCGTACGGCAAGCTGACCGGACGACCGGCGGCGTGCGTGGCCATTGCCGGCCCGGGATCGACGAACCTCATCACCGGCTTGTACGACGCGAAGCTCGACGGCGCACCGGTCGTGGCGATCTCTGGACAGGTGCCCTCCAGCGTCCTGGGTCGGGGCGCGTTCCAGGACCTGCCTCTGTCAACGCTCTTCGGCGACGTGGCCGTCACCTCGACCACGCTGCTGTCGGGAAGCGACCATGCCGAGCTGGCCGGCGTCGCCGTCAAGCACGCCCTGGACCGACGAGGCGTGGCCCACCTCGTCCTTCCCGACGAGGTGCAGGTGCAGCCGTCGGACGAGGCGGTGCACGGTCCCGTCGGTCGGCTCGGCACCCGTGCCCAACCTCCTGATCCAGCCCAGCTGGCCGTCGCGGCCCGTCTGGTCGAGCAGGCGGAACGCCCGGTGCTCGTGGTCGGACACGGTGCGAGGGGGGCCCGGGCGGAGCTCGTCGCCTTGGCCGAGCACCTGGGCGCGCCGGTCCTCACGACGTTCAAGGCCAAGGGACTCGTGCCCGACACCCATCCGTTGGGAGCGGGCGTACTGGGTCGTAGCGGCACCCCGGTCGCCAGCTGGCTGATGAACGAGTCCGACCTCGTGATCGCCGTGGGCGTGTCGTTCTCGAACCACACGGGCGTGGCGGACTACAAGCCGATCGTGCAGATCGACGACACGCCGGGGGCACTCGGGCGATTCCATCCGGTGACGGCCCCGGTGCTCGGCGACTCAGCGGCGTCGCTGGTCCTCCTGCAGCGCCAGGTCCGGGGTCGTTCCGACCGCAGGCAGCGGGAGGACGTGGCAGCGCGCTGGACGATCTGGCGCGCGGAGAAGGCCCGGCGTGCGGGCGAGGACCGTGGCCGGGGAGTCAATGCCTGCGCGGTCTTCGAGGCACTGGGACGTCACCTGCCCGAGGACGCGGTGGTCTGCGTCGACGTCGGCAACCACGCGTACTCCTTGGGCCGCTACCTGGAGTCCGGCGGGCAGCCGGTGCTGATGTCGGGGTACCTCGGGTCCATCGGCTTCGGATACCCGGCTGCCATGGGCGCGTGGGCCGCCAACTCCTCGCGCCCCGTGGTCGCAGTGACCGGTGACGGTGGGTTCGGCCAGTACGCGATGGAGCTCACCACGGCCGTCAAGTACGGCATGCCGATCAAGCACGTGCTGCTCGACAACCACGGGCTGGGCAAGATCAGCAAGGAACAGGTGGCCGGTGACTTCCCGGTGTGGCAGACCTCCCTGGTGAACCCCGACTGGGCCCAGTTCGCGACGTTGTGCGGTGCGACCGGGCTGTCGGCGCGATCCGTGGGCGAGCTCGACGGGGCGTTCGAGCAGCTGTTCGCTGCGTCCGGACCTGCGCTCCTCCACGTCGAGCAGGACACGGAACTCGTATGACGCGGACCCGCGGGTACGGCGCTACCGTCGTCAGGTGGCGGGGTCAGGGTCTGAGTCGGGGTCAGGGCTCGAGGACGAGGCAGGAGCAGTCCAGGAGCCCGAGCGGTCCGCGGACCGCTCGGTGGTGGTCTCCCTGCGCGCGGGGGACGAGCAGGTGTTCGCCGCCCTCGTGACCCGCTGGGCCAGCCCCATGCTGCGGCTGGCGAGGTCGCACGTCCCGTCCGACGGCGTCGCCGAGGAGGTCGTCCAGGAAACGTGGCTGGCCGTCCTCAACGGGTTGGACGGGTTCCGCGGGCAGTCGTCCCTGCGCACCTGGGTCTTCCGGATCCTGGTCAACCAGGCCAAGACCCGCGGGGTGAGGGAACGCCGGACGGTGCCGTTCGCCAGCCTGGCTCCGGACGACGGCGGGCCGACGGGCGACCCCTCGCGGTTCATGGGCCCGGAGGACCGGTTCCCAGGTGGGTGGCGCACCTTCCCGCCGGCGTGGCCGGAAGAGGTCGCCCTCTCGAACGAGGTGCACCACGTCGTCCTCTCCGCCCTCGACTCCCTGCCACCGCGACAGCGGGCTGTGGTCTCGCTGCGCGACCTGGACGGGCACACCTCCGAGGAGGTGAGCGCGATTCTTCAGATCACGACGGGCAACCAGCGGGTGCTGCTCCACCGGGGACGAAGCTTGGTGCGCGCCCGCCTCGAGAGCTACTTCGCCGGCGCTGCGATCGGGGAGGAGGTCGGGTGAGTCCGATGAGCTGCCAGGAGCTCGTCGAGCTCGCGACGAGCTACCTCGACGGCGCACTGTCGACAACCGAGCGGCGCGCCTTCGAGCAGCACCTTGCCCTTTGCGTGGGGTGCGACCGGTACCTCGACCAGCTCCGCCGCACCGTCGGGCTGCTCGGGGCAGTGCCCGGTGATGCACTGTCGGAGCGGGCCATGGAACGACTGCTGCACGCCTTCGCAGAGCTCCGATGGGGGGAGGATGGCCCATGGGCGTCGACGTGATGGTGGAGACAACGATCAGGTGCACCCCCGAGGTCGTGGCGGAGTATGCCGGCGACCCCACGAACGCTCCCCGGTGGTACGCCAACATCAAGTCCGTCGAGTGGCGGACGCCACCTCCCGTTGGGGTCGGTTCACGGATGGACTTCGTCGCCACCTTCCTGGGACGCCGTCTTGCCTACACCTATGAAGTGGTCGAGCGGGAGCCCGCGCGGCGTCTGGTGATGCGGACTGCGGACGGCCCGTTCCCGATGGAGACCGCCTACACCTGGGAGCCGGTCGGCGACGCGAGCACGCGGATGACACTGCGTAATCGCGGCAAGCCAACCGGATTCTCCCGATTGACCGCACCGATGGTGGAGCGGGCCATGCGCCGGGCCACCACGAAGGACCTCGCGCGGCTCAAGGCGCTTCTCGAAGCCGGGCCAGGAGAGCGGCGTGAGTGACCGGGGGGCCGTCGCCGACCCGCCGGTGAACGCGTGAGCAGCCCGACTCTCCGCGCGAAGAGCGTGCCTACCCGCAGGCACCAGGTTTCTGTGACAACTTCGCAAGTCGATGTCGAAGAGCTCGTTCGTTGTTCGACGTACGTGCGACCGAGCGAAAACCCCAATCGGAAGGACAGGACGACATGCCGCGTTTCATGGGCTTCGTGAAGATGGAAGAAGGATCCGGCGCGCCGCCGCAGGCGCTGATCGATGCGATGGACACCTACATCGGCGAGCAGGCTGCCAAGGGTGTCTTCCTCGACGGCGGCGGCCTCTACGGCACCGAGGACGCGGTGAACTTCGTGGTTCGCCAGGGCGAGACCTCGCGTGTGGACGGCCCCTACGCCGAGGCCAAGGAGGTCGTCGGCGGCTTCGCCATCATGCAGTTCGACACCCTGGAGGATGCCATCGTGGGACAGCAGGAGTTCGCCGACCTGCACGCGAAGTACTGGCCCGAGTGCTCGATGGTCGCCACCCTGCGCCAGATCTCCGAGGCGCCCCCGGAGGCAGCCGACGCCTGACCGGCGCCGGACCACGAGCCTGTCGGGACCGGCGCCGCCCTGCGGGCGGCGCCGGTCTCGTAGGCTCACCACGTGTCAGCCCAGACCGCGACCGCCGAGGCCATCGTCACCGCGTGGCGGGCCGAGTCGGCTCGGCTCGTCGGAGCCCTGACCCGGATGACCCGCGATGTCGAGCTGGCCGAGGACCTGGCGCAGGACGCGCTCGTGGCCGCGCTCGAGCAGTGGCCCACTGCGGGCCTGCCGGCCAACCCCGCAGCCTGGCTGATGACGACCGCCAAGCGCCGCGGGATCGACCACTTCCGCCGGGCCGACACCCTGCGGCGCAAGACCGAGGAGCTCGGGCACGCCCAGAGGCGGGGAGAGGAGGAGCAGATGCCCGACCTCGAGTCACAGGTCGACTACATCGAGGACGACGTCCTGCGCCTCATCTTCCTGTCCTGCCATCCCTCGCTGACCCCGGAGTCGCGGGCAGCACTCACGCTCCGCCTCGTCGGGGGCCTGACCACCAGCGAGATCGCCCGGGGCTTCCTGGCCGCCGAGTCGGCCATGGGCCAGCGGATCTCGCGGGCCAAGAAGACCCTGTCCGAGGTGGGTGCCGACTTCGACCTGCCGACCGGCGCCGACCGTGACCAGCGCCTCGACGACGTGATGGCCGTGATCTACCTGGTCTTCAACGAGGGGTATGCCGCCGCGGCCGGCGAGCAGTGGATGCGGCCCGACCTCGCGAACGAGGGGATCAGGCTGGCCCGGATGCTGGCCGCCCTCGCGCCGACCGAGCCCGAGGTGCTCGGGCTCCAGGCCCTGCTGGAGATCCAGGGCTCGCGCATGGCCGCGCGGTTGGACGAGCACGGTGTGCCGGTGCTCCTCGAGGCGCAGGACCGGACCCGGTGGGACCAGCTGCTGGTCCGACGGGGGCTGGCCGCGCTGCAGCGGGCCCAGGGGCTGGCCGCGCGCGGGAAGCCGGTCGGGAAGTACTTCCTCCAGGCGTCGATCGCCGCGCAGCACGCCCGCGCCACGCGAGCCGAGGACACCGACTGGCACCGGATCGCGAGGCTCTACGACATCCTCGCCCAGGCAGCGCCCGGACCGATCGTCGAGGTCAACCGCGCGGTCGCCCACGGTCGGGCGTTCGGCCCGGCAGCCGGGCTCGCCGTGCTCGCGGACGTGGGAGCCGACCAGCTCGCTGACTCCCCGCTCCTGCCCAGTGTGCGTGGCGACCTCCTCGAGCTGGCCGGCCGGCACGCCGACGCGGCAGCTGCCTTCGGCGAAGCGGTTACCCGCACCCGCAACGACGCCGAGCGTGCCGTCCTCCAGCGGCGAGCCGACGAGAACCTGGCACGCGTGTCGAAATCCGGCTGACCCGTTCGACGCTTGGTGAGAGTCCCCCGGCCGAGGAGAGATCATGACCACCCTGACCGCCCCGAGCAGCACCCGGTTCGTCGAGTCCGCCGACGGCACCCCGATCGCCTACGACGTGACCGGGACCGGGCCAGCCGTCGTCGTGGTCGAGGGAGCCCTGTGCCAGCGGACGATGGGCACCGCGAAGGCGCTGATGCCGCTGTTGGCCGAGCACTACACGGTCTTCGCCTACGACCGACGCGGCCGTGGCGAGAGTGGCGCCAGCCCAACCGACCCCCGCTCCTCCGACCCCAGCTCCTTGGTGCAGCGCGAGGTCGAGGACTTGCTTGCCGTGCTCGGCGTCGCGGGTCCCGAGGCCTTCGTCGTCGGGGCCTCGTCGGGGGCCGTGCTGGTGCTCGAGGCGCTGCGTGCCGGCGCCTCGATGCGCAAGGTCGCCCTCTACGAACCTCCGTTCATCGTCGACGACACGCACGCCCCGAACGATCCCGACCTCGGCACCCGGACCCAGCAGCTGGTCGACGCGGGACGCCAGGGCGACGCGGTGAAGCTGTTCATGCGCACGGTCGGCGTGCCCGCCCCGGCGATGGCGATGATGAGGGTGCTGCCGGTCTGGAAGAAGCTCTGCGGCGTCGCGCACACGCTGCCCCACGACTATGCACTGGTGCTCGAGCACCAGCAGGGTGAGCCGCTGCCGGTCGGCTACCTGTCGGGCATCACGACCCCAGCCCTGGTGATCGTGGGCGGCAAGAGCCCCCTGTACATGAAGAACGCCCAGGCCGCGCTGGCTGCCGCCCTCCCCCACGGGACGCTGAAGGAGCTGCCCGGGCAGACGCACATGGTGCGCGGCAAGGCGACTGTCCCTGTGCTGCGCGAGTTCTGGCGCAGCTGAGGCAACCCCGCGCCAGGGTCGGCGGCCCACCCACGGTCACGTGGACCGTCCCTCACGACGGACTCGGGCCAGAGGTGGCTATGCGGATCGCGTTCGTCGCGCCGCAGGGCCACGCATCGGGCCGGTTGGGCGCAGTCACGGTGGAGCGGCTAGACAGGGGGTGTGCCCCACGACTCCAGCGACCCCTTCGTCCACGTCCGCGGAGCCAGCGAGCACAACCTCAAGAACGTCGACGTCGACCTGCCACGTGACGCGATGGTCGCCTTCACCGGGGTGTCCGGCTCCGGCAAGTCCTCGCTCGCCTTCGGCACGCTCTACGCCGAGGCCCAGCGTCGCTACTTCGAGTCGGTGGCTCCGTACGCCCGCCGACTGGTGCAGCAGATGGGCGTCCCGCACGTGCAGGAGATCACCGGGCTGCCGCCCGCGGTGGCGTTGCAGCAGCGTCGCGGCGCCCCGAGCTCACGCTCCAGCGTGGGCACGCTCACGACCCTGTCGAACATCCTCCGGATGCTGTACTCGCGGGCCGGCACCTACCCCGCCGGCGCACCTCGGCTGGCGGCGGAGGCCTTCTCGCCGAACACCGTGGCCGGCGCCTGTCCGCGGTGCCACGGCCTCGGTGAGGTGCACGACGTCAGCGAGGACCTGCTGGTGCCGGACCCGTCGCTGAGCATTCGCGAGGGCGCCATCGCCGCCTGGCCAGGCGCCTGGCAGGGCGCCAACCTGCGCAGCATCGTGTCCGGCCTGGGCATCGACGTCGACGCCCCCTGGCGGTCCCTGAAGGCGAAGGACCGACAGTGGCTGCTGTTCACCGACGAGCAGCCGAAGGTGTTCATCAAGCCCGAGCGCGACCGCATCGACCACGGCTACCACGGCCTGTTCTGGAGCGCCCGCGCGCACGTCCACCATGTCCTGGCCACCTCCAAGAGCCAGATGATGCGCGACAAGGCGATGCGCTTCGTCCGCAGCGTCCCGTGCCCGGACTGCCGTGGCACCGGACTGCGTCCCGAGTCCCTCGAGGTGACCTTCCGCGGCCTCGACATCGCCGAGGTCAACACCCTGTCGTTCACCGACCTGGTCGCCTTTCTGCGGCCGGTGGCGGAGCTGTCCGAGGCGGCCGCTGCGACGTCGACGGCCGCCTCGGGTGAGGCGACCGAGGTGGCGGTGCGGCTGTGCACCGACCTGGTGGCCCGCGTCCGGGTGTTGCTGGACCTCGGGCTCGGCTACCTCTCGCTGGGGCGCAGCTCGACGACGCTCTCACCCGGCGAGGCGCAGCGGCTGCGCATCGCCACGCAGCTGCGCTCGGGGCTGTTCGGGGTGGTGTACGTGCTCGACGAGCCGTCGGCGGGGCTGCACCCGGCCGACGCGGCGCCGTTGCTCGACGTCCTCGAGACGCTGAAGGGGTCGGGCAACTCGCTGTTCGTCGTCGAGCACGACCTCGACATCGTGCGTCGAGCCGACTGGGTCGTGGACATCGGACCGGGCGCCGGCGAGAACGGCGGCCGTGTCCTCTACTCCGGACCGGTCGCGGGGCTCGAGCAGGTGACCGACTCCGTGACCGGGGCACACCTCTTCGGCCGGGTGGAGGCACCGGAGCGCCCCCAGCGCGTTCCCCAGGGGTGGCTGCACCTGCGCGGGGTCAGTCGGCACAACCTCGAGGACCTGTCGGTCGACGTGCCGCTGTGCGTCATGACGGCGGTGACGGGGGTCTCGGGCTCGGGCAAGTCGACCCTGGTCACCCAGGTGCTGGCCGAGCTGGTGCGCCGTCACCTCGGGCAGGCCCCGGAGGATGCCGAGGACAGCGAGCTCGAGATCGACGTCGACGACGCCACGGGCCTGGAGTCGTTCGACCGCCTCGTGCGCGTGGACCAGCGCCCGATCGGGCGCACCCCGCGCTCCAACCTGGCCACCTACACGGGACTGTTCGACGCGGTGCGCAAGGTGTATGCCACGACGCCGGCAGCCCGCCAGCGCGGATACGGCGCTGGTCGCTTCTCGTTCAACGTCGCCGAGGGACGGTGCGAGACGTGCCAGGGGGAGGGCTTCGTCACGGTCGAGCTGCTCTTCCTGCCCGGCACCTACGCACCCTGCCCGGACTGTCATGGGGCGCGCTACAACCCGGAGACCCTCGAGATCGAGTACCGCGGCAAGAACGTCGCCGAGGTGCTGGGCCTCTCGGTCGACGAGGCTTCGGAGTTCCTGGTCGACGTGCCGGCGGCCGCGCGCAGCCTGAGCACCCTGAGTGAGGTCGGGCTGGGTTACCTGCGCCTGGGTCAGCCCGCCACCGAGCTCAGCGGTGGGGAGGCCCAACGGATCAAGCTGGCGACCGAGCTGCAGCGCGCCCGTCGGGGGCACGCGTTGTACCTGCTCGACGAGCCGACGGCTGGGCTGCACCCCGCCGACATCGCCCTGCTGTTGCGCCAGCTGCACCGGCTGGTGGACGCCGGCAACACCGTGGTGCTGGTCGAGCACGATCTCGACAGCGTCATCAGCGCCGACTGGGTCATCGACCTGGGCCCGCGCGGCGGGGACGAGGGTGGTCGCGTGGTGGCCACGGGCACACCGGAAGAGGTTGCCCGCGCCGAGGGGAGCGCGACCGCGCCCTACCTCGCTGCCCGCCTGTCGTCCCGGGGGGCGAGCGGGTGATCCTGAGCGCGGGGCTCTGACTGCGAGGCGGTCGTGGCTCCTGCAGACCAGCGACAGCTGGTGCGGAGTGCAGCGCGGAGCTCACCGGCTGGTCAGTCGTCCTTCTTCAGGCTGGGGTACTTCTTCTCGACCGCCGCCCGGACCTTCTTCTGCTCGGCCTCCGACCCGTGTTGGGCCACCCTGGCCAAGGCGTTCCGCGCGTGCTCGATGTCAGGGATCGGGTACTTCTCCTGCTCCGGCAACGCGAACGACGACTTCTTCAGCTTCTTGCGGTTCTCGCTGTCACTGAGGTCCTTCGACATGGTGGGCTCCTTTCCGGCCTTCTCTCGCGCGCGGCAGAGCAGACCTGCTCGGCAGCGGTCAGTGCCAGTGCCGACGACCGCTGGTCGCGCGTCAGGGAACGTGCCCCGATCGCNCGACGCTGTGCGTCGTCCCTCTCGTGGTTGGTGCGCCATCAGGGACTCGAACCCCGAACCCGCTGATTAAGAGTCAGCTGCTCTGCCAATTGAGCTAATGGCGCGCGAGGAGAGACCTTAGCAGGACGATGCGGGCGGCGTGAAATCGGCTGACGCCAAGGCTCATTCGCCGGTCCGGCGCCGCGTTGCGGCCACGAGGGCGATGCCTGCCGCCAGGGCGAGGGCGGCCACTCCGGCGGCCAGTCCGATCCGCACGGCACGGCCGTTGCCCTCGCCCTCGTCGGCCGGCAGGGCGGAGGTCGGCGCGCTGCTGGAGGCGGGGTCGGTGGTCGAGGTCGTGGCGGTGGCCGGGGTGCTGGGCAGGGGAGTGGCGGTGGCGGCGGCAGCCAGCGAGAAGGTGGTCCGGTCGGAGACCGGGTGGCCATCCTCGCTGACCACGTGGAAGGACACCGTGTAGCGGCCGTTGGGCAACCCGTCGGCCAGCGCCTGGGTGACCGTCGACCCGTCGACCACGGCCCGGCCCCGAGACACGGAGCCGTCGGGCCCCGCGACGCTCACGGTGGCGAAGCTCGTGCCGATCGCCTCGCTGAAGGTCAGCACCACCTCCGTGGGCACGGTGGTCACCGTCGCGCCGTCCTTGGGGGAGACCGACCTCAGGGCGGCATGGGCATCGGCGCTGGTCGCGACGACGAGCGAGCTGAGGACCCCCAGGAGCAGGCCGAGGATCGCGACCCACACCCCGATCCTGATGACCTTGCGCTTGCCCTCCGAGTCCATGAACACCCGACCATCGTGCCCGACCGGGCACAGCGCGGGCCGCGCGCCCCCTGCTCTGGCCGCTGCGCGCTCCCGGCCTCAGGCCGCTTGGCGCTCCAGTCCTTCCACGTGCCAGACCAGCCCGCGCCGGGTGTGCACGACGGTCAGCCCCCTGTCGCGAAGCACGGCCAGCATCGCCTCCGGCGGGTGGGCGAAGGCTTGGTAGCGGTGGCCGGTCAGCCTGAGGAAGGCGTTCTGGGCCGACAGGAAGGCCCGGCTGGCGACGGTGCGCGGGGGATGGCTGAAGACCAGCACCCGGCCTGCGTGGTCGGCTGCCGCGCCCAGCAGGCGTTCGTAGTCGGGATAGCAGCAGACGACCCGGTGGAGCACCACGACATCGGCCCGCTCGACCGGCTCCGGCGACTCGACGATGTCGTGCAGACGCCGGTCGACCCGGTCCGCCACGCCGGCCTCCCTGGCCAGCTCGCCGGCCAGCGCGTCGTAGGCCGACACGAGCTCGAGGTTCCTCGTGCGCAGGGCCCCACGCTTCAGCAGCTCCAGCTGGATCTCACCCACTCCGCCGCCGATCTCCAGCACGGTCGCCCCGGCCAGGCCCCGCGCGGCGAGGAACTCCACGATGTCGCGCGCCGACGAGCTCAGCCCGCGCCTGCGGTAGCGCTGCGCCTGCTTGCGGGCGAACTGCGGGCTGAAGACGTCGTCGAACCCGAGCGGGTCGCAGCAGCCGGGCATGCGGCCAGTCTCCCGGGCCGGGCCAGCCGGCGCCAGAGCCCACAGCACAGAGCTCAGGGCACAGAGGCCGAAGGAGCGGGACGACGAAGGCCCCTGACCGTCTCGGGTCAGGGGCCTTCGGCGTGGGGTGAGCGACGGGGCTTGAACCCGCGACCCCCGCGACCACAACGCGGTGCTCTACCAGCTGAGCTACGCCCACCATGCGTCACGACCGGACAGTGCCGGTCGCGGAAGCGACGCCAATAGTACCTGTTCCGGAGCGGTGCTCGTGACCACCCCGCACCGGTGGCGCGGTCGGACGGCGAGGCCGCGGCATACCGGCCCGTCGTGGTGGGGCGGTCAGCCGTGGTCGACGACGTGTCGGGCGGCGATGCCCTTGGCCGTGTCGCTGTCGGGGCCGGGCGGCGGCACGAAGACGGCCTCGCGGTAGTAGCGCAGCTCGGCGATCGACTCACGGATGTCGGCGAGCGCGCGGTGCCCCCCGGACTTCTTGGGCGCGCCGAAGTAGGCCCGCGGGTACCAGCGACGGGACAGCTCCTTGATGGAGGAGACGTCGATGATGCGGTAGTGCAGGTGGGCCTCGAGCTCGGCCATGTCGCGGGCGAGGAAGTTGCGGTCGGTGCCGACGGTGTTGCCGCCCAGCGGGGCCTTGCGCGGCTCGGGGACCCACTCGCGGATGTAGGCGAGGACCTGCTGCTGCGCGTCCTCCATCGTCGTGCCGCCGGGCAGCTCCTCGAGCAGTCCCGAGGTCGTGTGCATGGTGCGGACGAAGTCGTCCATCTGCTCCAGGGCCGCGTCCGGCGGCCGGATCACCACGTCGACCCCGTCACCGAGCTGGTTGAGCTCGAAGTCGGTCACGAGGGCCGCGACCTCGATGAGGGCGTCGGCCTCGAGGGAGAGCCCGGTCATCTCGCAGTCGATCCAGACGATGCGGTCGTTGACGGAGCGGTCGGTGGGAGTGGCAGTCACCGGGCCACCCTAATGCGCCGCTCGGACACAGGCGGCGGCCCGACCTCCTCGACTACCCTTCCCGGCATGACGTGGGGACAGGGCCGGGAGTATGCCGGGGACGCACCACCCGCGGCCGGGCCCGAGCCCGTCCGTGCCGGCTCGACGACCTCCGGGCGGAGCCGGCTGCGCAGCTGGCTCCTCGCGGGCGTCATCGCCGTGGGTTTCGGCCTCGCAGCGGTCGTGCTGGCCGTCTACTACGGAGGCACCCTCGGACTGGTGACGACCCTCCTCGCCCTGGTCCTCGCCGCCATCCCGCTCGGCATCGTCATCCCCACCTTCCTCTGGCTCGACCGGTTCGAGGCCGAGCCGACCCGTTACCTCGTCACGGCGTTCCTCTGGGGTGCGCTGGTCGCAGCGCTGGTCGCGGGCGTCTTCAACACCGGTGCCAACGTCGCCTTCCAGGCGGCCACCGGCCGTGAGGACGACGCGCTGCTCGCGACCGCGGTCTTCTCCGCGCCCCTGGTGGAGGAGGCCTCGAAGGGCCTGCTCGTCCTGCTCATCTGGTGGTTCCGACGTCGCGAGTTCGACGGGATCATCGACGGGATGGTCTACGCCGGGGTGGTCGCGGCCGGCTTCGCCTTCACCGAGAACATCCAGTACCTCGGCATGGCCTACAGCGACGGCGGCGACTCGGCGCTCACCGGCACGTTCATCGCCCGCTGCCTCTTCACACCCTTCGCCCACCCCATGTTCACCGTGCTGACCGGCATCGGGATCGGGATCGCCGCCACCACCCGCAACCGCTGGCTCAAGGTGCTGGCACCGGTCGGTGGCTACCTCCTCGCGGCGCTCTCCCACGCGGTGTGGAACCTGGCCGCCATCACTGGCGGGGCGGGGATGCTGTCGGTCTACCTCGTCGTCGAGGTGCCGATCTTCATCGGGTTCGTCGCCCTCGTCGTCTGGGCCCGTCGCCGGGAGGGACGCCTGATCGGTCGCCACCTCAGCGAGTACGCCGACGCGGGCTGGCTCTCGCCCAGCGAGGTGCAGATGCTGTCCACCATGAGCGGCCGGCGGTCGGCCCGGCTGTGGGCGCGCACCTCGGGTGGCCGGGCCATGCTGCGCTCGATGCGCAGGTTCCAGGACTCCGCGAGCGAGCTGGCCCTGCTGCGGGCCCGGATGCACCACAGCGCCGCCGACGCCCGCGCGCTGGAGACCGAGCGCGAGCTCCTGCAGGCCATCACCGCCAGCCGCCGGGAGTTCCTCGGCGCGTACTAGCGTGCAGGTCGTGCGCACCCTCGAACTCGCCTCTGCCATCGGTCCCGACCTGATCGCGCTCCGCCGCCGACTCCACCAGATCCCCGAGCTGGGGATGAGGCTGCCGCTCACCCAGCGGGCGGTCCTGGAGGCGCTCGACGGCCTGGACCTCGAGATCACGCTGGGGGAGTCGCTCTCGTCCGTCGTCGCCGTCCTGCGTGGCCGTGGGACGACTGCCGGTGCCGGTGCCGGTGCCGGTGCTGGTGTCGGCGCTGTCGCGGCGGAGCGCCCGGTCGTGCTGCTGCGCGGTGACATGGACGCCCTGCCCGTGACCGAGGACCTGCCGCTCGACTTCGTCTCGCAGCACGAGGGCCTCATGCACGCCTGCGGCCACGACCTGCACGTCGCGGGGCTCGTCGGCGCGGCGCGGATCCTGCACGAGCTGCGCGACGAGCTCGAGGGCGACGTCGTCTTCATGTTCCAGCCGGGGGAGGAGGGCCCGGGTGGTGCCCAACCGATGATCGACGAGGGCCTGCTCGACGTGGCCGGGCGGCGGGTCGATGCGGCCTACGCCCTGCACGTCTACTCCTCCGAGTACCCGCTCGGCACGTGGTTCGGGCGTCCCGGGCCGCTGATGGCTGCGGCTGACGAGGTGAGGGTGCGGGTGGTCGGCGAGGGTGGCCACGGGTCGCAGCCCTTCCGCGCCAAGGACCCCATCCCGGTCGCCTGCGAGATCGTCGTCGCGCTGCAGACCCTGGTCACGCGACAGTTCGACGTCTTCGACCCCGTGGTCATCACGGTCGGGAAGTTCGTGGGCGGCACCAAGGACAACATCATCCCTGACGACGCGGTCTTCGAGGCGACCCTGCGCAGCCTCTCGGAGCAGGCTCGCGCCGACGTGGCAGCCAAGATCGAGCTGCTCGCCACCCGCCTCGCCGAGGCCCACGGCCTGACCGCCGAGGTCGAGTACCTCCCCGGCTACCCGGTCACGGTCAACGACGAGAGCGAGTACTCCTTCGCGAAGGACACCATCGTCGACCTGTTCGGGGCGGATCGCTACGCCCACCAGCGTGACCCCGAGATGGGGTCGGAGGACTTCGCCTTCGTCGGGGCGAAGGTGCCCAGCGCCTATGTGAACCTCAGCGCGTGTCCGGCTCCGGACTTCGCCTCGGCGCCCGACAACCACTCCCCGCGGGCCGAGTTCGACGACTCGGTCGTCCCTGACGGATCGGCGCTGCTCGCCGAGCTCGCCCTGCGTCGTCTGCGGCAGCTGGCGGCAACCGTGGGGAGCGCCGGCGCGTCCTAGACTCTGCGGCGTTGCCCCCGTAGCTCAGCTGGATAGAGCAAGAGCCTTCTAATCTCTAGGTCGCAGGTTCGAGTCCTGCCGGGGGCGCCACCCGCACAGGGCCCAGGCTGCACAGGGCCCAGGCTGCACAGGGCCCAACCTGCACAGGGGCGTCACCCGCTCTGCGCCACCCGCTCAGGGCCCAACCTGCACAGGCGCCACCTGCCCGCGCGGCATCGCCTCGACCGTCGCCAGGCGACGATGGGACGGCTGACCGGATGGTGGACTAGTTCCTGCGGGCTATTCCGGGGTCAACCGGAGTGGTTATCCTGAAGTGCGATCCGCTTGCAGGGGGAAAGCTCGGCCCCAGACCCTGGCCGACGGCGTTGGGTACGCCCCGTATGTCCAAGCATGACGATGGTCTGTTCTCGTGGCCCAACGCGCCCGGGCCGGCAGCGGCCGGCAGCGGCATCCGGCCGTTCCGTCTGGGCGACTACGGTCTGCTCGACCTTGCTGCGCCGACCTGCCTGCAAGCCGTGCAGCGCGCGCTGCTCTGGGAGTGGTCGACGTCTCCTGCAGGGGTGATCGTGCGAGTGCCCGTCGAGGCGTCACTCGAGGACGGGGTGCTCGGGTCGATCACCGCCGTCGCCGCGGCCCTCGTACGCATGTGGCCCGGCACCCCCATCGGTCTGATCAGCGACAGCTCGGACGTCCGCGACCTCGTGACCCACCACCCGCACGGACACCACCTCGTCGTCGCCTCCGCCCTGCCGGACGTCTGGGACGGCCTGTGGTCTCGTGGCGGAAAGGCGAACGTCATGGTCGAGCTCCCACCGACCCGGCAGGCCCCGAGGACTGCCCGCGACGTCGTGGCCCGAGCGTGCTCGGACTGGCACCTGGACGGGCTGGCCACCCCTGCGGCGCGGCTGACCGGCGACCTGGTCTCCCGGTCGATCCACCAGGGCGCGAGCGACATCCACTTCACGGTGTCCCGGTACGAGTCAAGGGTTCGATTGCTGGCCCGCGACGACGTCCCCTCGACGGCGAAGGACGAGCTGAGGACGATCCGCGCCATCTCCGGCCTGCGTCTCACGACCCGTGCCCGGTCCGGTCTCGACGAGGTGGGGGAGTTCGCCTTCGACGGACACCACGTCAGGTGGGCCGTCGCCGACGCACACGCGGCGTGAGCCTCCGAGCGTTGCGTCCTGCGGCTCCCAGAGGCGCGGCGTGGCCCCCGGGGCGGTCAGCCGGACAGCTCCACGACGGCGATCGGCTCGTAGTGGGGACGACCCTTGCCCTCGCCGCGGTGCGACGCGAACACGGTGACCTCGTGCGCCGTCCAGGCCGGGCCGGCATACGCCTCGAGCACCCGCAGCCACCGCGTCGCCTCGAACGGGTGTCGAGACCTGGCCACGGTCAGGTGCGGCGTGAAGGGCCCACCCTCGGGGTTGGCGCCCACGTGGCTGCACGCCCGCCGCACCGCGCGGGCCAGGCCGGCCAGGGACTCGAGCTCGTGCGGCTCGCCGTCGACGCCCATCCACGTGACCCGAGCCTCGTAGGGGTTGGGGAAGGCGCCACCGCCCCGGATCGAGAGCGACACCGGGTGGCGGCTCGCGACCGCCTCGGCGACTCCCTCGACCATGGGGTCGACCAGCCGGCTCGGCACGTCGGCCATGAACGCCGTCGTGACGTGCCAGAGGCTGGGGTCGGTCCAGCGCAGGTCCGGCCCGGCATCGCGGCGTGGGTCGAGGAACTCCGCGAGGTCGTCCAGGGCCGGCTCGGGAGGGACGACGGCGGCGAAGATGCGCATCGCCCCATTCTGTCGCGACGGGCACGGTGTCGACGGCATGGTGTTGGACGGCACGGTGTTGACGGCACGGTGTTGGACGGCATGCTGGTGACGGGCTCGGTGGAGACCCGGCGCCGGAGCAGGACGCTGGATTAGATTGGCGCGAGGAGGAAGGGGCCACCATGCAGCTGTCCACCGTGCGCGTCGAGTGGACGCCGCCGCGGACCTGGTTCGTGACGGCGCGGCTCCTCGAGGTCGCGGCCGGGGTGGCCGTCCTCGGGTGGGCCCTGCAGAGCTGGCAGGTCTACCAGTCGACCGCCCAGAACTTCGGCTCCGACGGTTCGCCGACCGCGGCCCCTTCGTTCCTCGACCGCGTCACGCTCTTCGCGATGTACGGCTTCGGCTACGGGCAGGCCCCGTTCGCCGCCCCGATCGCGTGCCTCCTGCTGGTCGCGCTGGTGGCGATCCTGCACTTCGCCCAGCCGGTCAGCCACGCATCGGTGCTGCGCTGGGAGGTCTTCGGCCTCTGGTCGGTCGTCGCCCTGGGCAGCCTGGCGATGGTCCTGTCGGTGGTGGTGGCCTTGTTCCGGGGTGACCCCAACGCGCCCCCGGACGACGGGTCGATCCGCATCGAGACGGGTCCGGGCATCACCGAGGTGCTTGCGGCCGGCGCGACCCTGCCGGTGCTGTGCCTCCTCCTGCTGGCGGTCTCGGCGCTCTGGTGGCTGCGGCTCCCCGTCGACTTCGAGGCGCCCGAGGAGGAGCCGGAGACGGCGGTCCGCAGACCGCGCCGCTGGCGCGCCGCCCCGGCACAGGACGCCAACGTGGACGACCTGACCCTCGACGGGGTCGAGCTGATCGAGCCGGTCGAGCGCCTCCATCCCCGCGAGAGGGACGGCGACGGCTCGACGGCCAGCGGCTACGACGACTACTTCCGTCGCTTCTAGGAGCTTCTTTATCGAACGCATGCCTCCGGTCGGGTCTGTCGCGTGCAGTCGCGGTCGTTCGGTTCGTTAGGCTTGCGGTGTGATTTCCAGGGACGACGCCGTGTCCATGCTGGGCGCCGTGACGACCCTCCGCGAAGAGGTCGAACAGGCCCGGCTGCCTCTCGACATCCCCGACGCGATGACCGGGCGCGCGACCCGCGACGCCCTCCTGAAGCAGCTCGACGACTACGTCATCCCGCGGCTGCGCTCCCTCGACGCGCCGCTGCTGGCCGTCGTCGGAGGGTCGACGGGCGCCGGCAAGTCGACGCTGGTCAACTCGATCGTCGACGCCGAGGTCAGTCGTTCCGGCGTCCTGCGACCCACGACCACGACGCCCGTGCTGGTCCACCACCCCCAGGACCAACGGTGGTTCGCCGATGACCGCGTCCTCCCCAACCTCAGCCGGGTCACCGGCGCCCCGAGCAAGGACGACGGCGCCCACGCCCTGCGCCTGGTGCCGTCCAGCTCGCTGCCACCGGGCATGGCGCTGCTCGACGCCCCCGACATCGACTCGGTCGTCAGCGCCAACCGTGCGCTGGCCACCCAGCTGCTCGCCGCGGCCGACCTCTGGCTCTTCGTCACGACCGCGGCGCGGTATGCCGACGCGGTGCCGTGGGACCTGCTGCGCCAGGCGTCCGAGCGCGGCACCGCCGTCGCGATCGTCCTCGACCGGGTGCCGCCCGAGGCGATGGCCGACATCCGCAGCCACCTCGCATCCATGCTGCGCGAGCAGGGGCTGTCGACCGCGCCCATCTTCGGCATCCCGGAGGCCGTCCTCACCGGCGAGGGGCGCCTCCCCGAGCCGGACGTCGCCCGGCTGCGGTCGTGGCTCACCGCCCTGGCCAGCGACGCCCGGGCCCGCTCGGTCATCGTCAAGCAGACCCTCGACGGCGCGCTGGGCAGCCTCGACGAGCGCGCCGGGGTCCTGGTGACGGCGACCCACCAGCAGGCGCAGGCCGTGGCGGCGCTGCACCGGGAGTCCGACGCGGCCTACCGCGAGGCGCTCGCCAACGTCGAGAACGGCATGACCGACGGCACCCTCCTGCGCGGCGAGGTGCTCGCGCGGTGGCAGGAGTACGTCGGCACGGGCGAGTTCTTCAAGCAGGTCGAGTCGACCATCTCCAAGGTCCGCGACCGGATCACCGCGGCCCTCAAGGGCCAGGCCCCGCCGTCCGGCGACCTCGGGGAGGCGCTGCAGACCGGCGTCGCCGCCCTGATCGACGCCCAGGGGCAGGGCGCGGCCGCGACCGCGGCCCGTCAGTGGCGCAAGCTCCCGGGCGGTGACGCGCTGCTCGACCGGTCGACCGGCCTCTCGAAGGCGTCCCCCGACCTGGGTGAGCGCACCCAACGGCTGGTCCGCGACTGGCAGGGCGAGGTGCTCGAGCTCGTGCGCAGCGAGGGCAAGGACCGTCGCACGACGGCCCGCATCGCGGCATACGGGCTCAATGGCATCGGCGTGATCCTCATGCTGGTCGCCTTCGCACACACCGGCGGGCTGATCGGCGCCGAGGTGGGCATCGCCGGCGGCACCGCGGTCCTGGCCCAGAAGGTCCTCGAAGCGATCTTCGGCGACCAGGCGGTGCGCGACATGGCGACCAAGGCGCGCAAGCGCCTCCTCGAGCACGTGCAGGAGCTGTATGCCGCGGAGCGGGTCCGCTACGACCGGGCCCTCGAGGACGTGGAGACCAGGCAAGGCCAGGCGCAACGCCTGGCCGATGCGGCAGCAGCGGTGAAGGCGGTTCGATGAGCCCGTTGACAATGGGCAGCAAGCAGGTCAAGGCAGTGAGCTCCGAGGAGCTGTCCACCAGGTCGGGCGCCCTCGAGCAGGCCATCGAGTCGGGCGGGCGCGAGCTCGACCCCGCGGCGGTCGCAGCCGCCCGGGCCGTGGTCGGCAAGATCGGCGAGCGCACCTCGAAGGCCGGCAACCACACGGTGGTCGCGCTCGCGGGCGCCACCGGCTCGGGCAAGTCCAGCCTCTTCAACGCGCTGGTCGAAGCCGACGTCGCCGTGGTCGGCGCCCGACGGCCCACGACCTCCCGGCCCGTGGCAGCGGTCTGGGGCGACGACGACGCCACCGAGCTGCTCGACTGGCTGTCGGTGGCGCAGCGCCACCACGTGACGCCCCGGGCCACCGACGCGACCCGCGTCACGCCGTGGACCCTCGACGGCCTGGTCCTGCTCGACCTGCCCGACTTCGACTCGCGCGTGGTCGCCCACCGCGAGGAGTCCGAGCGGGTGCTCGAGCTCGTCGACGTGTTCGTGTGGGTCACCGACCCGCAGAAGTACGCGGACGCGCGCCTGCACGACGACTACCTGCGCGTCCTGTCCACGCACGACGCCGTGACGGTGGTCGTCCTGAACCAGTCCGACCGGCTCACCGGCGAGGCGACCGGCCAGATCCGCGGCGACCTCGCCCGACTCGCGGCAGTCGACGGGATCCCCGGCGTCCAGGTGATCACCACGTCCGCCACCACCGGCCTCGGGCTCGACGACCTGCGGATGCGCCTGGCGACCGCGGTGGCCGCCCAGAACGCCGCCCAGCACCGGCTGCTCGCCGACGTCTCGGCCAGCGCCGGGACGTTGCGCGGGGGAGTGGCAGCGACCGAGCCGACCCTGCCCGAGACGGTGGACGCCGAGCTCGTCGACGCCCTGTCCCGGGCGGCCGGCATCCCCACGGTCGTGGCCGCGGTCGAGCGCGACTACCGCAACCAGGCCTGGGGCCGCACCGGGTGGCCCTTCACCCGGTGGGTGCGCGCGCTGCGGCCCGACCCGATGAAGCGCCTGCGGCTCAACACCCGTGACGCCGTCGAGGAGAAGCTCGCCGTGACGGCCGGCGACGTGCGCACCGTGCTCGGTCGCTCGTCGCTCCCGCCCCCCACCCCTGCGGCGCGGTCGGCGGTCGAGCTGGCCACCCGCCGGGTCGGGGACCGGGCCGCCGAGGGCCTGCCCAACCGCTGGGCCGAGGCGGTCGCCGACGCAGCGACCCCGCCGGGCCCCGAGCTCGCCGACGCGCTCGACCAGGCGGTCGTGGGCACGTCCCTGAAGATGCGGGCTCCCTTGTGGTGGCGGGTCTTCGGTGCGGCGCAGCTCGTGCTCGCCCTCGTCGCGGTGCTCGGTCTGCTCTGGCTCGCGTTGCTCGTCGTGATGGGGTGGCTCGCGCTGCCCGAGATCGACACGCCTCGGCTCGGTCCGCTGCCCTACCCGCTGCTGATGTTCGCGGGCGGACTGCTGCTCGGCCTCGGCTTGGCCGCGCTGGCCCGCGCCCTCGGGCGCAGGGGCGCCCGACACCGGGGACAGCAGATCCGGCGCCGCCTCACCGACAAGGTCGCCGAGGTGGCTGCGGAGCGGATCGTCGGACCGGTCCGCGCGGTGCTCGAACGGCACCGCCTGACTCGTGAGTCCCTCGACCGGGCGGAGCAGCAGCCGCGCCGTTGAGGCGCGGCTCGTCCACCGCCCTGCTCGCTTCGCCAGGCTGTCCACAGGCGCCGGCTCGCGTCCTCGCGAGCCCTTGGGGAGCGCACCACAGTTGGGTCCCGACCCCGGGTCGCCACCCGGGGCTCGTCGACAAGATGAGACAACGACCCACATGAGGTGAGCGAGATGAACGAGTCCTACATCACGGTGACCGGTCGGGTGGTGGCCGACCCTGAGTCACGGACCACCCGCCACGGCGTGCCGTTCGCGGCCTTCCGCCTGGCGTCCACGGTCCGCCGGCTCAACCCCAGGACGCGCGACTACGAGGACGGCGGCACCAGCTTCTACAACGTCACGGCGTTCCGCTCCCTCGGGGCCAACGTCGCGAACTCGCTGAAGAGGGGCGAGCCCGTGGTCGTCTACGGTCGGCTCCGCGTCAACCAGTGGCTCCGCCAGGACAACAGCCACGCGACCTCGGTGGAGATCGACGCCTACAACGTCGGTCACGACCTCAGCTGGGGCACGACCTCGCTCACCCGGGTGACGCGGGCCCAGCTCGACACCCAGGACCGGATGGCCGACGAAGGCGTGCAGGACGCGATGGCGGCGCTCGAGGGCGAGCCGATCGCGGCGGAGCCGGACTTCGCCTCCTACGACCCGGGTGACCTCGCCACCCGCCGCGCCCCCGGGGAGCACGACCCCGAGACGGACGACTATGAGGTGGCGCTCGAGCCCACTGGCGAGGTGCCCCGGCAGGACGGCGGCCGCGAGCTCACGACCGTGTGACGCGGATTCGGGCGTGGGGGCCCCGGCCGATAGCCTTGCCCCCATGCCCGAGTTCATCTACGTCATGTCGAAGGCCCGCAAGGCCCACGGCGACAAGGTCATCCTCGATGACGTCACCATCTCCTTCTACCCCGGCGCCAAGATCGGCGTCGTCGGGCCGAACGGAGCAGGCAAGTCATCGGTCCTCAAGATCATGGCCGGCCTCGACCAGCCGTCCAACGGTGAGGCCCGGCTCACGCCCGGCTACACCGTCGGGATCCTCATGCAGGAGCCCGAGCTCAACGAGGAGAAGACCGTTCTCGGCAACGTCGAGGAGGGCGCCGGCGAGATCAAGGCGAAGCTCGACCGCTACAACGCCATCTCTGCCGAGATGGCCGAGCCGGACGCCGACTTCGACGCGCTGATGGAGGAGATGGGCAAGCTCCAGGAAGCCATCGACGCCGCCGACGCCTGGGACCTCGACTCCCAGCTCGAGCAGGCGATGGACGCCCTGCGCTGCCCGCCGCCGGACGCCGACGTGACGGTCCTCTCCGGTGGTGAGCGCCGCCGGGTCGCGCTCTGCAAGCTGCTCCTGCAGAAGCCCGACCTGCTGCTGCTCGACGAGCCCACCAACCACCTCGACGCGGAGTCGGTCCTCTGGCTCGAGCAGCACCTCGCCGCCTACCACGGCGCCGTCGTCGCGGTCACCCACGACCGCTACTTCATGGACAACGTCGCCCAGTGGATCCTCGAGCTCGACCGCGGTCGCGCCTACCCCTACGAGGGCAACTACTCGACCTACCTCGAGAAGAAGCAGGCCCGCCTCCAGGTGCAGGGCAAGAAGGACGCCAAGCTCTCCAAGCGGCTCAAGGAAGAGCTCGAGTGGGTCCGGTCCAACGCCAAGGCCCGTCAGGTGAAGTCCAAGGCTCGCCTCGCCCGCTACGAGGAGATGGCCGCCGAGGCCGACCGCACCCGCAAGCTCGACTTCGACGAGATCGCCATCCCGCCGGGCCCGCGCCTCGGGTCGACGGTGATCGAGGTCAAGGACCTGAAGAAGGGCTTCGGCGACCGCGTCCTCATCGACAAGCTCTCGTTCACGCTGCCACGCAACGGGATCGTGGGCGTCATCGGGCCCAACGGTGTCGGCAAGACCACGCTCTTCAAGACCATCGTCGGCCTCGAGGAGGCCGACAGCGGTTCGGTGAAGGTGGGGGAGACGGTCAAGATCTCCTACGTCGACCAGAGCCGCGGCGGTCTCGACCCCGAGAAGAACCTCTGGGAGACGGTGTCCGGGGGCCACGACTACATCAACGTCGGCCAGGTGGAGATCCCCTCGCGGGCCTACGTCTCGCAGTTCGGGTTCAAGGGCCCTGACCAGCAGAAGAAGACCGGCATCCTGTCCGGTGGCGAGCGCAACCGCCTCAACCTGGCGCTGACCCTCAAGGAGGGCGGCAACCTGCTCCTGCTCGACGAGCCGACCAACGACCTCGACGTCGAGACGCTGGGCTCGCTCGAGAACGCCCTGCTCGAGTTCCCCGGCTGCGCCGTCGTGATCAGCCACGACCGGTGGTTCCTCGACCGGGTGGCGACGCACATCCTCGCCTACGAGGGTGACGACGAGAACCCCGCCAAGTGGTACTGGTTCGAGGGCAACTTCGAGTCCTACGAGGCCAACAAGATCGACCGCCTCGGCGCCGACGCGGCCCGTCCGCACCGCGTCACCTACCGCAAGCTGACCCGCGACTGACCCGTCGCAGACCCGCGGTGGCGCGAGAGCCGGGCGCTGCGCGCGGTGACGGGCGACCAGGACGACCCGTCCGACGTCGGGGCGCACGTCCGGCCGCCGACCGCGTGTTGTGGTCGTTCGACGGATGTGTGCAGGATGCAACCATGCGACTCGGACTGCAGGTCTCGAACTTCTCCTGGCCGGGAGCGCCGGCCTCCATCGGCCCCACCTTCGGGCGGATCGCCCGCAACGCCGAGGACGCCGGCCTGGCCAGCTTGTGGGTGATGGACCACTTCTTCCAGATCTCCGTTATCGGCCCACCCGAGCTCGACATGGTGGAGGGCTACACGGCCCTGGCGTTCGCCGCCGGGCAGACCAGCCGGATCGAGCTCGGCACCCTCGTCACCGGAGTGACCTACCGCCACCCGGGGCTGCTGGCCAAGACCGTCACCAGCCTCGACGTCCTCTCGGGTGGACGGGCCTGGCTCGGCATCGGCGCGGCCTGGAACGAGGAGGAGCACCGGGGGCTCGGGGTGCCCTACCCCAGCACCCGGGAGCGGTTCGAGCGGCTCGAGGAGACCCTGCAGATCTGCCTCCAGATGTGGGAGGGCGACGAGAGCCCGTATGCCGGGAGGCACTACCAGCTCGACCGTCCCCTCAACGTGCCGCAGAGCCTGCGTCGGCCGCACCCGCCGATCCTGATCGGCGGTGGGGGCGAGAAGAAGACGTTGCGCCTGGTCGCGCAGTACGCCGACGCGTGCAACCTGTTCGACCTCGGGCTCGGCCCGGAGGGGATCCCGCGCAAGCTCGAGATCATCCGACAGCACTGCGAGGACGTGGGCCGCGACTACGCCGAGATCGAGAAGACCTGCCTCGCGCGGGTCACGCTGTCCGGCGACGGCCGCGGGGAGTCGACGCCGCGCGAGCCGGTGCAGACCGTGGACCAGGCCGTGGAGCGCTTCGGGCGGCTGTCCGAGGCCGGCATCGACACCGTGATCCTCGGCCTGGGCAACGACACCGACGACGCGACGTACGACCTCGTGGCGGAGGTCGTCCGGCAGGTGGAGCCGCTCAGCGCGCGGTGACGAGGCGGATGCCGAGGTCGGCGTAGGCCGCGCCGATGGCTTCGGGGGTCCGCTTGATCTCCGGGTCGTACCAGCGGGCGACGTCGACGGCCATCGACATCAGGGCCAGCGTGGTGTCGGGGACGTCGTCGACGCTGAACTCGCCGCTGGCCACGCCTGCCGTCACGACGTCGCGCACGACCGCGTCGATCTGCTTGCGCAGGGCGAGGACCGCGTCGCGGTGCTGGGGGGTGAGGTTGGCGAACTCGTACTGCACGATGCGGGCCACCCGGAAGTGCTCGGCGTGCCAGGTGGCGAACCGGCCCATGATCGCCCGCAGCGCCTCGGTGGGGGAGGACGCCCCCTCGGCGGCGGCGCGCAGCATGTCGCGTGCGGCGACGTGGCCCTCACGGCTGAGCTGGTAGAGCAGCTCCTCCTTGGACGCGAAGTGCACGTAGACCCCGGCCGGGGAGAGCCCGGCGCGCGAGGCGATGTCGCGGGTGGTGGTCGCGTGGAACCCCCGGTCGGCGAACGCCTCGGCCGCTGCTTCGAGCAGGCGGTGGGCCGTGTCCAGGGGCTCGGTGGGCTCCGAGGGGTCGACGGGCTGCCTGGGTGCCACGGAGCGCGCGGGGCTGGACATGGTTGACAGCATGCCGCAGGCATCGGACACTAAGCAAGCGCTTACTAACCACGATTCGGCCTCGCCGGAGCGCGAAGTCGCCAGCGTCGTCAGTCCCGCGTCACCCTCAGTCCCGCGTCATCCTCAGTCGCGTCAGCCTCATTTCCGCCTCACCGTCCAACCAGCGTCACCGTCAAGGAGAGCCATGCCCCGCAACGTCTACGGTCCCGACCACGAGGCCTTCCGCAGCTCGGTCCGGGAGTTCGTCGAGCGCACCCTCAAGCCGCGCGCCGAGCAGATGCTCGAGGTGAAGTCGGTCGACCGTGACATCTGGAAGGAAGCCGGCAAGCAGGGCCTGTTCGGGCTCGACATCCCCGAGGAGTTCGGTGGGGCCGGCGCAGGCGACTACCGGTTCAACGCCGTCGCCGCCGAGGAGATCGCGGGCTTCAACTTCGCGGTGTCCTCCTGCTTCGGCATCCACTCCGACGTGTGCCCGCCCTACCTCGTCGACCTCGGCACCCAGGAGCAGAAGGAGCGCTGGCTGCCCGGCATGGCCAACGGCGACCTCATCTGCGCCATCGCCATGACCGAGCCCTCCGGTGGCTCCGACCTCGCGGCACTCAAGACCACGGCGGTCCGCGAGGGCGACGACTGGGTCCTCAACGGCTCCAAGACCTTCATCACCAACGGTTTCCAGGCCGACCTCGTGATCGTGGCCGCCCGCACCGACCCGTCCAAGGGCGCCAAGGGCATCACGCTGTTCATGGTCGAGGCCGGCATGGAGGGCTTCAGCCGGGGCCGCAAGCTCGACAAGGTCGGGCAGGAGGAGGCCGACACGTCCGAGCTCTTCTTCGAGGGGGTGCGCGTCCCCGACGCGAACCGGCTGGGTGAGGAGGGCCTCGGCTTCATCTCGATGATGCAGCGCCTGCCGCAGGAGCGGGTCGGCGCCGCGGTGGCCAACACCGCGCACGCCTTCCAGATCTTCCGCGAGACGGTCGCCTACACCAAGGAGCGCAAGGCCTTCGGGCAGCCGATCGGCTCGTTCCAGCACAACAAGTTCAAGATGGCTGAGCTGCAGACCAAGCTCGAGGTCACCCAGGCCTACGTCGACGACTGCATCGCCGCCCACGCGGAGCAGAAGCTGACTGCGGTCGACGCCGCCAAGGCCAAGTGGTTCTCCGCCCAGGTGCAGAACGACGTGCTCGACGAGTGCGTCCAGCTCTACGGCGGCTACGGCTTCATGAACGAGTACCGCGTGGCCCGCGCCTGGCGCGACGCCCGGGTCTCGAAGATCTGGGCCGGGTCGAACGAAATCATGAAGGAGCTCATCGGCCGAGACCTCGGTCTCTGACGTGGCTGCCCCTGACGTGGCTGCCCCTGACAGCGCTCCCGACAGCGCTCCCGACAGCGCTCCCGTCACCGCTCCCACCGACGCCCCGGACCTCGCTCCGGATCGTGAGGGACAGGGCGCGCACTTCGGCAAGGTCGCGATCGTCACCGGCGCCTCCCGAGGCATCGGGCTGGGCATCGCCCAGAAGCTGGTGGCCGAGGGCGCCCGGGTGGTCATCACGGCGCGCAAGCCCGAGTCGCTCGCCGAGGCGGTGGCGCAGCTCGGCGGTGAGACCAAGGCGCTCGGCGTCGCCGGCAACGCCGCCGACGAGGCGCACCAGGACGAGGTGGTCCGGCTCGCCCACGAGGCGTTCGGCGGCCTCGACCACCTGGTCAACAACACGGGCATCAACCCGCTCTACGGCCCCATCCTCGACGCGCCCCTGGACGTCGCGCGCAAGATCCTCGAGGTCAACGTGCTCGCGGCGTTCTCCTGGACCCAGAAGGCGATCGCCGCCGGGCTCGGTGGCGGCGGCCGCCCCGGGGCCGTCGTCAACGTCGCGTCCATCGCGGGGCTCGGGGCGACCGGGGCGATCGGCTGGTATGCCGTGAGCAAGGCTGCGTTGATCCACCTCACCGTCGAGCTGGCCTACCAGCTCGGGCCCTCGGTCCGCGTGAACGCGGTGGCCCCGGCGATCGTCAAGACGCAGTTTGCGCAGGCGTTGTACGAGGGTCGTGAGGAGAAGGTCGCCGCGCGCTACCCGATGAAGCGGCTGGGGGCTCCCGAGGACGTCGCGGGGGCCGTGTCGTTCCTCCTGTCGGCGGACGCGAGCTGGGTGACCGGGCAGACGCTCGTGGTCGACGGCGGCGTGACCCTCGGCGGCAACCTGTGACGGCGCCCGGGCCCCGCGGATGAGGGCCTGGCAGGTCCCTGCGCTGGGTGAGCCGGTCGACGTGATGAGTCTCGTCGAGGCGCCGCTTCCCGAGGCGGGGCCCGGTCACCTGCGCGTCCGGGTGCTGGCCACCGCGCTCAACTTCCCCGACGTGCTGATGGTGCGGGGGCACTACCAGGTGCGACCTGACCTGCCCTTCACGCCGGGTGTCGAGGTCTGCGGTGAGGTGGTCGAGCTCGGCGACGCAGTGGCCGGCTTCGCGGTCGGCGACCGGGTCGTCGGCACGACGGCAGTGCCGCACGGTGGGCTGGCGCAGGAGTGCCTCATGCCAGCCACCGGCACCTTCGCGGCGCCGGTGTCGCTCCCCGACGCCGAGGCGAGCACCCTGACGATCGGCTACCAGACGGCATACGTCGGGCTGGTGCGGCGAGCCGCCCTCAGGGCAGGGGAGACGCTGCTGGTGCACGCGGCGGCGGGTGGAGTCGGCACGGCGGCCGTGCAGGTCGGCAAGGCGCTCGGTGCGCGGGTGGTGGCGGTCGTCGGCAGCGCCGCCAAGGCCCAGGTCGCACGAGCCGCCGGGGCCGACGTCGTCGTCGACCGCTCGGCCGGTGACCTCGTGGCCACCCTGAAGGACGCGGTGGGTCGCTCGGGCGCCGACGTGGTCTTCGACCCGGTGGGTGGTGCCACCTATGACGCCTCGACCAAGGTGGTGGCGTTCGAGGGCCGGATCGTGGTGGTGGGCTTCACCAGTGGCACGATCCCGGCGCCCGCGCTCAACCACGCCCTGGTCAAGAACTACTCGATCCTCGGCCTGCACTGGGGTCTGTACCTCCAGCGGGACCACGCCGCCGCGGTGGCGGCGCACGACCAGCTGGCGGCCTGGGTCGACGCCGGGCTGGTGCGCCCGGTGGTGTCACAACGGGTCGCCTTCGACGAGGCGCCCGGTGCCCTCGCCCGGCTCGGGGCCGGGGAGAGCACCGGACGCCTCGTCGTGCTCGGCGCCTGAGTCGGTTGCGCGCGCGACCTCACGCGGCCGAGCGACCGCGGGCTGCTGGACCTCAGGCCGCGGCCAGGCCCTGGGCGACCTTCTCGAGGGCGTCGTAGGAGTCGTTCATGCCGGTCTCCATGCCCGACGCGAGCACCATCTCGACGGTCTGCGGCGAGTCGTAGGTGATCACGGCGCGCAGGGTGGTGAACCCGTCCTGCTCGGTCAGCGTGGACTCGATGACCGACTCGGGGCTCTGGATGTTGTCGAAGACCTCGGTGTGGACCATCCGGCCGGGCGGGTCGAGCTCGCGGTACTCGCCCGAGAAGGACACCTCGTCGCCGCCGGGGGTGGTCTGTGCGAAGTGCCAACGGCCGCCGACCCGCAGGTCGACCTCGCAGGTGGTGACCTCGCCGTGGCCGGCACCCCACCACTTCCGGATGTGCTCGGGCTCGGTCATCGCCTCGTAGACGAGGGCGGCGGGTACGGCGAAGGTGCGGGTGATGACGACCTCGCGGCCATCGTGGGTGACGGTGGCGCGGGCGGGTGCGGCGGCGTTGCTCATGACTGCTTCTCCTGGTCGGTTGCGGCGTGGTTCTCGGTGTGGATGGTGCGGTCGGTCGTGCTCGCGGGGCCGGTCGTCCCCTGGAGGCGGTGGAGGTAGGCGTCGAGGTTGTCGAGGTTGGCCTCCCAGTGGCGGCGGTACTCCTCGAGCCACGACGTCGCGCTCTTCAGGGGGGTGGCGGTGATGCGGCAGTTGCGTCGCTGGCCGTCACGGTCCTTGGCGACGAGTCCGGCCCGCTCGAGCACCGACAGGTGCTTGGAGATGGCCGGGAGGGTCATGGCGAACGGCTCGGCGAGCTCCCCGACCGTGGCGTCGCCGTCGGCGAGGCGCTCGAGGATCGCGCGTCGCGTCGGGTCGGCCAGGGCGGCGAAGGTGGTGCTGAGCTGGTCGTGGTGGTCCATCTTCCCTTAACCGATCGGTTTATTAACTGATACGGAAACTATGGGACGGAGATCGGACCGGTGTCAAGGCCCTCGGGCTCAGAAGGACGGGGGGACGGCGGTGCGCAGGACCTGGAGCGCCTCGGGGGTGAAGAGCGCGAGCGGCAGGGTGAGGTTGCCCAGCGGGCGGCCCTTGCGCGTGCGGAGCTCGATGACGGGCGGCCGGAGCCGGTGGGCCTGGAAGTCGGACCAGGGCACGCGCAGCGCGCCGTGGACCAGCGTCAGGACCAGCCCGGCCTCGTCGGCCTGGCCCTGCAGGGTGTGCCCGACCGGGTAGGTGCGTCGCAGCGCGGCGCACGACCGCTGCATGCCGTTGAGGGCGAACGCGATCGGGATGCAGCAGGCGGCCGTCAGCGCCAGGGTCGTCTGGGGTCTGGCGACGAAGACGGTGGCGAGGAAGAGCAGGACTGGCAGGGCGACCACCATGCCGAACTCGCCCGAGCGGAGGTACCATCTCGTCCTGGACCCGCTGGGTGAGCTCGACCGAGAGCGGCAGGGCGAGCGCTTCGTCCGTCGCCGGCTGCTCGGGTGGCCGGGCTCCGTGGCCCTCGAGGAAGGCCGCGTCCTCGTCGGTGAGCAGGGCGGTCGGGACGATGGCGCCGACGGCTCGGCCGTGCACCATGGTCACGCTGCCGATGCGCTGCACCGCGGCGGCTGAACCGCGAGGCAGCCAGACCTCGTCGGTGTCCCGGATGACGAGCTCACCGGCGGGCGTGTGCCCGACCTGGATCACCTGACCGATCGGCAGGCGTCTGGTGAGGTTCCGCGTCAGCCGCACCCACCACCAGCCGACCCGGCCCAGGAGGAGCGCTGCTGCGACGACCAGGGCGCCGACCACGTCGTGCCAGAGCAGCAGCACCACGGCACCGGCTCCGAGTACCGCAGGATCCCCGCGCCCCGCAGGGTGCGCAGGTTGTGGCGCCACAGGTCGGTGACCATGCGGTGTCGCAGGGTGGCATCGACCGTCAGGCTCCGAGGCTCGGGCACGGCGGAAGTCTAGGAGCCCGAAACCCGCGGAAGGGGGCGGCTCGGACGAAACGGCGTACTCGTCAGTCGAGCGGGCCGCCGGCGACGTAGATGACCTGACCGGAGACGAAGCCGGCCTCCTCGGAGCACAGGAAGGAGATGGTGGCCGCGATGTCCTCCGGCTGGCCCACCCGCTGCACCGGGATCTGCGCGGCCGAGTGCTTGATGAAGTCCTCGAACGACACCCCGATCCGCTCGGCCGTGGCCGCCGTCATGTCGGTCTGGATGAACCCCGGAGCGACCGCGTTGGCGGTGACGCCGAAGCGACCCAGCTCGATGGCGAGGGTCTTCGTGAACCCCTGGAGACCGGCCTTGGCCGCCGAGTAGTTGGCCTGGCCGCGGTTGCCCAGGGCCGAGGACGACGAGAGGTTGACGATGCGCCCGTACTTCTCGGCGGACATGTGCGCCTGGACCGCGCGCGTCATCAGGAAGGACCCGCGCAGGTGCACGCCCATCACCGCATCCCAGTCGTCCTCGGTCATCCGGAAGATGAGGTTGTCGCGGATGATGCCCGCGTTGTTGACCAGGATCGTCGGTGCCCCCAGCTCGTCGGCGACCCGGGCGACGGCGGCCTCGACCTGGTCGGCCTTGCTGACGTCCACCCCGACGGCGATGGCCCGACCGCCCTCGGCGGTGATCGCCTCGACCGTGCCGGCGCAGGATGCCTCGTCGAGGTCGAGGACGGCGACCGCGTTCCCGTCCCGCGCGAGACGCAGGGCGGTGGCCGCCCCGATGCCGCGGGCTGCTCCGGTGACGACTGCGACGCGCTGGGTGCTCATGGGGCTCCTTGGGGTGGTCCGGGGTCACGGCTGCACCAGAGGTGCCGCGACGTTTGGCGGCGAGTCTACTAAGCGCTCGCTTAGCGCGCGGGGCGGACCTGGCGTGTGAATGCCGGGGAGTCGTGCACAATGGGTTCGCTGGAGGCCGTCGACGTCCTTCTTCACCGGCCCCTCACCCGTGGGCTGTTCTACGACGAAGGCGATGCATGGAAATCTGGCCTGGCAAGTCCTACCCCCTCGGTGCCACGTACGACGGCACCGGGGTCAACTTCGCGCTGTTCTCCGAGGTGGCGCAGAAGGTCGAGCTCTGCCTCATCGACGACAACGGCGAGGAGACCCGGGTCGAGCTCCCCGAGGTCGACGGCTTCGTGTGGCACGCCTACCTGCCGGGTGTCCAGCCCGGCCAGCGCTACGGCTACCGCGTGCACGGTCCCTACGACCCGGCCAACGGGCACCGCTGCAACCCCCAGAAGCTGCTGCTCGACCCCTACGCCAAGGCGATCGACGGGCAGCCCGACGGCGACCAGTCGCTGTTCTCCTACGACTTCGACTCGCCCAGCGAGGACCCGGCCAGGGCCAACGTCCAGGACAGCCTCGGCCACACGATGATGGGCGTGGTCATCAACCCCTTCTTCGACTGGGGTCAGGACCGGCTGCCCCGGCACGAGTACCACAACAGCGTCATCTACGAAGCCCACGTCAAGGGCCTCACCGAGACCCATCCCGACATCCCGGAGGAGATCCGCGGCACCTACGCCGGGATCGCCCACCCGGTGATCATCGAGCACCTCAAGGGTCTCGGCATCACGGCCATCGAGCTGATGCCGGTGCACCAGTTCGTCAACGACTTCACGCTGCGTGACAAGGGCCTGTCGAACTACTGGGGCTACAACACGATCGGGTTCCTCGCCCCGCACAACGGCTACGCGGCCTACGGCACCCGCGGTGAGCAGGTCGCCGAGTTCAAGGGCATGGTCAAGGCGCTCCACGAGGCGGGCATCGAGGTCATCCTCGACGTGGTCTACAACCACACCGCCGAGGGCAACCAGCTCGGCCCCACGATCTGCTTCCGCGGGATCGACAACGCCGCCTACTACCGGCTCGTCGACGACGACAAGGCGCACTACTACGACACCACGGGCACCGGCAACAGCCTGCTCATGCGGCACCCCCACGTGCTGCAGCTGATCATGGACTCGCTGCGCTACTGGGTCACCGAGATGCACGTCGACGGCTTCCGGTTCGACCTCGCGGCGACGCTGGCCCGCCAGTTCCACGAGGTCGACAAGCTGTCGGCGTTCTTCGACCTCGTGCAGCAGGACCCGGTGGTCAGCCAGGTCAAGCTCATCGCGGAGCCCTGGGACGTCGGCGACGGCGGCTACCAGGTCGGCAACTTCCCGCCGCTGTGGACCGAGTGGAACGGCAAGTACCGCGACACGGTCCGCGACTTCTGGCGCGGCGAGTCCGCCACCCTGGGCGAGTTCGCGTCGCGCCTCACCGGCTCCAGCGACCTCTACGAGCACAGCGGTCGCAAGCCGATCGCCTCGATCAACTTCGTCACCGCCCACGACGGCTTCACGTTGCGAGACCTGGTGTCCTACAACGAGAAGCACAACGACGCCAACGGCGAGGACGGCAACGACGGTGAGAGCCACAACCGCTCGTGGAACTGCGGCGTCGAGGGACCCACCAAGGACAAGAAGGTCAACGCGCTCCGGCTGCGCCAGCAGCGCAACATGCTCGCCACCCTCCTGCTCTCGCAGGGGGTGCCGATGCTCCTGCACGGCGACGAGCTCGGCCGCAGCCAGGGTGGCAACAACAACGGCTACTGCCAGGACAACGAGATCTCGTGGATCGACTGGGACCTCGACCAGGACCAGCTCGACCTCATCGCGTTCACCCAGCGGCTCGTCGAGCTGCGCCGTGACCACCCGGTCTTCCGTCGACGCAGGTTCTTCGCCGGGTCGGCCGACCACGGTGGCGAGAGCTCAGTCGGTGACATCGCGTGGTTCGAGCCCGGTGGCAACCACATGGACGAGGACTCCTGGGCCAACGGCTACGCCCGCTCGATGATGGTCTTCCTCAACGGGCAGGCCATCCCCGAGCCGGACACCCGCGGTCAGCAGACGCTCGACGACCACTTCCTCGTGATCTTCAACGGTCACCACGACGTCCTCCCGTTCGTCCTGCCCGGCAAGGAGTACGGCGACCGCTGGGTCACCGAGCTCGACACCTCCGCGCAGGAGGTCCCGGCCACGGAGTACAAGCCCGACGCCAAGGTCACGGCACAGGGTCGTAGCGTCGTGGTGCTCCGCTGTCCGCGAGCGCTCCCCTCGGGATCGCCCGCGGGAGCTGCCCTCGCCCGCCGATGAGCCCGCGATGAGTCAGGTGCAGGCCGGTGTGCCGCAGGGTGCAGCACACCGGCCCGCGGCCGGGCGGGTGGTGCCGACCGGCACCTACCGGCTGCAGGTCCAGCCTGCCTTCACTTTCGGCGATGCCGCCGCACAGGCGGACTACCTCGCTGCCCTGGGTGTTTCGCACGCCTACCTGTCACCGATCCTCGCTCCGGCGCCTGGGTCGACACACGGGTACGACGTGGTCAGCCACGAGTTCCTCAACGAGGAGGCCGGGGGTGCGGAGGGCTTCGACCTGCTGACCGCAGCCCTCCGGCAGGCCGGGCTGGGGATGGTCGTCGACGTGGTGCCCAACCACATGACGACCCCGACCCCCGCCTCGCTCAACCACCCGTGGTGGTTCCTGCTGCGCGACGGCCGCGACTCCGACCACGCGCACTGGTTCGACGTCGACTGGGAGGCCGAGGACGGGCGCGTCCTCGTTCCGGTGCTCGGCCAGCCGCTCGAGCAGGTCCTGGCCGCCGAGGAGCTCTCGGTCGAGCCCGGTGGTGGGCCGCACGGTGACGAGACGGTCCTGCGCTACTTCGACCACGTGTTCCCCGTCCGGTCCGGGACCGAGTCCCTCGGCCTCGCCGATCTCGTTGCAGCGCAGCACTATCGGCTGTGCGACTGGCGCCAGGGTGGGAGCCGGCTCAACTACCGGCGGTTCTTCGACGTCACGACCCTGGCTGCCGTCAGGGTCGAGGACCCCGACGTGTTCCACCACACCCACCGGCTCCTGCTGGAGGAGTTCGGCGCAGGCACGATCGATGGCTTCCGGATCGACCACCCCGACGGCCTGGCCGACCCCGGCGGTTACCTCGCACGGCTCGCCGAGGCGACCGGTGACGCCTGGGTGGTGGCCGAGAAGATCCTGGAGGGCCACGAACAGCTGCCTGACGACTGGCGTTGTGCGGGCACGACGGGCTACGACACCCTCCTGCGCGTGCAGCAGGTGTTCGTCGGCCCCGACGCAGAGGCGCCGTTGAGCGACCTGCTCGCCGAGCTGGTGGGCGCGCCGCAGGAGCTCGACGAGCTGGTGCGGGCCGCCAAGGAACAGGTCGTGGCACAGGTCCAGGAGGCGGAGGTCAACCGGCTGATGCGGTTGCTCGCCAGGATCGTGCCCGACGAGGACCAGGCCGCCTTGCGTCGTGGACTCGGTGCGCTCCTCGTGGCGATGGACCGCTACCGCGCCTACCTCGTGCCCGGTCAGCCCGACGACCACGAGCAGCTGCAGGTGCTGGCCCATGCCGAGGCGCGCGCGGCTGCCCAGGTGGCCGACGCCGACCAGGACGCCGTGGGAGTCGTCGCCCTCCTCGCGGAAGGGACTCCGCTCGACGAGCTCGACGAGTCCGCCGAGGCTGCTCACCGCGAGTTCATGGTGCGGTTCCAGCAGACCTGTGGTCCGGTGATGGCCAAGGGCATCGAGGACACCGCCTTCTACCGCTACGCCCGCCTCACCGGCCTCAACGAGGTCGGCGGCGACCCCGGACAGGTGGGTCTCGACCCGGCCGAGCTGCACGCGTTCGCGAGCCGTCAGCTGGCCACCTGGCCGACCACCATGACGACGCTCTCCACGCACGACACCAAGCGCTCCGAGGACGTCCGTGCCCGGCTCTCGGTCGTCGCCGAGCTGCCAGTGGAGTGGGCGGCCTGGGTGCGCAGGACGCGTGACCTCGCGGCTCCGCACCGCGGCGACCGGCTCGACGCGGCCACCGAGTACCTCCTCCTCCAGACCGCCGTCGGCGCCTGGCCGGTCGACAACGATCGCCTGCAGGGCTACGCCACCAAGGCGGTCCGCGAGGCCAAGCAGCACACCACGTGGACCGACCCGGACGCCGACTACGAGGCCGACGTCGAGAGGTTCGTGCGGGCGCTCACCACCGAGCCGGCCCTCGTCGAGCAGGTCGCCGGGTGGGTGGCGCGGACGGCGCCGGCCGCCCGCGAGACGCTGTTGGGCCAGAAGCTGCTCCAGCTCGTGCTCCCCGGCGTCCCCGACGTCTACCAGGGCACCGAGCTCGTCGACCTCTCGCTCGTCGACCCCGACAACCGCCGGCCTGTCGACTACTCCACCCGCCGTCAGCGTCTGGCCCGGCTCGACGCCGGCGGGGCGGCCGCCGATCTCGACGACGAGAAGCTGCTGGTCACCTCACGAGCCCTCCGGCTGCGCCGTGACCACCCCGAGTGGTTCACCGGCGAGCACGCGACGTATGCCGCGGTCCCCGCGTCGAGCGCGCACGCGCTGGCCCTGGGGCGTGGCGACGCGAGCGGCCTGCAGGTGGTGGCCGTCGTCACCCGCCTCGGCGAGCGGCTGCGCGCCGACGGTGGCTGGGCGGCTGCGACGCTCGACCTCCCCGAGGGCCGCTGGCTGGACCTCCTGACCGGGCGGGAGACCACCCCTGGAGCGGAGGGGGTGGTCGCCCTCACCGACGTGCTGGAGACCCTTCCGGTTGCCCTGCTCGTCCGGCATGGCAGCCTAGAGCGCAGCTGAGTCCTGACCTTCGACTGCTCCGGACCGAGGCTGACGCCGACGCTGCCCCCCGAATCCACCTGAACACAGACTGCAAATGAGCACAGAGCCGCGATGAACGCCCCCCAGATGACGTCCCTGCCCGCGACGAAGCAGGCAGACGCGACGGTCCTGCACGGGCCCGAGCTCACCGTGTGGGCCCCTGTCGCCCACGAGGTGGAGGTCGAGTGGTCCCTCGACGACGGCCCGGCCCGGCGTTCGGAGATGGAGCCCAAGGGTGACGGCTGGTGGCGGTGGGAGGCTCCGGCCGCGGAGCCGGGCACCGCGGCATACCCGCGTCTCGACTATGGCTTCCGCGTCGATGGCGGTGACGTCACCCCTGACCCGCGCTCGGCCTGGCAGCCCCACGGGGTGCACGGCGAGAGCCGGTGGTTCGACCCGAGCCGGCACGCCTGGCGCGACGCGACCTGGGCCGGCCCCCAGCACGGTGAGGGGGTCCTGGGCGCCGTGGTCTACGAGCTGCACGTCGGGACCTTCACCCCCGAGGGCACCCTCGACGCCGCCCAGCGCCGGCTGCAGCACCTCGTCGACCTCGGGGTCGACGTGGTCGAGCTGATGCCGGTGGCGTCGTGGCCGGGCCGCTGGAACTGGGGTTATGACGGGGTCGGGCCGTGGGCGGTCGACGACGAGTACGACGGCCCCGCCGCCCTGCAGCGTTTCGTCGACGCGTGTCACGGCCTCGGCCTCGGCGTGTGCCTCGACGTCGTCTACAACCACCTCGGGCCGGACGGCAACTACCTGTCGCGGTTCGGTCCCTACTTCACCGACTCCCACCCCACGCCGTGGGGCGACGGGTTCAACCTCGACGGTCCGGGCAGCCTCCACGTGCGGCGCTGGATCATCGACAACGCGTTGCGGTGGTTCGCCGACTTCCACGTCGACGCGCTGCGCCTCGACGCCGTCCACGAGCTCAGGGACGACTCCGACCAGCACCTGCTCGCCCAGCTGGCCGACGAGGTCGCAGCGCTGGGCCGTCGACTGGGTCGGCCCCTCGACCTCATCGCGGAGAGCGACCTCAACGACCCCCGGACCGTCACCCCGACCGCGGACGGTGGGCTCGGCATGGACGCCCAGTGGGACGACGACATCCACCATGCGCTCCACGTCACGCTGACCGGCGAGACGCAGGGCTACTACGGCGACTTCGCCGGTCACTGCCGCGCGATGCCCGACGGCGGCCCGCTCGCGGTGCTGGCCAAGACGCTCACAAAGGCGTTCCTCCACGACGGCCGCTGGTCGAGCTTCCGGGGCGCCGAGTGGGGGGCTCCGGTCGACCGCGCGACGACGGACGGCCGGCGGTTCCTCGCCTACCTGCAGACCCACGACCAGGTCGGCAACCGTGCGGTCGGCGACCGCATCTCCGCCGTCGTGACACCGGGTCGCCAGGCCATCGGGGCGGCCCTCTACCTGACCGCCCCGTTCACGCCGATGGTGTTCATGGGGGAGGAGTGGGCGGCCACGACGCCGTTCCAGTTCTTCACCGACTTCGACGACCCCGAGCTGAAGCGGGCCGTCACCGAGGGGCGGCGCCGCGAGTTCGAGGCCCACGGGTGGGCTGCCGAGGACGTGCCCGACCCGCAGGACGAGCAGACCTACCGACGTTCACAGCTCGACTGGGCCGAGCTCCACGAGGGGGAGCATGCCCGGATGTTCGAGTGGTACCGGTCGCTGATCGCGTTGCGGCGCCGCGAGTTCGACCTCGGCAACGGCAGCCTCGAGTCGGTGGCGGTCGACTACGACGAGGGTGCCGGCTGGTTCGTGGTCCGACGGGGCGCCTACCGCGTGGTCGTCAACCTCGCCGAGTCGCGCTGGACGGTGCCGCTCGACGCGGAGCCCGAGAGCGTCGTGCTCGCGTGGGAGCCCGGGCAGACCCGCCTGCGTGGTCACGGCGTGCACCTGCCGCCGTTCACCGCGGCGGTCGTGCGGATGGGTCAGTCGACGGCGAGGTCGTAGGTCACCAGGTCGGTCTGCTCCGCGACCCGGTCGTAGGTCGAGCGGGCCCGGGTGTTGGACGCCCGCGTGATCCACCGGACGGTGGGCCACCCGCGCTCGCGGGCGCGCTCCTGGATGCCGGAGAGGAGCGCGTCGACAGCGCCGGTGCCACGGTGCTCCGGCGCGACGTAGAGGTCGTCGAGGAACCCGGACACCGAGCCGTGCAGTGGCCGGACGAAGGGCCGGATGTGAGCGATGCCAACGGGTTCCGAGTCGGCATCGGCGCGGACGACGAGGCACTCCAGCTCGTGGGTCGGGTCGGTCAACCAGCCCCAGACGATGGTGGTGACCTCGTCGGGACGGGTGGACTCGTAGAACTCGAGGTAGCCGCGGTGCAACCGCGACCAGGCCTCGTGGTCCTCGGCGCGGAGCTCGTCGACGACCCACCGGCTCGGGTCGCGCGCACCGTGGTCGCCGACCACGGTCAGGACTCCTTGACCCGGACCATGCCCTCTTGGGCGACGGTCGCGACCATCGTGCCGTCTGCGGCGAACATCCGCCCGATCCCCAACCCGCGCCCGCCCGAGGCCGAGGGCGACTCCTGGGTGTAGAGGATCCACTCGTCGGCGTGCACCGGCCGGTGGAACCACATCGCGTGGTCGAGGCTGGCGGGGCGCAGCCGGCGGTCGGTCCAGGTCAACCCGTGCCTGCGGATCACGGGTTCGAGGAGGGTGTAGTCGGAGGCGTAGGCGAGCACCGCTGCGTGGATCAGCGGGTCGTCGGGCAGCCGGCCCAGCGCCCTCATCCAGACGCTCTGGTGGGCGGTCAGCTCGGGGCTCGGCGCCACGAAGAGGTGGTTCTCGACGTGGCGGTGCTCGATCGGGCGCTTCAGCAGGTGGCGGGCGCCCGGGTGGTCGATGCCGCCGAACTCGTCGGCCAGCGAGCGGAGCTCGTCGGGGCCGGGGACGACGGGCATCGGGTCCTGGTGGTCGAGCCCGCCGGAGGCCTCCTGGAACGACGTGATCATCGACAGGATCGGCACGCCGTCCTGGATGGCGTGCACGCGCCGGGTGGAGAACGAGTTGCCGTCGCGCATCCGCTCGACCGCGAACCGGATCGGCTGCGTGTCGTCTCCGGGGCGCATGAAGTAGCCGTGCAGGGAGTGGATGTGTCGGGGTCCGTCGCCGTCGTCGACGTCCGCCATCGTCCGGCCGGCGGCGATGACGCACTGCGCCAGGACCTGGCCACCGAAGACGCGACCGTGGGGCATCTTCTGGCTGCGGCCCAGGAAGACCGTCGCGCCGGACTCACCGAAGTCGGCGCGGTCACCGACGCCTTCGACGGTGATCCGGGCGGTGCCCAGCTCCTCGAGGTCGAGGGTGTCGAGCAGGTCGGCCAGCGGGTCGAAACCAGCGTCCTGGCCGGCATCGGAGTCGGGGGTGCTCTGGTCGGTCACGCCTCGACCCTAGCGGGCGCGGTGACGCGCTCCCGCAGCAGTTCGACGGCTCTGCGGGCGGCGGGGTGGTGCTCCACCGACGCCTTGACGGCGACGTACACGTGGCGCACCGGCGTGGGTGCCACCAAGGGGATCGCGACGACGCCGCCGGGCAGCCGGGTCGCGCCCAGGACGGGCAGGACGGTGACCCCGACGCCGGCTGCCACGAACGAGATCGCAGTGGGGTAGTCGTGCGTCTCGATGCGGAAGTCCGGGGTGAAACCTGCCTCGTCGCAGGCGTCGAGGACGACCTGGCGGCAGAAGCCGCGGTTGAAGTCGTTGTCCACCCACCGTTCGCTCGCGAGACGGGCGAGCGGGACGCTCTGCGACCCGGCCAGTGGGTGGTCCGTCGGCACGACCACGGCATACGGGTCGTCGAGCAGGTGGTGCACGCGGGACTGTGCCCGGCCGGGGTGCAGGTGCTCGTCGGCCCCTCCGACGAAGATCTCGAGGTCGGGGTCGGGGTGCCCGTCGCCGAGCAGCTCGATGAGCCGCAGGTCGAGGCGCAGCTCGGGGAACTCCTGCATCAGCGCGGCGACGACCGGCGGGATCCATGCCGCCCCCGCCGAGGCGAAGTAGCTGATCGACAGCCGCCCCACGCGTCCGGCGCGCAGGTCGCCCACCACCCCCTCGACGCCGCTCAAGGACTCCAGGACCCGGCCGGCCTCGTCGGCCAGCGTGCGTCCCGCCGCCGTCGGCTCGATGCCCCGGCCCTTGCGCTCGATCAGCAGGAGGCCGGTCTCGCGCTGCAGCGTGGCGAGGTGCTGGCTCACCGCTGACGGCGTGTAGCCGAGCGTGGTCGCGGCGGCGCCGACCGACCCGGTGGCCACGACGGTGCGCAGGACTCGGAGGCGGTGGACGTCGAGCATGGTCCCGACCATACAGTCAGGCTTAACGGAAGTGAAGGAAGCATCGCTTGTGCTGATGGGTGTGCACCGCCGACGATGAGGCGGTGACCACCGCGACCAGTCCAGTCCTTGAGCCATCCGACACCGCGTCGCCGCGCCGGCTGGTCACCCCCGCCACGAGGGCCGCGCTGGCCGCGCTCGTCACCATCGTGCTCTGGGCGTCGGCGTTCGTCGTGATCCGCAGCACCGGTGCGCACCTGTCGCCCGGGCCCATGGCGCTGGCCCGGGTCGCGGTCGCCACCGTCGTGCTCACCCCCTTCGTGCTGTGGGGTGGCAGCCGCAACGCCGGTCTGCTGCTGCCCCGCGGCTGGCGTGCGGTGCTGCCCGTGGTCGGCTACGGGGCGCTGTGGTTCGCGGGCTACAACGTCGCGCTCAACGCCGCCGAGCGGCACATCGACGCCGGCACCGCAGCCCTGCTGGTCAACGTCGCCCCCGTCCTGATCGCCCTCGGTGGCGGACTCTTCCTGCGGGAGGGCTTCTCGCGACCGGTCTTCCTGGGGTGCGCCGTGGCCTTCGCGGGAGTCGCCCTCATGGCGTCTGACTCCAGTGGCCGTCGCGACGGTGCCGGTATCGCGTTCGCCCTCGTGGCCGCGGTGCTCTACGCGTCGTCAGTGCTCCTGCAGAAGGTCACGCTCCGGAGCGTGGACGCGCTGCGGGCCACCTGGCTCGGGTGCCTGGTCGGGACCGTGGTGACCCTGCCGTATGCCGGCGACCTGGTGGGGGAGGCTCAGGGCGCCCCCGCGTCGGCGCTCCTCGGCGCGGCCTACCTCGGCGCCTTCCCGACCGCCGTCGCCTTCACGACGTGGGCCTATGCGTTGCGCCGTATGCCGGCCGGTCGGCTCGGTCCGCTCGGCTACCTGGTGACAGTGCTCTCGGTGCTGATGTCCTGGGCCTTCCTGTCGGAGGTGCCGAGCGCGCTCGCCCTGATCGGCGGCGCGGTCTGCCTGGTCGGCGTGGTGGTCAGTCGCAGACGCCCCCGCTCACGCGACGAGGGGTGAGCCGGCGTGCCTCGACGGCCGGGACGACTGCGCGTCGTCCCAGGCGAGCGCCAGGCGCTCGACCGCCTCGTCCACCACGTCTGGAGCATGGCCGGTGAAGGGCAGCCGGAGGAAGCGCTCCATGCCGCCCTCGACCGCGAACTGGGCTCCGGGCGCCAGCACGACGCCCCTCTGGTCGGCCGCAGCGCACAGCGGGGTCGACCTGGCCTCCGGCAGCTCGACCCACAGGCACAGGCCGCCTTCGGGCATGCGGAACCTCCACTGCGGCAGCCGGTTTCGCAACGCCGCCACCAAGGCGTCGCGGGTGGAGACGATCGCTGCCCGCCGGTCGGAGAGGATCTGCTCCCGGTGCATGATCAGGTCGGTCAGCACGAGCTGCTCCAGCACCGGCGCCCCCAGGTCGAGGGTCAGCCGGGCCCCCACCAGGGCGGGCATCAGCTCGCGGGGGGCGCGGATCCAGCCGACCCGCAGGCCTCCCCAGAACGACTTGCTCGCTCCACCCAGGGTCACGGTGCGCGGGTGGTGGGCGCCCAGGGGTCGGGGCATGACCAGGCCGGGGTCGTGGGCGAGGTCGACCAGTGTCTCGTCGACGACGCCGATGGTGTGGGTGCCGGCCAGGGCGTCACCGAGCTCGGAGCGCTGGGCGTCGGGCATGAGCGCGCCGGTCGGGTTGTGGAAGTCGGGGATCAGGTAGGCGGCCCGCGGGGCGGTCTGGCGCAGGGCGGCCTCGGCGGCGCCGATGTCCCACCCGCGGCGGTCGAGGGGGAGGGCCACGGCGCGGGCGCCCGAGCGACGCAGGGTGTCGATCGCGTTGGGGTAGGTCGGGCTCTCGAGCAGCACCCGGTCGCCGGGGGAGAGCAGTGCCCGAGCGGTCACCGCGAGCCCGGCGAGGGCGCCGCTGGTCACCATGACCTGGTCGGGTGTCGTCGCCAGCCCGCGCTCGGTGAACCGGTCGGCGAGCGCCTCGCGCAGCGCCATCAGGCCGAGTGGGTGGTAGCCGGTGCCCGCGAGGTAGCGCGGCAGCTCGGCCACTGCGCGCTCGTAGGCCGCGACGGTCCCGGGCGGAGCGCTCATGGACGCGCAGGTGAGGTCGATGACGCCGCCGTCGTGCTGCTCCGCCGACGGGTGGAGCGCGGTGCCCTGGCGGCGACCGGCAGGGTCGCCGGGGAGGGCCACCACGCTTCCGGAGCCCTGCCGCGAGGTGAGGTACCCGCGGTCGCGCAGCTCGGCATACGCGCGCGTCACGGTCGTGCGGCTCACGCCGAGGGCGGCGGTGAGGTCGCGCTCGCTGGGCAGCCGGGTGCCCACCGGCACCCGTCCGTCGGCGACCAGCAGCCGCATCGCGTCGGCGAGACCGCGGTAGGCCGGCGCCGTCTCGAGGGCGGCGCCGAGCATGGGGACGAGCCGGGTCGCAGAGATTGCTCGGGTCGACATGCAGACCACTTTCCCACGATTGGCTATGGAGGAACAGACCAATGCAGTCCAATCTTGAGTCCATGACCCGCACCTCCCTTGCCTCCCTCACGCCCCGGCAGCAGCTGCGGGCAGGCCGCACCCCTCGCCGGCTGGTCCAGCTCGCCGTGGGCCTGACCCTCTACGGGGTCTCGATGGGGATGATGGTCCGCTCCGGGCTCGGGCTCGACCCGTGGGACGTCTTCCACTACGGCATCGCCCAGCACCTGCCGGTCAGCTTCGGCACCGTGACGATCATCGTGGGCGTGGCCGTGCTGCTGCTGTGGATCCCGCTGCGGCAGTGGCCCGGGTTGGGCACCGTCGCGAACGTCATCGTGATCGGGTTGGCCACCGACGCGACGCTGGCGCTCCTCGACGCCCCCGAGGCCATGGCCTTGCGGGTGGTGCTGCTCGTGGGCGGGATCGTCCTCAACGGGCTGGCCGGCGCCCTCTACATCGGGAGCCAGTTCGGTCCCGGCCCCCGCGACGGCCTGATGACCGGTCTGGTGCGTCGCACCGGACGCAGCTTCCGGCTGGTGCGCACGAGCATCGAGGTGACCGTGCTCGTCGTGGGCTGGCTGCTCGGCGGAGTGGTCGGGCTCGGGACGGTGCTGTATGCCGTGCTGATCGGCCCGGTCGTGCAGGTGTTCCTGCCGATCTTCACCGTGCCCCTCGACGAGGTGGCCCTCGGCGCTGCCGCGCCGGCCGACCTCGCCGACCTCGGCGACCCGCGGGGGTCAGGCGTCGAGGGCCAGGACGAACGGGAGCACCCCGGGGGCGCCCGCACGGCGCAGCGCGGCGGCCGCGACGGTCAGCGTCCAGCGCGAGCTGGCGACGTCGTCGACCAGCAGGACGGGTCCGTCGAGCCCGCGCAGGCCTGACGCCTGCTCGGGGCCGACCTCGAGCCTGCCCCACACCCCGGCGAGCCGGAAGGCGCTGTTGCCACCGGCCTCGCCGACCGGCCCTCCGTCGACCGGGTCGAGGGCGCCCAGCCACTGCATGCGGCCCAGCTCGGCGATGCCCCGGGCCACGGACTCGACCAGCAGGGGGCGGGTGCGTGAGGGCACCATGGCCACGGCGACGGGGCGCTCGGCCCAGCCCCAGTCGCGCAGGATCGGCACGCAGGCCCGCAGGAGCTCGGGCGGGACCGCGGCGTCGGGCGCCCGCAGGAGCGACCGCAGCTGCTGGCCCCAGCCGAGGTCGGTGAGCCGGGCCACCGCCCGACCGGTCTCCATCGCCTCGTCGGGCTTGATCTTGCCGCGGACCGGGACCCCCAGGCGGTCCATGCCGGACGGCCACTGGGCGCGAGGCTCCAGCTCGACCCCGGCGCGCTCCAGTCGACCCCTTGCGGTCGTGACCGCGACGTCGGGGATGTCGGTGGGGAACCATGCGCCGGCGCACGAGTCGCAGCGTCCGCACACCGTGGCGGTGTCGTCGTCGAGGGACTCCTGGAGGAACTGCATCCGGCACTCGCCGGTCTTCTCGTAGGTCACCATGAGGTCCTGCTCGCGCACGCGGGCCGCAGTGACGCGGGCGTAGCGCTCGGCGTCGTAGGTCCACGGCTGGCCGGTCGAGGTCCAGCCCCCGGGCACCCGCTGGACCGCGCCGTCGACATCGAGCACCTTGAGCAGGAGCTCGAGCCGGGTGCGGCGGATGTCGACGATGGACTCGAGGGCCGCGGTCGACAGTGCCTTGGTCGATCCTGCCAGCGCGGTGAGCACGGCGTCGGCCTGCTCCTGACGCGGCATCGAGGCGGAGGCGAAGTAGGACCAGATGTCCTTGTCCTCCGGGCCGGGCAGCAGCAGGACGTCGGCCCGCTCGGTGGCGCGGCCGGCGCGGCCGACCTGCTGGTAGTAGGCGACCGGTGACGAGGGGGCGCCAAGGTGCAGGACGAAGCCGAGGTCGGGCTTGTCGAACCCCATCCCGAGCGCCGAGGTCGCCACCAGCGCCTTGACCTGGTTGTCGCGCAACATCGCCTCGAGGCGCTCGCGGTCGGCCGGGTCGGTGCGCCCGGTGTAGGCCCGCACCTCGTGTCCGGCCTCGCGCAGGGCGACGGCGATGTCCTCGGCGGCCGAGACGGTCAGGGTGTAGACGATGCCGCTGCCGGGCAGCGAGTCGAGGTGGGCGAGCAACCACGCCAGTCGCTGCTCGGGCGAGGTCAGGGCCATCACCCCCAGACGCAGCGAGTCGCGGGCGAGGCCGCCCCGCAGGGTGAGCACGTCGTGGCCGCCCGCCCCGAGCTGCTCGACCACGTCGGTCACGACCCGGGCGTTGGCGGTGGCCGTGGTGGCCAGCACCGGGGTGTCTGCGGGCAGCACCGTGAGGAGGTCACGGATCCGGCGGTAGTCGGGTCGGAAGTCGTGGCCCCAGTCGGAGACGCAGTGGGCCTCGTCCACCACGAGCAGGCCGCAGCGGCGCGCGAGGTCGGGCAGCTGCTCGTCCCTGAACCGCGGGTTGTTGAGCCGTTCGGGGCTGACCAGCAGGACATCGACCTCGTCGGCCGCCAGCGCCGCCGACACCTGTCCCCACTCGTCGGCGTTCGCGGAGTTCATGGTCACCGCGCGGATCCCGGCGCGCCCGGCGGCGGCGATCTGGTCGCGCATCAGGGCCAGCAGGGGCGACACGATCACCGTCGGGCCGGCGCCCTCGGCACGGCGCAGGGCGGTGGACACGAAGTAGACCGCCGACTTGCCCCACCCGGTGCGCTGGACGACCAACACGCGCCGCCGCTGCCCGACGAGCGCCTCGACGGCCTCGAGCTGGCCGTCGCGGAAGTCGACGTCGTCACGCCCGACCAGGCGCCGCAGCACGCTGGTGGCCTGGGTGTGCAGGTCGGGTGCCGCGGTGGTCTCCATGGTGACCACCGTATGCGGCTGGCCCGACACCCCTGCGAGGATGTCCACATGGCCCTCGACCAGCACGCCGACGAGAGTCCCGATGACCGTCCCGACGACCGCCCGGACGAGAGCCGTCACGGCACCACCGGCACGGCCGGGCCCGCCGACCGCTACCGCGTCAACGTGCCGCTTCGGTGGAGCGACATGGACGCCTACGGCCACGTCAACAACGTGCAGTTCCTCCGGCTGCTCGAGGACGCGCGCGTCATCGGCTTCGAGGACTGGTTCGGCCAGGACCGGTCGGTGCTCTCGGAGGGCATCCTCGTGGCTCGTCACGAGATCGAGTACCTCGCACCCCTGCTCTTCCGGGTGCCCCCCATCGTCGTCGAGATGTGGGCCACCAAGATCGGGGGCGCCGGCTTCGACCTCGCCTACGAGGTGCGTGACGGACGGCCGTCCGCCGAAGGTGGCGAGGGCGACGTGGTCTACGCCCGTGCGGAGACGACGCTGGTCCTCTACGACTTCGGGACCAGCACGCCGCGACGCATGGACGACGCGCTGAGGTCCGTGCTCGGGTCACACTCCGGCGCGCCGGTGCCCTTTCGCTGGCGCCGACGCTGATGGAGCTGACCTTCCCCGACCCGCAGGGTCTCGACGACCTGCGCACCTACGTCGCCCGGGCCAAGACCGCCGACGAGGACGGCGCGATCCGGCTGCAGGCGAGCGGCCCGACCCTGGCCGCCTACGTCGGCGTCCTCCCCGGGAGCGGCCTGATGGCCGAGGGCGTCGTCATCGGCCTCCGGGCGATGCCGCTGGCCGAGCCGGTCGACCTCGACGTCACGGTGCCGCTCGCGGCGGTCACCGACCGCCTCGCTCGCGAGTCGGGCAGCACCCTGGCCGTGCCCCCGGTGACCGTCAGGGTCGCCTGGGCGGCGATGGCGCCACCACGCAGCGGGTGGGAACGGGTGGGTGCCCTCACCGCCGACGAGGTGCGGGTCGCGGCGCGGCAGGGGATCGCCGAGGTCGCCTCCGGGGCCCCGGCGGACGCCGGTGGCTCGGCCATCGCGGCGCTGCGACGACAGGTCTGGGGTCGTCCGACCGCCACGACCCCGCCCGTGCCCGCGGGTGGTGCCTTCGCGGCATACGTGCTCGGGTTCGTCCGGGGCGATGGGGTCCGGGGCGATGGCGGCCAGGGCGACGGTGTCGTGGGTGAGGCTTTCACGGGCGATGGGGGCCAGGGCGACGGTGTCGCGGGTGGTGGCGTGAGCCCCGGCCCGCCGGAGGCGCCCGTGACGGTGTGGGCGCACGGCCGCTGGACACGGCTCTCGACACCGGCGGGTCACGTCCTGATCCGCTGACCGCCCACCGCTGACCCGCCGCTGACGACCCCCACCGCTGACCCCCCACCGCAATGGTCAGCCCGTCGGGGCCGTCCAGAGTCGGGTGCCGGTCGCCGTGCGCGTCACCAGGACCAGCCGCCCGGGTGACGCGGCCAGCGAGACCGGTCGTCCCGGTGGTCCCTGGACAGCGACCCACCCGCCGCCCTGCCGGAGTGCCAGCACGGTGTGGTCGCGTCCGGCCACCGCGACCCAGGGCGAGCCGGCTGCGACCGACACGGCCGGCGGCGCCCCCGGCGTGGTCGGCACCTCGGGGAGGGGCACTCGCGTGACCGCCCCCGGCGTCACCACCCAGGCCGAGGGGCCCTCCCCGTCGAGCCCGACGACCCAACAGGTCTCACCAGCACAGGCGGCGCCGGTGGCGCGGGCCGAGGTGCTGCTCGCGGGGAGGTCGTGGCGCGTCCAGGGCCCTCGCGCGGTGGGTGCCGTCCACACGGCAGCGCGGGTGACGACCGACGACCCCTCACCCAGCTCGGTCACCGCGCCGGCCACGAGGAGCCGGGTGGACGACCAGGCCACCGCCGCCGGCTGGGGCAGGAGTCGGTCGGTGCCGGCCAGCGCCGGGGTGGCCGGGAGGCGCTCCCAGGCGGCGGGGGAGCTCTTCGTCCAGAGCCTCGCGTCCAGGCCCGCGCCACCGTCGTCCCACGTGCCCACCAGCACCGCCTCTCGGCCGAGCCCGACGGCGGCCAGCCCGCCCGACCGCGGGCCACCGAAGGTCTCGAACGGCTGGGGCTGCTCGACCAGGCGCGCGGGCGTCCCGTCCCACACGGTCCACCGGGGGAGCCCGTGGGCCCCGCCCGAGGCGCGCCCGACTGCCAGCACGCGTGAGCCGTCGGTGGCGAGGTCGACCCAGCGGGCACCCGGCGCGTAGACGCCGTGCGGCTCGAGGCTGACCGCAGCCGGCGGCCCGGCACCCGGCGTGGCGAGCCGGTACATCGAGGCCCGCTCGCCGGAGCGCGTCGCGACCAGGACGACTCCCTCTGCGGCGCGGACCAGCAACGCAGAGGTGCCGACCGGGAGGTCCGCAGCCGCCCAGCGCATCGGCCGCGGAGCGGGTGGGGCCGCCGGCGCAGGGCTGCCGGTGCAGGCCACGGCACCGCAGAGGAGCACCGCGCACACGAGGGTCGTCCCCACCTTCCTCACGGCAGGGCAGCGTCCAGCACCGGCGCGAGCTCCTTGGCCACCACCCGCAGCGCCCGGGTGTCCTGCTCGGCGCGGGCCAGCACCAGGCTCCCCTCCAGGGCGGCGAGCATCAGGGTGGCGAGGGCGGTGGCCCGGGCCGGACGCACGCCCATGGTGCGCAGGCCCGACCGAAGGGGCTCCTGCCAGGTGCGGAGCGCGGCCGCTGCGGCCGCCCGCAGCTGCGGGTTGGTGTGGGACTCGTCCACCACCGACGCGGCGACGGGGCACCCGCGGGCGAACTGCCGGTCCTCCAGCTCCGCAGCCCACCGACGCACCAGGTCGTCGAACATCCCCGAGGGGGTGGGCCGACGGGTGTCGCGCAGGTAGGCGCGGACCTGGTCGGCGGCATGCGCCCCCGACCAGGCGAGCGCCTCGGTGACCAGCTGGTCCTTCCCGCCCGGGAAGTAGTGCTGCAGTGAGCCGCGCGGAGCGCCGGCCCGGGCGGCGACGGTGCGCAGTGGGGCGCCTGCGACCCCGTCCTCACGCATCGCCTGCGCGGCCTCATAGACCATCCGCTCCCGCGGGGACCACTGCGCCTTGTCCATCGCCGCAGACTATGACATGTGTCATGATCGCACTACTATGACGAGCGTCATGACGCGGCCAGGAGGATGGACATGACGGTCGGATTCATCGGGCTCGGCATCATGGGGCGACCGATGGCGGCGAACCTGCTTGCCGCTGGTCAGGACCTGGTGGTCTGGAACCGCTCGGCGCCCGCGGCCGCCCACCTCGCGAGCCTGGGGGCGGCGACGGCCGTCGACGTGGCCGAGGTCTTCGCGCGCAGTGAGGTCGTCCTGCTCATGCTGGCCGGGGAGCGCGGGGTGGACGCCACGCTGCCGCGGGGCACCGAGGCCCTCGCCGACCTGGTCCGGGGGCGCACGGTGGTCCACCTGGGGACCACGTCACCGTCGTTCTCGGTCGCCCTGGGCCGCGAGATCGAGGCGGGCGGCGGTTCGTACGCGGAAGCGCCTGTGTCGGGGTCGCGACCGGTCGCGGAGTCGGGAGAGCTCGTGGTGATGCTCGCGGGTGATCCAGCGGTGCGGTCCCGCGTCGCACCGCTGCTCGCCCCGCTCGGCCGGGCGGTCGTCGAGACCGGTCCGGTGGGCAGCGCGCTGCTGACCAAGCTGGCGGTGAACCTCTTCCTCATCACCCAGGTGACCGGCTTGGTCGAGGCGTTCCACTTCGCGGCGGCCCACGAGCTCGACCTCGAGGTGCTGCGGAGGGTCGTCGACGAGGGTCCGATGGCGAGCGCGGTGTCCCGCGCGAAGCTGGCCAAGCTCGTCGCGGGTGACTGGGCGGTGCAGGCAGGCGCTGCGGACGTGCTCATGAACGCCGAGCTGGTCGTCACGGCGGCCCGGCAGGCCGGGGTCGCGACGCCACTGACCGATGCGGCGAGGGAGCTGTTCGCAGAGACCGTCGAGGGAGGGTGGGGCGACCTGGACATGGTCGCGGTCCTCGCGGCGGTCCGGGGACGCTCCGCCAGCCCCGGCGGGATGGAGCCGGGTCCGCGGGCGCTCAGGTCCTGATCCGCTGACCGGCGACGACGACGAGCGCGGCGACGACGCTGAGCCCGAGCCACATGCTCACGAAGACCGGGATGTCCTGTCCCGCGGCGGTGTGCCGGGCCGCGAACACCGCACCGGCCGCGGCGATGCCGAGCACCGAGCCGAGGACGTCGGCGAGCTGGAGCGAGGACGACGTCGTGCCGTGGTCGGCAGGCGCCGTGAGGGTGAGCGAGAGGACCGAGAGGCTGGCGGTGCCCAGTCCCATGCCCATGCCGCACGCGACGAGGGCCACCGCGACGAGCCACGGGTGCAACGCGAACTGTGCGACGGCCACGATGGCGAGCAGTCCCGTCGTCAGCAGCACGCCACCGGCGACGACGAGCTGGTCGCGACGCCCGGCCCAGTGGTCGCGGCCCTGGACCCACGAACCGGTCGACCACCCGAGCGACCCCACGGCCAGGATGGTGCCGGCCGTCGTGAGGGACTGGCCGCGCTCGTTGACCAGCATGAGCGGGATGTAGGTGATGGTGCCGAAGAACGAGCAGGTCAGCAGGAAACGCGCCAGCATCACGGACGGCAGCCCGCGGCGCAGGAGCCAGGTGCCGCGGGGGAGCAGTCGCGGTGCGGTGGCGGCGATCCCCACGACGCCGAGGACGGCCACCGCGGTCTTGGCCGACCACTGGAACTCGAGGTCGTGGGTGCCCCACTGGAGGGCCCCGGCCGAGGCCGCGATCAGGACCCCGAACCACGCCGCCCTGGCGTGCTCCCGGTGGTCACGGCTGGACTCGTCGATGCCCTCGTCCGCCGCTGCGATCTGCGAGCGCCGGAAGAACACCAGGGCGATGGCGGCGACGACCGGGACGACCACCAGCCAGAAGACCCACCGCCAGGACCAGGTCGTCGTGACCCACGCGGCGATCGGCGGACCCAGCAGCGAGGGCAGCACCCAGGCCGCCGAGATCACGCTGAAGACCTTGGGCCGCAACGACTCCGGGTAGGCGCGCCCGATCACCACGTAGCCGGCGACGATGATCAAGCCGGCTCCGAGACCGGCCACGCCGCGACCGGCGAGGAAGGGCCCGAACGACTGCGAGCCGCCACACAGGCCGCACCCGGCCGCGAAGAGGAGCTGGCCCGCGAAGAGCGAGGGGAGCGGTCCCGACCGGTCGCACCAGACGCCGGCGAGCACGATGCCGAGGAGCTGGGTGGTCAGCATGACCGAGAAGGCCAGCCCGTAGGAGCGCACCGCATCGAGCTCGCGCGCGGCGTCGGGCATCGCGGTGGAGACCGCCATGCCCTCGAACGCGATCACGGTGATGAGCGCGAGCAGGGACACCGACAGGAGCACGAAACGCGGGTGGAAGACGCCGACACGCGCCGCGTCCGGGCGGTCCGCACCGGGGCCCTCGAGCCCTTCGCGGGCGGGCTGCGGGGTGGGCGCGGTCACTGGCCCAACGGTACCCCGCGCTCGGCCAGGACGTCGGCGAGGGTGTCGATGCGGTCGGACACGATGCCGTCCACGCCGAGGTCGAAGAGCCGGTGCATCTCGGCAGCGTCGTTGATGGTCCAGACGTGGACGTGCTTGCCCATCGCGTGGACGCGCTCGACCAGTGCCGGTGTGACCAGGTCGAGGCGGCGACCGGCGAGGACCGCCCCCACCGGGATCTGCAGGACGGCCGCCGGGGAGCGCAACCACGAGGCGACCCGTTGCGGTGCCAGGCGCAGGGCAGCCACCTCCGCCGGTCCCGTCGACGTGGCCAGCCGGGGCCCGACGAGCCGGCGCACGGCCCGCAGCCGCCGGTCGGAGAACGACGCGACACAGACGCGGTCGATGGCCCGGTGGCGGCGGATCACCTCGGCCAGCGGCGCGATCGCCCCTGGTGCCTTGACGTCGACGTTGATGCGCGTCTCGGGGAACTCCTCCAGCAGGTCCGACAGCAGGGGGATCGGCTCGGTGCCGTGGATCCGCGCCGCGCGCACCGCGGCATACGTGAGCTTCGCGACCAGTCCGTGCTGGTCGGTGACCCGGTCGAGGCGCAGGTCGTGGAAGGCGAGCAGGGTGCCGTCCGACGTGGCGTGGACATCGGTCTCGAGGTAGCGGTAGCCCATCTGCACCGCCTCGCGGAAGGCCGAGAGGGTGTTCTCGAGGTGCAGGTCGGCCCCGACCCTGGCGCCGCCCCGGTGGGCCAGGCCGATCGGGGTCGGCGCGTCGAAGTAGGCGAAGTCCGCTGCTCTCACGGGGCCATTCTGTGCCACCCACGCACTCGACCTCGATGCGCTGCGGGTGGCGGCGCGTCGAGGTCGAGTGCGTGGGGCGGGGCGAGACGTCAGGTCAGAGCGTGGCCCAGACCGTCGTGTCGGTCGGCACGCGTCCGTCGGCGGTCAGGTCACCCGAGGACAGCAGCACGGTCGCGCCGTCGGGCAGCGCCACCGGCTCGGTGCCGAGGTTCGCCACGACGAGGGTGTCGCCGGTGTCGCCACCCTGCCCGGTGTTCACCAGGGCGACCACGTCGTCACCGAAGCCGTCGGCACCGGATCCCTTGACCACGTGCAGGCCCCCGGTGCCCAGCTCGCGCTCGCGCCGCGTGCGCAGCAGCGCGCGGTAGAGCTCGAGGGTCGAGCCCTCGACGCCGTCCTGCTGGTCCACGGCGTAGTCGCCGTAGACCGCGGGCTGCGGGAGCCAGGTCCGGTCGGTGGGGCCGAAGCCGAACGACGGCGCGTCCTTGACCCACGGGATCGGCACCCGGCACCCGTCGCGGCCGATCTCCTTGCCCTTGGTGCGGATGAAGGTCGGGTCCTGGCGGAACTCGCCCGGCATGTCGGTGGAGTCGGGCAGGCCCAGCTCCTCGCCCTGGTAGAGGTACGCGCCACCGGGGAGGGCGAGCATGAGCATCGTGGCCGCCCTGGCCCGCCGGAGCCCGAGCGCCCGGTCGGGCTGCGGGTCGGTCGCGCTGATGCCGTTGGGGCGACGCTCGCCGACCGGGAGGCCCAGTCGGGAGGCGTGCCGCACCACGTCGTGGTTCGACAGCACCCAGGTGCTGGGGGCGCCCACGGAGTCGGCAGCCGCGAGCGACGACTCGATGACCTCGCGCAGGTCGTCGGCGCGCCACTGGCTCTGGAGGAAGTCGAAGTTGAACGCCTGGTGCATCTCGTCGGGCCGGATGTAGCGCACTGCGCGCTCCTGCGGTCGCACCCACGCCTCGGCCACGAGGATCCGGTCGGGCGCGCCGTACTCGGCGAGCACCTTGTGCCAGCGGCGGTAGACGTCGTGGACGCCGTCCTGGTCCCACATCGGGGGCATGGGCGCGCCGGGCTTCACCTCGCCGTCGAGGATGTGCAGCTCGACGTCGTAGTCGGGCAGGCCCTTCTCCTTGACGAGCCCGTGGGCCACGTCGACCCGGAAGCCGTCGATGCCACGGTCGAGCCAGAAACGCAGGATCGACTCGAACTCGTCACCGATCTCGGGGTTGTCCCAGTTGAGGTCGGGCTGCTTGGTGTCGAAGAGGTGCAGGTACCACTGGCCGGGCTTGCCGTCGGCCTCGGTGACGCGGGTCCAGCCGTCACCGCCGAAGACCGAGTGCCAGTCGTTGGGCGGGATCGCGCCGTCGGGTCCCTTGCCGTCACGGAAGATGTAGCGGTCGCGCTCGGGGCTTCCGGGGGCGGCGGCGAGGGCGGCCCTGAACCACTCGTGCTCGTCGCTGGTGTGGTTGGGGACGAGATCGACGATCACCTTGAGGTCGAGCTCGTGCGCGCGCGCCACCATGGCGTCGGCGCCCTCGAGGCTGCCGAAGAGGGCGTCGATGTCGCGGTAGTCGGCGACGTCGTAGCCCGCGTCCGCCTGGGGCGACTTGTAGAACGGGCTGAACCACACGGCGTCGACTCCGAGCGCCTTGAGGTAGTCGAGCCGGGCCGTGACACCGGGCAGGTCGCCGATGCCGTCACCGTCGGCGTCGGCCCAGGACCGGGGGTAGATCTGGTAGATCACGGCGTGCCGCCACCAGGCGGCGTCGGCCGGGGCGGCGGGGTGGATGAGTGCGGTCTGGGTGGATTCGGTGGAGAGGGTCGTCGTCACGGGAAACCATGCTGACGCATCGAACGCGTTCGGGGAAACCAGCTCCCGGCCCGGGGCCCGGCGTCTCGCTGGCTGGAATGGCCACCGGGTATGCCGCGTGGCCGGCCCCGCGGCGCCGACCGCCGCGACGTCGTCGTCGGTCAGTCGTCGGTCAGTCGTCGGTCAGTCGTCATCGAGCGAGTTCACCATCGAGTGGGCGGCGCGCTCGAGGTAGTCGCGCAGCAGCAGGTCGTTGGCCGGCGGCAGGTCGAGGGTGTCGACCGCGGCCATGATGTGGTGCAGCCAGCGGTCGCGCTGGGCCGGTGTCACCTTGAACGGGTGGTGCCGCATCCGCAGCCGGGGGTGGCCGCGCTGGTCCGAGTACGTCGTGGGGCCACCCCAGTACTGCTCGAGGAACATCCGGAAGCGCTCCTCGGCCGGGCCGAGGTCCTCCTCGGGGTAGAGCGCGCGCAGCGGCGGGTCGGTGGCCACCCCCCGGTAGAACTCGTGGACCAGCTTGCGGAACGTCTCGTGTCCGCCGACCTGGTCGTAGAAGCTGCCGAACTGCTCCCCGCCGGGGGGCTGTGCACTCATCGGGAACCTGCTGCCGGGCCGAAGGGCGTCATGATCGGTGCCGTCACGCCGTGTTCGTCGAAGGCGGCCTTGACCCGTTCGCGGATCTCGCGCGAGACGCCGTACTGCTGCTCGGGTGCGGTCTTGGCGATCACGCGGATCGTCACGACCGACCCGGTCATCGACTCGACCCCGACGACCTGCGGCTCCTCCAGGAGCTTGTCGGCCCAGTCGGGGCTCTCGTCGAGCTCGTGGACCACGGTGCGGATCAACGGGATCACCTTGTCCAGGTTCTCGGAGTAGGCCACCGGGATGTCGACCATCGCGGTCGACCAGCCCTGGCTCTTGTTGCCGATCCGGACGATCTCACCGTTGCGGATGTACCAGACGACGCCCTGGCCGTCGCGCAGCCGGGTGACCCGGAGCGAGACCTCCTCGACGGTGCCGATGGCCTCGCCGGTGTCGATGACGTCACCGACGCCGTACTGGTCCTCGAGGATCATGAAGATGCCCGAGAGGAAGTCCTTGACGAGGCTCTGGGCGCCGAAACCGAGCGCCACGCCGCCGACCCCGGCCGTGGCCAGCACCGGTCCGAGGTTGATGCCCACCGTGGTCAGGATCGTCAGGATCGTGACCATGACGACCAGGAAGGTGACCATGCTCCGCAGCAGGGAGCCCATCGTGAGGGTGCGCTGCCGGTGCCGTTCGTGCGCCGAGCCGGTGGCCTGGGCGAGGACGCGCCCCGCTCGGCTGGTCTCGCCCAGCCGTCGGGCATCCGACCGCGCGAGGGTCGAGGAGACCACCCGGCCGATCGACCGCAACGCCAGCCAGCGCAGGATGACGGCCGCCAGCACGGTGATGACGATGCTCAACGGCTTGCCGATGAACCACTCCCACGCCGAGTGGGGCGTCACCTCGAGCAGGGCGTGCAGGCTGAGCCCGTCGAGGCTGAGTCCGTCGTAAGGAGCCTCAGGCATCGGCATCACGCTGCTGGGCGCGCAGGGCTCGCGCGATCGGGTCGCGGTTCTCGGTGACCAGGCGGCGTAGCGCGGCGGGCGCATCGGGGTGGGCGGTCAGCCACGCCTCGGTGGCGTCGTGCAGGCGCTGGTCGGCCAGGACCGTGGGGTAGAAGCCGCGCACCAGGATCTCGATGATGGCGTGTGAGCCCTTGCTCTCCACGGTGTCGAGCATCGCGTGGTACTTCTCGACGTACGGCTCCAGGAGGGCGTTGTCGTGCACGGTCGCGAAGCCGGCGGCGACCGACTCGAGGACCGAGTTGGGCAGTCCGGACTCCTCCACGCCGCGCCGCCAGGCCTCGGCCTTGGCCTCCGCGGTCGGGAAGGACGCGCGGGCCTGCTCGGAGTGCTCGCGCCCGGTCGCCGTGTTGTCCCGCGCCAGCTCGGCGTCGATGTCGGCTGCGGTCGCCTCCCCACACGCCGCGAGGGTGGTGAGCAGCCGCCAGCGCATGTCGGTGTCGACGGCGAGGCCGTCCAGGACCTGCGTCCCGTCGAGCAGGCCGCGCAGGTATGCCGCGTCGTCGCCACCGCGCTGGTGCGCGGCATACGCACCGACCAGCTGGAGCTGGGCGTCGCTGCCGGGCTCGGCCGCGACGGCCACGGCGCGCAGGTCACGCGCGGCGCTCGCGAGCGCCGCGTCGCGGTGGGCCGGTGCGACGTAGAGGTGCAGTGCCGTCTGCAGCTGGCCGAGCAGCACCCGCAGGAGGGTGGAGTCGGTCTCGCCGGGCAGGGAGGCGAGGACGAGCGCGGCGAAGTCGCGGGCCGACATCTCGGCGTCCCGGGTCATGTCCCAGGCCGCCCCGAGGACGAGGGCCCGGGGCAGGCTGTCCTGGAAGCCACGGGGGTGGGCCAGGGCCGTCGCGAGCGACCGCTCGTCGAGCCGGATCTTGGCGTAGGCGAGGTCGTCGTCGTTGACGAGGAGCAGGTCCGGGGCAGGCCGGCCGATGAGCTGGGGCAGGTCGGTGGACTCCCCGTCCACGTCGAGCTCGAACCGGTCGGTGCGGACCAGCCGCTCGCCCCCGCCGTCACTGCCGTCGACGTCGTAGAGGCCCACTGCGAGCCGGTGCGGTCGCAGCGTCTCGAAACCCTCCGCGAAGGTCTGCACGATGCGCGCCGAGGAGACGAGCCCCTGGTCGTCGGTCTCGACCTCGGGGTGCAGCGTGTTGACGCCGGCCGTCTCCAGCCACAGCTTCGACCACGACCCCAGGTCGCGGCCGGAGGTGGCCTCCAGCTCGCGCAGCAGGTCCTCGAGCCTGGTGTTGCCCCAGGCGTGCTTGGCGAAGTAGGCACGCAGGCCGGCGGTGAACGGCTCACGGCCGACGTAGGCGACGAGCTGCTTGAGGACGGACGCGCCCTTGGCGTAGGTGATCCCGTCGAAGTTGACCTCGACGTCCTGCAGGTCGCGGATCGGCGCGACGATCGGGTGGGTCGAGGACAGCTGGTCCTGGCGGTAGGCCCAGGCCTTCTCGGAGGTGCCGAAGGTGGTCCAGGCGCTGGTCCACTCGGTCGCCTCGGCCTGGCAGGTGGTGGAGGCCCACTCGGCGAACGACTCGTTGAGCCACAGGTCGTTCCACCACTTCATCGTCACGAGGTTGCCGAACCACATGTGGGCCAGCTCGTGGAGCAGGGTGAGCGCGCGCCGCTCGACCAGGGCCTCGGTGACCTTCGAGCGGAAGACGTAGATCTCGCTGACCGTGACCGCGCCGGCGTTCTCCATCGCGCCCATGTTGTACTCCGGCGTGAAGAGCTGGTCGTACTTCTCGAACGGGTACTCGCAGTCGAACTCCTCCTCGAAGAAGGCGAAGCCGAGCTTGGTGCAGGCGAAGATGTTGTCGGCGTCCAGGTGCTCCAGCAGCGACTGGCGGCAGAAGATGCCCAGGGGCACCGTGCCGCGACGGGTCTGCACCTCGTCACGCACCACGGCGTACGGGCCGGCGATGAGCGCGGTGATGTAGCAGGACATCCGCGGGGTGGTGCCGAAGGCCCAGGTGGCCACACCGTCGCGCACCGGCGTCGGCTCGGGCGTGGGGGAGTTGGACACGACCTGCCAGTGGTCGGGGGCAGTCACGGTGAACGCGAAGGTCGCCTTGAGGTCGGGCTGCTCGAAGACCGCGAACATCCTGCGGCAGTCAGCCACCTCGAACTGCGAGTAGAGGTAGACCTCGCCGTCGACCGGGTCGGTGAACCGGTGCAGCCCCTCGCCGGTGTTCATGTACGCCGCGGTGGCGTCGACGGTCAGCGTGTTGCGCTCCGCCGTGGCCGGGACCCTGACGCGCACCCCGTCGAAGTGGCTGGCGGGGTCGAGCGGCTCGCCGTTCAGCGTGATTGCCTCCACGGAGGGGGCGATCAGGTCGACGAAGGTCTCGGTGCCCGGCTCGGCGCTGGTGAAGGTCACCGTGGTCGTGCTCCGGAACGTGGTGTCCGACGTGGTGAGGTCGAGGGTGACGTCGTAGTGGTCGACGGAGACGACGGCGGCGCGGGCGGTGGCCTCGTCGCGGGTCAGGTTCATGCCAGGCAACGGGAGCTCCTGCACGTAGTTGGGTGACAGCGTTGGTGGGTGACGGCGTCGGGGAGCGACAGCGGTCGATGTTTTCGGCGGCCATCCTCGCACGGCTGGGAGGTGGGAGGACCCACCGCTGCGGTGGCCGCCGGGGGCCGGTGGCAGGATTGGGCGTGTGACTGCCATTCCTGTGTCCGAGACCCGTACGTCCGCCGAGTTCTGGTTTGACCCCGTGTGTCCGTGGGCGTGGATGACCTCCCGCTGGATGATGGAGGTCGAGGAGGTCCGTCCCGTCGACGTGACCTGGTCGGTGATGAGCCTGGCCGTCCTCAACGAGGGTCGCGACCTCCCCGACAACTACCGCCAGATGATGGACCGGGCCTGGGGCCCGGTGCGGGTCATCATCGCTGCGGCGCGCGACCACGGCGACAAGGTCGTCAAGCCGCTCTACGACGCCATGGGCACGCGCATCCACCTCGGTGGGGAGAAGGACTACGCCAAGGTCATCGGCCCGGCGCTGGAGGAGGTCGGCCTCCCGTGGGAGCTCGCCGACGCAGCCGGCTCCGACGCCCACGACGCGGAGCTGCGCGCGAGCCACCAGCGGGCCCTCGACCTGGTCGGCGACGACGTGGGCACGCCGGTCGTCGCGGTGGACGGCGAGGCCTTCTTCGGCCCGGTCGTGTCGCCTGCCCCCAAGGGCGAGGCTGCCGGTCGGCTCTGGGACGGGTGCGTCCTCGTGGCCGGGACCCCCGGGTTCTACGAGTTCAAGCGGTCCCGCACCGTCGGCCCCATCTTCGACTGACCACAGGTGCGGGTTCGCAGCGTCCTAGGATCGCTGCCAGCGACGGAATCTCGACGGAGGAGCACCAGATGCGCGTCCACATCGGCGGCGACCACGCGGCATACGAGCTGCTCGGGGAGCTGGTCTCGTTCCTCGAGGCCGAGGGCCACGAGGTGACCAACCACGGCCCGCACACCCTCGACCCCGAGGACGACTACCCCGTCTTCGTGCTGCGGGCGGCGGAGGCTGTCGCCGCCGACCCCGGTTCGCTGGGGGTCGTGCTCGGCGGCTCGGGCAACGGCGAGCAGATGGCGGCCAACAAGGTCGCGGGTATCCGTGCCGCGCTGTGCTACAACACCGAGCTCGCCAGCCTCGCCCGCGAGCACAACAACGCCCAGGTCATCTCGATCGGTGGGCGGATGAACACCGTCGACGAGGCCAAGGCGATGGTGGCGACATTCCTCGCCACGCCGTTCTCCGAGGCGCCGAGGCACCAGCGCCGCATCGACATGGTCAGCGCCTACGAGGCATCGGGCACGCTTCCGCCCAGACCCTGACCCGGCCGGCTGGCGCGCCGCCTGATCTGCTCGCATCGTGCGCGTCAGGACCGACCTCCCACTACGCTGGCGGCGGGTCGATAGGGGTCGGCCCGCCCCCAGACGTTGAGGTGCCTCGCACCCTGCCTTGCCGAAGGAACTTCACAGTGGCTGTCGAGAGGACTCATCTCGCTCGACGCTCCGTCATGTCCCGGGTGCAGCGTGGCCGGTCCAAGTTCGTCCGGTGGGGCCAGCCGGCCACGGCGGCGGCCATCATCGTCGTGAACACGGTGCTCTGCTGGACGATGGCCGTCTGGCCCGACAACGTCCCGTTCTCGGCGTACATCCCGGTCGCCGTCCTCGCCGGGCTGTTCCTCACCCCCAGGGTCCTGGCCGGCGTCGACGTCGCGATCCTCATCGCCGGGGCGTACACCGTCGTCGACAAGAACTCCCCGCCGGCCCTGCTCGGCGCGTATGCCGTCCTGGTGGTCGTCATGGTCATCATGTTCTGGGTGGCGGCGTCGCGGGCCCGCCTGGGGGTGCAGGGCAACCTGGGGGAGTCGATGCTCGTCGACCTGCGCGACCGGCTGCGCACCCAGGGCGAGCTGCCCGAGCTCCCCAGCGGGTGGGGTGCGGAGCTGTCCGTCCTGTCCGCCTACGGCGACTCCTTCTCGGGCGACTTCCTGGTCACCAGCCGCCACGACGACATCCTCGAGCTGGCCCTGGTCGACGTCTCCGGCAAGGGCATCGCCGCCGGCACCCGGTCGCTGCTGCTGTCCGGCGCGTTCGGGGGGCTGCTCGGTTCGCTGCCCTACGAGACCTTCCTGCCGGCCGCCAACTCCTACCTGCTCCGCCAGGCGTGGGACGAGGGCTTCGCGACCGCGGCGCACGCCATGATCGACCTGAGCACGGGGGAGTACAGCCTGGGGTCGGCCGGGCACCCCCCGGGCGTCCGCTTCTCGGCCGGCTCGGGTCGGTGGGAGGTGCTCGAGGGCGACGAGGGACCGGTGCTCGGCGTGACCGAGGGCCTGGCCTTCCCCCGCATCCGGGGGCAGCTCAGCCGTGGTGACGCGCTCCTGCTCTACACCGACGGCGTCATCGAGGTCCGCAACCGTGACCTGCGCGACGGCATCGACCGCATGCTCGGCACGGCGGAGCGGATGATCGGCAAGGGCTTCGAGGGCATGGCCGCGAAGGTGTGCACCGCAGCGCGGGCGGGCGAGACCGACGACCGCGCGGCCGTCCTCGTCTGGCGTCGCTGAGCCCAGCGCCTGCGGCCGGTCAGGCTCCGGACCGCGCGGGTGCTCCCGTGCTGGCCGCACGGCGCTGGGCGGCCCGACGGGTGAGGTCGGCGCACTCGAGGCAGACCGACTCGGGGATCAGGCCGAGGCGCATCAGCCAGCCGAAGACGATGCAGCCCACGCAGATCCCGGCGAGTGACTCCAGCGCCGGGAAGACCACCATGACGGCGCCGATGACGACGACCGGCACGGTGGTCCCGGTCAGCCACAGGACCGTGCCGGCGAGGGTGAACACGCCGCCGACGGCCGCGGCGAAGCGCTTCGGCGGCCCGGCCGTGTAGCGGGGCGCAGCCGACACCCGGGGTCGGAGCCAGCGGTTGACGAGGATCGCCACCGGGCTGGCCGACGGTCCCCAGCCCGCCCGAAGCACGAAGTCAGCCGCGAGCACGGCATACAGCCACCACTGGTGGGCGGCCAGGGCGACGACGGCCAGCACGAGGACGACCCCGGCGATGAGGCGGACGGTGACGTCGTCGACGATGTTGGGGAACCGGGAGATGCGCATGGCAACATTATGGGTTACATAAGCACTGGTTATCCAACTGGGTCGCAGGGCAAGACGACCTGCCCGGGGCGCGTGTCCTCCGACTGCCCCGCCTCGTAGGCTGGGGCGATGGAGACGCAGGGGCGGGTGCGGTCCTACAACGCCCGCCGTGGACGGCTCTCGGCGCTGACCGTCGAGCGGATGGAGACCCTCGCTCCCCGGCACGCCATCCCGGCGGACGGGCCCCTCGTGCCCGAGCAGGCGTTCGGCCGGACGGCGCCCGTCGTCCTCGAGATCGGCTGCGGTCACGGTGCGGCGGCGCTCGCCTACGCCGCCGCCCACCCGGGGCACGACCTGGTCGCGGTCGACGTCTTCACGCCCGCCCTCGCCCGGATGCTCGCCGAGGCGGAGCGCCAGGGCCTGGGCAACATCTGGATGCACCAGGGCGACGCGGTGCTCCTGCTGGCCGACCGGGTGCACCCGTGCTCGCTCGCCGCGGTGCACGTCTTCTTCCCCGACCCGTGGCCCAAGGCCAAGCACGCCAAGCGTCGCTTCGTCTCGCGACAGAACCTCGACCTCGTGGCCGACCGGCTCGCCCCCGGGGGCCACCTCCTGCTCGCGACCGACCACGACGGGTATGCCGCCCACGTGCGGTCCGAGCTCGCCGCGCACGGTGGGTTCGACGTCACCGAGGGGGAGCGCCCGCCCTGGCGGCCCACGGACGGTTTCGAGGCCAAGGGGCTCGCCGCCGGTCGTCGGGTCAGCGAGTTCCGGGCCGTTCCGGCCAGCTCGTCGGGGTAGCCGGACCCGCCGTCGCGTCCGGGCTCCTTCGTCGCCCGTGCGCTCCGGCTCCCCGCATCCGTCAACCCCGCCAACAGCCTGCGCAAGCTTGGCTGTTCGTCGGGGTAGCCGGACCCGCCGTCGCGTCCGGGCTCCTTCGTCGCCCGTGCGCTCCGGCTCCCGGCATCCGTCAACCCCGCCAACAGCCTGCGCAAGCTTGGCTGTTCGTCGGGGTAGCCGGATTTGAACCGGCGACCTTCCGCTCCCAAAGCGGACGCGCTACCAACCTGCGCCATACCCCGTGCACCGTGTGCCGATTTCAGGTCACATGATCGCGGGCATTAGGCTAACGCCTCGGATCAGCCGCCCCTTCGGGGGTCTGCCGGTCCACGCGGGTGTAGCTCAATGGTAGAGCCCTAGTCTTCCAAACTAGCTACGCGAGTTCGATTCTCGTCACCCGCTCCACCGCGAGGGCCCGCACCGACATCCGGTGCGGGCCCTCGTCACTCTGCAGGGGTGCGTCAGACGCCGTACTCCTCCAGCAGGCGCAGCCAGATCTCGCTCATCGTCGGGTAGGACGGGACGGCGTGCCAGAGCGTGGTGAGCGGCACCTTGCCGACGATCGCGACGGTGGCGGCGTGGACCAGCTCCGCGACGTCCTGGCCGACGAAGGTCGCCCCGACGATGACGCCGGCGTCCTCGTCGACGACGATCCTCGCCTGGCCCTGGTAGCCCTCCGCCTGCAGGCCTGCGCCGGCCGCGGAGTCCATCGGCAGGTCGACCACCCTGACCGCGATGCCGCGCTCGCGGGCCTCCGCCTCGGTGAGCCCGGCCGCGGCGACCTCGGGGTCGGTGAAGACCACCTGCGGCGACCCGGCCCCGACCGCCCACGGGACGGTGGTCAGCGGGTCCGGCTCACGGCCGGCGGCCCGTGCCCCCAGCAGGTCGCCGACCGCTCGGGCCTGGTACTTGCCCATGTGCGTCAGGAGGGCCAGCCCGTTGACGTCGCCGACGGCATACAGCCAGGGCTTGTCGGGCGAGACCCCCTCGACCTCCATCCGCTCGGTGACCCGGACGTACCCGGCGTCGTCGAGCTTGCCGCCGGCGTCCTCGACCCCGAGCCCGTCCGTGGCCGGTGCGCGCCCCACGGCCACGAGCAGCTCGTCCGCGGTGACGCTGGTGCCGTCGGACAGCTCGACCGTCACCTCGCCCGTGGGGCCCAGCCGGGAGACCGACTCGGCCCGGGTGCCCAGGCGGACGTCGACGCCGTCGCGCTCGAGGGCCGCCGCGACCGCCTCCCCCGCGAACTCCTCGTTGCGGCCCAGGAGCCCGTCGGCCAGCTCGACGATGGTGACCTTCGACCCGATCGCCGCGTAGACCTGGGCCAGCTCGCAGGCGACCACCCCACCGCCGAGGACCGCCAGGCGGTCGGGGATCCGCCGGCTCGTGGTGGCCTCCCGGTTCGTCCACGGGTTGGCCTCCCGCAGCCCCGGGATCGGAGGCATCGCCGGAGCGGTGCCGGTCGCGAGGACCACGGCCCGGCGGGCCCGGTACGGCTTGCCGTCGACCTCGATAGCGAGCTCACCGGTCAGCCGGGCCTCCCCCCGAAGGAGGGTGATGCCGACGTGGTCGAGCCAGCTGACCTGCCCGCTGTCGTCGAAGGCGTCGCTCGTGCCGATCCGGTTGACCCACGAGTCCCGGCGCGCCAGCACCCCCTGGGGGTCGACGTGCGCCCCCTCGGAGCCCTGCACCCGCTGGGAGGCGCGCGTGGCGTGGATCGGGCGGAGCAAGGCCTTGCTCGGGGAGCACGCGTAGAAGCTGCACTCGCCACCCACGAGGTGCTTCTCCACGATCGCCACCGTGAGGCCGGCCTTGTGGGCCCGGTCCGCGGCGTTCTCACCCACCGGGCCGGCGCCGATGACGATGACGTCCCACTCCGGAGGAAGGTCGGGCGTGCTGGGCTGGTTGTCTGGGGCCATGACCTCAACGTAGACGGAGCGCCTACGGCCTGCGCGAGGAGCGGCCGGGGACGGCGAGCCGCCCGGGTCAGCAGCAACCCGGCCAGCAGCAGGGCGAACCCCAGCGCGGTCGCGGGCCCGACGTCCACCCCCGTGACAGCGAGGCCGTCGGGACAGGTGGGGCACGGGTCGAGGGTGGGCGGTTGCGGATGATGCGGCGGGTTGGGCGTCGCGGGCGCCGGGTTCGGGCTCGCGGGCGGCGCCGGCTCCTGGAGCCGGGCGACGGACAGCTCCGTCGAGTCCCGGTCGTTCGCGGCCACCCGGTCGTTCGACGACGTGACCACGCTGGCGGTGTTGGTCAGGGACGTGCCGCCTGCCGCCCGGAGCACCGTCGCGGTCACGAGGATCTCGGCCGACCTCCCGGCCGGGAGGTCGTCGAGTCGGCAGGTGACCTTGCGACCGGAGACCGAGCAGCGCCCGCGATCGACCCGCGGGGTGCCCGACACCCGCAGACCGGCAGGAAGGCGATCGGTGACGACGACCGCGCGGGCGGTCGACGGCCCGGCGTTGGAGACCACGAGCGTGTAGGCGACGTCGTCGCCCACCTCGGCCCTCGAGCTCGAAGCCCGCTTCACCAGGCTGACGTCCGTGTCGACGACGACCCGGCTCGTCACGGTGTCGGCGTTGTCGGCCTCGTTCGGGTCGCGGGTGGGGGAGGAGACCGACGCCGTGCTGGTCAGGGTGCCTCTCGCCCCTCCCGCGACGGTCGCGGTGATGGTGATGGAGGCCGTTCGTCCGTCACCGAGGGAGCCGAGGGTGCAGTCGACCGTGCTGTCGGCGCCAATCGGAGCGCAGGTGCCCCTGGTGGTGGCCACCCGCGCGCCGAGCAGTTGCTCGTCGAGGAGGTCCGTGACGGTCACGCCGGTCGCGGCGTCCGGACCACGGTTGTGCACCGTCACCGTGTAGGTCACCTTCTCGCCGGCGACGGGAGCCCGCGGGCGGACCGACTTCACCAGGGTCAGGTCGGCGGTCGGGCCGGTCGACGACGTCACGATGGCGGTGTTGTCGGCGGACTCGGGGTCAGGCGTCGGGCTCTGGACCGTCGCGGTGTTGGAGATGGCGCCGGTGAAGTCCTCGTCGAGGAGCGCGGTCACCACGACCCGGACAGGAGGGTCGGCGGGGTCGACGGCCCCCAGGGAGCAGGCCACGGTGTTGTCGGCGCCCACGGGCGCGCACGTGCCGGCGGTCGTCGTGACCGTTGCCCCGCTGAGGGCCACGTCGAGCACGTCCTGCACCCTGACGTCGGTGGCCGTCGCCGGGCCCTCGTTGTCGACGGTCAGCGTGTAGGTGACGACCGAGCCCGGCACCAGCACCTGCGGCGAGACGGTCTTGGCAATGGAGAGGTCCGCGGCGGGCTCGGCCGCGGGCGGGTCGGCAGGGGCGGCGGGGGCAGCCGCGTCCGCGGGGGCAGCCGCGTCGGCGCGGGCGGCAGCGTGCGCGGGGCCGACGACCGCGACGGCCGTGGTCGCGGCGAGGAACAGCGCCAGCACAGCCCGCAGGGGCGCCGCCACACGACGCGGTGGCGAGTCCTGGACCGACGGCACAGCGAGAACCCCTCTTCGTCCACTCGACGCGCGCCTGGTGGTCGCGCCGAACAGCGGCCGCCGTTGGCCGTCCGGCACATGCTAGGTGCGGGGTGCGAATGCGCCAACGGACCGTCGTACCAGCCGGGCCCACTGCCTACCAACGGATGGCAAAGAGCCTCAACACGCAGGTTCGGCGAGGCTGTTCGCACCGGTGCTCAGGGCGGCTCCCGGGCGAGCCCCCGCCCGCGCCCCGTAGGGTGCCCGGCCGGCGACGACCTCCCGGGCGCTCGGGGCGGGCCACGGGGGTGACCCCACGCGGCATATTCCTGAGGCTGGTGTGCCGCCGGTTCGGAGCGTGGGCGCGCAGCGGCTACCATGAGGTTTTGGCCCGGTCGCCGCCTGTCACAGCCGGCGCAGCGGGCCTTCACATTGCCCCACCGCGAGGTGACCGGCGGTGCCCTGCGCCGCATGCACCACGCCACCGCACCACGCCCCGCACCACACCCCCACGACCTTGGAGTATCCCGCAGTGAAGAGTGCCGTCGAGACCCTGAACCCGACCCGGGTCAAGCTGACCGTCGAGGTGCCGTTCGAGGAGCTCAAGCCGAGCCTCGACGCCGCCTACGCCACCATCGGCTCGCAGATCCAGGTGCCCGGTTTCCGCAAGGGCAAGGTCCCCTCGCGCATCATCGACCAGCGGGTCGGCCGCGGTGCGGTCCTGCAGGAGGCCGTCAACGAGGCCCTGCCGCAGTTCTACGGCCAGGCCGTCGAGGAGAACAAGGTCCGTCCCATCGGGCAGCCCGAGGTCGACGTGACCGAGGTGCCGGCCGAGGACGGCCAGGACCTCAAGTTCACCGTCGAGGTCGACGTGCGCCCCGAGCTCGAGCTCCCCGACGACTTCAGCGGCATCACGGTCGAGGTCGACGAGGCCAAGGCGTCGCCCGAGGACGTCGAGGCGCGGCTCATCGCGCTGCAGGAGCGCTTCGGCACCCTCAAGGGCGTCGACCGCACCGTCGAGAACGGCGACTTCGTCTCGATCGACCTCAAGGCCAGCATCGGCGACGAGGAGATCGACTCGGTCACCGGCGTCTCCTACGAGGTCGGCTCGGGCAACATGCTCGACGGGCTCGACGAGGCGCTCGCCGGCATGGCCGCCGAGGAGACCAAGTCCTTCACCGCGCCGCTGGCCGGCGGAGACCGTGAGGGCGAGGACGCCGACGTGGTCGTGACCGTGCAGTCAGTCAAGGTGCGTGAGCTCCCCGCGCTGGACGACGACTTCGCCCAGCTGGCGTCGGAGTTCGACACCCTCAAGGAGCTGCGCGAGGACGTCACCAAGCAGGCCGACCAGGCCGCGAAGTTCGAGCAGGGCGTCCAGGCCCGCGACAAGGTCCTCGAGCACCTGCTCGAGACCATCGAGATCCCCGTCCCGGACGGTGTCGTCGAGGCCGAGGTCAACCAGCACCTCGAGGGCGAGAACCGCCTCGAGGACGACGAGCACCGCGCTGAGGTCGACGCCAACACGCGCAAGGCGCTCAAGGCGCAGTTCCTGCTCGACGCCATCGCCGAGAAGACCGAGGTCAAGGTCGAGCAGCCCGAGCTGATCGAGTACCTCGTGATGTCCGCGCAGCAGTACGGCATGGACCCCAACCAGTTCGCCCAGGCGATCGACCAGCAGGGCCAGGTCCCCGCGATGGTCGCCGAGGTGGCCCGTCGCAAGGCCCTCGCCGCCGTCCTCGAGCAGGCCAAGGTCGTCGACACCGCCGGTCAGCCCGTCGACCTCAACGAGGTCACCGCCACCGACGTCGCCTCGCAGCTCTTCGAGGGTGGCTCGGAGCACGACCACGAGGGTCACGACCACGGCGACCACGAGGGTCACGACCACGCCTGACCGACCCAACGAGGTCATCCAGCACCAAACAGTAGGTCGCGTTCCCACCCGGGAACGCGACCTACTGCATTTGGGTGATTTCTCGGGGGGCCACCGCGCCCGACCATGAGGCATGGACGTCACCAGTTTCCACAAGCTGCGGCTCGCGGTGCAGGAGAACGCCACCCCGGCTGACTCCGCCCTGGCCACCCACCTGCGGCACGCGCTGCAGGCCGCCCTGACCGAGAGCCGGCTGTTCGGCGAGGTCGAGCTCGGTCACACCGACGACCCCGACCAGCTGGTGATCGGGGTGTGTCGCTGCGCCGACGGCGTGCTCCCGTGGGAAGCGGGCATGGGCGTGGAGCGGCTCTGGCAGACCGTGGTGGGTGACGCGGCCTGGGAGGCCCACACCGTGTCGTGCACGGACAGCCTGATGGACTTCGAGGGCGCGGTGACCGTCGACGACAAGGGTCGCTACATCACCGTCCACGTCGTGGCCGAGCCGTCCGAGGCGACCAAGGCCGTCCAGGCGGCTCAGGCCGCCGAGGCCGAGCGGGAGGCCGAGCTCGCAGCGCAGGCCGGAGCCGACGAGTCCGCCGGTGCCCAGAGCGTCAGCACCCTTCGCTCCTGACGGCGTCCTGACGGCCGGATGACGGCGTCCTGACGGCCGGACGACGGACGGCTGACCGCCTCAGGTCGGGGCCCGCTCAGCCGACCGGTGCGGTGGTCGTGCCGACGCGCAGGTCGGTGCGCTGCACGGCGTCCGCGGGTCGGTCGCCGTCCAGCAGGCCGCGCAGCATCTCGCCCATCAGCCGTCCCTTCGCCTCGCCGTGCTGGTCGATCGTCGTCAGCGTCCCGGCGAACCACGGCAGCTCAACACCGTCGAACCCGGTGACGCTCAGGTCGCCGGGCACCCGCAGCCCCAGCTCCTCGGCCGCGCGCACCACCCCCATCGCGAGCAGGTCCGACTGCGCCACGACCGCGGTCGGTCGCTGCGCGAGGGGCACGTCCAACAGCAGGCGGGCGGCGATGGCGCCCTGCTCGACGTCGGGGATCGAGGTCTGCACCAGTCCCGACGGCGCGCCGGGCACGCCGCCCGCGTCGCCGAACACGTCGAGGAAGCCGAGCGCGCGGTCGCGGGTGTCGGCGAACTCCGCCGCGGCGACGTCGCCCGGGTCGGCCGGACCGGTCACGGAGTCGTGTCGCAGGGGCATCATCACGTGCGCCACCCGGCGGTGGCCGAGGCCCTCGAGGTGCCGTGCGAGCTCGATCGTGGCTCCGCGGTTGTCCAGGGCGAGGTGGGTGATGCGGGGGTCGGCGGGGGAGCCGTCGCCGAGCATCGGTATGCCGCGAGCGGCCAGGTGGTCGACCGCCGGGTTCGTGTCGGGCCCGCAGAGGGAGAACACCACCGCGTCGAGCGCGGTGGCGGACAGCTGGGTGATGGCCCGCTCCGGGGTGCCTGCAGGCTGGGCGATCAGCAGCATCCCCGCGGGGATCTCGTCGAGCACCTGAGACAGCCCGTCGAGGACGCTCACGGCGAAGGGGTCGCGGAAGGCGTGCAGCAGCCGGCCCTCGACCACCACCCCGACCACGCCCGAGCGCCCCTGCCGCAGCGACGACGCAAGGGGGTCCGGTCCGGCATACCCGAGCTCCTCGGCGGCGGCGAGCACGCGCGCGACGGTCTCGGGGGCCACCGGTCCCTTGCCGCTGAAGGCGAGCGAGGCCGTCGAGGTGGAGACACCCGCAGCCTGGGCCACCGCGCGCAGGGTGGGCCGAGGTTGACGGGGACGGCTCATGGGCGACACACTATCGAATCGATTCGACCGCGAGAACACGTCGCGCTGCACCCCGCCCCAGAGAGCCGTAGTGAGCCAGCCCGCAGCCCCCGCAACGTCGCCCGCCAGCACCCTCGACACCGCCCGGGTGGTGCAGGCCCGCAACGCCGTCTTCGTCGTCTTCGCACTCGCCGGCATCGCCTTCTCGTCCTTCGCGTCGCGCATCGCGGACAGCAAGGCGGCCCTGGGGCTCTCGGCCGGCGAGCTGGGGCTGACCCTCTTCGCCGCCTCCGTGGGCTCGGTGCTCACCCTCCCGTTCGCCGGGCGGGTCGCCGACCGGATCGGCGCTGCCCGGGCGGTCGTCGTGGGGGTCCTGGTGGCCGCCGTCGGGCTGACCGGCATCGGGGTCGCCGTGGACGTCGCCGGGTCGCGGCCCCTGATGGCCGTCTTCCTCTTCTTCCTGGGCATCGGGGTCGGCCTCTGGGACGTCGCGATGAACCTCGAGGGCGCCGCCGTGGAGCGGCTGCTCGGCCGGACCGTCATGCCGCACTTCCACGCAGCGTTCTCCGGAGGCACCGTGGCGGCAGCGCTCGTGGGAGCGCTGATGTCGTGGTCCGGGGTGACCCTGGTGCCCCACCTGGTCGGCGCCGCGGTCGTGACCGTGCTAGTCGCCGCGTGGGGGCTGCGGTCGTTCCTGCCGCGCGAGGTCGAGGTCGACACCGACGCGGCGGGAGCCGTCGACGACGCCACGGCGGTCGCGCCCCGGTCGGCCTGGCTCGAGCCGCGCACCCTGATGATCGGCCTCGTCGTCCTCGCCGCCGCCTTCACCGAGGGCATCGCGAACGACTGGATCGCGGTCGGCTTCGTCGAGGGTCACGACCTGCCCAACTGGGCCGGGGTGCTGGCCTTCGCCGTCTTCCTGTCCTTCATGACCCTGGGCCGGGTCCTCGGCACCCGGATGCTCGACCGGCACGGACGGGTGCCGGTGCTGCGGGCCACCTTCGCGATGGCCGCTCTCGGGTCGGTGCTGGTGATCTTCGGCAACGCGCCGGTGGCCTACCTGGGTGCGGCGATCTGGGGGGTCGGTGCGTCGCTGGGCTTCCCGGTCGGGATCTCCGCCTCCGCCGACGACCCCGCGCGGGCCGGTGCCCGGATGTCGGTGGTGGCCACGATCGGCTACACCGCCTTCATCGCGGGCCCACCGCTGCTGGGCTTCCTCGGCGACCACTTCACCGTGCTGCGCTCGCTCATGGTGGTCACGGTCATCGTGGCGCTCGCCATGCTCGTCATCCCCGCCACCCGCGAGTCGGCCGAGCGGCCTGCTGACTGAGCCGCGTCCCCGGTGCACCTTGAGTCCTGTGCGCTCAGGGCGAACATCGAGCGGATCGGGGACTTCTCCCCACCATGACCGCGTTAGGGTCACTGACAGGCAAGGACCTCAAGTGATGGAGACATGGTGAACGAGATTGTCGGCGCGGGCGAGGGCCCGCAGGGTGGTCTGGACGACCACATCTACAACCGTCTGCTCAAGGAGCGGATCATCTTCCTCGGCTCCGACGTGCGCGACGACAACGCGAACGCGATCTGCGCCCAGCTGCTGCTGCTCGCTGCGGAGGACCCCAGCAAGGACATCTGGCTCTACATCAACAGCCCCGGTGGCTCCATCTCCGCGGGCATGGCCATCTACGACACGATGAAGTGGATCCCCAACGACGTCGCGACCGTGGCGATGGGCATGGCGGCCTCGATGGGCCAGTTCCTGCTCTCCGCGGGCACGAAGGGCAAGCGCTACGCCACGCCCCACGCCCGCGTGATGATGCACCAGCCCTCGGGTGGCATCGGCGGCACGGCCTCGGACATCAAGATCCAGGCCGAGCAGATGCTCTACGTGAAGAAGCAGATGGCCGAGCTGATCGCCGAGCACACCGGCCAGAGCAAGGAACAGATCGAGAAGGACTCCGACCGCGACCGCTGGTTCAGCGCCGAGGAGGCCAAGGAGTACGGCTTCGTCGACCACGTGTTCAGCAGCGCCGCCCAGGCCGGTGGCCGCAGCGGCAGCGACGACAACCCGGTCACCGGGGACAAGTGAGGGATCGACACATGAACGCGAACATCAACCCCTCGATGCACTCGGCCGGCCGTGGTGGCCTCCAGGTGCCGGGGCCGTCCAGCCGCTACATCCTGCCCCAGTTCGAGGAGCGCACCTCCTACGGCATGAAGCGGCTCGACCCCTACACCAAGCTCTTCGAGGACCGGATCATCTTCCTCGGCGTGCAGGTCGACGACGCGTCCGCCGACGACGTCATCGCCCAGCTGATCGTGCTGGAGTCCCAGGACCCCGACCGCGACATCCTGATGTACATCAACAGCCCCGGTGGCTCGTTCACCGCGATGGCCGCGATCTACGACACGATGCAGTACATCAAGCCCGACGTGCAGACCTTCGTCATCGGCCAGGCCGCCTCGGCTGCCGCGGTGCTCCTGTCGGCCGGCGCCAAGGGCAAGCGGTTCGCGCTCCCGAACGCCCGGATCCTCATCCACCAGCCCGCGCTGGTCGGTGGCGACTACGGCCAGGCGTCCGACATCGAGATCCAGGCCAACGAGGTGCTGCGCATGCGCACCTGGCTCGAGGAGACGTGGGCCGAGCACTCGGGTCGCACCCCCGAGCAGGTCCGCAACGACATCGAGCGCGACAAGATCCTCTCCGCGGCCGAAGCCGTCGAGTACGGCCTGATCGACGAGGTCCTGCTCTCGCGCAAGGGCACCCTCGCGGACTGACCCGCCCCGGGGGCGTCGTCCCCGACCCCGCACTACGAGGTATGCCGCCCGCTCACCAGAGCGGGCGGCATACCGCTGTCTTCGGGGGTGGCCGTCGCTCCTGCGGTGTGTTGTCCGCCCTCAGCGGACAAGCGCGACGAACGGGCGACTCGACCGTTTCAATGGAGCGTAGGCGGTCTCCTGCGCTGTAGCGTCGGGGCGTTGCCGGTCCGAGGTGGACCGCACACCGTCGGGCAGATTCGTCAGACAGGTTCGTCAGACAGACCGGAGGACTTCGCGTGGCACGCATGGGAGAGAGCGGCGACCTGCTGAAGTGCTCGTTCTGCGGAAAGAGCCAGAAGCAGGTCAAGAAGCTCATCGCCGGCCCCGGGGTGTACATCTGCGACGAGTGCATCGACCTGTGCAACGAGATCATCGAGGAGGAGCTGGCCGAGTCCTCCGAGCTGGGCCTCGACGAGCTGCCCAAGCCGCGCGAGATCTTCGACTTCCTCCAGAACTACGTGATCGGCCAGGACGTCGCCAAGCGCGCGCTGGCGGTCGCGGTCTACAACCACTACAAGCGGATCCAGGCGGGCGAGACGGCCGGCAAGAAGGACGCCGAGTCGGTCGACATCGCCAAGTCCAACATCCTGCTGATCGGCCCGACCGGCTGTGGCAAGACCTACCTCGCGCAGACGCTGGCCCGCATGCTCAACGTCCCGTTCGCGATCGCCGACGCCACGGCGCTGACCGAGGCGGGCTACGTCGGCGAGGACGTCGAGAACATCCTCCTCAAGCTGATCCAGGCCGCCGACTACGACGTCAAGAAGGCCGAGACGGGCATCATCTACATCGACGAGGTCGACAAGATCGCCCGCAAGTCCGAGAACCCCAGCATCACCCGCGACGTGTCCGGTGAGGGCGTGCAGCAGGCGCTCCTGAAGATCCTCGAGGGCACCACCGCCTCGGTCCCGCCCCAGGGTGGTCGCAAGCACCCCCACCAGGAGTTCATCCAGATCGACACAACGAACGTGCTGTTCATCGTGGGCGGCGCCTTCGCCGGTCTCGAGAAGCTCATCGAGTCGCGCAACGGCAAGAAGGGTCTGGGCTTCGGCTCCGAGCTCCACACGCCCAAGGACCTGGCCGACTCGATCCACGAGGTCATGCCCGAGGACCTGATGAAGTTCGGGCTCATCCCCGAGTTCATCGGCCGCCTGCCCGTCATCACCACGGTCAGCCCGCTCGACCAGGCCTCCCTCGTGACGATCCTGTCCCAGCCGCGCAACGCCCTGGTCAAGCAGTACAAGAAGATGTTCGAGATCGACAACGTCGAGCTCGAGTTCACCGACGACGCCCTCGAGGCCATCGCCGACCAGGCCCTGACCCGTGGCACCGGTGCCCGTGGCCTGCGCGCGATCATGGAGGAGGTGCTCATGCCGGTGATGTTCGACGTCCCGAGCGACGAGGGCATCTCCCGCGTGGTGGTCACCCGCGAGGTCGTGCTCGACAACGTGCTGCCGACCATCGTGCGGCGCGACGAAGAGCCCAAGCGCACCCGCAAGCGCTCCGCCTGAGCGAGCCCGCCACTCCTCGCCCGGCCCTGCTCGCTCCCCGCTCCGTCCTGACCCCTGGCCACTCGTGCCGGGGGAGGGACGAGGTCAAGGGCGGGCGCGGTCCTCGCGGCCCAGCAGCCAGGTGGCGAAGGCTAGCAGCGCGACGGCGGCGATCGCGCCGTAGGTCAGTGAGACCTGCCCCGGGGCGCTCTCCCGGCCGGCCAGCAGCGCCACCGCCCAGACCGGCACCGTGGCGGCGGCCACGAGGGTGCCCCGACGGGCCCAGCGCCGCAGGCTCACGACCGGGACCGGAGCCGGACCCGGCAGGCTTGCCGCGAGGCTGGCGGTGAGGTGCAGGACGAGGCCACACCACGCGGCACCGAGCAGCGCCACCCACTGGCCGGTCGTCGTGGGCACGGGGACGGCGGCGGCCCAGTGCAGCGCCTGTGCCCCGAGCAGCACCGTGACGAGCGCGGAGTCGGGCTCGATGGCGGCATAGGCGGTGAGGGCGACGATGACGACGGCCATCACCACGATGGGGTGGGGGGACGACGCGAGGGTGAGCACCAGGAAGGTCAGCGACGCCACGCACAGCAGGCTGCGCAGCACGAGCTGGGAGCGTGACATCAGCGGCTCACCACCCTTGGAGCGCGCGAGCGACGGTGCAGGTCGCGCAGCACCAGGTCGAGCGTCCCGGGCCCGGCCCAAGGGACGATCGGCACGCCCGCCTCACGCGCCCGCGTCATCTCCCGGTGGCGCTCGAGCAGCCGCAACCGCCAGGCCAGGCGGGTCTCCGTGGGGTGCTCCTGCGCCGTGGAGGCTAGCTGCGCCAACGACTCCTGGGGGATGTCCGGGGACGCCAGGGCGGACGGCAGCGTGTCCACCGTGACGACGGAGATGCCGCGCCGGGCGAGGGCGACCGCGTGGGCGAGCACCTCGGGAGAGATGGCGGGGGTGAGGATGATCGCGAGGGTGCCGGCCGAGACGTGGTGACGCAGCTGCGACCGGAGGCGCTTCTCGTCGCTCACCGTGCCGTCGGCGACCGTCACGCGGGCGAGGACGTCGAGCAGGCGGCGCAGGTGGTTGCTGCCCGCCCCCGCCGTGACGTGAGGGGTGTCACGGGAGCCGAGCACCAGCAGCCCGACCCGGTCGCCGGAGCGCAGGTAGTGCTCGGCGATCGCGCCCGCGGCGCGCACCGCGTTGTCGAGGCTGCTGCTCGACCCCTCGATGCCGGCGCTCTGCCCGATGTCGTGCATGGCGTCGACGAGCAGCAGGATCTCGGTGTCCTGGTCGGCGTGGGTCGCGGTGACGTGCAGCTCGCCGGTCCGCACCGAGACCGGCCAGTGCACGCGGCGCAGTCGGTCGCCGAAGCGGAACGGCCGGATCTGGTCGAGCTCACCACCGGAACCCTGGTGGTGCGAGCGGTTCTGGCCCACGAGGCCGTCGGGGTGCGGCACCGGCACCCGGGCCGAGAAGGTGTCGGGGAGCGGGACGGTGGGGATGGCCGGCAGCGACACCGACTGCGGCTCCCACCGGAACGCGCCGAACGGCCCGCTCACGGCGAGGATCGCCGGTCCCAGCGGGCGCCGGCCCCACCGGGTGCTCCGGCAGACGACCTCGAGGGACCGGGGCTCGTCGCCACCCTCGAAGGCGGTCGCCGCCGTGCGGTGCCCCGGCGTGAACTCCGTGTGCGGGGTCGGCAGCAGTGCGAGGCCGGCCTCCTCGACCCCTTGGCCGGGCGTGATGGTCGCCTGCCACCTGGTCGCCTGACCCTCACGCAGGAGAGGGTGGACCACCCGGGCGACGACCGTGGGAGTGGCCTTCGGACGGGTCGCGGTCGCCCACAACCCGATGACGAGCAGGGGAGCGCCGATCACGAGGGCGTCGGGACGACGCAGCAGCACGCCGATGGCGGCCAGGAGCAGCCCCAGGAAGAGCGCCCGGATGTGGGCCGAGGTCACGCGCCAGCGCGCCTCGAGCCGGCGCCCGGGGGTCGTCACGGACGCTCGAAACCAGTCCGGGCGCCGATCGCCGTGGCCGCGGGCGTGGGCACCGAGGAGAGCACGCTGTCGACGACGCTGGCCGCGGAGACGTCGTTCATCCACAGCTCGGGACGCACGGTGACCCGGTGGTCGAGGGCGGCGTGGGCGACCGCCTTGACGTCCTCGGGCGTGACGTAGTCGCGGCCGCGCAGCACGGCATACGCTCGGGACGTCAGCAGCAGGGCGAGCGAGGCGCGCGGCGAGGCGCCCATCAGGAGGTTCTGGTGGGTGCGCGTCGCGGCCACCAGCCGCACGCAGTACTGGCCCACGCCCTCGTCGACGGTCACGGTCTCCACGGCCTGCTGCATCTCGATGAGTCCCGCGCCGTCGGTGACGCTGGCGACGACCTGGGCCTCCTGCTGGCGGGCCATCCGGCGCTGGAGGACCTCCCACTCGTCGGCGGCGCTCGGGTAGCCGAAGCTCACCCGCAGCAGGAACCGGTCGAGCTGAGCCTCCGGGAGGGGGTAAGTCCCTTCGTACTCAACGGGATTCGCGGTGGCCAGTACGTGGAACGGCTTGGGCAGCACGAAGGTCTCGCCCTCGACGGTCACCTGCCCCTCCTGCATCGCCTCGAGCAGGGCCGACTGCGTCTTGGGGGGCGTCCGGTTGATCTCGTCGGCGAGCAGCAACCCGGTGAACAGCGGCCCCTTGCGGAAGCTGAACTCGTGGCTGCGCTGGTCGTAGAGGAACGAGCCGGTCAGGTCGCTGGGCAACAGGTCGGGGGTGAACTGGGCCCGCGCGAACTCCAGCCCCAGGGCCTGCGCGAACGAGCGCGCCGCCAGGGTCTTGCCCAGGCCGGGGAAGTCCTCCATCAGCACGTGGCCGCCGGCGAGGATGCCGGACAGCACGATCTCCAGGCTCTGCCGCTTTCCGACGACGGCGCGTTCGACCTCGGTGAGGATGGCGGTCGCGCGCGCGGCGACCTCGTCGAGGGTCAGGGTCACGAGAGCTCCTCCAGGGTGGTGGTGAACGCCGCGAGCTGGGCGGCGGTGAGACGGGTGGTCGGGGGTGCGGCGAGGTATGCCGCGAGGTCGCGGCCCAGGACGGCGGCGGCGTCGGTCATGGTCCCGTCGCCACGGCTGCGGAGCCGTTCGGCGGCCAGGCTGCTGAGGGTGGCATGCAGGCGCGCACTCGGGACGGGGGCGCCGGAGCCGGCCTCGCGCACGTCGCCCGCGAGCCTGCTGATGCGGGCGTCGACGCCGCGGGTGGCGGTCGCCTCGGTGAAGGTGTTGTCCCAGTCGGTCGACTGGCGCGACTGCCAGAGCCACTGGGCCACGATCGCCAGCGCGGCGACCAGGGCAGCCGAGGCGAGCAGCATGCCCACGTTGCCCAGTGCCGACACCGACACGGCGAGGGCGCCGACGACCACGGTCACGGCGAGGACGACGAGGAAGAGCTGGCTGGGCGCGAGGGCGCCGAGTCGGCGGATCACCGGCTGACGTTCCTCTCCTGGGCGAGTCGCGCCATGGTGCGCCGGAGGTCGGCCTGCACCTGCACGAGCGCCTCGCGGGCGGTGGTGCGCTGGTCCTCGCCGATCGGGTGGGTGGAGAACCTGGCCTCGCGGTAGAGCGCCGCCAGGGTGTCGAGCGGCGCCCGGTCGACGCGGTGCGAGCGCAGCACCGCGGTCACGAGCTCGGCGGCGGTGCGGGAGTCGTCGTCCCTGACGCCCGCGGCCCGGCAGGCCTCCTCCAGGGCGACCCAGGCGGCGATGACGGCATTCGCCGGAGTGCCCCGCGACAGCTGGCGCTCTCCTTCGAGCGCCGCCTCCAGGAGCACCTCGGGCACGACGTCGACCGCGGCCACCTGGTCCTCGGAGACCTCGCGGGTGCGCCACCTGTCGAGCAGGGCCCTGCCGATCGCGACGAGCACGACGACGACCACGACCGCCAGCACCAGCTTCATGGCCAGCTCGACCAGGTTGACGATCCACGGGTCGCTGTGGCGGACGTCGGCTCCCTTGAGGCCCCGCCCCTTGGCAGAGAAGATCGCCCCCGGCCCGAAGTCCTTGCCGGGCTCACTCGACTCCTTGCCGGAGAACTCCTGGCGCGCGAACACCCCGACGGGACCGGCAGCGGACACCCAGGCGGCCAGCAGCAGCGTCGCCGCTGCCCCCACCCCCAACGTCACACCGCGGTTCAGGATCACCACACGCCGGTTCACGATGGTCGACCATAGCAACGGTCACTGCGGTGTCGAGCACACCCCGCAAATCGGACACGGTTCGTTACCGACCGATGAGTTTCGGGTGCGGGTCAGGTCTCTCCTCCAGTGGCACCGATGTGCCTAAGGTGGGCCAGACGGTCGGACGACGGAGGAGACAGTCATGACGGAGGGGCGCGCGACGACCGAGGTGCGCGAGCGGGTGGGTCTGGACGACTTCCCGGAGGCGGCCGACGGCTACCGGCGGGAGCTGACCGCCCACTGCTACCGGATGACGGGGTCGATCCACGACGCCGAGGACCTGGTGCAGGAGACCTACCTGCGCGCCTGGCGCGCCTACTCGGCCTTCGAGGGGCGGTCGTCCGTGCGGACCTGGCTCTACCGCATCGCGACGAACGTCTGCCTCACCGCGCTCGAGGGCAAGGACCGTCGTCCCCTCCCGGCGGGGCTGGGTGCGCCGTCGAGCGACGCGGCCGACCGGCTCGTGGAGTCGTCCGAGGTGCCCTGGCTGGAGCCGGCGCCGGACCCCCTGGTCGCGGGCGACGCGAGCGACCCGGCCACCATCGTCGCGCAGCGCGAGAGCATCCGGTTGGCGTTCGTCGCGGCGCTCCAGCACCTGCCGGCCCGCCAGCGAGCGGTGCTGATCCTGCGAGACGTGCTGCGCTGGAAGGCCGCCGAGGTCGCCGAGGCGCTCGAGACGAGCGAGGCCGCGGTCAACAGCGCCCTGCAGCGTGCGCACGCGCAGCTGGCGAAGGCGAACGTCAGCCAGGACGAGGTGCCGGCCGAGCTGGACGCCGCGCAGCAGGAGCTGCTGGACCGCTACGTCAAGGCGTTCTGGGACAAGGACGTCAACGCCATCGTCGCGATGCTGACCCGTGAGGCGGTCTGGGAGATGCCGCCGTTCACCGGCTGGTACACCGGGGCCGAGAACATCGGCCGCCTCATCGACACGCAGTGCCCGGGGCAGCGCCACGACATGCCCATGGTGGCGACCAGTGCGAACGGCCAGCCGGCCTTCGGCCTCTACATGCGCCAGCCCGACGGCAGGTTCGCCCCCTTCCACCTCCAGGTGCTCACCCTCGACGCGTCCGGTGGGGTCAGCCACGTCGCCGCCTTCTTCGACCTGACTCTGTTCGAGACCTTCGGCCTGCCCGCCTCGCTCCCGGCCGACTACTCCGGCCCGACGTGAGGCAGCCGGTGTCCAGCGCGGCCGGCCACAGCCGGCCACCGCGGGCCCTCGAGCTGCTCGAGCGGGCGATCGGCTACACCCGGGCCAGCCTCGTGCTGGTGACCGACGCCGACCTGGGGCGGCGCACCCCGTGCCGGGGGTGGCTGCTCCAGGACCTGCTGGTGCACATGGACGACTCGCTGGAGGCGATGGCGGTGGCGGCGCAGGCCACCTCCCTCAGCCTCGTGCCGCCCGCCCCGCCCACCGACGGTGCCGACCTGCTCGACAGCATCTGCCACCGGGCCCGGGGCCTGCTCGCCCACTGGCACCCGGTGGACGCGGTGCCGGACGGCCCGGTGGCGCTCGGTGACCAGAGCCTGTCGCGGGAGCTGCTCGGCGCGGTGGGAGCTCTCGAGATCACGCTGCACGGCTGGGACGTCGCCGAGTCGCTCGGCCGGCCCCGCGCGATCCCGCCCGGTCTGGCGATGGACCTGTGGCCGGTCGCCCGTGACCACGTCACCGACGCCGACCGGCCGGCTCGCTTCGCCCCGCCCGTCGAGGTGGCTGACTGGGCCACCCCGGCCGCCCGGCTGCTCGCCCACGCGGGGCGCTCGACCCGCTGGTGACCTCGCGGCGCTGGTGACCTCGCGCCGTTGGTGGAAGTTTGCGGCGCTTCCAGCGAGGATGAGGCCATGTCCTCGGGGTTCCGGTTGCGCAGCGGTGACGTGGGGCCGGTCCAGCAGTCCCCGGTGACGTGTGGGTCGGCCTGCCTCACGGTGGCCAGGATGCTGGTCAACCCCGTCTTCGCCCGCTGGATCACCTCCGGTGAGGGCCCGCGGGCCGACGCCCCGCCCGGTGCCACCGAGAAGGAGCGCTTCGCGGCATACGAGCGGGTCGTCATGGGTCGCACCAACCGGTTGTTCGCCGGCGGCGGACGGCTCAACGCCCCCTGGCCCCGGTCGCTGGGCACCCCACCCTGGGGCGCCCGCAAGGAGCTCGAGTTCGGGGCGTCGCGCAAGGGCACCGAGTACGAGCTCCGGCTGGTCCGACAGCTCACCCGGGGTGGGCTGCGCGACGCGCACTCACGCCTGGTCGAGGTCGTCGCCGACGGTGAGCCCGCCCTGCTCTACATCGGCAACGGCCTGCTGCCCCGCCACGTCACGCTGGTGCTGCCCGGCGACGGTGACCGGGTCCTCGACGTCTACGACCCGGCGACGGGCCAGGTCACGCTGCTCGACGAGGACAGGTTCGCCAGTCGCGAGCTGGGGATCGCCGGCTGGAACGTGCCGTGGATCACGGTGCAGCCCAACGGATCCCGTCGGATTCAGGCCTTCGGCTTCTCCACGGGGATCAGCTCCGCGTCGCGCACGTCGGGCGTCTCGGCCTCGGCGTAGTCGACCGTCCCGGTGATCCGCCCGGCCGCCCGCAGGTCGGTCTCCGCGCGCCGGACCCGCTGGGTCCACTCATCCGGGCCGGCCAGCACGATCGACGCCACCTCGGCTCGCATGCCGACCTTCGCCTCGGACTTGGCCTTGCGGACCCCGGCCAGGGCCTCGCCCACCGCCGTCAGCAGGGCAGGGTCACCGCCGTCGCCGGCCGCCGTGTCCGTCGCAGTCGGCCACGGAGCCCGGTGCACCGAGCCCTCGTGCCACCACGACCAGGCCTCCTCGGTGACGTAGGGGAGCATCGGCGCGAACAGGCGCAGCATCACGTCGAGCGCGATGCGCAGGGCGGCCCGGGCGGACGCGGCCTCCGCGACGCCCTGCCCGCCGTAGGCGCGGTCCTTGACCAGCTCGAGGTAGTCGTCGCAGAAGGTCCAGAAGTAGGTCTCGCTGACCTCGAGCGCGCGGGTGTGGTCCCAGCCCTCGAAGCCCGCCGTCGCCTTGGCGACGACGTCGCCGAGCTGCGCGAGCACGGACCGGTCGAGGGGGTTGGTGACGGCGGCGGCCAGCTCGCCGTCGACGTCGCCGCCGTGGGGGATCCCGACCTCGGCTTCGCCGAGAGTCAGGGCGAACTTCGTCGCGTTGAGGATCTTGATGGCCAGGCGGCGACCGACCTTCATCTGGCCGGTGTCGTAGGCGGCGTCGGCGCCGAGGCGACCGCTGGCCGCCCAGTAGCGGACGGCGTCGGTGCTGTGCTCCTTGACGACGTCCTCGGGCGTGACGACGTTGCCCTTGGACTTGCTCATCTTCTTGCGGTCGGGGTCGAGGATCCAGCCCGAGAGGGCGGCGTTGCGCCACGGCACCGAGCCGAACTCGAAGTGCGAGCGCACGACCGTCGAGAACAACCAGGTGCGGATGATGTCGTGCCCCTGGGGGCGGACGTCCATGGGGAAGACCCCGGCGAACAGCTCGGGGTCGTCGCGCCAGCGCCCGGCGATCTGGGGCGTCAGGGACGAGGTGGCCCAGGTGTCCATGATGTCGGGGTCGCCGACGAAGCCGCCGGCCTGCCCACGCTGCGACTCGTCGTAGCCCTCGGGGGCCTGGGCCGCCGGGTCGACGGGCAGCTGGTCCTCGGTGGGCACGAGCTGCTTGTCGTAGACCGGGTCGCCGTGCTCGTCGAGGGGGTACCAGACCGGGATCGGCACGCCGAAGAAGCGCTGGCGCGACACCAGCCAGTCGCCGTTCAGGCCGCTCACCCAGTTCTCGTAGCGCGCCCGCATGAAGGCGGGGTGGAAGTCGACCTGCCGGCCGCGCTCGATCATCTCGGCGTTGAGGTCGGCGTCCCGCCCACCGTTGCGGATGTACCACTGCCGGGAGGTGACGATCTCCAGCGGCTTCTCACCGCGCTCGTAGAAGTTGGCCTTGCGCTGGGTCGCCTTGGGCTCACCGTCGAGGTCACCTGACTCGCGCAGCGCGGCGACGATCGCCTCGCGCGCGCCGAAGGTGGTCTTGCCCGCCACCTGCTCGGCGAAGAGCTGCTCGCCCGGGCTGCCGGCCAGCCACTCGGGCGTCTCGGCCTGGATGCGTCCGGACCGGGTGATGACCGAGCGGGTCGGCAGCTGCAGCTCGCGCCACCACAGCACGTCGGTCAGGTCGCCGAACGTGCAGCACATGGCGATGCCCGCGCCCTTCTCGGGCTCGGCGGCGTGGTGCGCCACCACCGGGATCTCGACCCCGAACAGCGGGGAGCGGACCGTGGTGCCGAACAGCGCCGCATACCGCTCGTCGTCGGGGTGGGCGATCAGCGCGACCGCGGACGGGATGAGCTCGGGTCGGGTGGTCTCGATGTGGATCGGGCCGTCGGCGCCGTGGAAGGCGACCCGGTGGTAGGCGCCGGGGTAGTCGCGCGCCTCGAGCTCGGCCTGCGCGACGGCGGTCTGGAAGGTGACGTCCCAGAGGCCGGGCGCCTCGGACTGGTAGGCCTCACCGCGGGCGAGGTTGCGCAGGAAGGCCTGCTGGGCCGTGGCGCGGGAGTGGTCGTCGATGGTGCGGTAGCTGATGTCCCAGTCGAGGCTGAACCCCATCCGGCGGAACAGCGACTCGAAGGCCTTCTCGTCCTCGACGGTCAGCTCGTCGCACAGCTCGATGAAGTTCTGCCGCGAGATCGGCAGCGCGTCGGCCGCCTTCAGGCTCTTGGCGTCACCGCGGTGGGGCGGCGCGAAGCCCTCGTCGTAGGGCAGCGACGCGTCGCCGCGCACCCCGTAGTAGTTCTGGACCCGCTTCTCGGTCGGCAGGCCGTTGTCGTCCCAGCCGATCGGGTAGAAGACCTCGAGGCCCTGCATCCGCTTGTACCGGGCCATGCAGTCGGTGTGCGTGTAGGAGAACACGTGCCCCATGTGCAGGGACCCCGACGCGGTCGGCGGGGGGGTGTCGATCGAGAAGACCGACTCCCGGCCCCGGCTGAGGGCCTTGGCGCGGTCGAAGGTGTAGGTGCCCTGCTCCCGCCACACCTGCGCCCACTTGTCCTCGAGCCCCTCGATCGAGGGCTTGTCGGGGATCGTGGCGGCGCCGGACGTGGTGGGTGCATCGGTCATGGCGTGAATCTTCCCATCCCGTCACCGGTGGTGACCAACGGGTTGCGGGTATGCCGCGGGCGCACCGTGGGGTCGGGCGTCCCCCACCCCCTAGGGTTGGCGCATGGAACCCGTGTACACCCCCGTCATCGGGTTGGCCCGTGCGCTGTTCGCCGCCCAGGGCCTCAAGATCACGCTGACCGGCACCGAGCACGTGCCCCGCCACGGCGGTGCCGTGATGGCCATCAACCACACCGGGTACTTCGACTTCACCTACGCCGGGTTGGTGGGGGTCGAGGTCGGGCGCTACGTGCGGTTCATGGCCAAGAAGTCGATCTGGTCCAACCCGGTCGCCGGCCCGCTGATGAAGGGCATGCACCACATCCCGGTCGACCGCGAAGCCGGACAGGGCTCGTTCGACGCGGCCCGGGCGGCGCTGCGGTCCGGGGAGATCGTGGGTGTGTTCCCCGAGGCGACCATCTCGCGGTCCTTCGAGCTCAAGGCCTTCAAGTCGGGCGCCGTGCGGCTCGCCCAGGAGGCGGGCGTGCCGGTCCTGCCGACCACGATCTGGGGGTCGCAGCGGGTCTGGACCAAGGGGCAGCCGCGCCGGATGGGTCGTCACGGCATACCGCTGCTGATCACCGTCGGGGCACCCATCGAGGTCAGTCCGCAGGAGAACGCGGTCGAGGCCACGGCCCGGGTGCGGGCGGCCATGGAGGCGCAGCTGCACGCCGACCAGGACCGCTACCCGCCGTGGCCCGACGCGGAGCGGCACCTGCTGCCCGTCCGCCTCGGCGGCACGGCGCCGACCGTGGCCGAAGCCGAGGAGATGGACCGGGCCGACCGGCGCCGACGCAGCAGCCGCTGACCTCCTGACCGCGCCGGCCCGGGCTGGGTTCGGCGGTCGGTTGGGCTAGCGCTTGCCGGAGTTGGTGTGGCCCTTGGCCTGCTTGGCGGCCTTCGCCTTCTTGGCGGCCTGCTTCGCGGCCTGCTTGGCCGCCTTCGCCTTCTGGGCGGCCTGCTTGCCCGCCTTGCCGTGCCCCTTGGCGAGGTGCTTGCCCTGCTTGCCCTGGTGCGTGGTGTGGCCGTTACCGGTGAGGGCAGGCTTGGCGGTCCCGTTGCCCCGGCCCTTGCCGCCGTTCTTCCCGACGGCCTGGCCCTTGCCGTTGCCTTCGCCGTTGCCGGCGGGCACGACCGGGGGCCGCGGGGTGGTCGGGGTGGGCACCTCGGGCGGGGGCGAGGGGGCCGGCGGTTCGGTGGGGGTCGGCGTGGGGGTCGGCGTCTCGCTGGGCGTCGACGGGGTCTCGGCGTTCGGGTCGAAGGACGCCACCACGACCTGGATCCGGGTGGGTCCGCTGGGGAGTTCCACGACCTGGTCGGCCCGGCCGCTGCCGACCCGGCCGTCGGAGCCAGGCGTGCCGGTGGACGGGTTCGCGGGGGTGGGTGTCGGCACGCGGCCCGGCGACGGGGTGCCGTTCGGGCGCCCGGTCGTGGGGAGGGGGCCGGGGACGACCGGCCCGTCGGCCGTCACGAGCGGGCCACGGTCCCGGCCCAGGATGCCGTCGATGGCCACGCTGAGCAGGCCGCTCATGGCTGCGGCCGTGCTGATGCCGCCGACGGCGAGCAGCCACGCGGCTGCGGCCGCGCCGGCCCGGGCTGCCCGGCTGGGTGTCCCGAGGGTCCGCTGGGCGCTCGCGGGGGCGGACGACTGGAGGCTGTGGATGTCGACGACCGACGGCTGCTGGAGCGCCCCGACGGGCACCATCGCGGCCCCGGCGCCGGTCCCCGCGGTGGCCAGCGCGCCGGTCGCGGGAGCCGGAGCTGCCACGGGCAGGCGGGCGGGTGACGCCGGGGCGCCGGCGGCGAACAGCCCGGCGGCAAACGGGAGGTCGACGACCTCGCCGGGAGTCGCGGGCACGCGCAGCGCGTCGATCAGCGACTCCAGCGACACGCGGAGGTGCTGTTGCCCCTGCAGCACCAGGGCGAGGACGGCGTTGGGCTCCAGGCCGGTCAGGCGGGACACGGCGTCGCGCCCGAGGTTGGCGATCGCGCCCATGGCCAGCACCTCGGCCTCGGCCGGCGGGCAGGCGCGCAGCGCGGCAACTGCCTGCGTCAGGGAGTCCGGCTCGCTGCCCGAGGGGGCTGTCGTGGTGCCCGTCGGCGCGAGTGCCGTGGCGCCGTCGGCAGCCAGGACGGCGGTGCGGGCAGCCCCCACGACCAGCTCGAGCCAGGCGTCGTCGTCGGCCGGGCAGACCTGCAGCTGGGGCACGACCGAGGTCCATGCGGTGCGGGCGAGCTCCGCGTGGTCACCGTCGGCGGTTGCCCGCAGGTAGCGCAGGAGCATCGGGTTCGTGACTGCGTGGAGGCGGGCGAAATCGTCCGCGACGCCCCCTTGGGCGCCGAGGAGGAATATGGCGATTTCCCCCGGCACGTACCCAGTTTCGTCCCCTTGCGTGCGAATGCGCGTCATCCGTTCGGCCGATGTTGGCTGAATATGGCTGCGAAACCGGTCGTGGTCGTGCTCACAAGCGTCCCGGTCCGGTCCGGCGCTGACGTGCTCAGAGGGGGTGTCCCAGGTGGGCCATCGCCTGCCGGAGGAGCACGCCGTGTCCGCCGTCCATCTCCTCCAGGAGCGCGGGCGACACGGCCTCGGCAGGGGTCAGCCAGGCGAGGTCGAGGGCGTCCTGCTGCGGCTGGCAGTCACCGGCCACCGGCACCACGAAGGCGAGCGAGACGGCGTGCTGGCGAGGGTCGTGGAACGGGGTGACACCGGGGGTGGGGAAGTACTCGGCCACGGTGAACGGCTGGGGGCTGGCGGGGATCTGCGGCAGGGCCATCGGCCCGAGGTCCTTCTCGATGTGCCGGATCAGGGCGTCGCGGACCCGCTCGTGGTAGAGCACGCGGCCGGAGACGAGCTCACGGTTGATCGCGCCGTCCGAGGCCCGCAGGAGCAGACCGACCGCGCTCACGGCCCCGCGCTCGTCGACCCGCACCGGGACGGCGTCCACGTAGAGGATGGGCAGCCGCTCGCGGGCGGCGTCGAGCTCCTCGCGGGTCAACCAGGACTCACTGCGGTCGAGTTCGAGGTTGCTCATGTCGTCGTTTCTACCAGTCGGACACCGGGAGCCCGCGCTGGGACCACCCGTCAGGACCAGTAGACCCGGCCGGGGTTGAGGATTCCGCGCGGGTCGAACAGCGCCTTCACCGCGCGCTGGCGCTCGAGCTCTCGCTCGCCGAGCTCCTGGGCCAGCCACGGCGCCTTCAGGGTGCCCACGCCGTGCTCGCCGGTGATGGTGCCGCCCATCCGCAGGGCCGCGGTGACCATCTCGGAGAACGCCAGGTGAGCGCGCTGCCGGCTCGGGGGGTCGGTCGGGTCGAAGAAGATGCTGGGGTGCAGGTTGCCGTCTCCGGCGTGACCGGCCATGACGATCTCGACGTCGTGCCTGGCCGCGATCTCCCGGCCGGTGCGGATCAGCTCGGTCAGCCGACCGACGGGGACGCAGACGTCTTCGAGGTAGCGCGGCCCCTTGGCCTCCAGGGCCGGGCTCAGCGCCCGACGGCCGGCGAGCAGCAGGTCGGCCTCGGCCGGGTCGTCCGCGACGGCGACGTCGACGGCGCCCGCGTCGGTGAGCAACCCGGCATACCGCTGCACGTCCTCGCTGGTGTGGTCCGGGCGGTCGGACTGGACGAGCAGCACCGCCTCGCAGTCCAGGGGGAAGCCGTAGTCGGCGAGCGCCTGCACCGCCGCCACGGCAGCGCGGTCGAGCAGCTCGACGAGCGAGGGCCGGTGGCGCTCGCGGCGCAGCGCGACGATCGCCACCGAGGCGGCCTCGAGGGAGCCGAACGTCGCCAGCACGGTGAGGGCGGGGTCTGGCGCGGGCAGCAGGCGGGTGGTGACCTCGGTGACCACCCCGAGCGTGCCCTCGGAGCCGACGAACAGCCCGGTGAGGTCGAGGCCGGCCACTCCCTTGGCGGTGCGGTGCCCGGTGCGGACCACCTCCCCGCCGGGCAGCACGAGCTGGAGGGCGCGGACGTAGTCGGCCGTCACCCCGTACTTCACGCAGCACAGGCCACCCGCGTTGGTGGCGACGTTGCCGCCGATGGTGCAGAACGCTGCGCTGGCCGGGTCGGGTGGGTAGAACAGCCCTTCAGCGGCCGCCGCGTCCTTGAGGGTCTTGGTCACGACGCCGGGCCCGAGCACGGCCAGGCCCTCGAGCGGGTCGACGGTCGAGAGCGTGTCGAGCCCTTCGGTGTTGAGGACGACGCCACCCTCGATCGCCACCGAGGCCCCGGTGAGGCTGCTGCGCGCACCCTGCGGCACCACCGGGGTGCGGGTCTCGTGGGCCCACCGCATCACCTCCACGACGTCACCGAGGTCGCGCGCCCGCACGACCTCGAAGTCACCCGGGGCGGTGGCGCCGACCGACTGGTCCACGGCGTAGGTCGCCTTGACGTCGGGGTCGGTGACCGTGCGGATGGGCAGCGAGGTGGGCGTGCTCACCCGTGCAGCGTATGCCGCGTCGCGGGCTCGTCGTCGCGGCGGACCGCGCTGGGCGTGGCCACCGCGTCGACCGTGCCGTCCGCGTCGGAGGTGGCCTCCGCGTCGACCGTGCCGTCCGTGTCGGAGGTGGCCTCGGCGTCGACCGTGGCCTCCGCGTCGACCGTGTCCCCCGCGTCGAAGGTGGCCTCCGCGTCGAACGCGGCCCGACGCGACGCCCGGCGCAGTGTGCCGAGGACGGCTCGTCCGGTGAGGGCGATGAGGACCACGTTGGTGACCGCGCGCCCGAGGTCCCACGGGGCCGACGTGGCCAGCGAGAAGAGCCCGAACCGGCGCAGGTTCTCCCACGGCGGCGCACCCGCGACGAACGACAGGTCGCTCTCCAGGCCGCTGGCGAAGGGCCAGAACGAGAAGTTGAGCGCCACGCCGTAGAGCAGTCCGGCCAGCGCGCCGTAGCAGGCCAGGAGCACCAGCTCCCAGCGACGCGGGACCTGCGGGAGCAGACCGGCGCCCAGGCCCACCCAGGCGGCGCCCAGCATCTGGTAGGGCAGCCACGGCCCGACGCCACCGGTGACCAGCGCGGAGGCGAACAGCGTGGTCGAGCCGAGCACGAAACCGAAGGCCGGACCGAACACCCGGCCGCCCAGGACGAGCAGGAAGAAGACCGTCTCCAGCCCCGCCGTGCCGGCGCCGAGGGGACGCAGGGCCGCACCGACGGCTGACAGCACGCCGAGCATCGCCACGGCCTTGACGTCGAGGCCGCCCTCGCTGATCTCGAACAGCACCACCGCCAACAGCAGTGGCAGCAGGAGGGCGAAGACCAGCGGCGCGTCGGCGTTCTGGCCGAGCCGGGACCCGGCCGAGGCGAAGAGGGGCCAGAGGAAGGCGAGCAGCCCGGCCACGGAGACGAGGGCGAGCGCGGCCGTGGAGCGAGGTCGCAACGCGATGGCGCGGGTCGGGGTGTCCATCACCGCGCCCCGAGGCTCGTGGCGGCGCCCAGCACCTGGTCGAGGCGCAGGAGCCTCGCCGGGGCGAGCACCTTGGCCACCTGCGGTGCGAAGGCGGGGGAGTCGCAGAGGATGTCGGTGGCTGGTCCGTCGGCGACGACCTTCCCCTCGGCCAGCACCACGACCCGGTCGGCCACGGTGGCGGCGAACTCGACGTCATGGGTCGCCACGGCCAGCGCGGTCCCGCCCGCGGCGAGGTCGCGCAACAGGTCGGCCAGCGCGGCCTTCCCGGGGTAGTCCAGCCCTCGGGTCGGCTCGTCGAGCAGCAGCGCCCCCGGAGATGCGGAGAGCTGGATCGCCAGCACGAGGGCCAGCTGTTGCCCCTCCGACAGGTCGCGGGGGTGGCGCTCGTCGGGTATGCCCGGCGCGAGCCGGTCGAGCGTCGCGCGCGTGGCCCCCGGAGCCGCTCCCGACTCGTGGTCCGCCTGGCGGCACTCGGCCTGCACCGAGTCGAGGTAGAGCAGGTCCGGGGCGCTCTGGGGGACCAGGCCGACGTGGCCGCGCCGGGCACGGGGTGCCTCGGCGGCGGGGTCGACCCGGGCTCCGGTGGCGGTGACGAGCGCGACCGACCCGCCGCTGCGGCTGCCGCTGCCGTGCAGTGCCCAGAGCAGCGACGACTTGCCGGAACCGTTGCGGCCCATGACGACTGCGACCTCGCCGTCGCGCAGGGCCAGGTCGACCGAGCGCACCGCGGCCACCGTGTCGTGGGTGACCGAGAGGGCCGACGCGAGGAGCCGCGACGGTCCGGGGCCCGGCTCCTGCGTGCCGGGGTCCGAGGTGTCGGCGGGACCCGGCTCGGTGAGCGCGGCTCGCAGCGCGGTGGCCGCGCGGCGGGCGTCCCGGACGGTCAGGGGCAGGGGGTCCCAGCCGGCCCAGCGGCCGAGGTGGACCACCGGCGGGGCCAGGGCAGCGGTGGCCATGACGTCGCTCGGGCGGCCGTCGGTGACCGTGCCGTCGTCGTGCAGCTCGACGACCCGGTCGGCGGCACCGACGATCCGCTCCAGCCGGTGCTCCGACAGCAGGACGGTCAGGCCGAGGTCGTGGACGAGCCGCGAGAGCGTCGCGAGCACCTCCTCGGCGCCGGTCGGGTCGAGGGCGGAGGTGGGTTCGTCGAGGACCAGGAGCCGTGGGTTGGCGGTGAGCACCGACCCGATCGCCACCCGCTGCTGCTGCCCGCCCGACAGGTCGCGCAGGGGCGCGTCGCGCAGGTCGGCGATACCGAGCAGGTCGAGCACCTCCTCCACCCTGCGGCGCATGGCAGCCGGGTCGAGGGCCAGCTGCTCGAGCGTGTAGGCGAGCTCCTCCTCCACGGTGTCCGTGACGAACCCCGCCAGCGGGTCCTGGCGGACGACTCCGACCACGCCCGCAAGGTCGCGGGGCCGGTGGGTGCGGGTGTCGCGGCCGAAGACCGACACGCGACCCGAGAGGTGGCCACCGGTGAAGTGGGGCACGGTGCCGTTCACGGCGCCGAGCAGGGTCGACTTGCCCGAGCCGGTGCGGCCGGTGACGACGACGAGCTCACCTTCCTGGAGCGTGAACGACGCCGCGCGGATCGCGGGACGCGAGCTCCCGGCATACCGGATGGTGACGCGGTCGAAGACGACCGGGACGTGCGGGTCGACGGAGGCGCTCACGACGGGTCCCCCCGACGGGCGACCGGCGGGTCGGGGGCGACGAACGCCGGCAGGGCCGCCACGAGGATCCCGAGCACGGGGAGCAGGGGCAGCGCAGGGGCGGCCAGCGGCTCGAGGGGCAGGACCAGCGCGCCCGGGGCGCGGGTGGACTGCACGACGACCAGCCCGGCGGCCAGCAGCCCCGAGGCGGCGACGAGCCACTCCGGCAGCGCCCACCGGTCGGGCCGGTAGACCGTGCGCTGCACGCTGTGGCCGCCCACCCGCATGCCGATCGCCGCCAGGACCAACCCGAGGACGAGCATGGGGAGTCCGATGACCGCGGGCGCGGTGCTGTCGAGCAGGCCGTACATCCCGATGGCGGCGCCCAGCAGGCCGGTGAGGGTCAGCGCGGCGGTGACCCGCCTCGTCGTCGGCGACTGCTCGGTGCGGCGGCCGTACCCCCGTGAGTCCATCGCCGAGGCGAGCGACAACGAGCGGTCGAGGGTGTCCTGGAGGACGGGCAGCGCCACCCGTGCGACCGACCGGATCCCGGAGCCGCCCTCGCCACGCAGCACCCGCGCACGCCGGACCCGCTGGACGCTCTCGGCCAGCTGGGGCGCGACGGTCACCGAGATGACGACGGCGGTGCCGACCTCGTGCAGGGCGCTGGGGAGGGCGCGCAGGAGGCGCTTGGGGTTGGCGAGGGCGTTGGCCGCGCCGACGCAGGCGATCAGGCTGGCCAGCCGCAGCCCTTCGACCGCCGCGGCCAGCAGGCCCTCGAGGTAGAGCGGGCCGAGGAGGGTGATGCCGGGCAGCTCGACGCTGGGCAGCGTGTAGAGCCTCGTGCTGCCGACCTTGTAGCCCACCGCGACGTGGAGCAGGACCCGCAGGACGATGATGACGAGCCCGAGCGCGAGGTAGAGGCGGAAGGCCCGTGCCCAGGGGGAGCTGCCGCGCTTGGCCGCGACCACCAGGCTCGCGACGGTCACCGCGAGCAGGAGGAGCAGGGGGTTGCTGGTGCGCGAGCAGGCCACGGCCAGCCCGATCGCCCACACCCACCAGGCGACCGGGTGGAGGTGACGGGACAGCGGGGGGCCGGCCGTGCGCACGACCCTCAGCCCGTGGCCCGGCGACGGATCGCGAGGTATGCCGCGCCGGCGCCGACCAGCCCGACCAGGCCGAGCCCGGCGAGCAGGGTGGTGGGCGAGCCCGAGTCGGTCGAGTCCGCCCGGGCGCCTGCAGCGCTCGCACCGTCGCCGGTCGGGTCGGTCGGTGCCGTCGCGCCCGTGGTGGTGGCACCGCTCGCCGTGGTGGTCGTGCTGCGGGGTGGCGAGGGCTTCGTGCCGGGTGTGGGGGCCGAACCGGTCCCCACACCGGTGCCGGCTGCGGGCGTCGACCCGGTCGAGGAGCCCGGGCTGCCGGGTCGTGCAGGGGTCGTGGCCGCGGGCTTCGGCTTCGGCGTGGGTGCCGGCGGGCGGCTCGACGAGGAGGACGGGCTGGGCTTCGGGGACGGCTTGGGCGCGACCGCGGCGGGAGGAGGGCTGCTGGGAGCCCCGCCGGAGCCGAACGCGAACCCGATGACGGTGCCGGGCGCGGGGTTGTAGTCGGCAACCCCCGAGCTGCTGTAGGTCCACGAACCGCCGCGGGTGGCGTGGAAGAAGGCCCAGTAGGCGTTGGCGGGCGGCATCCGCTGGCAGGACTGGTCGGCGGGCACGCTGTTGATCTTGCAGACCACCGTGCCGGGGTACTGGGCCGGGCTCACGACCGAGGCGACCTTCGTGAGCACCCGCATGGCGGAGGTGTCGTCCGCGGCGCAGAGCGTGCTGCTGCTCGAGCCGTAGTCGACCACTACAGTCACACCGGTCGAGCCGCTGCAGGCCGCCGCCTGGGCGGCCCCGCCCGGGAGGGCGAGGCCGCCGGCGACGACGAGACCGGCAACGGCGACGAACCGCGCGACCAGCCGCATCAGACGTGCACGCCCTTGCGCCGTGCCAGCACGATCGCGGTCGCACCGGCCAGCAGCAGCAGCGCGCCGAGCAGGGTCAGCGCAGCCACGTTGCTGCCGGTGAAGGCCAGCGCTCCGGGCGTGGCCGACGCGGGGTCGGCCGGGTCGTCGGCACCCGTGCCGGGGGTGGCGGAGGTGCTCGTGGAGGACGCGGGCGACATGGTGGTCGTCGTGCTGGCGGGGCAGTCGAGGGCCGGCGCGATGGCCGACGCCCCGTCGGCGGTGACGGTCAGCAGCGAGCCCCCGGCCAGGCCGAGGGTGGCCTGGGGCGTGGCGCGCAGCGCGCGGTCGATCGCGGCCGTGGTCTTCGGCGCGGTCTTGAGCGTCGCGTAGTCCGCCGCGGTGAAGGCGATGCCGCCACGGAGGCCGGTCGCGAACGAGCAGTCGAGCTGGAGACCCGCCAGGAAGTCCTGGGCGCTCGCGAGCTCGACGTCGAGGCCACCGGCGGCGAAGGCCTGGGCTGCGACGCCCGCCGTGTTGGCGTTGTACTGGCCGTCGTCGTTGCGGAACCCGCCGTTGGGCGCCTGGTGCGACGAGAGCCACGCCAGGGCGTCGGCGGTCGCGGGGTCGTCGGCGCCCAGGAGGCCGACGAGGGCCTGGGCCGCGAACGCGGTGGCGTCCGCGTCACTGGAGCAGGGGGCGCCGGCGACATCGAGGTTGCCGCGGAAACCGCCGTCGCCGCACTGCTGGTCGAGGAGGTAGTCGCCAGCCGCATCCGGGACCGAGCCCGTGGCGCGCCCGAGGGCGATGAGGTCGAGGACCTGCCCGATGGTGTTGGAGTAGTCGCCGAAGTTCGACTTGTCGGAGAAGCGTCCGTCGACGGTCATCAGGCCCTCGAGGCGGGCGACGAGGTCCTGGCCGCCGAAGTCGGTGGGGTCACCGCCCTGGGCGACGACGCCGAGCACGAGCTTGCCCAGGGGGCCGGCGTAGGTCTCGGCGGTGGGGGAGCCGGCCGGGTCGGGGTAGCCCACGTAGTCGTCGACGTGCGCCGCGAGGTAGTCGGTCGTGGCGTCGGCCTGGTCGAGGCCGGCGCCGGCACCGTCCAGCGCGAGGACGGCGTCGACGGTGTTGCCGCCGTCGAAGTAGTCCGAGGCGGGGTAGTTGTAGTGGTCCTGTCGCGTGGCGAGGGTGCGCACGATGAAACCCGCGGCGTGGGCTGCCTGGTCGGAGCTGTCATCCGGCACGAGGGCGGCGCGCAGGGAGGAGCCGGTGCCGAACGGCCGCACGTCCTTCGTGGCGGTCGACAGCTTCGCCTTCGCCTTCGACGTGGTGGTCGGCGGCTTCGTCGTCGCCGTCGTCGTCGAGGGGGTCGTCGTGCTGGACGCGCTGGCGGAGGTCGTGGGGGACGTCGTGGCCGTCGACGTCGTGGCCGGCCCGGTGGAGGTCGTGGCTGTGGAGGTCGACGTCGTGGTGGTCGACGGCGTGGTGGTTGCTGGCGTGGTGGTCGACGGCGTGGTGGAGCTCGTGGTCGAACCGGTGGTCGTGACCGGCGTGGGCTCGGTCGTGCCGGCGAACGCCGCGCCGGGGACGACCAGCGAACCGGCCAGGGCCAGGGCTAGCGCAGCTGCCGGACGGGCGCTGCGGAGAGTGCGGTGCATGGTGCCTCTTCAATGCGAACGGTGTCGCGACGGGTGCACCGGCACCAGAACGTGAAAGACCCCCGGCGTCGCTGGAGCGACATCGGGGGGCGGCCTCGGACTTGGTGTCCGGGCTCCGCCCCGCGTACCTCGACGGAAATGGAGCCGCTTCGCGATCCAGGTGTTCCGGCTTGCCGCGGTTCAAGCGGCCTACGGTTGCGGGTCAGCGCCGGCATCTGACCGGCTTCCCCTGGTGTCGCGTCGTGGTGTCGCCTTGCGGTCGGTGACCTCAGGGCAACGCCGCTCACCCTACACCGCACCCGGTGGTCCGCCCGCCGTGCGAGCGTGCCCTTCGTCACGCATGGCTAGACTGGGCGGCACAGGCGTCGAACCGGCCATCACCGGGGAGCCTCCGGAAGAACGGCAGGGCGCGCCCGCGGCATACGCGGGCCACCAGGCTCACTAGAACCGGACGGGTGGGTCCGTCACAACCTTCGGCAAGAGCGGTCGTGTGCCGCGTGCGTCAGCACGCGGGGCACGGCAAGCGAGGTGGCACCGCGGTGCCGTCGGGAAACCCGGCGACGTCGTCCTCGTGTGAAGACACGAGTGATGTGAGGACCGCCGACACCATGACCTATCCCAAGGTCTCCAGCGCCACCGTCCCCAGCGACGCCCAGGACACCGTCCCCGGCGTGCCCGCCTCCCCGCGCTTCCCCGAGATCGAGGAGCGCATCCTCAAGTACTGGGACGAGGACGGGACCTTCATCGCGTCGGTGGAGAACCGGTCGGCCGGCACCGACGGCGACAACGAGTTCGTCTTCTACGACGGCCCGCCGTTCGCCAACGGCCTGCCGCACTACGGCCACCTGCTGACCGGCTACGTGAAGGACCTCATCCCGCGCTACCAGACCATGCGCGGTCGCCGGGTCGAGCGACGGTTCGGGTGGGACACGCACGGCCTGCCCGCCGAGCTCGAGGCGATGGCGCAGCTCGGCATCAAGACCAAGGACGAGATCCTCGAGATCGGCATCGAGGAGTTCAACGCCAAGTGCCGCCAGTCGGTGCTGAAGTACACGGGGGAGTGGCGCGAGTACGTCACGCGCCAGGCCCGCTGGGTCGACTTCGACAACGACTACAAGACGTTCAACCCCGACTACATGGAGTCGGTCATCTGGGCGTTCAAGTCGTTGTACGACAAGGGCCTGATCTACGAGGGCTTCCGCGTGCTGCCCTACTGCTGGAACGACCAGACGCCGCTGTCCAACCACGAGCTGCGGATGGACGACGACGTCTACCAGAACCGCCAGGACCCGGCCGTCACGGTGGGCTACCGCCTCTCCACCGGCGAGCTGGCCCTCATCTGGACGACCACCCCGTGGACCCTGCCGTCCAACCTGCTCGTCGTCGTGGGCCCTGACATCGACTACGTCGTCGTCGAGTCGGACTTCACCGGCAGCACGGAGCGCTACGTCGTCGCCGAGGCCCGCCTCTCCGCCTACGCCAAGGACCTCGGCCTCGACGCCGACACGGCTGCCGACCACGTCGTCGAGCGGCTCAAGGGCTCCGACCTCGTCGGGCGCTCCTACACGCCGCCGTTCTCCTACTACCAGGGCCACGAGGGCGCGCACCGGGTCGTCGCAGACGACTACGTGACGACGACCGACGGCACGGGCCTGGTCCACAACGCGGGGGCGTTCGGTGAGGAGGACAAGGTCACGACCGACCGCGAGGGCATCGAGCCGGTCGTGCCGGTCGGCGCCGACGGGCGGTTCATCTTCCCGGTGACCGACTACGAGGGCGTCCAGGTCTTCGACGCCAACGCGTTGATCATCGAGCACCTCAAGGCGCGCACCCGTGGCGAGGGCGAGACGGGTGCGGTCACCGAGGGCACCGTCCTGCTGCGTCGCGAGACCTACGACCACTCCTACCCCCACTGCTGGCGCTGCCGCATGCCACTGATCTACATGGCCGTGTCGAGCTGGTTCGTCGAGGTCACCAAGTTCAAGGACCGGATGCTCGAGCTCAACGAGCAGATCGCCTGGACCCCTGACCACATCAAGAACGGCCAGTTCGGCAAGTGGCTCGAGAACGCCCGTGACTGGTCGATCACCCGCAACCGCTTCTGGGGCAGCCCCGTCCCGGTGTGGCGGTCGGACGACCCGCAGTACCCGCGGATCGACGTGTACGGCTCCTTCGAGGAGATCGAGCGCGACTTCGGACGGCTGCCCCGCAGCTCCGACGGGCAGGTCGACCTGCACCGTCCCTTCGTCGACGAGCTCACCCGGCCCAACCCCGACGACCCCACGGGGCAGTCGACGATGCGCCGCGTCGAGGACGTCCTCGACGTGTGGTTCGACTCCGGCTCGATGAGCTATGCCCAGGTGCACTACCCGTTCGAGAACGCCGAGTGGTTCGAGCACCACTTCCCGGCCGACTTCATCGTCGAGTACATCGGGCAGACCCGCGGCTGGTTCTACATGCTGCACATCCTCTCGACGTCGCTGTTCGACCGCCCTGCCTTCAGCTCGGTGATCTGCCACGGCATCGTGCTCGGCTCCGACGGACAGAAGATGTCGAAGTCGCTGCGCAACTACCCCGACGTGCGCGAGGTGTTCGACCGTGACGGCGCCGACGCGATGCGCTGGTTCCTCATGGGCAGCCCGATCCTGCGTGGTGGCAACCTCATCGTCACCGAGCAGGGCATCCGCGACGGTGTGCGGCAGGTGATCATCCCGCTCTGGAACACCTGGTACTTCTTCTCGTTGTACGCCAACGCTTTTGTGCACGGTGGTGGCAGCGCCGCCGACGGGGCCCAGGGCTACGAGGCGAAGTGGTCGACCGCGTCGACCGACCCGCTCGACCGCTACCTGCTGGCCAAGCTGCGCCAGTTCGTCGAGACGATGACCACCCAGCTCGACGGGTACGAGGTGGCGTCGGCCTGCGAGACGACCCGTGGCTTCCTCGACGTGCTCACCAACTGGTACGTGCGTCGTTCGCGCGAGCGCTTCTGGGACACCGGCAGCACGACGGGCGGGGGAGCCGGCGGCGGGGCCGGGCAGGCCTTCGACACCCTCTACACGGCACTCGAGGTGCTGTGTCGCGTGACCGCGCCGCTGCTCCCGCTGGTGACCGAGGAGATCTGGCGCGGCCTGACCGGTGGTCGGTCCGTGCACCTCACGGACTGGCCCGAGGCCTCCGACCTGCCCGCCGACGATGCCCTCGTGGCGGCGATGGACCGGGTGCGGGACGTCTGCTCCGTGGCGTCGTCCCTGCGCAAGGCCGACGGCCTGCGCACCCGCCTGCCGCTCGGCGACCTCACGGTCGTCGTGGCCGACGCCGCCGCACTCAAGGCCTACGCGCCGATCATCGCCGACGAGGTCAACGTCAAGCAGGTCACCCTCATCGACGAGGGTGACGCGGCCGCGGCCGCCTTCGAGGTCGACCAGCGGCTCACCGTGCACGCACGGGTGGCCGGACCGCGACTCGGCCGCGAGGTGCAGAAGGTCATCCAGGCCTCCAAGGCGGGCGACTGGTCGGTGGACGACCACGGCTCCGTCGTGGCCGGCGGGGTGGAGCTGCTCGAAGGGGAGTTCACCCTGGAGCAGGCCTTCCTCGGGGAGAAGGACGAGCGGCACAGCCGGGCCCTGCTGCCCAACGGCGGTGGCGTCGTCGTCCTGGACACGCTCGTCACGCCCGAGCTCGCGCAGGAAGGGCTGGCTCGCGACATCGTCCGGGCCGTCCAGCAGGCCCGGCGCGACGGCGGGCTCGACGTGTCCGACCGGATCTCGTTGACCGTCACGGGTTCGCAGGCGGTCTGGGAGGCCACGGTCGCCCACCAGGCGCTGATCGTCGAGGAGACGCTGGCCAGCCAGTTCGGGTCTGCGCCGCAGCTCGACGCCCTGCCCGAGCGCGCCGACGTCGTCGGCGCCACGGTCGGTGACGGTGAGCCGGTGCGCATCAAGGTCATGAAGCTCTGAGCTGACGGGCGGGACGAAACGGGCAGCGGTCCTTCGAGACCGCTGCCCCCGTTTCGCGTCGGGGGTGGTCGCTGCGGGAGGATGGGCGCATGCCTGCTCCTGATGCCGCCCAGCGCGAGGCCGCGCACAACCTCGAGGTCATGAAACGGCTCCGTGAGGTCGAGCAGGCCATCGACGGTCGGGCGCCGGAGAGTGACATCGAGCCGTCCCTCGACCAGATCCGTGCGGTCATGGACCTCCTGGGCGACCCCCAGCGCAGCTACCCGGTCATCCACCTGACCGGCACCAACGGCAAGACGTCGACGACGCGGATCATCGACTCGATGCTGCGCGAGATGGGGCTGAAGACGGGGCGGTTCACCTCGCCGCACCTGCACTCGATGCGCGAGCGGATCGCCCTGTCCGGAGTGCCGATCAGCCCGGAGAAGTTCATCGCCGCCTACGACGAGGTGCTGCCGTTCGTCGAGATCGTGGACGCCCAGTCCGCGGAGGCCGGGCGCCCCCGGATGAACTACTTCCAGATCCTCGTGGCGGTTGCGTATGCCGCGTTCGCGGACGCGCCGGTCGACGTCGCCATCGTGGAGGTCGGGCTCGGCGGAGCGTGGGACGCGACCAACGTCGCCGACGGCCAGGTGGCCGTGGTGACGCCGGTCAGCCTCGACCACACCCGCATGCTCGGCGACACGGTGGAGCAGATCGCCGACGAGAAGTCGGGGATCATCAAGGCCGACGCCGTGGCCGTGATCGGGGTGCAGGAGCCCGAGGTCACCGAGATCATGGCGCAGCGAGCTGAGTCCGTCGGCGCGCGGATCGCGATGGAGGGCAACGACTTCGGCCTGCTCACCCGCGAGGTGGCGGTCGGTGGTCAGCAGATCTCGGTCCGCGGCCTCGGCGGCGACTACGAGGACCTGCTGCTTCCCCTGCACGGTGCGCACCAGGCCCACAACACGGTGCTCGCCATCGCGGCGGTCGAGGCGTTCCTCGGCGGGGGCGAGCAGCGTCTCGACCCCGACATCGTCCGGGCCGGGATCGCGGCCGTCGCCTCGCCCGGGCGTTTGGAGATCGTGCGACGGTCGCCCACCGTCCTCGTCGACGCGGCGCACAACCCGGCCGGCGCGCTCGCGCTGCGCGCCGCCCTCGAGGACTCGTTCAACTTCGCGCGGATCATCGGGGTGGTGGCCATCCTCAAGGACAAGGACGCGACCGAGATGCTCGAGATCCTCGAGCCGGTGCTCGACCACGTGGTCGTGTCACGCACCACCTCGCCGCGAGCGATGCGCCCCGACGAGCTCGGCCAGCTGGCGGTCGAGATCTTCGGCGAGGACCGGGTCACGGTCGTGCAGGACCTGCCCGACGCGCTCGACACGGCAGCCGGCCTGGCCGACGAGGGCGGTGTCGGCGGGGGCGTGCTCGCCACTGGCTCGGTGACCACCGCGGCCGAGGTGCGCATGCTCCTCGGCGCCACCGACGTCTGACCAGCAGACCCTCNACCCCGGAAACGTCCCGGGGTGAAGCCGACCTTGGCCGGGTGGGCCGTCGTGCCGGTCCGGTCTGTTACTTCTTGCCGATCTGACCCACGTCGAGATGGGTCTTCGCGTCGGCCTTGGCGTGCTTCTCGGCGCGCTTCTCCTTGATAGACTTGCCCGCCTTCTTGGCCAGGTGTTGTCGAGGTGACTTGTCGGCCATGGCTGTGCTCCCAGCGCTAGGAAGCCTGAATGACTCCGTGTTCTGACAGTACGCCGTCCGGCGCCTGCACGAGGCCGTGACCACACGGCATACCCTCGAGGCATGATCGGGAAGTTCGTGGTGCTCGTCATCGTGGTGGCCGTCGTGTTCTGGCTGGTCACGAGGTTCCGTGACAACGGCCGGGGCGGTCGATGAGGGGAATCGTCTTCTACGGCTCGCTCGGCAAGTTCACCTGGCGGATGCTCGCCACCGTGCTGGGCAGCCAAGGCGTCGTCGTGTTCCTCGGGGCCCTGGTCGCGCGCGGCCTGGCCAGCGCCGAGGGTGACGACCGCAGCCACGCCTGGCTCTGGACGGGGGTCGGGCTGGCCCTGCTGTGCTTCCTCGCCGCAGGCCTGATGCGTCGCCCGTGGGGCGTCACGCTGGGTTGGCTGATCCAGGTGCTGACCTTCGCGAGCGCCGTGGTGGTCCCGGCCATGATCGGCGTCGGGGTCATCTTCCTCGTGCTGTGGGTGGGGTCACTGGTCCTGTGCCGTCGGGTCGAGGACCAGGTGGCGGCCCGGCTGGCCTCGGACGCGGCGACGCAGCAGCAGGACCCGGCGACGCAGTAGCGGTCGCGAGGGCCGCGAGGGGGAGCCAGAGCTTCGCCGGCCAGACCGCTGCCCGCTCGGCCAGCCCGACCCACTCGTCGTGGCCCAGCAGCACGACGAAGCAGGCGACCCCGACGAGGGCGACCGCCGCGAGGCCCAGGCCCGCTCGTCGCGCTGCTCCTGGGCGAAGGAGCAGCGCGTGGAGCAGCAGCGCCACCGGTTGGGCGGCGAAGACGGGAAACGCGACCAGCGAGTGGGCGGTCGGGTGCGTGTCGACCGGCAGGAGCCCGACCCCGACGGAGCCCAGGCCGGCGACCACCCAGAGCCAGCCGACGACGGTCCTGCGGCCGCTGCGCCCCTGGCCCGCGAGCAGGGGGAGCGCGCCGAGCGCCTGGAGCAGACCGAACCCGACGAAGGCGACGTTCATGGCCTGGGGTGCCGAGGAGCACCCGGCACCGCCGGGGTCACAGGCCGTGCCGAGGGCGCTGATCGTGTCGTCCCGCACCGAGTACGCGACCCCGGTGAGGACGGCCAGGCCCACCTCTGCGACGAGGTAGAGCGGCTGGACCAGCCACGCGGCGCGGGCCGGTGCCGCACTGCTCCACCCGGCCCGTCGCACACCGTGACGCTAGTCCCTGCCGCCCTCGGTAGGCTGCCGTCCGTGACGACTCAGACCGAACGTTCCCTTGTCCTGGTCAAGCCCGACGGGTTCTCCCGCGGCCTCTCCGGCGAGGTCCTGCGCCGCATCGAGGCGAAGGGCTACACGCTGGCCGCGCTCGCGGTGACCACGCCGACCCGTGAGCAGCTGGCCGAGCACTACGCCGAGCACGAGGGCAAGCCGTTCTACGAGCCGCTGGTCGAGTTCATGTCCAGCGGCCCGGTCACGGCGATCGTCATCGAGGGCAACCGCTGCATCGAGGGCTTCCGGGCGCTGGCCGGGGCGACCGACCCGACTGCCGCGCTGCCCGGCACGATCCGCGGCGACCTCGGTCGCGACTGGGGCAAGAAGGTCCAGGAGAACATCGTCCACGGCTCCGACTCCCCGGAGTCGGCGGCGCGTGAGATCGCGATCTGGTTCCCGAAGCTCTGACCGCTTCGGCGTCTTCAGCTACAGCGTCCTCAGCTACGGCGTCTTCAGGTCGTCGAGCCTGCTGATCACCACTTCGAGGAGCGCGGCCAGCTGGTCGCGCTCCTTGCGGGTCAGGCCCGCGAGGACGTCGGACTCGACGACGTTCGCCTCGCGCACCGCGGCACCGAACAGCTCCCACCCCTGGTCGGTGAGCTCGACGAGCACCCGGGTGCGGTTGTCGGGGTCGGGGGAGCGGCGCACCAGGCCGCGTTCGGTCATCTTGTCGAGCCGGTGCGTCATCGACGACGCGGCCACGGTGCAGGCGTCGGCGAGGCGGCTGGGCGTCATGGGGGTGCCGTCGGCGGTGGCGAGCTGCGCCACCACCGACCACTCGCCGTGCGACAGGTCGAGGTCGGCGAGCTGGCGCGTGTACCACTGCTCGAGCTTCTGGCTGACCGAGTTCACCGCGGTGATGACCCGCTGCACCGACTCGTCGCCGCCGGCCGCGACATAGGTCGCGACGGCTTCCTGGTACTGCTCCTGGGCGTTGAGGGGGCGCTTTCCGCGGGGAGGCATGACTCTATGTTCGCATGCTAAGATTTCGATGTCGAAATATTCACCCTCGAAGAACTGTTGACCACCCCATGCGCGCCCGCCTCCTGATCCTCGCCTCCGCCGTTGCCATGCTCGGCTGGGGCACCGTCCTGCCCTACCAGTACGCCTACGCGGCCACCACGCGTGGCTGGGGCTCCCTCGTGGCGGCTGCCGCCTCGAGCCTGTTCTCGGTGGGTGCGCTGCTCGCCGCCCCCATCGGCGGGCGGCTGGCCGACCGCATGTCGCCGGTGACGGTCGCCGTCGCCGCGAAGGTCATCGCGGCGTCGGGCGCAGCGTCGCTGATCTGGGCGGACGGTCCCATCTCCTTCCTCGTCGGCATGTTCGTCTTCGGCCTCGGCATCACCGCGGCGGGTCCGGCCCAGTCGGTCCTGGTGCTGCGCTGGGTCGGCGGGGCAGACCGCCGCAAGGTCTTCGCGTGGCAGTTCACCGGGCAGGCCCTCGGCATGGCCGTCGGCGCGTTCGCCGCGGGCTACGTCGTCGACCTCGACCGCGCCACCGGCATGTGGCCGGCCTTCGCCACCGCCGCCGTCGGCTTCCTGGTGTCCGGTGTCCTCCTCGTGGCGGCCGGTGCCCGCCGGTGGGGTATGCCGGTCGGCTCGGTCGACGAGCCCGGCCTCACCTCCCAGGGTGTCGGGTCCACCAGCCCCCGCGAGGCCCTGCGCGCCATCTGGGCGATCCCGGCGCTGCGCTGGACCGCGCTCATCACCGTTACCCTGGCGCTGGGCTTCTACGCCCAGTTCGAGTCGGGCCTGCCCGCCTACGCCCTGACGGTCCTGCACGTCGAGGAGACCACCATCGGGCTGGCGGCCGCCGTGAACTGCGTCGTCATCATCGCCCTCCAGATGCTCGTCGTCCGGCTCACCGCCCGGCGCAGCGGCGCCACCCTGCTCATGGGTGTCGGGGTGATCTGGACACTCTCGTGGCTGGTGCTCGCCGCCGCCTCGCTGAACCCCGAGCTCTCGGCTGCGCTGTTCGTCACCACCTTCGGGATCTTCGCCGTCGGCGAGACGATGTACGCGCCGGTGCTCAACCCGCTCACCGCCGGTCTTGCGCCCTCCGGGCTGGTCGGCACGACGCTGGGCATGTTCACCGCGCTGCAGACCGGGTTCTCGGCGGTCGGTCCGCTGGTCGCCGGGGTCATCCTCGGTGCGGGGCTCGGCAGCCTGTTCATCGGGCTGCACGTGGCGATCAGCCTGCTGGCCGTGTTCGCAGCGTGGCGCCTCCGGGCCGCCATGCGCCGGCCGCGCGAGGTCGCCGAGCCGGTCCGTGCGGCCGCCCTGGTGGCCTGACCACGCGGCATACGTCGACAGCGGGCACGGCGCGATCCGGCGGGCTCGGGCTCCGTCGGAACGCCCCGGGACGGCCACACCCAGGTCACACCAGTCACATCCGCACCATCCTCGCGACGGCTCGGGCGCGGCTCCCCGATCGGGGGGAGCCGCCGACCTAGCATCGCGGCGTGACGAGCGGTGCGCGCGGCTGGATGACGATGGGCAGGGACCTGGCCATCGACCTCGGCACCGCCAACACCCTGGTCTACGAACGCGGGCGGGGCGTCGTCCTCGACGAGCCCTCGGTCGTGGCGGTCGAGGCCGGCACCGGTCGGCTGATCGCCGCAGGCACCCGCGCCAAGGAGATGCTCGGGCGCACTCCCGGGCACGTCCGGGCGGTCCGGCCGCTGGCCGACGGCGTCATCTCGGACGCCGACGTCACCGAGCAGATGCTGCGCTACTTCGTCGACCAGGTGCGTCCCTCGCGGCTGGTCCGCCCCCGCATGGTCGTGTGCGTCCCCAGCGAGGTCACCGGGGTCGAGCGGCGGGCGCTCGAGGACGCCGCGGTCCGGTCGGGGGCCCGACGGGTCTACGTGATCGAGGAGCCGATGGCGGCGGCGATCGGGGCCGGGCTCCCGGTCAACGAGACCTCCGCCTCGATGGTGGTCGACATCGGGGGCGGCACGACCGACGTCGCGGTGATCAGCCTCGGGGGGATCGTGACGGCCAGGTCGGTGCGGGTCGGCGGCGACGAGATCGACGAGGCGGTGATCGCCCACGTCAAGAGCGAGTACTCGCTGCTGCTGGGCGAACGCAGCGCCGAGGACATCAAGGTGGCGGCCGGCTCCGCGTTCCCGCTCAGTGCGGAGACCAGTACCCGCGTGCGGGGTCGCGACCTCGTGACCGGGCTCCCGAAGACCGTGACCATCACCAGCCAGGAGGTCCGTCGGGCCATCGAGGGGCCGGTGCTCCAGATCGTCGACGTGGTGCGGGCCACCCTCGACGTGTGCCCGCCCGAGCTCGCCGGCGACATCCTCGACAACGGCGTCACGCTCACCGGCGGGGGAGCGCTGCTCCGGGGTCTGGACGAGCGGCTGCGCCACGAGCTCGGCGTGCCGGTCCGCGTGGCAGACGACCCGTTGCGGGCCGTGGTGCGCGGCTCCGGGCGGTGCGTGGAGGAGTTCTCGACGCTGGAGCGGGTCCTCATCGACACCCGCCGCTTCTGACTGGCGCAGGTGACCGATGCGTGACACCTCCCGACGCCGGCTCCTCGTGGTGCTGCTGGTCCTGACCGTCGTCGTCCTCGGGGTGGACGTCGCCGGAGGGCCGGGGGCCGGCCGGCTGCGGGCCGCCGGCGGTGCGGCGTTCGGGCCGATCGAGCGCCTCCTGTCACCGGGTGCCGACGCCGCAGGGGCAGCCGCGGCCCGCGCCCGGGAGGGGGTGCTGCGCGACCAGCTCGTCTCGCAGACCCGGGAGGCACGCGAGCTCGCCGCCCTGTCCGGGGCGCCCGACCTGGCCGGCAGCAGGTTCCTGCCCGCCCGTGTGGTCGGTGTCGGGCGCCAGGGCGCCGCCGGCCCCCAGCGGGTCACCCTCGACCTCGGGGCCCGCGACGGGGTGCGGCCCGAGCTCTCGGTCGTCGCCGCCGACGGGCTGGTCGGCCGGGTCGTGGCGGTGTCGCCCTGGACCTGCGACGTGCTGCTCGTCGGCAGCGCCGACCTGGTCGTCGGCGTCCGCGTCGGGGCGGCGGGCACGCTCGGCTCGGTGGGCAGCGGCGCTCGCGGACCCCAGCACCGCGCGGCAGGACAGCTGAACCTCACCGTCGTGGAGCGCGGGGCGATCCGGGCCGGTGACGCCGTCACCACCCTGGGCAGCGTGGGCGGCGCACCCTTCCCCGCCGGTCTGCGGATCGGCACGGTGCAGGACGTCGACGAGGTGCCCGGCGACCTCACACCGACGGCATCCGTGCGACCGTCGGTCGACCTGACGACGCTCGACGTCGTGGCCGTCCTCCTCACCGGACCACGCACCACGCCACGCACCCCCAGCACGGCCACGGGGTGAGGCCGTGCCGCTGCCTTCGCTGACCCTGACCTTCCGAGGCCTCGTCCTGCTGCTCGCGGCCGTCACCTCGGTCGTCCTCTCGGCGCGCACGCAGCTCGCGCTGCCCGACCTCGTGCTCCCGGCGGTCGTCGCCGGCGCCCTGTGGGTCGGACCGTCACGCGGAGCCATCCTCGGACTCGCCGGTGGCTGGTTGGTCGACCTCATGCCCCCGGGCTCGGCGGTGCTCGGCACCGCGGCCCTCCTGTATGCCGCGGCCGGCCTGGTCGCGGGCGCGGGTCGCCGCGAGGGACAGACACCGTTCGGCTGGATCGCCACCGTCGGCGCGGCGGCAGCGGTGGTGGTCACGACGGGACGGCTGGTCGTCGCGGCCCTCACGGGTGCGCCGGTCCGGTGGCCGGTCGTGGGCACGGAGCTGCTGCTGACCGTGGTCCTGTGCGCGGTCCTCGTCCCGGTGCTCGTGCGGTGCGAGCAGCGGCTGGCCAGGAGCGCGGGATGAGGGCGGCCACGAGGCGCAGACCACGCCGCCGGACCACGCGAGGTCCGATCCCGCAGCGGTCCGCGCCGTGGGGACGTCGCCCCACGGTTCGCGACCACTCGCCGCGGGTGTGGGTGCTCGCGCTGGTCGTGCTGTGCTTCGTGGGGGCGCTGCTCGGGCGGCTCGGACAGGTGCAGATCGCCGGCCACGCCGACTACCGGGCCGCCGCGGCCACGGTCAACACGCGCACGGTCACCGAAGCAGCGGTGCGGGGCAGGATCCTCGACCGCAACCACACCCCGTTGGTGGACAACACGACCGAGACCGTCGTCACGGTCGACCGGGCGGTGCTCGCGGACTCCGCCGACGGCGGACGCGACCTGGTCAAGCGGGTGGCGCAGGTGGTGGCCGCCCCGTTCGACCAGCTCTGGGGCCGCACCCAGCTGTGCGGGGTCGCGGGTGCCCCGCCGGCGCCGGTCTGCTGGGCCGGCTCGGCCTACGTGCCCATCCCGCTGGTCAGCGGCGTGGACCCCCGCAAGGCCCTCAGCCTCCTCGAGCGCCCGGACCTCTACCCGGGCGTCGGTGTGTCGGCGCTGCCCGTGCGGGACTACCCGGCCGAGCGGACGGTCAACGCCGCCCACCTCCTCGGGTACCTCGGGCGCTCGGACGCCGACGACGTGCGGACGTCCAGGGGCGCCATCGGTGACCTCGACCTCGTCGGCCGGTCCGGTCTGGAGCAGCAGTACGACCGGCAGCTGCGGGGCGCGCCGGGCACGACCATCGTCGCCGTCGACCCGCGCGGGATCGTCACCGGCGAGCTCGAGCACTCCGACCCGGTGCCCGGAGAGGACCTCGTCACCAACCTGGACGCCCGGGTCCAGTCGGCTGCCGAGAAGGCCCTGGCCACCGCGGTGGCCGGCGCCCGACGGCGCGGCGAGCGCGCCGACTCCGCCGCGGCGGTGGTCCTCGACGTCACCAACGGCGCAGTGGTGGCCGCGGCGAGCTACCCCTCCTACGACCCGCAGGTGTGGACCGGGGGTGTCGGGGTCCGCGAGCTCGCCCGGCTCACCGACCCCCGGGCGGGCACCCCGCTCGTCTCTCGGGTGACCTCGGCGGCCTTCTCGCCGGCCTCGACCTTCAAGGTGGTCAGCCTCCCCGCCGCCGTCGCGGCCGGGAACTCCCTGGGCGGCACGTACAACTGCACGTCCAGCTACACGATCGGCAACCGCAGGTTCGCCAACTTCGAGTCCCGGGCCTACGGGCCGATCTCGCTGCGCCAGGCCATCGAGGTCTCCTGCGACACGATCTTCTACGACTTCGCCTACCGCTCCTGGCTCGCCCAGGGCGGGCTCGGGGCCACGTCCGACACCCGCGACCCGTTCGTCGAGATGGCCGACCGGTTCGGCCTCGGCCGTCGCACCGGCATCGACCTCCCGGGGGAGCAGGCCGGTCGCATCCCCGACCGCCGGTGGAAGCAGGACCAGTGGGAGCAGACCAGGGTCGAGACCTGCAAGCGGGCCCGGTCCGGCTACCCGGAGGTGGCTGCCACGGACCCCAGCCGCGCGGCATACCTCAAGGAGCTGGCCGTCGAGAACTGCCGGACCGGCTTCCAGTTCCGCGCGGGTGACGCGGCCAACTTCGCGATCGGGCAGGGCGACATCACCGTGACCCCGCTCCAGATGGCACAGGTGTATGCGGCGATCGCCAACGGCGGCACGCTCTGGACGCCGCAGGTCGCGCGGGCTTTCGTCACCCCGGGTGGCGCGACGCACCCCGTGGCGCCGGTGAAGGCCGGCACCGTGGCGTTCCCGGCCGGCACGCTGGCCTTCCTGCACGGCGCGCTCGGCGGGGTGGTCACGAAGGGCACGGCGCGCGGCGCCTTCGCCGGCTTCCCCCTCGGCCAGTGGCCGGTGGCGGGCAAGACGGGCACTGCCGAGGCCTTCGGCAAGCAGGACACCTCGTGGTTCGTGTCCTACGCGCCGACCACGAGGCCGAGGTATGCCGTCGCGGTCGTGGTCTCCCAGGGCGGCACCGGGGCGCAGGCCGCCGCGCCCGCGGCCAGGGCGATTCACGACGTCCTGCGGACCCTGCGGTAGGGACGGGCGAAGTGGGGCGCAGCCGGACGAGTCAGTAGGCTGGCGCGCATGGCTGACTTCGACGTCGTAGTTCTCGGTGCTGGTCCTGGCGGTTACGTCGCGGCGATCCGCGCCTCCCAGCTCGGCCTGCGGGCCGCGGTGGTCGAGGCGAAGTACTGGGGCGGTGTCTGCCTCAACGTGGGCTGCATCCCGTCGAAGGCGTTGCTGCGCAACGCCGAGCTGAGCCACATCCTGACCCACGAGAAGGACAAGTTCGGGATCGAGGGCGACGCCACGATGGCGTTCGGCCCGACGCACGCCCGGTCGCGCGCCGTGTCGGCGGGCATCGTCAAGGGCGTGCACTTCCTGATGAAGAAGAACAAGATCACCGAGATCGACGGCTGGGGCACCCTGACCAGCCCGACCTCGATGGACGTCGCGCTCAGCTCCGGTGAGAAGCAGACGGTCACCTTCGACAAGCTCATCATCGCCACCGGCGCGACCACCCGCCTGGTCCCCGGCACCTCGCTGTCCGACCGCGTCGTGACCTACGAGGAGCAGATCCTCACCGACCAGCTGCCCGGCTCGATCGTCATCGCCGGCTCGGGTGCGATCGGGGTCGAGTTCGCCTACGTCATGAAGAACTTCGGTGTCGACGTCACCATCGTCGAGTTCCTCGACCGGATGGTGCCGACCGAGGACGCCGAGGTGTCCAAGGAGCTGCTCAAGCACTACAAGAAGCTCGGGATCACGGTCCTGCTGTCGACCAAGGTCGAGTCGATCGACGACAGCGGCGAGAAGGTCAAGGTCACCGTCTCCCCGGCGGCCGGGGGCGACTCGCAGGTCATCGAGACCGACAAGGTGCTCCAGGCGATCGGCTTCGCGCCACGGCTCGAGGGCTACGGCCTCGAGGCCCTCGGCGTGGCCACCGAGCGCGGCGCCATCGTCATCGACGACCACTGCCGCACCAACGTCGACAACGTCTACGCCATCGGTGACGTGACCGGGAAGCTCATGCTGGCCCACACCGCCGAGGCCCAGGGTGTCGTCGCCGCGGAGACGATGGCCGGCGCCGAGACCATGCCGGTCGAGTACGACTTCATCCCGCGGGCGACCTACTGCCAGCCGCAGATCGCGTCCTTCGGCTACACCGAGGCCCAGGCCAGGGAGAAGGGTTTCGACGTCAAGGTGGCGAAGTTCCCGTTCTCCGCCAACGGCAAGGCGATGGGGCTGGGAGACGCGGTCGGCTTCGTCAAGGTCGTCGCCGACGCCACGCACAACGAGATCATCGGAGCCCACCTCATCGGTCCCGACGTCACCGAGCTGCTGCCGGCCCTGACCCTCGCCCAGAAGTGGGACCTCACCGCCGACGAGGTCGCCCGCAACGTCTTCGCCCACCCGACCCTGTCGGAAGCCGTCAAGGAAGCCGTCGAGGGCATCGCCGGCCACATGATCAACCTCTGATCATTCCCTGACCCACCTCTGACCCCACCTCTCGTCCGCATGCGGACAGTTCGGAGCACCGGTATGCCGCGCGTCAGCCTGCCGATCACGACCGAGCGGCTCGTCCTGCGCAGCTTCCTGCCGCGCGACGTCGATGACGTGCACGCCTACCGCTCCCAGGCCGACGTGGTCCGCTACATCCCCGGGGAGCCCAGGGACCGCGAGCAGGTCGCCGACCTCGTCGCGCACTCGACCACGGCCGGCCTGCTCGACGACAAGCACACGCACGTCACCCTCGCCGTCGACCTCGACGGTCGCGTCGTCGGTGACGTCATGCTCGCGCTCAACGGCCTCGACGGCGCCGACGGCAAGCAGGTGGAGCTGGGTTGGGTGTTCCATCCCGACGTGCAGGGCCAGGGGTATGCCACCGAGGCGGCGCGAGCGCTCGCCGAGGTCGCGTTCGCCGAGGTGGGCGCCCACCGCGTGTGGGCGCAGCTCGAGCCGGAGAACACCGCCTCCTCGCGGATCTGCGAGCGGCTCGGGATGCGGCGCGAGGCCTACTTCGAGAAGGGGTCCTGGTTCAAGGGACGCTGGACCGACCTGGCCATCTACGCGATCCGCGCAGACGAGTGGGCGTCCGGGGACAGGTCCTGACCTCCGCCACGGCGACGGGAGCCACGACGCGGGGGCACTCGGGGCGTCGTCCCCCCCTGCCGACGCTGACCGGACTGCGGGTGCTCGCCGCCGCGTGGGTGGTCCTGTTCCACTACCGCCCCGACATCGAGGCGCTCGCGCCGTGGACCGTGCCCGCCGACACCTTCATGCGGGCCGGCTACCTCGGCGTCGACCTCTTCTTCCCACTCAGTGGCTTCATCCTCGCCTACAACTACGCCGACGCGATGCGCACCTACTCGTGGGGGTCGGCCTCGTCGTTCGTGCGCAACCGGTTCGCCCGGGTGTGGCCCGTGCACTTCGTCGCGCTGAACATCGACCTGGCCATGGCCGTGGCGATGGGGACCCTCGGGGTCGGTGAGGGAGGGCACCGGCGCACGCCCGCGGCATACGGGCAGAACGTGCTGATGGTGCACAACTGGTTCAACGACCGCCCGAGCTTCAACGGCCCGGCCTGGTCGATCGCGTCGGAGTGGTTCGCCTACCTGCTCGCACCGGCGCTGTTCGTGCTCGTCGCGCGGGTGGCGCGGGCCCGCACCTCGGTGCTGCTCGCCGTCCTCTCGTATGCCGCGATGCTCACCGTCTTCGCGGTGTTCGCCCTGCCCAACGGCAACCTCGAGCACATGTTCTACGTGCGGATCATGGGGGAGTTCCTCGCCGGGATGTTCCTGTGCCTGGCCTGGGTGCGCGGTGGTCTCGCCCTGGGTCGCCTCGCACCCCTGCTGCCGCTCGTGGTCGTGGCGGTCGCCCTGGTGCCGGCCCTCTCGTCGGGCGACTACTGGATGGCTCCGGTGATGGGGCTGGTGGTGGCGGTCGTGGCCTCGACCGGGGGGTGGGTCGGGTCCTGGCTGTCGACCTCGCTCATGGTCGCGGCAGGGGAAGCGTCCTACTGCCTCTACATGACGCACTACCTGATGCGTCCGGTGGTGACCTGGCTGCGCGAGTGGGGTGACGACGCCTGGTGGTCGGCGGGTTTGGCGGTGGTCGCCCTGGTGCTGGCGCTGGGTGCCGCCGCCTGGCTGATGCACGTGCTGGTCGAGCGCCCCGCTCGTCAGTTCCTCCATGCCCGGGCGACCCGCCCGAGCCCCGAACCGGAGCAGGCACCAGCAGTCGCGCGCAGCTGAGCGCCGCACTGCGCGGGGCCATGCCCCGGGTCGACTCGTGACGGCCGCGGCACCGATCGACCCTGCCATGGCTGACGGACGTCGATTCCTGCCTCTGAGGCCACGAATGCACCCGGCGACCAGCTAGTCGTCGGCGAACATTTCCTCCTCGGTCGAGTCGAAGGCCAGGTGACCCACCTTGTGGTCGACGAGCTGGATGAGGCTGCCTCCGTTGCGGTGGTGCCGCGCCGAGAGCAGGAGCGAGGTCCCGTTGGCCAGGTGCAGGAGTTGGACGTCCTCGGTCCTGGCCACGGCGACCACGTCCTCCCACCGGCCGGCGAGAGTCGTTCCCTGGACGGTCAGGCCCACCCCATCGGAGCCGACGGACACAGACAGGTCGCGCGGGGCCAGGCTGACCACCTTGCGCCCGAACCGCTCCACCTCCCGAACCGGGGACGGTGCATGCGGGACCCACTCGGTCAGGTCGGGGAGACCGGCAAGGGGCCGGTCGCCCGCCCTGCCTGCAGGCAGGCAGCCCAGGATCGCCGAATCCCGGGCCCAGCTGGCCCACGCGCGGACGTCCTCGACCGTCACTGCGGAGAGCGAGGCGATCGCCTCGGCCCGGTCCTGGTGCGGTTCGTCGTGGAGGTGACCGTGCGCCACCCCCTGCATCCAGTCCACGCTCGCGCGAGGGTCCTCCGCATAGGCGACGAAGCCAGCGAGATGGTGATCGAGCTCGGCCTGTGTGGGTCCGTCCACAGCCAGCGACGCCAACGTGCCCCACAAGGTCTCAACGATGGCGTCTGCGTGCTCCTCCTGGCCGTCGGTGAAAACGGCGAAGAGGGTTCGGTCCCGGTCCACGCGAAGGGCATCGAAGTTGATGTCGTAGGCCAGTCCGCGGTCGTGTCGGACGTCGTCGGTGAGTCGGTCAACCAGGACCCGCACGACCGTTGATGCCCACTGCGTGCGGGGCAGCACTGCAGACAGCACCGGATGGGGAGCGACACGCATCACCCCCGGTGTCGGTATCCCGGTGAGGCGGGGCGCCACCTCCTTCGGTCGTGGCCCGCTGGACAAGGGAAGGGTGAGCCCGCCGGGTGGTGGCCCGGTCAGCACCAGGACAGCGTTCTCACGCACGAAGTGCTCGGCGGCGAACGAGCGCACCTGCTCCGACGTGACCCGCTTCACCCCCGCTCCCGACGCGTTGAGCAGGCCCACGCCCGTGAGGCCGAACCGGATGCCGGCCGCCCAACACAGGGCAGGGTGCGCGGACGTCGCGTCCTCAGCAGCCAGCACACCCTGCTCGCGCTCCAGGCGGCCCAGCGGCAGGTCGCCGAGGGCGTCGCACACGCGCCGGAGGAAGTCGGAGACCTCGTGCGGTTTGCCGGTCGCCACGAAGGTCGTGGTGTCGACGTCGACCTGCGCATTGCAGTCGAGGTGCGACTTGGGCAGTGTGCCCATGACGAGGTGCTCGACGAGGTGGCTGACCTGGACGGTCCGGAAGGACTCGTGGCGGGCGCCAACCCGGAACACCAGGGCTGCCGTCAGGGGGTCGGGCCCCTGCTCCCAGAACGTCGTGACACCGTCGATCGTGGTCTGCTGCACGAGGGCACACGGTAGGTGCCGACGGCGATTAGGGGGGTGCAGCACGCCGCTGGTAACCTTGTGCTCGCCGTAGACCGGCCGCGGATTGAGAGAGCCCAGGTGAACCAGCCCTGGCGCACCGCGCAACGATTCCACGAAGGAGCAGTGCCGACCCATGCCGTTGAGCGCAGACGTCAAGCAGAAGATCATGTCCGAGTACGCCACGCACGAGGGCGACACCGGCTCCCCCGAGGTCCAGGTGGCGATGCTCACGCAGCGCATCCTCGACCTCACCGAGCACAGCCGCCAGCACAAGCACGACCACCACAGCCGCCGCGGCCTGCTCCTCCTGGTCGGCCAGCGTCGCCGGCTGCTGCGCTACCTCGAGAGCGTCGACGTCGAGCGTTACCGCTCGCTGATCAAGCGCCTCGGTCTGCGCCGCTAAGCATTCGACAGGGACGGTCCTCACCACGAGGACCGTCCCTCTCGCATGAGGGTGGCACTCGATGCCGCCCGCAGCACCACCCGCGCTGCAACAGCGTATGAAGCAGAACCCGTGCACAACGACGATGCACAGGGTCATTTGAGAGACAGCACTCTCAACAGAAGAGAAGGAGGGCCCATGGAGGGTCCAGAGATCCAGTTCGCCGAAGCGACCATCGACAATGGTTCGTTCGGCACCCGCACGGTCCGGTTCGAGACCGGACGCCTGGCCAAGCAGGCCGGTGGCGCAGTCGCCGCCTACCTGGACGAGGACACGATGCTCCTCTCCACCACCACCGCCGGGAAGTCCCCGCGCGAGGGTTTTGACTTCTTCCCCCTGACGGTCGACGTCGAGGAGCGGATGTACGCCGCGGGCAAGATCCCCGGCTCGTTCTTCCGTCGCGAGGGTCGTCCGTCGACCGACGCGATCCTCACCTGCCGCCTGATCGACCGCCCGCTGCGCCCGACCTTCACCAAGGGTCTGCGCAACGAGGTCCAGGTCGTCATCACGGTGCTCGCGCTCAACCCCGACCACCAGTACGACGTGCTCGCCATCAACGCGGCCAGCGCCTCCACGCAGATCTCGGGTCTGCCCTTCTCCGGCCCGATCGGTGGCGTCCGCGTCTCCCTGATCGACGGCCAGTGGGTCGCTTTCCCGAACTTCTCCGACATCGAGCGCTCGACCTTCGACATGGTCGTCGCCGGCCGCATCGCGGGTGACGACGTCGCCATCATGATGGTCGAGGCGGAGTCCACCGAGTCCACCTGGGACCTGGTCAAGAACGAGGGCAAGCAGGCCCCGACCGAAGAGGTCGTCGCCGAGGGCCTCGAGGCCTCCAAGAAGTTCATCAAGGTCCTCTGCGAGGCCCAGGCCGAGCTGGCGAGCAAGTCCGCCAAGCCCGTCCAGGAGTTCCCGATCTTCCTCGACTACCAGGACGACGCGTATGCCGCTGTCGAGGCTGCGACGTCGGCCGACCTGGCGCAGGCGCTCACCATCGCCGGCAAGCAGGAGCGCGAGGAGCGCATCGACGAGCTGAAGGACTCCATGAAGGAGAAGCTCGCGGCGGAGTTCGAGGGTCGCGAGAAGGAGCTGTCCGCGGCCTACCGGTCCGTGCAGAAGAAGCTGATCCGTCAGCGCATCCTGCGCGACAAGGTCCGCATCGACGGCCGTGGCCTCGCCGACATCCGCGCCCTGGGCGCCGAGGTCGAGGTCCTGCCGCGCGTGCACGGCTCGGCCATCTTCGAGCGCGGCGAGACCCAGATCATGGGTGTCACCACGCTGAACATGCTCCGCATGGAGCAGCAGCTCGACACGTTGTCGCCGGTGACGCGCAAGCGCTACATGCACAACTACAACTTCCCGCCCTACTCCACCGGTGAGACCGGTCGGGTGGGTTCGCCGAAGCGTCGCGAGATCGGCCACGGAGCGCTCGCCGAGCGCGCGCTTATGCCGGTGCTCCCGACCCGCGAGGAGTTCCCCTACGCGATCCGTCAGGTGTCCGAGGCCCTCGGCTCCAACGGCTCGACGTCGATGGGCTCGGTCTGCGCGTCCACCCTCTCGATGCTCAACGCCGGTGTGCCGCTGCGCGCCCCGGTCGCCGGCATCGCGATGGGCCTCATCTCCGAGGAGGTCGACGGTGAGACGCAGTACGCCGCGCTGACCGACATCCTCGGTGCCGAGGACGCCTTCGGTGACATGGACTTCAAGGTCGCCGGCACCCGCGAGTTCGTCACGGCCATCCAGCTCGACACCAAGCTCGACGGCATCCCCGCCTCGGTGCTCGGTAGCGCGCTGACCCAGGCCCGCGACGCGCGCCTGCACATCCTCGACGTCATGAACGAGGCCATCGACGCACCCGACGAGATGAGCCCGTTCGCTCCTCGCGTCATCTCGGTGCAGGTCCCGATCGACAAGATCGGCGAGGTCATCGGGCCGAAGGGCAAGATGATCAACCAGATCCAGGACGAGACCGGCGCCCAGATCTCGATCGAGGACGACGGTACGATCTACATCGGTGCGACCGACGGCCCCTCGGCCGAGGCTGCCCGTGCGCAGATCAACGCCATCGCGAACCCGCAGATGCCGGAGATCGGCGAGCGCTTCCTGGGCACCGTGGTGAAGACCACGACGTTCGGTGCGTTCATCTCCCTCCTGCCGGGCAAGGACGGCCTGCTGCACATCTCCGAGGTGCGCAAGCTCGTCGGTGGCAAGCGGATCGAGGCCGTCGAGGACGTCCTGGCCGTCGGCCAGAAGGTCCAGGTCGAGCTCAAGGAGATCGACCCGCGCGGCAAGCTCTCGCTGGCGGCCGTCCTGGCCGAGGGTGAGGGTGGCGACGACGCCGAGGCTGACGAGGCCCCGGCCGAGCACGCCGACGCCGAGACCGACGCCCCCCGTGCGGACCGCGAGGACCGTGGCGAGCGTCGCGAGGGTGGTCGCAGCCGCAACCGCCGTCGTGGCGGCCGTGGTGGCGACGACCGTGGTGGCGACGACCGTGGTGGCGACGACCGTGGCGGCGACGCCCCGGAGAGCGCGGCCCCGGCCACGTCCGAGGACGCCGCAGGTTGATCCACGCCTGCAGCGCCTGACAGCCTGACGAGCGGGCCGGTCCACCGAGAGGTGGGCCGGCCCGCTTGCTTTGTGGGCACCGCAGACCAATGCTGAGGCACATGGCTGACCAGCGCAGGTTCGTGATCGTCGGTGGCGGGCTCGCCGGAGCAAAGGGCGCGGAGGCGTTGCGGGAGCGCGGCTTCGAGGGGTCGATCGTGCTGTTCGGGTCCGAGGAGCACCTGCCCTACGAGCGACCGCCGTTGTCCAAGGGCTACCTCAAGACCGGTGAGGGCCTCGACGACGCCTTCGTCCACGACGCGCAGTGGTATGCCGCGCACGACATCGAGGTGCGTACCGGCAGCACCGTCGCGGCGATCGACCGCGACGCCCGGAAGGTGGTCACCGCCGACGGCGAGCGCACGGCATACGACCGGTTGCTGCTGGCCACGGGCAGCTCGCCGCGCAGGCTCACCCTTCCCGGCCACGACTTCGGTGGCGTGCTGTCGCTGCGGACCATCGAGGACAGCGACCGGATCCGCGCGCTGATGCAGCCGGACGCGAAGCTGGTGTTCGTCGGGGGTGGCTGGATCGGGCTCGAGGTGGCGTCCGCAGCGCGGGAGGCCGGGGCCGAGGTCGTGGTGCTGGAGACCCTCGAGCTGCCGCTCGTGCGGGTGCTCGGCGCCCAGGTCGCCCAGGTCTTCGCCGACCTGCACCGCCAGCACGGTGTCGACCTGCGCACCTCCGTGACGATCGAGGCCATCGAGGGGTCGAACGGCGCGGCGAGCGGGGTGCGGCTGTCCGACGGCGACGTGGTGCCCGCCGATGCGGTCGTCGTCGGCATCGGGGCTGCTCCCAACGTCGCGCTGGCCGAGGCCGCGGGTCTCGCGGTCGACAACGGGGTGACCGCGGACGCGGTCGGGCGCACCAGCGACCCGGACATCTTCGTCGCGGGTGACCTCGCGAACGTCGAGCACCCCTTCCTGGGGCGTCGCGTGCGGGTGGAGCACTGGGCGAACGCACTCAACCAGCCCGACCTCGTGGCCGCCGCGATGCTGGACCAGGACGGCCCCGAGCCCGAGCTGCCGTACTTCTTCACCGACCAGTACGACCTCGGCATGGAGTACCACGGGATGGGTGGACCCGACGACGAGGTGGTGGTCCGGGGAAGTCTCGCCGACCGGGAGTTCGTCGCCTTCTGGCTGCGTGAGGGCCGCGTGGTGGCCGGCATGAACGTCAACGTGTGGGACGTCGGCGACGGCATCAAGGCGCTGATCCGGTCCCGCCAGGTCGTCGACCGGGACCGGCTCGCCGATCCGGCAGTGGACCTCGAGTCGATCGCCCGGTGAGGCCTCCTGCGACGAGTCCGCTCGCGTCAGGGCTCACCCCGCTACCACTCACAGAATCTGACCTGAACTTTACCTTCCTGACCCATTCCAGACATTCCGCATTCCTCCTGCGCGTGATGTGATTCCTGACGGCCCGGACCACCGTCCTGGAGCCGCCGATCCTGAGCTCGTTGTTGGAGGACTGCTGTGCGCGTACCCCGCAAGCACGTGATGGGAGCGGTGGGCGCGATCGCCCTCACTGCTGGAGTTGTGGGTGTGGCCCCGACGAGTGCGCTGGGCGCACCGTCCGCGGGGGCCCCCGTGGTGATCAACGAGGTCTACGGCGGGGGAGGCAACTCCGGCGCCGCCTTCAACCGCGACTTCATCGAGCTGGTCAACAAGACCACCGCCACGGTCGACCTCGCCGGCTGGTCCGTGCAGTACGCCTCGGCGGCCGGCACGAGCTGGACGACCAAGACCAACCTGACCGGCACCATCCCGGCCGGTGGGCGGTTCGTCGTCGGTGGCGCCGGCGGCGCCAACGGCGCCTCGTTCACGGCGGACCTCGACGGCGGCATCAACCTCAGCGGCAGCGCCGGCAAGGTCGCGCTCGTCAACACCCAGACCGCCCTGCCCGGCACCACCTGCACCGACGCCTGCTCCGACCTGCCCCAGGTCGTCGACTTCGTCGGCTACGGCACCGCCAACGACTGGGCCGGAGCGGCCGCAGCCCCCGGCACGTCGAACGCCACCTCGGTGTCGCGCAACAGCACCAGCACCAACACCGCGAACAACGCAGCCGACTTCATCGCCGGTGCCCCCACGCCCGGGGCCGGCACCCCGCCGCCCCCCGGCACCCCGGTCGCCAAGACCATCGCCGAGGTCCAGGGCACCGGCTCGAGCTCGCCGCTGGTCGGCGAGAACGTCATCATCAAGGGCGTCGTCACCGCCGCCTACCCGACCGGTGGCTTCCACGGCTTCTACCTGCAGACCCAGGGGACCGGCCCCGAGCCGAGCGCCTCGGGTGCCTCCGACGGCGTCTTCGTGTTCCAGTCCGGCTCGTCCACGCCGTTGGACGCCGACGCCGTGGTCGGCAACTACGTCGAGGTCACCGGCAAGGTCAGCGAGTTCAGCGGGCTGACCGAGGTGACCGCCGCAGGGGCGGACATCGTCGACGCGGGCGAGGCCTTCAGCCCGGTGCAGCCGCTGACCGTCCCGTGGCCCACGACAAACGCCGGTCGTGAGTCTCTCGAGGGCATGCTGTTCCAGCCGACCGGCGACTACACCGTCACCAACACCTTCGGCACCAACCAGTTCGGTGAGGTCGGTCTGGCCGTGGGTGACCACCCGCTCCTCCAGAACACCGAGGTCGGCGCCCCGGGCAGCCCCGAGGCCGCCGCGGTCGTGGCCGACAACGCCAAGCGTGCGGTCACCCTGGACGACGGCGCGTCGAGCAACTTCACGGCGAGCAGCTTCAGCACGGGGACGTGCGGCGCCCGACCGATCCCGTGCCTGCTCAACGGTGACCTCACCCCGGCCTACGTGTCCAACACCAAGCCGGTCCGGGTCGGCGAGGCAGCGACCTTCAACGCGCCCGTCGTCGTCGACTACCGCTTCAACCTGTGGCGCTTCCAGCCGACGGCCCAGGTCGTCGGTCCCGACAACGCCACCTCGCCGGTGAGCTTCGAGAACACCCGCACCGCGGCACCGGACGACGGCGACATCAACCAGCTCGGCACGGCCGACCTGAAGGTCGCCTCGTTCAACGTCCTCAACTACTTCACCGACCTCGGTGACCAGGACCCCACCTGCCTGGCCTACTACGACCGCGACGACAACGGCGTCACGGTGCGCGACGGCTGCGACCGCCGTGGTGCCTGGGATGCCGGCGACCTGGCCCGCCAGACCGAGAAGGAGGTGTCGGCGATCACCGCGCTGGACGCCGACGTCGTCGGGCTGATGGAGATCGAGAACTCCGCCAAGTTCGGCCACCCGCGCGACACCGCGCTCGCCGCCCTCGTGGCAGCCCTCAACGCCAAGGCCGGCGCGGGCACCTGGGCGTTCGTCCCGTCCTCGACGGACCTGCCGCCGGTCGCCGACCAGGACTTCATCACCAGCGCGATGATCTACCAGCCGGCCAAGGTGATGCGGGTGGACCGCTCGCGTGCCCTGGGTGACCAGAGCGGCCCGACGCAGGCCTTCGGCAACGCCCGTGAGCCGATCGCCCAGACCTTCAAGAAGAAGACCGGCAAGGGCGACAAGTTCCTGTTCGTCGTCAACCACTTCAAGTCCAAGGGCTCGGCTGGTCCGTTCCCCGGTGACGAGGACACCGGTGACGGCCAGGGCGCCTCGGTGACCAGCCGCATCCTGCAGGCCCAGGCCCTGCGCGACTGGGTGCCCGGGGTGGCGGCCGAGTACGGCGCGAAGGGCATCGTCATGGCGGGCGACTACAACTCCTACACCAGGGAGGACCCGCTCGACGTGCTCTACAAGGCCGGCTACACCGACGTGGGCAGCATGTTCGACCCGTCGAGCTACTCGTACTCCTTCAGTGGCCTGTCGGGCTCCCTCGACCACATCCTCGTCAACGCCCACGCCCTGCGGATGTCGACGGGCGCCGACCACTGGAACATCAACTCCGGTGAGTCGGTGGCGATGGAGTACAGCCGGTACAACTACCACTCGACCGACTTCCACCAGTCAGGTCCGTACCGGTCGTCCGACCACGACCCGGTGGTCCTCGGCCTGAAGGCCTTCGTGCAGTAACGAACCCACGCGGCTCAGGCGGGTCCGGTGCCACTGGCACCGGGCCCGCTGTCGTGGGCCGGGCTGTCGCTACGCTGGCCCCGTGAGCGAGACGACCAACGTGGAGCCGACCAGGGTGGCCGTGATCGGCGCGGCAGGGCGGATGGGCACCGAGGTATGCCGGGCGGTCACCGCAGCGGCCGACCTCACCCTCGTGGCGACCTACGACCAGGGCGACGACCTCGGCGACCTCGGCGGGGCCGACGTCGTGGTCGAGTTCTCGGTCCCCGCGGCCTCCCCGGGCAACGTGGCGCACTGCGTCGAGCGAGGGGTGCACGTGGTCGTCGGCACGACCGGCTGGGACGACGAGAAGCTCGCCTCCCTGCAGGAGCCACTCGCGGCCCACCCGGAGGTCGGGGTCCTCATCGCGCCCAACTTCGCCATCGGCGCTATCCTCATGATGCGCTTCGCCGAGCAGGCCGCCCGCTTCTACGAGTCGGTCGAGGTCATCGAGCTGCACCACCCCAACAAGGTGGACGCCCCCTCGGGCACCGCGGCCCGCACCGCCCACCTCATCGCGGCGGCCAGGTCCGCAGCCGGTCTCGGTGCCGTGCCCGACGCCACCACCCAGGACCCCGAGGGCACCAGGGGCGGCCGGGTCGACGGCATCCCCGTGCACTCGGTGCGGCTGCGGGGCCTGGTCGCCCACCAGGAGGTCCTGCTCGGTGGGGAGGGCGAGATGCTCACGCTGCGGCACGACTCCTTCGACCGCACCTCGTTCATGCCGGGGGTCCTCGAGGGGGTGCGCCACGTCGGTGCACACCCCGGCCTCACCGTCGGGCTCGAGCACTACCTCGGCCTGGACGACTGAGTGCGCGAGAAGGTCACCGCCCTCGTCCTGCTCGTGGTCCTGGGCTTCTACTCCGCCACGATCGGGTGGCGCGGGGTCGAGCTGGTCCGTGACGGACGGCCGGTCCCGGTGCTCCTCGGGGTGGCCGTCATCCTCATCCCGGTCGTGGCCCTGCTGGCCATGGTGCCGCTCGTGCGGCTGGCCAGGGACGGCTCGGCGATGATGGCGCACGCCCGGCAGCACGGCGCCGAGGGCGAGTGGGGGGCCGAGCTCGAGCAGGCCGAGGCGAGCCGGGTGGCCGGTGACCGGGCGGCGGAGCAGCGGCACTACCGAGCTGCGGTCCGCGCCTGGCGCACCAGCCGAGTCGGCTGACGGGCGCGCCGGCGGCGGCCCGGCGGCATACCGTGGGGTCATGCACCGTTCGCGCATCGGCATCGTCCTGGTCGACCACCCCGGCGAGCACCACGACGCGGCGCTGGCCTTCTGGGCCGGGGTCCAGGGCGTGCGGCCCCTCCCGGACGGGCCGTACGCCAGCGTCGGGGAGATCGGCTCGCTCAACCTCGAGGTCCAGCGCCTCGAGGAGGGGCCGCCGAGGGTCCACCTCGACATCGAGAGTGACGACATCCCTGCCGAGGTGGCTCGCCTCGAGGCACTGGGTGGCACCGTCGTGGAGCGCCGCGACGGCTACGTGATCATGGCCGACCCCGGAGGCGTGGTGTTCTGCGTGGTCGGCATCCAGACCGGAGACCGGTTCGAGGAGGATGCCCGCGAGTGGCCGTGACCGCTGCAACCCTTTCCCGCGCTCCAGGGCTCCCCGGTCCCGGGCTAGGGCTCCCCGGCTCCCGGGCTAGGGCTCCCCGGCTCCCGGGCTAGGGCAGCCCGAGCAGTCGCAGGCCCGCCGCCACCGCCGCGGCGAGCACGACGACGACCAGGAACGGCGCCCGCAGCAGCAGGGCCACGATGGCCGCCCCCACGGCGGCCGCCCTCGAGTCGAGGACGATGGAGCCGCTCGTGGTGGTCAGGGTCTGCACCCCCACCAGCGCAGCCAGGAGGGCGATCGGGAGAGCCGACGTGACGCGGGTCGTCCGGTCACCGTCCAGCCACGTCTCCGGCACGAGATGCCCCAGCAGCTTGAGGACGAACGCCAGCGCCGAGGCGACCAGCACAGCGGTCCAGGTGCTCATCGGGTGCCTCCGTCCGCAGGGTCGGACCAGTGGTGCGGCGGCGTGGGGTCGTGGTGCGTGCGCCGGGACAGGCCGGCCAGCAGGGCGGTGCCCGCCGCCACGAGGACGGGCACGCCGGCGGGGGCGTGCGGCGCGATGAGCACTGCCGTCAGGGCGGCCACCGCCGCGATCGCGAACGCGTCGGCCGACTTCAGCCGGGGCCACAGGAGCGCGCAGAAGGCGGCCGCCGCGGCGGCGTCGAGGCCGTAGCGACGCGGGTCGCCCATGGTGTGGCCGACGAGGGCGCCGACGAGGGTCATCAGGTTCCACAGCAGGTAGATGCCCACACCGGTCGTCCAGAACCCGACCCGGGCAGCCGCCCGGCCGGGCTGTGCCACGGCCACGGCGGTCGACTCGTCGATGGTGAGCTGGGCGGCGGCCGCCCGCCGCAGCCCGCGGGCCCCCAGCATGCGGGAGACCTGGAGACCGTAGAGGGCGTTGCGCACGCCGAGGAGGGTCGAGGTCGCGATGGCGGCCCCCGCTCCCGCCGGCCCGGCGGCCAGCAGGCCCACGAACGCGAACTGCGACCCCCCGGAGAAGAGCAGCAGCGACAGCGCCTGCGTCTGGACCACGGACAGGCCGGCGGCGACCGACAGGGCCCCGAAGCTGAGGCCGTAGGTGCCGGTCGCCAACGCGACCGAGACCGACTTCCGCACGACCCGGCGACGTTCGTCCGGGTCCAGCGTCCCCGTGGGGGCGGCCGGGACCGCGCTCACGGAGCAGTGAGCTCCAGGTCGGCGACGAGCCGCACCTCGCGGGCCGTGTCGCCGTCGGGGGAGACCACCCGGTCGCGGAAGGCGCCGTCGGGGCCGAGCCCGCCGGCCATCAGGAAGCCACGGGTCGCCTCGTCGGAGGCCAGCACCCAGGTGTGCATCCGGGTGGCCCCGGCTCCACGCAGGGTGTCGACGACGGCGTTCAGCAGGCGGGAGCCGTGGCCGACCCGGCGGGCGTCGGGGTGCACGCCGAGCGCAGACAGCTCACCGGTCTCCGGCGAGGCGTCGGGGTCCTGGCTCGGCCCGATCGAGGCGAACCCGACCACCTGGTCGCCGGCACACGCCGCCAGCAGCCGGTAGACGCCCTGGGGAGGGGATGCCAGGGACTGCCGCCAGACCGAGGCGAAGGCCTGCGGCTCGAAGGTGGCGAGGACCTCCTCGGGGAGCGCCGCGGCATACGCCTCGCGCCACACCACCGCCTGGACCAGGCCCACGGCGGGCGCGTCGGTCTCGCGGGCCACCCGCACGCTGGCGTCCGCGAGGGGGCCGGGCGAGTGGGCGGAGTGGTCGTGCTGGTGAGCCATGACCTGCATCCTGCCATCGACGGCGCGAGGCGCCGGTGCCCGGTCACGACCCTTCCTGGCCCGGTCGTGCTCGGTCGAGCTCGGTCGAGCTCGGTCAGGTGCGCTCGTAGGTGACCCAGCTGAAGCCGTCGCGGGCCTCGCGGGAGACTTCCCGCCACTGGCCCGGGTCGATCTCGGGGAAGCGCACGTCACCCTCGGGGGACTGGTCGACCTCGGTGATCAACAGGCGGCGGGCCCAGGGCATCGCCTCGGCGTAGACCTGGCCACCGCCGCACACGAAGACCTCGTCGGCCGGTCCGGCCAGCGACAGCGCCTCGCTCAGGGAGTGGGCGGTCTCGACGTCGGCGTGGCTCCAGTCGGCCTGACGGGTCACGACGATCGTGCGACGGCCCGGGAGCACCCGGCCGATCGAGTCGAACGTCTTGCGCCCCATCACCATCGGATGGCCCATGGTGGTGCGCTTGAAGAACGCGAAGTCCTCGGGCAGGTGCCACGGCATGTCGTTGTCGGCCCCGATGACGCCGTTGCGGCCGACCGCGGCAATGAGCGTCACGTTCGTCATGGGCACAGGCTAGCGACAGCCCGACGGGGCTCGCCGGGTCAGACCGCGATCGGGGCCTTGATCGACGGGTAGGGGTCGTAGCCCACGAGCTCGAAGTCGTCGAGGTCGAACTGGTCGATGTCCTTGCCGGGGGTGATCCGCATGGTCGGCAGCGGGCGCGGCTCGCGGGTCAGCTGGAGCTTCGCCTGCTCGACGTGGTTGGAGTAGAGGTGGGCGTCGCCGAGGGTGTGGACGAAGTCACCCGGCTCGAGGTCGCAGACCTGCGCCACCATCATCGTCAGCAGGGCGTAGGAGGCGATGTTGAACGGCACGCCCAGGAAGATGTCGGCCGAGCGCTGGTAGAGCTGGCACGAGAGCCGACCGTTCGCGACGTAGAACTGGAACATCGTGTGGCACGGCGGCAGCGCCATCGAGTCGACGTCGGCGACGTTCCAGGCGGACACGATGTGGCGCCGGCTGTCGGGGTTGGTGCGGATCGACTCGATCACCGTGGCGATCTGGTCGATGTGGCGGCCGTCCGGAGTCGGCCAGGAGCGCCACTGGTAGCCGTAGACCGGGCCGAGGTCGCCGTTCTCGTCGGCCCACTCGTCCCAGATGGTGATGCCGCGGTCCTGCAGCCACTTGACGTTGGAGTCGCCGCGCAGGAACCACAGCAGCTCGCCGATGATCGACTTGAGGTGCAGCTTCTTGGTGGTGAGCACCGGGAAGCCCTCGGAGAGGTCGAAGCGCATCTGGTAGCCGAACACCGAACGGGTGCCCGTGCCGGTGCGGTCGGACTTGTCGGTGCCGGTCGTCATGACGTGGTCGAGGAGATCGAGGTACTGCTGCACGGAGGCAGCGTAACCCGGGCCGACGACAGACCCCCGGCGGCGCGTCGATGCCGCCAGTCCGGCGTCGCCTTCCCGCCAAATTGCGTCCCGGTCGGTGTCCGGCGCACGGCGCGTGCTCGGCGGGGCGATAGCCTGCAGGCATGAGCACCTCGTCCCCGTTCGGCCGCGTCCTGACCGCCATGGTCAGTCCGATGCAGGCCGACGGAAGCCTCGACCTCGAGGGCGCCCGCCGACTGGTCGCCCACCTGCTCGACACCGGCCACGACGGCATCGTCGTCAACGGCACGACCGGCGAGTCCGCCACCCTCAGCGACGACGAGTCGATCGAGATGGTGCGGCTGGTCGTCGAGGCCGTCGCCGGCCGCGCCGCGGTCGTGGCCGGGGTCGGCTCCAACGCGACCGCACACAGCGTCGAGATGGCCGCCCGCGCCAGGGACGCCGGCGCGACCGGGCTGCTGCTCGTGTCGCCCTACTACAACAAGCCGACCCAGCCCGGGCTGGTCGCGCACTGCCACGCGGTGGCCGACACCACCGAGCTGCCGATCATGCTCTACGACATCCCGGCCCGCACCGCCATCCCGTTCGAGACCGCCACGCTCGTCGAGCTGGCCGCCCACGACCGGATCGTGGCCGTCAAGGACGCCAAGGGTGACGGCTGGGCCTCGACCAAGGTGATGGCCGCGACCGACCTGCTCTACTTCTCCGGCGACGACGCCGCCAACCTGCCCTGGCTCGCCCTGGGCGCCACCGGCGTCGTCAGCGTCGTCGGCCACGTGGCCGGCCGGGAGTATGCCGCGATGGTCGCCGCCGTCGACCGCGGCGACCTCGCGAGTGCCCGCGACATCCACCGACGGCTGGTCCCCGCCGTCGACGCCATCATGAGCACCTCCCAGGGTGCGATCATGGCCAAGGCCGCGCTCGTCGAGCTCGGCGTCATCGACCACGCGACGGTGCGGTTGCCGCTCGTCGAGTCACCACCGGAGCACCTGGACATCCTGCGCGCCGGTCTCAAGGAGTCTGGCCTGCTGTGAGTCATCCCCACCCCGAGCTCAACCTGCCCCGGCCACTGCCCAAGAACGGCGTGCGCATCATCGCGCTCGGTGGGCTCGGCGAGGTCGGCCGCAACATGGCGGTCATCGAGCACGACGGGCAGCTGCTCGTCATCGACTGCGGCGTGCTGTTCCCCGAGGACCACCACCCCGGCGTCGACCTGATCCTGCCCGACTTCGAGTACCTCGAGGACCGGCTGGACGACATCCAGGCGATCGTGCTGACGCATGGTCACGAGGACCACATCGGGGCGGTGCCCTACCTGCTCAAGCTGAAGCGCGACATCCCGATCGTCGGTTCCATGCTGACCCTGGCCCTCATCGAGGCCAAGCTCAAGGAGCACCGGATCACCCCCTACACGCTCGGGGTCAAGGAGGGGATGCGCGAGAAGCTCGGCGTCTTCGACTGCGAGTTCGTGGCGGTCAACCACTCGATCCCCGACGCGCTCGCGGTGTTCGTGCGGACGCCCGGCGGCACGATCCTGCACACCGGCGACTTCAAGATGGACCAGCTGCCGCTGGACAACCGGCTCACCGACCTGCGCGCCTTCGCCCGGCTGGGGGAGGAGGGCGTCGACCTCTTCATGACGGACTCGACCAACGCCGAGGTCCCCGGGTTCACGACGCCCGAGAAGGACATCGCGCCGGCCATCGACAAGGTCTTCCGTGATGCCGAGCGCCGGATCATCGTGGCCTGCTTCTCCTCGCACGTGCACCGGGTCCAGCAGGTGCTGAACGCCGCCGAGCAGGCCGGCCGCAAGGTCGCCATGGTCGGCCGCTCGATGGTGCGCAACATGGGGATCGCGGCCGAGCTGGGCTACCTCCATGTGCCCGACGGCGTGCTCGTCGACGTCAAGAAGCTCGACAACTTCCCCGACGACCAGGTGGTGCTCATCTGCACCGGTTCGCAGGGTGAGCCGATGGCGGCCCTGTCCCGCATGGCCAACCGCGACCACCGCATCGACGTGGGCCAGGGCGACACCGTCCTGATGGCCTCGTCCCTGATCCCGGGGAACGAGAACGCCGTCTACCGGATCATCAACGGGCTCATGCGGCTCGGCGTCAACGTCGTGCACAAGGGCAACGCCAAGGTGCACGTCTCGGGTCACGCCAGCGCCGGTGAGCTGCTCTACTGCTACAACATCGTCAAGCCCCGCAACGTCATGCCGGTGCACGGCGAGTGGCGGCACCTGGTCGCGAACGCCGAGCTCGCCGTCCAGACCGGCGTGCCGCGGGAGCAGGTCGTGCTGGCCGAGGACGGCGTGGTCGTCGACCTGGTCGACGGTGTGGCCCGCATCGTCGGCGCCGTGCCGTGCGGCTACGTCTACGTCGACGGCTCGTCGGTCGGCGAGTTCGACGAGGCGCTGCTCAAGGACCGCCGCATCCTGCGTGACGAGGGCTTCATCTCCGTCATCGTCGTGATCGACGCCGCGACCGGCAAGATCGCGGCCGGCCCCGAGATCCAGGCCCGCGGCTTCGCCGAGGACGACGAGATCTTCAGCCAGGTGCGGCCCAAGATCGAGCAGGCGCTGGCCGAGGCCACCGGCAACGGGGTCACCGACTCCCACCAGCTCGAGCAGGTCATGCGGCGCGCGATCGGCGGCTGGGTGGGCGGCAAGATCCGCCGCCGCCCGATGATCATCCCGGTCGTCATCCAGGCCTGAGCGTCCCTCCACGCGCAACCTCCACGCGCAACCTCCACGCGCAACCTTTGCTAGCAAAGGTTGCGCGCTGGTGGAGAGGTTGCAACCTGTCCACCAGCGAGTGAGCTGTGCTGGGACGACGGCCTTGCACCTGAGGTATGCCGCCACGGCGCGTCAGGCAGGTCGGCGCAGCCTCGCGCGTGCGATGGCTGCGTCGATGCGGTCCCGCACCAGCCCGAGGTTGCCGACCTCGTGCCAGGTGAACCGGACGAACTCGTGCGCTGACCTGCGTAGGACGTCCTCCTCGCGTCGCTTCTCGGCAGCGAGGTTCTGACGCTGGGCGGCGGCACTGCCCGCCGCTGCGGTCGTGGTGGCCAGCGCGTACTTGGCCAGTCCGTCGAACTCCACGACCACGGGATCTTCGTCCAGCAGGAAGTCCCCGCGGTACCCGTGGCCTCCGGGCAGGGGGGCCTGCGGCGTGAACCGGTAGCCGAGCATGCGCATCCCGTGGGCCAGTCGTGACTCGCCGGGCGACTCGTGGCGCCCGTCCGCATGCTCCAGCAGTGCCCTGACCGCCGGGATCCCGGGATGGTGGGCGTGTTGCCTGAGCGCCGCGTCCAGGTCGTCTGCGGTGATCAGCTCCTGGTGGAGGGCGTGGTCCGCGGCGATGAGGCTGTCCATCGGGGCCCGACGGCCCGCGTCGTCAGCCGGATACAGGCCGACCTGGATGACGGCATGGGCCACGGGGACCGTGCGGAACCCCTCCGCCGTCTCCACCGGCGAGTCCGACACCGGTGGGTGGATGACCGCCGACGGGCGGTGCCGCGTGTGGTTGGTGCTCGTCCGGCATACGTGAGCCGTGTCGAGGTCGGCCTGCCAAAGGGGCGCTCCGTGAAGGACGAGCGCCGACTGGTGGCTGGCGACCACCCGGCCCTCGAAGGACTTGAGCAGGGCGAGGGTCAGCAGGCGGTGCTGCAGCCGCGTCGTCTGGAAGGAGTCGCCCCCCTCCCAAGGCGCCCGTTCCCGACCGGGTGCCCGCACGGCATACCAGCCTCGGATGACGCGTCGGATGGTGCCGGCCTTCACCAAGCGGTGCAGGCCGGTGGAATCCACGCCGATGGACGCGGCGGCGGCCGTGGACACCAGGTCGTGGTCAGCGAGGTCGTAGAGCTCCATGCGGCGAGAGTGCCAGAGATCGATGCACCTGCTTGGTGCCCCTGTGGACAACCCCGGGTGGGACCCGGTCTCAGCACAGGGCCCTCGTTGGTGGACACGGTGCAACCTGTCCACCAACGAGTTTCCTTTGCTAGCAAAGGTTCCTTGGCTACCAGGGGCGGGCGACGTCCAGGGCGCGCGGGTCGTTGACCGGCGCCCAGCCCTGCGGTCCCTCGACGTACTCGGCCCGCGGGCCCTGCTCGGCCAGCTCGGCCACGGCGGCCAGCAGCCGGTCGACGTGCTCGGCGGTCGTGGCCAGGCCGACACTGGCGCGGACAGCGGTCGTGGAGCCCGCGGCATACGGGTCGTCGAGCAGGGCGTCGACGCACAGGTGCGCGCAGAACTTGCCGTCCCGGACGCCGATCCCGTGCTCTGCCGACAGCGCCGCGGAGACGAGTGAGGACTCCACCCCGTCGACCGTGAAGGTCGCGACGGCGACCCGCTCGTGGTCGGGGCCGAACAGGGAGTAGGTCTCGACCCCGTCGATCGCGGCGAGGCCGTCGAGGAGCCGGCGGCCGAGGGCGGCCTCGTGGGCCTCGATCGCCTCGGCGTGCGAACGCAGGCTGTGACAGGCCGCGGCCAGGGCCACCGCACCGATGACGTTGGGGCTGCCCGCCTCGTGGCGGGCCGCTCCGTCCTGCCACACGACCCCGCGCGTGGTCACTGCCTTGGTGGCCCCGCCTCCGGCCAGGTAGGGCGCAGCCGCGTCGAGCCAGTCGGCCCGACCGGCCAGCACCCCGGCGCCGAACGGCGCGTAGAGCTTGTGACCCGACAGCACCACGTAGTCGACCCCGAGGTCGACGAGGTCGACGAGGTCGACGGGGCGGTGCGGCGCGTACTGCGCGGCGTCGAGGACGACCCTGGCGCCGGCGCGCCGCGCGATCGCGGCCAGCTCCCGGATGGGCCAGATCTCACCGGTGACGTTGGACGCGCCGGCCAGGACGACCAGCTGGTGGCGTGCGGGGTTCTCGCGCAGCGCCGCCCGCAGCAGCACGGCGGCGTCGGCGACGCTTCCCGGCACCGGGAGGCGATGGGTCCGGCGGGCCGCCCACGGCAGGAGGGCCGCGTGGTGCTCGGTCTCGAAGACGAACACGTGGGTGTCGCGGGGCAGGCAGCGGGCCAGCAGGTTGAACGAGTCGGTGCTGTTGCGGGTGAAGACGACCTCGTCGCCCTCGCGTGCCCCGACGAAGGCGCGCACCTCGGCGCGGGCCTGCTCGTACCAGGAGGAGGTCACCCGGGAGGCCCAGCCGTTGCCGCGGTGGACCGACGAGTAGGTCCGCAGGGCGCTGTCGACGGCGGCCTTGACGCTCACCAGCGCGGGCGTGGAGGCGGCGTGGTCGAAGTTGGCGTAGTCCACGGTGCCGTCGAGGGTCGGCACCGGCAACGCCTCCGACACCACCGCGGGGAGCGAACCCACCTCGCCCCACGAGCGCGCGTCCGGCACGGGGCGCAGGTGGGTGCGGGCGTGGGCGAGGGGTGCGCTCCGGCGGAAGACGGGTGGCGGGGTGCTCGCGATCGACATGAGAGGTGCTCCTGGTCCGGGTGGGACCCGAGCGTGCTCACGGGTCCGCGCTTGCCGGCTGCGGGTGCAGACGGCCCGGTCGTCACCCGGAGCACCCCACCGCGGAGGAGGGTTGCTGGTCAGCAAGCCGGGGCTTCGCGCTGACACTCATGACCTGGGGTCGAGGGTAGGGCGTGCGCCGCCGGGGGAGCCAGCCTGCGGACGCAGCTTCCCGTCATCTGAGACGTGGACCGGAGGGGGCTCGACGGTCGGTGAGGTCGCCTGGCGGGGGGTCGGCATGGCCGGTTCCCGCGACCGGTTCCCCCTCGATGCGCGCCTGCACCGATGACCATCGCGGGTCATCGGCGCAGGCCCCGCCAGACGCAGTCCTGAGCGTGTCACCCGCGGTCACCTCTTGGTAAGGGGTCTCGGGTCCCCGCGGCCCGATCGGGGCCAGATGTCGTCCGTTCGGCTGAGGTGCCCGACGGGGAGATTGCGCGGCGCTGATACGCGTGTGGCGCGTGTTTCCGGTGTGACCTTCGCGTAGCCTGCGGAGCATGGCGACACGTCCGTCCACACCAGCACGATCCACCGCAGGGTCGCGCTCATCCGGGAGCCGGGGCACCGCGACACGCCCCGCCAACCGCAAGAGCAGCACACCCCGCAAGGCCCCCGCCCGTGGCAAGACCAAGGGGGGCGGCCTGCCGCTGCCCCTGCGCGCGGTCCGCGGCACCTGGATGGGCATGGCACACGTGGCCGGCGGCGCGGTGCGCCGGGTCGGCACCAGCGCCCGTGAGCTCGAGCCCGAGCACCGTCGTGACGGGCTCGGCTTCTTCCTGATCGGGCTGTCGATCCTCGTCGCTGCCCGGGAGTGGTGGGCCTTCGAGGGCGCCCTCGGCGACGTCGTGCACGCCGTCGTCGCAGGCACCTTCGGGCGGGTCGCCTACGCCGTGCCGCTCGCCCTGCTCTTCCTGGGCATCCGCTTCCTGCGCGCGCCGCAGGAGGACTCGGCCAACTCCCGCATCGGGGTCGGCCTGGGCGCCCTCGCCTTCGCCGCCTCCGGGCTCGCCCACGTCGCCGCCGACATCCCCACCCCGCCCCAGGGCGCCGACGGGATGCGGGACGGTGGCGGCATCATCGGGTTCCTGGCCTCCAGCCCGCTCGAGGCGGCGGTGTCGGTCTACGGCACCGTGCCGATCCTGCTGATGCTGGGCTTCTTCGGCCTGCTGGTGATGACCGCGACGCCGGTCCACATGATCCCGACACGGCTCACCGAGCTGCGCGACCACCTCCTGCACCGCGACCACCTCGACGACGCAGCCCCGGCTCCCGTGCAGGACGCCGACGAGAGGCCCAAGCGCCGCCGTCGGGTGATCGACCCGGAGGGACCGCTCGAGGGCGACGAGGCGTTCGAGCAGGCCGCCCTGGTGGCCCCCGACGGCCGCCGGTTCCGACCCGGCGAGAAGCGCCCGACGTCGCCGGGTGTCCTCGCCCCGTCCGGGACCGGGTCCGGCGACCCGAGCGCGGCGACCAAGAGCCCCGTGATCGAGGTCAGGGCCGCGCTCGAGGCGCCGCCCACGACGCCCCTGCCGCAGCGCGTGGAGCAGCTGGCGCTCGCCGGAGACATCACGTACACGTTGCCCGACAACGCGATCCTCGAGCCCGGCTCACCCCACAAGACCCGCAGCGCCGCCAACGACCGCGTCGTCGAGTCGCTCACCCAGGTGCTCGAGCAGTTCGACATCGACGCGCAGGTCACCGGGTTCAGCCGCGGCCCGACCGTGACCCGCTACGAGGTCGAGCTCGGCCGCGGCACCAAGGTGGAGCGGGTCACCGCCCTGTCCAAGAACATCGCGTATGCCGTCGCGTCGGCCGACGTGCGCATCCTGTCGCCGATCCCCGGCAAGTCCGCGATCGGCATCGAGATCCCCAACGCCGACCGCGAGAAGGTCAGCCTCGGCGACGTCCTGCGCAGCCAGGCCGCGCGCGGCAACGAGCACCCGATGGTGATGGGGGTCGGCAAGGACGTCGAGGGCGGCTACGTCATCGCCAACCTCGCCAAGATGCCCCACCTGCTCGTCGCCGGAGCGACCGGCGCGGGCAAGTCGAGCTTCGTGAACTCGATGATCACCTCGATCCTCATGCGAGCTACACCCGACGAGGTGCGCATGGTCCTGGTGGACCCCAAGCGGGTGGAGCTCACGGCCTACGAGGGGATCCCGCACCTCATCACCCCGATCATCACGAACCCCAAGAAGGCCGCCGAGGCGCTCGCCTGGGTCGTCCGCGAGATGGACACCCGGTACGACGACCTCGCGCAGTTCGGGTTCAAGCACATCGACGACTTCAACAAGGCGGTCAAGGCCGGCAAGGTCAAGCCGCTGCCCGGGTCGGAGCGGACCATCCACCCGTACCCCTACCTGCTGGTCATCGTCGACGAGCTCGCCGACCTCATGATGGTCGCGCCTCGTGACGTCGAGGAGTCGATCGTCCGCATCACCCAGCTCGCCCGCGCCGCCGGCATCCACCTGGTGCTGGCCACGCAGCGACCCTCGGTCGACGTCGTCACCGGCCTCATCAAGGCCAACGTGCCGTCGCGGATGGCGTTCGCCACCTCCTCGCTCGCCGACAGCCGGGTCGTCCTCGACCAGCCCGGTGCCGAGAAGCTGATCGGCCAGGGTGACGCGCTCTTCCTGCCGATGGGTGCGTCCAAGACGATGCGGGTCCAGGGCGCGTGGGTCACCGAGTCGGAGATCCAGCAGGTGGTCAAGCACGTCACCGGCCAGCTCAAGCCCGACTACCGCGACGACGTCACCGTGGTCGCAGCCAAGAAGCAGGTGGACGACGACATCGGCGACGACCTCGAGCTGCTGCTGCAGGCCACCGAGCTCGTCGTCACGACGCAGTTCGGCTCGACGTCGATGCTGCAGCGCAAGCTGCGCGTCGGCTTCGCGAAGGCGGGCCGGCTCATGGACCTGCTCGAGTCCCGTGGCGTGGTGGGCCCGTCCGAGGGCTCGAAGGCCCGTGACGTGCTGGTCAAGCCCGACGACCTGCCGATGACGCTCGCGCTGATGCGCGGCGACGAGATCGCCGAGCCCGAGCCGGCGTTCGACGTCGACGCGCTCTCCGGGTCACCCGCTGCGACGCACGAGTCCGTCGACCGCACCGACGAGGTGCGCGCCGGGTATGCCGCAGCGCCGGACCCGCGCTACGCCGACGACCCGGTCGCGCGGGCCTACGACGGGCTCGACGAGGTGGAGGCGTCCACGGACGCCTGGGAGCTGACCGGCCGGGACTGAGCCGCGCCGACGCCGCGAGGGCGGGCGCAGTGAGACAGCACACACTGCGAGACAGGGGGCACGGGACGGAATGGATCCCGTGCCCCGTGTCGTTGCGCAAGGGTGACTGCCGCCCCCGAGACGATCTCTGCCCCGCACCCGCCCGCTCCGAGCGCTCCGACCCCGAGCCCTGCCACGACGCCTGCCGCGCTGCCCGCTCCGACCGGTCGCTCCTACGTGCGGTTCGTCCTCGTCCTCGGTGCGCTCATCGCCATCGGCCCACTGACGATCGACACCTACCTGCCAGCACTGCCTTCCATCACGCGTGACCTCGCCGCGTCGGAGTCGGCCGTCCAGGGCACCCTCACCGGCATCCTGCTCGGCATGGGCCTCGGCCAGCTGCTCGTCGGTCCGCTCGCCGACGCCGTGGGCCGCCGCCGCCCGCTGATCGCCGGGCTGGCGCTGCACATCGCCGCGTCGGTGTTCTGCGCGTTCGCGCCGTCCATCGAGCTGCTCACGGTCGGTCGGGCCATCCAGGGGGTCGGCAACGCCGCCGTCGCGGTGGTCTCGATGGCGATGGTCCGTGACCTCTTCGCCGGTTCCGCCGCAGCGACCATGCTCTCCCGCCTCATGCTCGTCATGGGGTTGGCCCCGGTCCTCGCTCCGACGCTCGGAGGGTTCATCCTCCAGCTCACGTCGTGGCGCGGGGTGTTCGTCATCCTGGCCGTCGCCGGTGTGCTGATGGTGACGCTCGCGAGCCTCGCGCTCCGCGAGACCCTGCCCGTCGAGCGGCGTCGCCCGCTCGCCCTCCGCCCGGTGCTCGCCACCTACGCCGCGCTGTTGCGTGACCGGACCTTCGTCGGGCTCGTCCTCATCAGCGGGCTGATGTTCGCCACCCTGTTCTCCTACATCGGCGGCTCCTCGTTCGTGCTGCAGGACATCTACGGCCTGAGCGTGGCCCAGTTCGGGCTCGCGTTCGGCATCAACTCCCTCGGTTTCCTCACCGGCTCGCAGCTGAACCCGTTCCTGCTGAAGCGGTTCGCTCCGCGTCAGCTGGTCCGCGCCGGGGTGTCGATCGGTGCCACGGCGGCCCTCCTGCTGCTGGCCTCGGCCGCGACCGGCATCGGCGGCCTCGCGCTGATCCTCGTGCCGCTGTGGTTCCTGCTCTTCGCCTGTGGCCTGACGCTGCCCAACACCCCGGCGCTGGCGCTGACGCGGCACGGCGAGGCCGCCGGCACCGCCGCCGCGCTGCTCGGCGCGTCGCAGTTCGTCATCGGTGGAGCGGCCGCCCCGCTGATCGGGCTGATGGGATCCGGCTCGGCCGTCCCCATGGCACTGGTCATGGCGACCACCGCCACCCTGGCGGCCGTCGTCGCGGCGCGCACGCTGCGCGTCCAGGTCGTCACCGCCTGACCCTGCTCGTGATCCGTCACGGTGGCGGCCACCTAGGGTGGTCGCCATGCGTGAATGGTTCGGCGCCGTCAAGGGACACCCGAGCGGGGTGCTGCTCGCAGCCCAGCTGCTCGAGGTGCTCGCATACCCCTTCGCGGGCGACACCCCGTTGGGGCGCACCGTGATCGGGGTGTTCGGGGTCATCGTGCTGTCGATCGCCGTCTACGCTGTGCGTGCGACGCCGGCGCTGACCTGGGTGGCGGTCGTGCTCGGGATCCCGGTCGTCGCCCTCACCATCGCCGAGGGGTTCGCGCCCACGAACCAGCCCGTGGTCTTCTGGTCGGCCCTGCTGCACGCGGCGTTCTACGGCTACACGGGCTACGGGCTGATCCGCTACCTCTTCGACGACTCGTGGGTCACCCGCGACGAGATCTTCGCGGTGGGCGCCAACTTCACGGTGGTCTCGTGGATGTTCGCGCACCTCTTCATGGCGGTGCAGGTGGTCCACCCCGGGTCGTTCACCGCCTACCAGGGCGAGGGCCACCGGACCTTCCTCGAGCTGCTCTACCTGTCGTTCGCCAACCTCACGAGCGTCGGCCTCTCCGACGTGACGGCGGTGCTGCCGCTGGCCCGGTCGGTCGTCATCATCGAGCAGGTTGCGGGAGTCATGTACGTCGCGTTGATCATCGCCCGGGTGGTCGGGCTGACGATCACCCGCTGGCGCAACTGAGCCGGGGAGCCAGGCGTCGAGCTAGGAGTCGAGCTCGGCGATGGTGGCAAGGCTCGGGCCGCGCTGCTCCTGCAGTGCTCGCGCGCCCGCCTCGGCGTCGCGCAGGACCCGCAGGATGTTGCCGCTGGTGAGCTTGCCCAGGTCGTCGTCCGACCAGCCCCGGTCGGCGAGGGCGGCGAGCAGCCGGGGGTAGCCGGTGACGTCCTCGAGGCCCTCGGGCAGCGTGGCGACCCCGTCGTAGTCGCCGCCGAGCCCCACGTGGTCCACCCCCGCCACCTCGCGCACGTGTTCGACGTGCCGCACGACGTCGGCCAACGTGGCCCTGGGGGTCGGGTGCGCGGCCGCGTAGTCGTCGTAGAACCCCGTGTATGCCGCGTCGGCGGGCCTGATGCCCTGACCCGTGGCGACCTCGTTCAGCTCCTGTCGCCACGCCGCGGCCTGGGGGCTCACGAAGGTCGGGACGAACGTCACCATGCAGACGCCGCGGTTGGCACGCAACGACTCCAGGACGTCGTCCGGCGCGTTGCGCGGGCTGTCACACACCGCCCTCGCGGAGGAGTGGCTGAAGATCGCCGGCACCTCGGCGACCCGCAGCGCGTCGCGCATGGTGTCGGCCGACACGTGGCTGAGGTCGACGAGCATGCCGATCCGGTTCATCTCCCGCACCACCTCGACCCCGAAGGCCGACAGGCCGCCGTGGACGGGCTCGTCGGTCGCCGAGTCGGCCCAGTCGACGTTGCTGTTGTGGGTGAGGGTCAGGTAGCGCACCCCCAGCACGTGCAGCATCCGCAGGGTCGCGAGCGAGTTGTTGATCGAGTGGCCGCCCTCGGCCCCGAGCAGGGAGGCGATCCGGCCGGACTCCCAGGCCGCCACGATGTCGTCGGCGGTGCGCGCGAAGGCCAGCCGGTCGGCATACCTCGCCACCATCTGGTGGCCCGCGTCGACCTGCTCCAGCGTGGCGCTCACCGCGTCGTCCCCGCTGAGGGACGCCGGCACGAAGACCGACCAGAACTGTCCACCCACCCCGCCCTCGCGCAGGCGGGGGAGGTCGGTGTGGGTCGGGGTGCCGCCGGCCTCGAGGTCGAGCCGGTCGAAGTCGTAGCCGACCTGCTCACGCGCCTCCCACAGGAGGTCGTTGTGCCCGTCGACCACGGGGTGACGGGCGAGGAGGGCGCGGATCCGGGCACTGGTCGCATCGGCGGTGGCGGTCATGGCGCCACGCTACCCACCTCTAGAGTGGGGAGATGAGTTCGACAGCACAGAGCAGTCCAGGAGCTCTGGGCACCCCCACCGCTCAGCGCAGCGTCGCCCTGGTCACCCTGGGGTGCACCCGCAACGAGGTCGACTCCGAGGAGCTCGCCGGTCGGCTGGCGGCGGAGGGCTGGCTGCTGGTCGACGACGCCGACGACGCCGACGTGGCGGTGGTCAACACCTGCGGGTTCGTCGAGCAGGCCAAGAAGGACTCGATCGACGTGCTGCTCGAGGCCTCGGCCCGCAAGGGTCACTCCCGGACGCAGAAGGTCGTGGCCGTCGGGTGCCTTGCCGAGCGGTACGGACAGCAGCTCGCCGACGAGCTCCCCGAGGCCGACGCGGTGCTGGGCTTCGACTCCTACGTCGACATGTCCTCACACCTGCGCGCCATCCTCGACGGGCACGCGCCCGCCTCCCACGTGCCGTCGGACCGCCGCCAGCTGCTGCCGCTCTCGCCGGTGCAGCGCCAGGACGGCTCGGCCGGTGTGGCCCTGCCCGGGCACGGTGACACCACTGACCCGACACCGTCCGAGCCGCTGTCGACGGAGCCCGTGGACGTCACCATCGAGGGCCCGGTGCCCGCGTCCGGCCCCCGGGTGATCCGGGCCCGACTCGACGGGCGCCCCTGGGCGCCGCTGAAGATCGCCAGCGGGTGCGACCGGCGCTGCGCCTTCTGCGCCATCCCCATGTTCCGTGGCGCCTTCGTGTCGCGCCGGCCCCACGACATCATCGCCGAGGCGCGCTGGCTGGGGGAGCGGGGCGTCAAGGAGCTCTTCCTCGTCAGCGAGAACTCGACGTCCTACGGCAAGGACCTCGGCGACCTCGGGCTGCTCGAGAAGATCCTGCCCGACCTCGCCGCCGTCCCCGGGATCGAGCGGGTCCGCGTCAGCTACCTGCAGCCGGCCGAGATCCGACCCGGTCTGCTCGACGCCATGGCGTCGGTGCCCGGCGTCGTCCCCTACTTCGACATCTCCTTCCAGCACGCCTCCGCGCCGTTGCTGCGCTCGATGCGGCGGTTCGGGGGACGCGAGGCGTTCCTGGGGCTGCTCGACGAGGTCCGTGCCCGGGTGCCGCTGGCCGGCATCCGGAGCAACGTCATCGTCGGCTTCCCGGGTGAGACCGAGGACGACCTGGCCGAGCTCGAGGCGTTCCTGGTGGCCGCCCGCCTCGACGTGGTGGGCGTCTTCGGCTACTCCGACGAGGACGGCACGGAGGCCGAGTCCTACGGCGACAAGCTGTCGGCAGACGTGGTGGCAGAACGGGTTTCGCGCTTCACCGCCCTGATCGAGGAGCTCAACGTGCAGCGGGCCGAGGAGCGGATCGGGGAGCACGTGGACGTGCTCGTCGAGGCGGTCCCGACCGATGGGGCGGACGACGACGAGACCTCGGTGGTCGGCCGGGCCGCCCACCAGGGGCCCGACGTCGACGGCGTCACCCTGCTCGACCCCACCGAGTTCCCCGACGTCGCGGTCGGCGACATCGTGCGAGCGGTGGTCACCGGCACCGAGGGGATCGACCTGCTGGCCGCGCCATGCTGAGCGAGTCCGCCCCGGCCCCCGACCCGGCCGCGGCCCCCGTGGCGGTGCCGCCGCCGAGCTCCTGGAACATCGCCAACGCCCTCACCGTGACCCGGATCCTCCTCGTGCCCGTGTACGGCTGGCTGTTGCTGTTCGACGGGGGAGGTCGGCCGGGCATGCGCTGGGCTGCTGCGGGCGTCTTCGTCGTGGCCACCCTCACCGACCGCGTCGACGGCGACCTCGCCCGGCGCAGGGGGCTGATCACCAACTTCGGCAAGATCGCCGACCCCATCGCCGACAAGACCCTGATGGGCATGGCCTTCGTGGGGCTGTCGATCCTCGGTGAGCTCCCGTGGTGGGTCACCGTCCTGGTGCTCGTGCGTGAGTGGGGAGTCACGGTCCTGCGGTTCTTCGTCATCCGCCACGGCGTGATGCCGGCCGGCCGGGGTGGCAAGGTCAAGACGACGCTGCAGTTCTTCGGCCTCCTGCTCTTCACGCTGCCGCTGGCGTCGTTCTCCGGCGCTGGCACGTGGACGACCGTGGCCGACGTCATTGTGGGCCTGGCCGTGACGGTGACCGTCGTGACCGGCGTGGACATCGCCGCCAAGGGCCTACGGCTGCGCCAGACCAGCGAGCGCTCGGCGATGAAGCGAGCCCGCCGGGCGGCCCGGCAGGGATGACGACGCCGTCGCAGGTGGTGGCCGCCCTGGTCGGGGCGGGACGCACGGTGGCGACCGCGGAGTCCCTGACCGGCGGCCTGGTCTGCGCGGCGCTGACCGACGTGCCGGGTGCCTCGGCGGTGGTCAGGGGTGCCGTGGTCGCCTATGCGACCGGGCTCAAGGCCCAGGTGCTCGGGGTCGACCCCGACCTGCTCGCCACCGGTGGTGCTGTGCAGGCCGAGGTGGCGCGCCAGATGGCGACCGGCGTGTGCCGGGTGCTGGACGCCGAGGTCGGCGTCGCCACCACCGGCGTCGCCGGGCCGGACCCGCAGGACGGCCGGGCGGTGGGCACCGTGTTCGTCGCGGTCGCCGCGCAGGGGCAGGTCCTCGTGCGTGAGCTGGCCCTGGCCGGTGACCGGGCGACCATCCGCGCCCGCACCGTCGACGCGGCGCTGGGCCTCCTCCTGGAGGCCTTGGAGATGGGTGGGGTGGCCGGTGGCGTGGCGGGTGGGGTGAGTGGGGCGGAAGATTCTCAGCCCGCGGACGGTTGACCTCCTCGTACCGCGTGTTCTGCGAATCCTGCGCGCGAAGCGTCAGGGCCTCGGGGTAACGTTGGTGTCCACGGTCAGCGCCGCAGCCACCGCTGCGACCATCGAAGACCGCCGCACGAGCAGTGAAGGAGGCGTCATGATTCTGCTTCGTCGTGAACTTGGTGACGTGCTCCGCGAGCAACGCCAGACCCAGGGGCGCACCCTGCGCGAGGTGTCTGCCGCCGCCTCCGTCTCCCTCGGCTACCTCAGCGAGGTCGAGCGTGGCGAGAAGGAAGCGTCCTCCGAGCTGCTGGCCTCCATCTGCGGGGCCCTGCACCTGCCGTTGTCCGAGGTGCTCGGCCAGGTGTCCGAGCGCGTCGCGGAGACCGAGGCGCTGACTGCCCCCGTCTCGCTGCCGCTGCCCGCCTCGGCCATGGTCTCCGCCTCCGCTGCCTGACGAGCGCGCGGTCGTCCCTCCCCGGCAGCCGTATGCCGAGCAGGTCGTCCTGCTGGACCACGACCCTCAATGGGCCCTCGACTTCGAGTCGGACCGGCGTGCCATCGAGGCGGTCCTGGGCGACTCGGTCCTCGCCGTCGACCACGTGGGCTCGACGTCGGTGCCGGGTCTGCCCGCCAAACCCATCCTCGACATCCTGCTCCAGGTCCCCGACTCGGCCGACGAGCCCTCGTACGTGCCCCCGATGCTCGGCCTCGGCTACCGCGTGCGGGTGCGGGAGCCGCACTGGCTGGAGCACCGGGTGCTGTCCCGACGAGTCGCGGACGGCGACCCGCACAGCGTCAACGTGCACGTGCTGTCGCCGCGCCACGGGGCCGGCGAGATCGCGCGCATGCTCGGTTTCCGAGACTGGCTGCGCAGCCACGACGACGACCGCGACCGCTACGCCGCCGTGAAGCAGGAGCGGGCGACCCGGCGCTGGCGCTACGTCCAGGACTACGCCGACGCCAAGTCAGAGGTGGTGGAGGAGATCCTCGCCCGGGCCGCTCAGGGGCGCCGGTAGGACGAGCCGCGTCCTGACGAGGAACCGAGGGGGCGCTGGGGGCGGCCGTCGTCGGTCGGGCCCAGGCCCTGCTGGCAGCCGGGGCAGTAGAACATCGTGCGCTCGCGACCGGCCGGTCCGATCATCGCGACCCGGATGGTCGTGCCGCACCGTCGGCAAGGGCGACCCGACCGGGCGTGGACGTAGTGCTCCTCGCCCTTCCTCCGGCTGCCGGTGCTGGACTGCACCGCGTGGTGGCGGGACTGGTCGAGCAGCGTGTGCGCCCGGGTGACCACGCGCTCGAGGTCGGCGTCGTCGAGGTCGGCGGCCGGAGTCCAGGGTCCGATGCGCGACAGGAACAGCGACTCGCTCGCCCAGAGCGTGCCGATCCCGGCCAGGTTGCGCTGGTCGAGCAGCGCAGCCCCGATCGTGGTGGCCGAGCCCCGGAGGTTGGCCAGTGCCACCGGCAGGTCCCAGTCGGGGCCCAACAGGTCGGGACCGAGGTGCCCCACGAGAGTGCCTTCCGCGCTGGTCGGCACCGCGTCGAGCTGGCCGAGGCGCAGCCCGAGCGCGCTCCACGAGGTGGTGCCGACCGCCGCCCGCAGGTCGTCGCGGCGCAGCCAGCGGGGGGTGTCGATCGGTGCCTCGACGCGCCACTGACCCTCCATCTTGAGGTGCGAGTGCAGGGTGACCCCGCTGTCGAACCGGTGGAGCAGGTGCTTCCCACGGCTGACGACCTCGAGGGTGTGGGCGCCGCGCAGGTCGAGCGTCGCCAGGCTGGGGAAGCGCAGGTCGCACAGGACGACCTCGGCTCCGGACAGCGCCCGGTGGAGCCGGTGGGCAGTGCGCCAGACGGTGTCGCCCTCAGGCACCGCGGGTCAGGCCCTTCGCAGTCATCGGCGAAGCCGCAGGCCGCGCGGCGTCGCGTGGAACCCGGCATTGGCCAGCGCCGCCGCGAGGGGGTGGTCGGAGCCGAGGACCGAGCCGCCGTCGGCCTTCTCCACCGTGAGCCGTCCGAGGGCGCCCTCGCGAACCGCGAGAGCCAGGGCATCGGCGGCGCCCTGGAGGGACTGGACGTCGTCGGTCCAGGAGAGCAGGGTCTTGCCGCCACGCTCGACGTAGAGGACGAGCTCGCCGTCGACGAGGACGACCAGCGCGCCGGCCTTGCGCGCGGGCTGGTGACCGCGTTTGCCGGTGGCGGGGCCCTTGTCGGCGCCGTCGTCCGGGCCCTCGGGCTCGATCGCCCGGTCGGGCCAGGGGAGGGCGGCACCGTAGGCGTTGGCCGGGTCGGTCGCCGCCAGGACCATGGCGGGCACGCTCCGGTCGGCTTCGTCGCCGACCGGCCGGGCACCCGCCCGGAGCCGGTCGACAGCACCGGTCGTGGAGAACTGCGAGGCACCGAGCGACTCCACGAAGTAGCCGCGGCGCACCCGACCGGACTCCTCGGCGGCGGCCAGCACGCGGTAGACGCCGGCAAAACCGCCCGGCACCTCCTCGGCCACGACCGACCCCCGGGTCACGACGCCGTAGCGGTCGAGCAGGACCTCGGCCGTGGCATAGGCCCGGATGGTCGCGTCCTGCTCACCCTCGGGGAGCAGCGACCAGCGGCCCGCACCCGCCGCAGGCCCGCTCCGGGTCGGCAGCGACGGTCGGCCCAGCCCGCGCTGACCGGACAGGGTGCCCAGGGAGCCGCGCCGACCGGCATACCGCGTCGTGCGGGGACCGGAGCGGCTGCGCTGGTGGGTGGTGCGGCCACCGGAGAGGAGGGCGCGCAGCGGCGTGAGGGTGTCGTTGCTGACCCGGCCATCCCACGCGAGGGCCCACAGGTCGGTCAGGAGCTGCTCGTCGTCGGTGCTGCCCACGGCGTCGGCGAGGGTGCGGAAGAAGTAGGCGCCGCCGCCGGCGAGGGCGTCGACCACGGCCTGCTCGGTGTCGCCGAGCGCGCGGTCGGCGAGCGGTGCGAGCGTGAGGTGGGCCGTGTCGGCCAGGTGCAGCGACACCCAACCGTCGTCACCGGGCAGCGAACCGTGGCCGCGCCACAGCACCTCGCCACTGCTGGTGAGGTCGTCGAGCAGGGCAGGGGAGTAGTCGACGACCCGCGACGGCAGGACGAGGCTCTCCAGTGCGCTGGCCGGTAGCACCGCCCCGGCGAGCTGCTCGATGGCGCGCACCAGCCCCTCGCGACCACGCAGGCCACCTCCGACGGACTGCCACTGGGGCAGGAAGCGCGCCAGCTCCACGGCGGGGACCGGCTCCACCTCGGCTCGCAGGGCAGCCAGCGAACGACGGCGCAGCAGCCTCAGGACCTCGGCGTCGCAGTAGTCGAGGCCGTGGATCCCGCCGCCGTTCTCGGTCGGGAGGAGCTCGCCCTCGACCACCCGCCCGGACGAGACGAGGCGACGCAGGGCATCGAGGGCCACAGCCGGCCCGACCCCCCACCAGGCGGCGACCGAGGCGGCGGGGAAGGGGCCGTGCGTGCGGGCGTAGCGGCGGACGAGGTCGCCGAGGGGGTCGGGCACCGACTCGAGGAAGGTCTGGGGGATGCCCACCGGCAGCGAGCAGCCGAGGGCGTCGCGGAGGCGACCGGCATCCTCGATCGCCGCCCACCGCTCCTGACCCGCGACGCGCACCCGGATGACTCGACGGGCGCCCTCCAGCTCGACGAGCCAACCACCGATCTCCTGGTGGGTCAGCGTGTCCTTCGACCGCGCCTGGATCGCGTCGAGCGGCAGGGGGCCGAGCACCCGCAGCAGGTCGGCGACGTCCTCGGCGTCACGGCAGGCGCGCTCAGCCACGAGCCTCTGGAGCTCGGACTCGGTGCGGGTCACCTCGGCCGGGTCGAGCAGGTCGCGCAGCGAGAGCCCCTCACCGCGACCGAGCAGCTCGGCGAGGAGCGTCGGGTCGAGCGCGAGCGCGGCGGCGCGCTTCTCGGCCAGGGGCGAGTCGCCCTCGTAGAGGAACTGCGCGACGTAACCGAACATCAGCGAGCGGGCGAACGGCGACGGCTGGGACGACTCGACATCGACGAGCGTGACCTCGCGCGACTCGATCGAGCGCATCAAGGCCGTCAGCCCGGGCACGTCGAACACGTCCTGGACGCACTCGCGGACGGTCTCGAGGACGATCGGGAACGAGGCGTACTGGCTGGCGACCTCGAGCAGCTGGGCGGCCCGTTGGCGTTGCTGCCACAGGGGTTGCCGACGATCGGGACGGCGGCGGGGGAGCAGCAGCGCCCGCGACGCGCACTCCCGGAAGCGGGCCGCGAACAGGGGGGACCCCCCGATCTCGGAGGTGACGAGGTCGTGCACGTCGTCGGCGTCGAGCCGCACCAGCTCGAGCAGCTCGGCGCCCACCCCGCGCCCGGATCCGCCGTCGTCCTCGAACTCGAGGTCGGGCAGCCGGAACACGATGCCGTCGTCGCCGTGCATCGCCTGGACGTCCACGCCGTAGCGCTCGCGCATCCGCGCCGAGACGCACAGGGCCCACGGTGCATGGACCTGCCCCCCGAACGGGGAGTGCACCGCGACCCGCCAGTCGCCGATCTCGTCGCGGAACCGCTCCACGAGGATCGTGCGGTCGTCGGGCACGTGACGGGTGGCCTCCTGCTGCTCCTCGAGGTAGCCGAGGAGGTTGTCGGCGGCCCACTCGTCGAGCCCGGCGGCTTCGACCCTGGCTCGGGCCTTGGCCGGCGAGAGCCCCACGACCTCGCGGACGAAGGCCCCCACGGCCCGCCCCAGCTCGGCCGGCCGGCCCTGCTGGTCGCCCTTCCAGAACGGCAACCGCCCCGGCAGGCCAGGGGCAGGTGTCACCAGGACGCGGTCGTGGGTGATGTCCTCGATCCGCCAGGTCGAGGTGCCGAGGGTGAAGACGTCACCGACCCGCGACTCGTAGACCATCTCCTCGTCGAGCTCGCCCACGCGGCGACCGGCGCCCTCGCTGGAGGCCAGGAAGACGGCATACAGGCCACGGTCGGGGATGGTGCCGCCGGACGTCACGGCGAGGCGCTGGGCGCCCGGTCGCCCGGTGAGCACGCCGGTGACGCGGTCCCAGACGATGCGGGGGCGGAGCTCGGCGAACTCGTCGCTCGGGTAGCGCCCCGACAGCATGTCGAGCACCGACTCGAGGATCGACCGCGGCAGCGCGGCGAACGGTGTCGCCTTGCGGACCACGGTCTCGAGGTCGTCGACCGTCCACCCGTCGAGGGCGCACATGGCCACGATCTGCTGGGCGAGGACGTCGACGGGGTTGGCCGGCACCCGCAGCGACTCGATGGCGCCGGCCCGCATCCGCTCGACCACCACGGCGGTCTGCACCAGGTCGCCGCGGAACTTCGGGAACAACACGCCCCGTGACACCGCCCCGACCTGGTGGCCCGCACGGCCGACCCGTTGCAGGCCCGAGGCCACCGACGGCGGCGACTCGACCTGGATGACGAGGTCGACGGCGCCCATGTCGATGCCGAGCTCCAGCGAGCTGGTGGCCACCACCGCGGGCAGGCGGCCGGCCTTGAGGTCTTCCTCGATGAGCTGGCGGTGCTCCTTGCTGACCGAGCCGTGGTGGGCGCGGGCCAGCACCGCAGGTGCGCCGGACGACGCTCCGGACTGCGCCATCAGCTGGGCCGGGGTGCGCGCGCCGGTGTGCCTCGGGGGCGGGGCCGCCGGCTCGTCACCCTGTGCCTCGCGCATGGTCTCGAGCCGCTCGTCCCAGATCTCGTTGAGCCGCGCGGTGAGCCGTTCGGCGAGGCGCCGGGAGTTGGCGAAGACCAGCGTCGAGCGGTGCGACGACACGAGGTCGACGATCCGCTCCTCGACGTGGGGCCAGATGGAGGCGCGGCGCTCGGCTCCCGACGCAGGCCCGGACAGGTCGTCCTCGACGACCTCGCCGAGGGCCGACATGTCCGGGATGGGCACGACGACGTCGAGGTCCCACTCCTTCGTCGACGGCGGGCGGACGATCTCGACGGGCCGACCACCGGCGAGGTAGCGGGCGACCTCCGACACCGGCTCGACGGTGGCGGACAGGCCGATCCGCTGGGCCGGCTTGTCGAGCAGCGCGTCGAGGCGCTCGAGGGTGAGGGCGAGGTGGGCGCCGCGCTTGGTGCCTGCGACGGCGTGCACCTCGTCGAGGATGACGGTCTCCACCCCGGCCAGCGCCTCGCGCGCCTGCGAGGTGAGGATGAGGAAGAGCGACTCCGGCGTCGTGATGAGCACGTCGGTGGGGGTGCGCGCGAACGCCCGCCGCTCACCCGCCGGGGTGTCGCCCGACCGGACCGACACGGTGATGTCGGGTGGCGTCAGCCCGAGCCTCGTGGCGGCGTGACCGATGCCCACCAGGGGTGAGCGCAGGTTGCGCTCGACGTCGACGGCCAGCGCCTTCATGGGCGACACGTAGAGGACCCGGCACCGCTTGAGCTTCTCGGCCGGGGGTGGCTCTGCGGCGAGCCGGTCGAGCGCCCACAGGAAGGCGGACAGGGTCTTGCCGGAGCCGGTGGGGGCGACGACGAGGGCGTGCTGCCCGGAGGAGATCGCCTCCCACGCGCCCGCCTGCGCTGCCGTGGGCTCGCTGAAGGAGCCCCGGAACCACTCCGCCGTGGCTGGGGAGAACCTGTCGAGCACGTCTGTCGCCATGAGGGTCACAGCCTCTCACCCGGCACCGACACCCGTGCGGTCCGATCCCGGTCCCGGCCTAGACTCCTGCCGTGCGGTTGAGTCACTTCTGGAACCTGATGAACGACGAGTTCGGCGAGACCTACGCCAGCTCGCTCGCCCAGCACCACGTGCTGGGCGTCCTCGGTGACCGCACGGTGGCCCAGGCGCTCGACGCGGGTGAGAGCCCGCGGCGGGTCTGGCTGGCGCTCTGTGACGCCATGGACGTGCCCGAGTCGCGTCGGCTCGGGATCGAGCGACGGCCGGCCCGGTGACCCCGGTCGACTGGTCCGCCCAACCCCTGGTGCTCGCTCCCATGGCAGGCGGCCCGTCGACTGTCGCGCTGGCCGCGGCCGCCGCGCACGGCGGGTTGGTCCCGTTCCTCGCCGGCGCCTACCTCACCCCCGACCGGCTGCGCGCCGAGCTCGCCGAGCTGCGGTCCCTCACGTCGGCACCCTTCGGGGTCAACGTGTTCGCGCCGTCGCCGGACCTGCCGACGATGGAGCAGGACGCCCTGACGTATGCCGCGTCGCTGGCTCCGTGGGCGGCTGCGGCAGGGGTCGAGCTGGGCACGCCCCGATACGACGACGACTTCTTCGCCGCCAAGGTCGACCTCCTGGTCGAGGCGGCTCCAGCCCTCGTGAGCTTCGCGTTCGCGTGGCCGCCGGCGGATGTGGTCGGCCGGCTGCAGCAGGTGGGGACCGAGGTCTGGGTCACGGTCAACGAGCCGCCAGAGGTCGAGTGGGCGCAGGCCCTCGGGGTCGACGGCCTGGTCGTCCAGGGGTGGGAGGCCGGCGGTCACCGAGGTGGTCCGGTGGACACCGGCGACACCCAGCTCGAGGTGCGTGCGCTGGTCCCCGAGGTGGCCCGTCGCACCGACCTGCCGATCATGGCCGCCGGCGGCGTGATGACCGGGGCCGAGGCGGCCGACGTGCTGGGGGTGGGTGCCACCGCGGTCGCGCTGGGCACCGCCTTCCTCGGCTGTCCCGAGGCGGGGACGGCCCCCGTGCACCGTCACGCGCTGACGCATCGCACCGGCACCACCGTGACCCGCGCGTTCACCGGCCGCAGCGCCCGTGCCCTGACCACGACGTGGACCGAGCTCTTCACCGAAGCCGCTCCCGCGGCATACCCCCACGTGCACCACCTCACCGCCCCGCTGCGGGCGCACGGCCGGGCCACCGGCGAGGCGGAGCTCGTGAACCTGTGGGCCGGCACCGGCCACGAGCGCCTGCGTTCCCTCCCCGCCGCGGAGCTGGCCCGTCTCCTGGTCGGCGAGCTCGCCGAGGCGCGATGACGGGGCGACGTCCCCGGCCGGCAAAAGGGGATGAGCGGCGTCACCGGTCCTCGGTAGCGTGACGACGGTGATCCGCGACCAGAGAGCGACCCCGAGTCCCGCAGCCGAGCCGGTGACGCGCGACGAGATCCTGCTGAGCGCCACCGGGCTGACCAAGACGTTCGGCGACTTCACCGCCGTCGACGGCATCGACTTCGCAGTGCGCAAGGGGGAGTGCTTCGGGTTCCTCGGTCCCAACGGGGCTGGCAAGTCGTCCACGATGAGGATGGTCGGCTGCGTGTCACCGGTGACCAGCGGGGAGCTCCGGCTGTTCGGCCTCGACCCGGCCACCGACGGCCCCGCGATCCGGGCCCGGCTCGGCAGCTGCCCCCAACGCGACACCCTCGACGAGGAGCTCACGGTCGAGGAGAACCTCTGGGTCTACGGCCGCTACTTCGGCCTGTCCCGCAAGGAGGTCCGGGCCCGTGCCACCGAGCTGCTCGACTTCGCCCAGCTGACCGACCGGGCCGGCGACAAGGTCGAGCCCCTGTCCGGCGGCATGAAGCGCCGGCTCACGATCGCGCGGTCCCTCATCAACTCGCCGGAGATCCTGCTCCTCGACGAGCCGACGACCGGGCTCGACCCACAGGCCCGACACGTGTTGTGGGACAGGCTCTTCCGGCTCAAGCGGTCGGGGGTGACGCTCGTCCTCACCACCCACTACATGGACGAGGCCGAGCAGCTCTGCGACCGGCTGGTCGTCATGGACCACGGGCGGATCGTCGCGCAGGGGTCGCCCCGGTCGCTCATCGACGAGTACTCCACGCGCGAGGTGCTCGAGCTGCGGTTCGACGCCGAGGACCACCAGGACCTCGCGGACCAGGTCACCGGGATCGGCGAGCGGGTCGAGGTGCTGCCCGACCGGCTGCTCGTCTACGCCGACGACGGCGACCAGGCCGCCGCGGTCGTGCACTCGCGCGGTATCGAGCCGCTGTCGTCCCTGGTGCGACGGGCCACCCTCGAGGACGTGTTCCTCCACCTGACCGGCCGGACCCTGGTCGACTGATGTCGGCTGCCACGCCCCTCCACACCGACGCGCTGAGCCGGGCGGCGCACGGCCCGCGACCGCCCCTGTCGGCCGGCGAGCGGGTGCTCGCGGTGTTCTCCTACTTCCTCACCGTCTACCGGCGCACCTGGCGGGGCAGCATCATCGGCCGGTTCCTCTCGCCGTTGTTCTTCCTGCTGGCGATGGGCGTCGGGCTGGGGTCGCTGGTCAACGAGCGCGTGGGTGGCGTCGACGGGCTGCCCTACCTGCAGTTCGTCGTGCCGGCGATCGTCGCGACCCAGACGATGTGGGTGGCGATGGGGGAGTCGACCTACCAGGTGCTCGGCTACATCAAGTGGAACATGGGCTACCACGCCATGCTCGCCTCGCCGATGTCTGTACGCGACGTGCTGCGCGGCCACTTCCTCGCGGTGGCGGCCCACCTGACCACCGCCACGACGATCTTCATGGGGGTCGCCGCCCTCTTCGGCGGGTTCCGGTCGGTCTCGGCGGTCTTCTGCCTGCCGATCGCCATCCTCACGGGCCTGGCCTTCACCACCCCGATCTTCGCCTTCACCGCGCGTCAGGAGGGTGACAGCGGCTTCAACATCCTGTTCCGCTGGGTGGTCACACCGTTGATGCTGTTCTCCGGCACCTTCTTCCCGATCGAGCAGCTGCCCGGCTGGATGCAGCCCATCGCCTGGGTCACGCCGCTGTGGCACGGCGTCGAGGCCTGCCGCGACGTGGCCACGGGCTCGGTGACCGCCGGGCCGTTCGTGGCCCACCTGCTGGTCCTCGCGACCTACGTCGCCGTCGGCTGGTGGCTCGCCGAGCGCTCCTTCGCCAAGAGGTTGGTCCCGTGAGCACCCAGACCACCCCGCGCCCGAGCCGACCGGCCGCGACGAGGTTGAGCGGCCTGGTGCCGATGCCCGCCGGGGCGGGTCTGGCCCGCATGCTCGTCGAGCGCAACATCACCTCGTTCCGCCACGGGTGGATCGCGCTGGTCACGGGGTTCGCCGAGCCGGTGTTCTACCTGTTCTCCCTGGGCATCGGCATCGGCGCACTCGTGCAGACCGTCACGACCGACTCGGGCGCCGAGGTCACGTACCCCCAGTTCGTCGCCCCGGCCCTGCTGGCGGCCTCGGCGATGAACGGTGCCGTCTTCGACTCGACCTTCAACGTCTTCTTCAAGCTCCGCTACGCCAAGCTCTACGACGCGGTGCTGGCCACGCCGATGGGCCCGCGCGACATCGCGGTCGGCGAGATCGCCTGGTCGCTGATCCGGGGCGGGCTCTACTCCGCGGCCTTCCTCGTCGTCGCGGTGCTGGCCGGGGCGGTGGGCTCGTGGTGGGCGGTCCTGGCCCTGCCGGCCGCGGTGTTCATCGGCTTCGCGTTCGCCGCCCTCGGGATGTTCGCCACGACGTTCATGAGGTCCTGGGTGCACTTCGACTACATCACCCTCGCCATCCAGCCGATGTTCCTGTTCTCGGCGACGTTCTTCCCGCTCTCGACCTACCCCGCGGTGCTGCAGTGGGTGGTGCGCGTGACGCCGCTCTACCACGGGGTCGCCCTCGAGCGAGCGCTCATGCTGGGCGAGGTGGGATGGGGTGTCCTGGCGCACGTCGCCTACCTCGTGGTGCTGGGCGCGGTCGGGGTCGTGGGCACGGCCCGTCGGCTCGAGAAGCTGCTGCTCTCATGACCCGCTCGTCCGAGGTGCGGCCCGAGCCCCAGGTGCGGGTGGCGGGGTTCGCCGACCTCGACGCGGAGACGGCCTACCGGCTGTGGGCGCTGCGGTCGGAGGTCTTCGTGGTGGAGCAGGACTGCCCCTACCTCGACCTCGACGGCCGCGACCTCGAGCCGCTGACGCGGCACCTCTGGGTCGAGGACGACGGCCGGCCGGTCGCGACCCTGCGCCTGCTCGACGACGGCGAGGCGCTGCGCATCGGGCGGGTCGCCACGGTGGCCCCGGCCCGGAGGCAGGGGCTCGCCGCCGCCCTCGTGCAGGTCGCGCTGGACCTGGCAGGGGAGCGGGCCGTGGTGCTCGACGCACAGTCGCACCTCGTGGACTGGTATGCCGCGTTCGGCTTCGCTCCCAGCGGTCGGGGGTTCGTCGAGGACGGCATCCCCCACACGCCGATGCTCCGGCCGGGCCGAGCCTCCTGAGCCGATCGGCCTTCCCGGCGTGTCGCGTGTCGGGTGCCGCATTTCGAACAGGTGTTCGGTAAGTTCGTCCCCAGGTGGAACTGCCACAGAGCCACCGTCCACAGGTCGTGAGTGCGACCCGGACGGCTGTCGGTGCCGACACCTAGCGTCTGACCCGAAGCAGAGCAGCTGCCCGAGGGTCGAAGGCAGGCGCGCCCGACTCGAAGCGAAAGAAGGAATGGTGGCCAGAATGGCTGGAGCGAACTCCGCAACGGTGGACCAGAAGGCAAAGTCCCTCGACAGCGTCATGGGACAGATCGAGAAGTCGTTCGGCAAGGGCGCGGTCATGCGCCTCGGCGACGACGTCCGCCCCCCGATCGACGTGATCCCCACCGGGTCGATCGCGCTCGACGTCGCGCTCGGCATCGGCGGCCTCCCGCGCGGCCGTGTGGTCGAGATCTACGGCCCGGAGTCCTCGGGCAAGACGACGGTGGCGCTCCATGCCGTGGCCAGCGCCCAGCGCGCCGGTGGCATCGCGGCGTTCATCGACGCCGAGCACGCCCTCGACCCCGACTATGCCAAGAAGCTGGGCGTCGACACCGACGCCCTGCTGGTCAGCCAGCCCGACACGGGGGAGCAGGCGCTCGAGATCGCCGACATGCTGATCCGGTCCGGCGCCATCGACATCATCGTCATCGACTCGGTGGCCGCCCTCGTGCCGCGCGCCGAGATCGAGGGCGAGATGGGCGACAGCCACGTGGGTCTGCAGGCCCGCCTCATGTCGCAGGCGCTGCGCAAGCTCACCGGTGCCCTCAACAACACCGGCACGACGGCCATCTTCATCAACCAGCTCCGCGAGAAGATCGGCGTCATGTTCGGCTCGCCGGAGACCACCACGGGTGGCAAGGCGCTGAAGTTCTACGCCTCGGTCCGCCTGGACGTGCGTCGGATCGAGACCCTCAAGGACGGCAGCGACCCGGTCGGCAACCGCACCAGGGTCAAGGTCGTCAAGAACAAGGTGGCCCCGCCGTTCAAGCAGGCGGAGTTCGACATCCTCTACGGACAGGGCATCTCCCGCGAGGGAGGCCTGATCGACATGGGGGTCGAGCAGGGCTTCGTCCGCAAGGCCGGTGCCTGGTACACCTACGAGGGCGACCAGCTCGGGCAGGGCAAGGAGAACGCCCGGCAGTTCCTCAAGGACAACCCCGACCTCGGCAACGAGATCGAGAAGAAGATCAAGGAGAAGCTCGGCATCGGCCCCCAGGTCGACAAGCCGGCTGACGCAGCGGTGCCTGAGGTGCCGGTCGAGTTCTGAGTTCTGAGCTCTGAACCATCACCCGGATTGACATGACTGATCGACACGACGCGGCCAGGGCAGCCTTCGAGGCGGCCCTGGCCGCGACGCGTGAACCCTCGCCACCGGCCACGGGTGAGCCGGCGAGCCGGCGACCCCGGGCGTGGCAGCCGATCCCCGGCGACCCCGAGGCCGACCTGCAGACCCGCGACGGGGAGCCGGACGCCTACGACGTGGCCCGCCAGATCGTGCTGCGCCAGCTGGCCATGTCGCCCAAGAGCCGCCAGCAGCTGCGCGACAAGCTGCGCACCCGCAACTGTCCCGACGACGTCGCCGAGGCCGTGCTCGACCGGATGACCGACGTGGGCCTGATCGACGACGAGGCCTACGCCGGGATGCTCGTCCGGTCGCAACAGGCCGGGCGAGGGCTGGCCAGACGGGCGTTGGCGCGGGAGCTGCGCACCAAGGGCGTGGACGACGAGACGGCCAAGGCGACCCTCGACCAGATCGACCCGGAGGCCGAGCGCGACCGAGCCGCCCAGCTCGTCGCCAAGAAGCTCCGGTCCATGCACGGGCTCGAGCCGCTCGTGCAGAAGCGGCGGCTGGCCGGCATGCTCGCCCGCAAGGGCTACCCGGCGGAGCTGGCGATGGCGGTGATCCGGGAGGCCGTCGCAGCCGCTCCCGAGCACCAGCGCGACTGACCCCTCAGGCCGGGCGTACTCTCCGGCTGTGATCGTTCCGGAGGTGCCCGCAGCCAGGCTCGGACGGGGATCGGTGGTCGCCCGGCGGGTGCGCTTCCTGGCGGGCGCCGACCGCAGCCCCCGCCGGAACCAGTACCTCGCAGCCCTGCTCGCCCTCATCGCCGGGACCCTCAACTCGGTCGGGTTCGTCGCAGTGTCGGTCTACACCTCGCACATGACCGGCCTGACCGCATCGGTCGCGGACCATCTCGTTCTCGGGTCGCTCTCGCTCGTCTGGGTCGGCCTCGAGGCCATCGGGGCGTTCGTGCTGGGGGCCATGGCGTGTGCGCTGCTGTTCAACTGGGGGCGGCGTTGTGGCCTGCAGGGTCGTTACGCGAACGTGCTCGTCGTCGAGGCGCTACTCATCCTGGCCTTCGGTGCACTGGCCGACCGGCTGGTGTGGGCGCACCGCGACCACGTCTTCGTTGCCGTGCTCTGCTTCACCATGGGTCTGCAGAACGCCATCATCACCAAGATCTCGGCAGCCCAGATCCGCACGACCCACGTCACCGGGATGATCACGGACATCGGGATCGAGCTGGGCAAGCTCGCCTACCGGAGTCGCAGGGCAGGTGAGCCGCCGGTGCGTGCCGACCTCGGCAAGCTCGGCATGCTCGCCGCGCTGGTCGGACTCTTCTTCGTCGGGGGGATGCTCGGCGCGGCAGGCTACCTGGCCATCGGCTTCCCGATCCTGGTCGCGCCGGCGCTCGTGTTGCTCCTCGTCGCGTCGCCACCTCTGCTGGCCGACCTCCACCTGCGCAGAGCCAGCTGACACCGCACAGCACCAACGCTGACACCGCACAGCACCAACACGACTGAACCCGTCCCCGCACCACGTACCCTTGTCGATGCCATGACGACGCACGCCACCGCGCCCCAGAGCGCTGCCAAGACCTACGACGTCCGCACCCACGGGTGCCAGATGAACGTGCACGACTCCGAGCGACTCGCCGGCCTGCTCGAGACCGCCGGGTACGTCGACGTCAACAGCCTGCCCTCGGGTGCTCGCCCGGAGGCGGCCGACGTCGTGGTCTTCAACACCTGCGCGGTCCGTGAGAACGCCGACAACAAGCTCTACGGCAACCTCGGCCAGCTGCGGCCGGCCAAGACGAGGAACCCCGACATGCAGATCGCCGTGGGTGGCTGCATGGCCCAGAAGGACCGCGCGACCATCGTCCAGCGGGCGCCGTGGGTCGACGTCGTCTTCGGCACCAACAACATCGGCAGCCTGCCGGCCCTGCTCGACCGCGCCCGCCACAACAAGCGCGCCGAGGTCGAGATCCTCGAGAGCCTCGAGGTCTTCCCGAGCACCCTGCCGACCCGGCGCGACTCCGCCTATGCCGGCTGGGTGTCGATCTCGGTGGGGTGCAACAACACCTGCACCTTCTGCATCGTCCCGAGCCTGCGCGGCAAGGAGGCCGACCGTCGCCCCGGTGACGTGCTGGCGGAGGTCGAGGCGCTGGTCCAGCAGGGCGTCGTCGAGGTGACCCTGCTCGGGCAGAACGTCAACACCTACGGCGTCGAGTTCGGCGACCGCCTGGCGTTCGGCAAGCTGCTGCGGGCCTGTGGCGACATCGCCGGGCTGGAGCGGGTGCGCTTCACCAGCCCGCATCCCGCCGCCTTCACCGACGACGTGATCACCGCCATGGCGGAGACCCCCAACGTCATGCCGAGCCTGCACATGCCGTTGCAGTCGGGCTCCGACCGGGTGCTCAAGGCCATGCGGCGGTCCTACCGCAGCGACAAGTTCCTCGGGATCATCGACCGCGTCCGTGCGCAGATCCCGGACGCCGCGATCACGACCGACATCATCGTCGGCTTCCCGGGAGAGACCGAGGCGGACTTCGAGGAGACCCTGCGGGTGGTCCGCGAGTCGCGCTTCGCGAGCGCCTTCACCTTCCAGTACTCCATCCGCCCCGGCACGCCCGCGGCGACGATGCCCGACCAGCTGCCCAAGGCTGTCGTCCAGGAGCGCTACGAGCGCCTGCTCGTCGTGCAGGAGGAGATCTCCTGGGCCGAGAACCGGGCCGTCGAGGGTCGTGACGTGGAGGTGCTGGTGGCCACGGGTGAGGGTCGCAAGGACACCGAGACCCAGCGCCTGTCGGGACGTGCGCGCGACAACCGGCTGGTCCACTTCGCGGTGCCCGACGGGGCCGAGCGCCCGCGACCTGGTGACATGGTGACGGTCGGCGTGACCTACGGCGCGCCGCACCACCTCGTGGCCGATGCGGCCCTCAGCGGCGGCAGCTACGCGGTGCGACGCACCGCGGGTGGCGACGCGTGGGCGGCGCTGCAGGACGCGCCCGTCCCCGGCAAGCCCGGCGTCTCCCTGGGTATGCCGGGCGTGGGGCGACCGACGGCACCGCCAGCTCCGTCCTGTGGCTGATCTGGAAGACTCCCGCGCATGACAGTTCGCCCCATCGTCATCACCGGGGAGCCCGTGCTCCACCGTCGCGCCGACCCCGTGGAGAAGTTCGACGACGACCTGCGCGCCCTGGTCGCGGACATGTTCGAGACGATGGACGCAGCGCACGGCGTCGGGCTGGCCGCCCCCCAGATCGGGGTGGGGCTGCGCATCTTCACCTGGCAGATGGACAACGACGACGGCGTGCCCGCCCGCGGGGTCGTCGTCAACCCCTACGTCACGGCGACCAAGCCGTCGGTCGACGAGCCCGACCCGCACGACGAGGCTGAGGGCTGCCTGTCGGTGCCCGGGGAGAGCTTCCCGCTCAAGCGGGGCGACCGGGCCACCGTGACGGGCTTCGACGCCGAGGGTGCCGAGCTGTCGTTCGAGGCGACGGGCTGGTTCGCCCGGTGCATGCAGCACGAGTACGACCACCTCAACGGCTTCCTCTACGTCGACCGGCTGAACGACCGATGGGGCAAGAAGGCCCGCAAGGCGGTCAGGAAGCAGGGCTGGGGCAAGCCGGGGTTCGTGTGGCACCCCGGGGTCGACCCCGACCCGTTCGGCCACGACGAGGACCACGACCACGAGCACGACCTGTGAGCCGGTGACAGCCACCCCATGACGACGCCACTCGTGGTCGGCGTCGTCGGACCGACCGCGACCGGCAAGTCCGACCTCGCCCTCGACCTCGCCGAGGCGCTGGGCGGCGAGGTCGTCGGAGCCGACGCCAGCCAGCTCTACCGCGGCATGGACATCGGCACCGCCAAGGTGCCGCCCGCCCAGCGACGCGGCATACCGCACCACCAGCTGGACGTGCTCGACGTGGTGGAGGAGGCCAGCGTCGCCGCTTACCAGGTGGCGGCACGCGAGGACATCGTGGCGATCCAGCGCCGGGGGCGCCACCCGGTGCTGGCCGGCGGCTCGGGGCTCTACGTCCGGGCTGCCCTCGACGTGCTCGAGATCCCACCGACCGATCCCGGGGTGCGGGCGAGGCTGGCCGAGCAGGCAGCGGCCGAGGGCACCCCGGCGACGTATGCGCGGCTGCAGCAGCTCGACCCCGCCGCGGCAGGGGCGATCGAGCCCGGCAACACCCGCCGCATCGTCCGCGCGCTGGAGGTCATCGAGCTGACCGGGCGGCCCTTCTCGGCCACCATGCCGACGCGCACCTACCTGCAGCCGACCGTGGTGCTGGGCCTGCGGATGCCGCGCGACCTCCTCGACGACCGGGTGGCCACGCGAGTGCGTCGCATGTGGCAGCAGGGGCTGCTCGACGAGGTGCGCCACCTGGAGACGCTGGGCCTGCGCGCCGGCCGGACCGCCTCCAGGGCGCTCGGCTACGCGCAGGCACTCGCCGAGCTCGACGGCACGATGACGACCCAGCAGGCGCAGGAGGAGACCGCCGCGATGACGCGCCGCCTGGTCCGGCGTCAGGAGTCGTGGTTCAACCCCGACCCCCGCATCAGGTGGCTCGACGCCCTGGACCCGCACCTGGGCGACCGGGCGGTGGAGATCGTGCGGGCCGCCATCAGCGACAATGGTGCCCATGGCTGACCAGACCGCCTTCACCAAAGGCCACGGCACCGAGAACGACTTCGTGCTCGTGCCGGACCTCGAGGGTGTCCGTGACCTCTCCGCGCAGCAGGCGGCCCGGCTGGCCGACCGTCGGGCGGGCATCGGCGGCGACGGTGTCATCCGCGTCGTCCCGACCGCCTTGGCCACCGAGCCCGGCGTGCTCGCCCAGGCCGCCGGGGCGCGCTGGTTCATGGACTACCGCAACGCCGACGGCAGCGTCGCCGAGATGTGTGGCAACGGCACGCGGGTCTTCGCGACCTACCTGCGGCGCGAGGGGCTGGAGACCGCCGACGAGTTCGCGATCGCCACGCGGGCGGGCACCAAGGTGGTGCGCTTCGAGTCGCCCGACCTGATCGCGGTCAACCTCGGCCGGTGGCGCCTGGCCCAGCCGGCCATCGCCGACGAGGAGGGGTTCGACGCGCTGGTTCACCTCGAGCACCACGAGCCGCTCTCGGCGTTGACGCTCGACCTCGGCAACCCGCACACCGTGGTGGCCCTGCCCGAGACCCTCGACCTCGACTCCCTCGACCTGCACCTGCCGCCGGTGGTGAACCCGCTGCCCGAGTACGGCACGAACGTCGAGTTCGTCCGGCCGATGGGTGCCGGCCACCTGCGCATGCGGGTGCACGAGCGTGGCGTGGGGGAGACCCGGTCGTGCGGCACCGGGGCGGCCGCTGCCGCGCTCGCCACCCGCTTCTGGGCCGGCGACGTCACGGACACGTGGACCGTCGACGTGCCCGGCGGCCGGCTGCGGGTGCGTGCACTGCCCGGCCAGGAGGTCGAGCTGGCCGGCCCGGCGGTGCTCGTCGCCGACGGCACCACCGACCTCGTCTAGCCAGCGCTCGGCGCGACCTCGTCCAGCTGGCCCTCGCCGCTCGCGGGCCCACGGCGGACCTCGAGGATCCGGAAGCCCTTGTCAGAGGTGAACCGCGACACGGCATACACCTGCGGGTCGAGCTGCTCGGTCAGCCAGCGCTGCAACGAGTCGGAGCCGAGGTTCTTCTGCACCACGAGGTGGGCCACCCCTCCCGGTGCCAGCCGCGGGAGCCAGGTGAGCATCAGCTCGTGCAGTGCGGCCTTGCCGACCCGGATCGGCGGGTTCGACCAGATCGCGTCGAACTGGAGACCATCGGGTATGCCGTCGGGCTGGCTCGCGTGCAGCCGGTCGAGGCCCAGGGACGCCGCGGTGGCGCGGAGCAGGTCGAGGGCCCGCTCGTTCACGTCCACGGCATACACGGTCGCCTCCGGCGACCGGAGGGCGAGGGTGAGGGCGATCGGGCCCCAGCCGCAGCCGAGGTCGAGGAGGGTGCCCCGGGTGGGTGGCGCCGGGGCGTGCCGCAGCAGCACGGCGGTGCCCTGGTCGACCCCGCCGGGGCTGAAGATGCCGGCTGCCGAGCGCACCTCGACGGTGCGTCCGGCGAGCCGCACGGTGATGGTGCGCTGCTGGGCGGCGCTGGCCGGCTCGGCCGTGAAGTAGTGATCCTGCGTGCTCATCGGGGCCAACGGTAGACGGAAGGACATAAACGAGTCGCCGCGGTCGTTGAAAGGGTGAGATTCTTGAGGGGACATGACACTGAAGCGATCAGACATCTTTGACCTGAAGGCCACCGCACTGGCGAGCGAGGACGAGCTCCTTCCCGGTGACGGGGCCGGCTACGACGGCAACCAGTACGACCGCGAGGACCGCGCTGCCCTGCGTCGTGTCGCGGGGCTGTCCACCGAGCTGGAGGACATCACCGAGGTCGAGTACCGCCAGCTGCGCCTGGAGCGCGTGGTGCTCGCCGCGGTCTGGACCGAGGGCACGGCGGAGGACGCCGACAACTCGATGCGCGAGCTCGCCGCACTGGCCGAGACCGCGGGTTCCACCGTGCTCGCCGGGCTGGTGCAACGGCGGGCCAAGCCCGACACCGGCACCTACCTCGGCTCCGGCAAGGCGATCGAGCTGCGTGACATCGTCATCGCGGAGGGCGCCGACACCGTGATCTGCGACACCGAGCTGACTCCCAGCCAGCGCCGCGCGCTCGAGGACGTCGTCAAGGTCAAGGTCATCGACCGCACCGCCCTGATCCTCGACATCTTCGCCCAGCACGCGAAGTCCAAGGAGGGCAAGGCCCAGGTCGAGCTGGCCCAGCTGCAGTACCTCCTCCCGCGCCTGCGTGGCTGGGGTGAGTCGATGTCCCGGCAGGCCGGTGGCCAGGCCGCAGGCGGTCAGGGCATGGGTTCGCGTGGTCCGGGTGAGACCAAGATCGAGCTGGACCGTCGGCGGATCAACATCCGCATGGCCAAGCTCCGGCGCGAGATCAAGGAGATGAAGACCAGCCGCGACACCCGTCGGCTCTCGCGCAAGACCAACGAGGTGCCGAGCGTCGCGATCGCCGGCTACACCAACGCCGGCAAGTCGTCGCTGCTCAACCGGCTCACCGGCGCCGGCGTGCTCGTCGAGAACCAGCTGTTCGCGACCCTCGACCCGACCGTCCGCCGGGCGGAGACCGAGGACGGCCGCCTCTACACGCTGGCCGACACCGTCGGGTTCGTGCGCCAGCTGCCGACCCAGCTCGTCGAGGCCTTCCGCTCGACGCTGGAGGAGGTGGGCGACGCCGACCTGCTGCTCCACGTCGTCGATGGCTCGCACCCCGACCCCGAGGGGCAGATCAGCGCCGTGCGTGCGGTGCTCGCCGACGTCGACGCCGCCTCGGTGCGCGAGGTCATCGTCGTCAACAAGGCCGACGCCGCCGACCCCGAGGTGCTCGACCGGATCCGGCGGCACGAGAAGCACTCGATCGTGGTCTCGGCCCGCACCGGCGCCGGGCTGGACGAGCTGCGTGCGCTCATCGCCGAGGAGCTGCCCCGACCCACCATCGATGTCGAGGTGCTGGTGCCGTATGACCGTGGAGACCTGGTCAGCCGGCTGCACCAGGAGGCCGAGGTGCTCTCGAGCGAGCACACCGGCACCGGCACGCTGGTCAAGGCCAGGGTGCACCCCGACCTGGCCGGTGAGCTCGCCGCCTTCGCGGCCTGATCGCCTCACGCACCGTGGACATCAGGCTGGGTGGGCTCGAGACGGCGCAGGTCGGGGCCCTGCTCGCCGAACACGTCGAGGACATGCGGCGCTACTCCCCGCCCGAGAGCGTCCCCGCCCTCGACCGCGACCGGCTGCGGACGCCCGACCTGACGTTCTGGAGCGCCTGGGAGGGTGCTGAGGTGCTCGGCTGTGCCGCCCTGCGGGAGCTCGACCCCACCCACGGTGAGCTCAAGTCGATGCGCACCGCCCCCGCCCACCGTCGGCGCGGGGTCGCCGCCGCACTCCTCGACCACGTCGTGGCCGAGGGGCGCCGCCGCGGCTACACGCGGCTGAGCCTCGAGACCGGCGCTCCGGCCGAGTTCGCGCCCGCCCGCACGATGTATGCCGCGTACGGGTTCACGCCGTGCGGCCCGTTCGGTCCCTACGTCGATGACGAGTTCAGCGTCTTCATGACCCTGGTGCTCGACACTCCGCTGTCCGAGACCCCGGTGTCCGAGACGCCGGTGTCCAAGACCCAGGCACTCGCGCCATGACGATCGGACTCAGCGGGGTGACGGGCCACCTGGGCAGCCGGGTCCGCGAGCTGCTCCCCGACACCGGACAGCCGCTCGTGTTGTTGGCCCGCACTCCGGCCAAGGTGACGGCGGGTCCCCGGGACGAGGTGCGCGCCTGCGACTTCGCCGACCTCGAGGGTGCGACCCGGGCTCTGAGCGGGGTCGAGACGCTCCTCATGGTCTCCGCCGCCGAGGCCGCCGACCGCCTCGACCAGCACCGGGCCTTCGTCCGCGCCGCCGCGGACGCGGGAGTCCGGCACGTCGTCTACACGTCGTTCCAGGGGGCGGCGCTGCTCTGCACCTTCACGCTCGGGCGCGACCACTGGGCGACCGAGCAGGCCATCCGCGAGTCGGGCATGGCCTTCACCTTCCTGCGTGACAGCTTCTACGCCGACTTCCTGCCCCTGATGGCCCAGGACGGCGTGATCCGGGGACCTGCCGGCAACGGACGGGTGGCAGCCGTGGCCCGTGAGGACGTCGCAGCCGTGGCTGCGGTCGTGCTGGCCGATCCACGCTCGCATGCTGGCGCCACCTACGACCTCACCGGCCCGGAGGCACTCACGCTGAGCGAGGCAGCAGCCACGATCGAGGAGGTCACCGGCCGCCCGACCCGCTTCGTCGACGAGACGCTGCCGGAGGCCTACGCGTCCCGCGCGTCCTACGCAGCGCCGGACTGGCAGGTCGAGGCCTGGGTGTCCACCTACACGGCGATCGCGGCCGGCGAGGTCGCGACCGTCTCGGACGCCGTGCCGCGGCTCACCGGCCGGCCGGCCACCAGCCTGCGCGACCTGCTCACCGGGGCGCAGCCAGGTCAGCCCGGCAACCGGTAGACAGAGACGTGTGACGGGGAGTCCGCGGTGAACGGGGCACGGTTCCAGTCGGCATACCGGCTCTCGAGGGTGAGGCCCGCGAGCTGGGCCATCAGGTCGAGCTCGGCCGGCCAGATGTAGCGATGCGGGCTGATCCCGTGGGTGGCCTCGCGACCCCGGCCGAAACGGACGTGGTGCGACACGACCTGCTGGTGCAGCACGTCGTAGGTGTCGAGGCCGAGGTAGCCGTCGCGACTGGCGAACACCACGGCCGGTGACCCCGGCGGCAGGGACCGCAGCTGGGGCACCCACAGCTCCACGACGAACCTCCCCCCGGGCCGCAGGTGGCGGGCCGCGTTGCGGAAGCACCGGACCTGCCCCGCCTGGTCCAGGACGTTGGAGATCGTGTTGAACACGAGGAACACGACGGAGAACTCGCCGGGCACCCGGGTCGTGGTCATGTCGCCCTCGACGACAGGGAGCGTGGGTGCCTTCTCCCGCAGCCGCTCGAGCATCGGCCTGGAGAGCTCGATCCCACTGACCGGCACGCCCCGCTCGGCGAGGGGGATGCTCACCCGGCCGGTGCCTGCGGCGAGCTCCAGCGCGGCGCCGTCACCCGCCAGCTCGGCGAGGAGGTCGACGGTGGGCCCCAGCACCTCGGGCGCGAACATGCCCTCGCCCGGAGTGTCGTACTCCGCCGCGGCAGTCGCGTCCCAGATCTCGTCCTGTTCCATGGTCCGACCGTGGCAGCAGGCGGCCGGACCGGTCCACCGGTTTTTACGGCGCCCGGTCAGGGGCGCACGGGACGCCGGATCAGAGGCGACGCATGGCCACGGTCGCCACGACCGGCTCACCGGCCTCGTCGGAGGCGTCGAGGTCGACGACCGCCTCGATCACCCAGTCGTGGTCGCCAGCGGGGTCGTGCAACGTCTGCCGGACCTCCCAGCGACGTTCGTCGGGGACGGTCGTGACGGACAGCAGCTGGGGTCCTCGGGCGTCGGAGTCGGTGGCGATGCTGTCGTGGTCGGCGTAGTAGGCGCCCAGGGCCTCGTCCCACGTAGCCTCGTCCATGTCCCCGTCGTCGAGCGCGGCCAGCTCCTCGAACCTGTCTCGGCTCGCGAGCTCCACCCGCCGGAACATCGCGTTGCGGACCATCACCCGGAAGGCGCGCTCGTTGGCCGTGATCGGGCGGGTCGGACGGGTGCCACCGTGCGCGGCCAGTCCCTCGAGCTCCTCGAGCCGCTCGTTCGCGTCGGGGTCCGACAGGGCCTCCCACTCGTCGAGCAGGGAGGAGTCGGTCTGGCGGACGGTCTCACCGAGCCATTCGAAGAGGTCGTCGAACTGCTCGCTGTGGTGCGCGGCCGGCACGGTCTGGCGCAGGGTCCGGTAGGCGTCGGTGAGGTAGCGCAGCACCAGCCCCTCCGACCGGGCGAGCTGGTAGGTGGAGACGAACTCGGTGAAGGTCATGGCCCGCTCGTACATGTCGCGGACCACCGACTTGGGGGAGAGCGCCGACTCCGACACCCAGGGGTGGCTCTGCCGGAAGATCTCGAAGGTCGCCTCCAGCAGGTCGGCCAGCGGGCGCGGCCAGGTCACGTCCTCGAGCAGCGCCATCCGCTCCTCGTACTCGACCCCGTCGGCCTTCATCTCGGCGACGGCCTCGCCCTTGGCCTTGAACTGCTGGGCCATGAGGACCTGGCGCGGGTCGTCGAGGATCGCCTCGACGACCGAGACCACGTCGAGTGCGTGGGTCGGTGACTCGGGGTCGAGGACGTCGAAGGCTGCAAGGGCGAGCGGTGCGAGCGGCTGGTTGAGGGCGAAGTCCTGCTGCAGCCCACCGCGCACCTCGATGGTGCGGCCGTCGGGCGCTGGCGGTGAGATCCTCTGCAGGACACCGGTTTCCAGCATGCTCCTGCCGAGCGTGATGGCCCGACGGCACAGCCGGGCCTGGTTGCGGGGAGTCTCGTGGTTGTCGCGCAGCAGGTGGCTCAGGGCGCGCACCGGGTCGCCCGGTCGCTGCACGACGTTGAGGATCATCGAGTGGTCGACGCGCATCCTCGACACCAGTGGCTCGGGCTCGGCCGCGACCAGCTTGTCGTAGGTCTGCTCGGTCCAGGAGACCTCGCCGTCGGCGGGCTTGCGGCGCTGGACCTTCTTCAGCTTCTTCGGGTCGTCACCCGCCTTGGCGATCGCGCGGGCGTTGTCGATGACGTGCTCGGGGGCCTGGACGACCACCGAGCCGCTGGTGTCGAACCCGGCTCGGCCCGCGCGCCCGGCGATCTGGTGGAACTCACGGGCCTTGAGGATCCGCTGTCGTGACCCGTCGAACTTCACCAGGCCGGTGAACAGGACGGTGCGGATCGGCACGTTGATGCCGACGCCGAGGGTGTCGGTGCCGCAGATGACCTTGAGCAGCCCGTCCTGGGCCAGCTGCTCGACCAGCCTGCGGTATCGGGGGAGCATGCCAGCGTGGTGCACCCCGATGCCGGAGCGGACCAGGGTGGACAGGGTGCGCCCGAAGCCGGCGGTGAACCGGAAGCCGCCGATGCGTTCGGCGATGGCTGCCCGGTCGGCCTTGACGGTGCCCTTGAGCGACAGCAGCGCCTGGGCCTGTTCGAGCGCGGCCGCCTGGGTGAAGTGCACGACGTAGACCGGGGACTGGTGGGTCGTCAGCAGCTCCTCGATGGTCTCCGGCAGCGGCGTGAGCGCCCAGCTGAAGCTCAGCGGCACCGGTCGCTCGGTGCCGGTCACCAGGGCCGTGCGGCGGCCGGTCCGCCGGCTCAGGTCCTCCGACAGCTCGGTCAGGTCGCCGAGCGTGGCCGACATGAGGATGAACTGGGCTTGGGGCAGCTCGAGCAGCGGGACCTGCCAGGCCCAGCCGCGGTCGGGCTCGGCGTAGAAGTGGAACTCGTCCATGATCACCAGGCCCACGTCGGCGTCGGCACCCTCGCGGAGCGCGATGTTGGCCAGGATCTCCGCGGTGCAGCAGATGATCGGGGCGTCGGGGTTCACCGAGGCGTCGCCGGTGAGCATGCCGACCTCGGACGCGCCGAAGACCTCGCACAGGGCGAAGAACTTCTCGCTCACCAGGGCCTTGATCGGGGCGGTGTAGAAGCTGACGCGGTCGCTGGCCAGCGCCGCGAGGTGGGCACCGGTGGCGACCAGCGACTTGCCGGAGCCCGTGGGCGTCGAGAGGACGACGTTCTCCCCGGCCAGCAGCGAGATCAGCGCCTCCTCCTGGTGGGGGTACAGGGGTGTGCCCTGCTCACTCGCCCAACCCTCGAACGCGGCATACACGTCGTCGGGTCCGGCCCCCTCGGGCAGCAGGGCGTCGAGGGTCAGCGGCGGGGCGGAAGGCATCGCCGGCCATCCTCCCACCCCGGCGCACGCTGGTGAGCCGCCGTGGTCGGTGGCCCTCGGTAGCGTCCTCCCCGTGACCCCGGACCACAGCGCCCTCCGCACCGCCCGCCTGCTGCTGGCTCGCCCCACCGAGCACGACCGCGCCTTCCACACGGCGGTGCACAGCGACCCGCGCCTCTACACCCACGCGCCCCACGTGCTCGGCACCCCGGAGACGAATGCCCAGTTCTTCGCGGCGATCCTCGACCACTGGGCGACCCATGGCTTCGGCTACTGGGTGGCGCGCGACCTCGAGTCGGGTATGCCGCGGGGCTGGGTGGGCGTGCAGCAGCGCGACGGGTACCTCAACCTCTACTACCGGTTCGTCACCGAGGCGCAGGGTCAGGGGCTGGCCAGGGAGGCAGCCCGGGCGGCGGTGCTGATGGCCGCCGAGTGGTGTCCCGACCGTCCGGTGCGCGCCCTGGTCAAGGACCACAACACCGCCTCGGTCCGCACCGCCGAGGCGGCCGGTCTGGTCCGCACCGGCGAGCAGCTGGCGCTGGCCGACGACCGGCCCGACGAGTCGCCGTCCTCGGTCTTCGAGGCGCCCACGCTGGAGCGGGTGGAGGTGATCGACGACACGACCCGCCAGGACCTGCTCGACCTCTGGCGCAGCGTCAACGACTCGGGTGGCGCGGTCGGGTTCCTGCCGGGGGCGTCGGTCGAGCGTGTCTCGGCGGCCCTGGCCGTGCACGAGGAGCAGATGGCCTCGGGCGACGCCGTCGCCGGAGCGCTGCGCCTGCCCGACGCGACCCTGGTGGGCTGGGCCTGGTGGGTGCGCTCGACCAACCCCTTGCTCCACCACGGCCGCTGGCTCTACCGGGTGATGGTCGACCCGGCCCGGCAGGGGAGCGGTCTCGGGCTCGTGCTCATGGCCGGGATGCACCGCCTGGCCCGCGAGGACGGCGTCGAGCTGCTCCAGCTCAGCGTTCGCAGTGGCTCGGGGGCCAGTCAGTTCTATGCGCGGTGCGGCTACGTCGAGGTGGGCCGCATCCCGGGAGCGATCCGGGTCGGCCCGGGTGACGACCGGGACGACGTCACCATGGCTCGTCGGGTCGACGGCGGGCCACTGCGGCCGCACGGCGGGTCGTGAGGGGTCAGCCGGCGTCAGTAGAGCGGTGGCGACGAGTGGCCCAGCGCGCGAGGTCGACGCGGTTCGCGCATCCCGTCTTGGCCAGGAGGTGGCTGACGTGCGAGCTGACCGTCTTCTCGCTGAGCACCAGCTCGCGCGCGATCTCGCCGTAGGTGCGACCCGCCACGATGTGTCCGAGGATCTCCGTCTCACGCGCCGTCAGGTGGGCAGCGCCGGCGCCGCCGTCCCGCTCCGATGCCGTCGGGGCCCCCAGTGGCAGGAGCGGGTCGGCCAGCGGGATCCGGGCGGTCCTGGCCAGCGCGGCGACCTGCTCGAGGACCGGCTCGGCCCCGAGCGTCCTGCCGAGCTCGTGGGCCCGCCGCAGCGCGGCGACCGCCTCGGGGCGACGGGCCCCGCCCTCGTCGAAGAGCGCCTCAGCGAGCCGCCAGCGTGCGTAGCACTCTTCCCAGGGCAGCACGTCGCGCAGCCGGTCGGCGGCCTGCAGCCAGGCGTCGGCGCGCTCCCGGGCACGTCGCGCGCGGGCCCGCTCCGCGGCGTAGAGGGCGTCGAACCCGGCCATCTCGCGGTCGTAGAACTCGTCGCCGCCGGCGTCGCGGATCGCCTGCGGAAACCGGCGCTCGAGCTCGTCGAGCTCGTCCAAGAGTGGCCGGGGGTCGCCGAGGGCGTCACGGCAGGCCTCGACCAGGTCGGCGAGGCCCCTCGCTGCCAGGGGCATCAGCCACTCGCTCTGGGTCGGCGGCACCCCAGCGGTCGACGCGCCGACGAGGGCGGCGGTGACGCAGCCTCGGGGGTCGCCTGCCGCGATCCGGACCATGGCGCGAGTCGCGTCGAACTCGAAGGGAAGGAACGTCGAGGTCTCCCCGAACAGCTCGTCGGCACGGGCCAGGTGCCCCTCGGCCTCGTGCACCCGGCCCTGGAAGGCGGCCAGCTGGGCGGCCTGCAACCGGGCTCCGACGTCCACGAGGGCTCCCGGGGTGCGACCGAGGGCGTAGCGCAACAGGCGCTGGCACTCGCGCCACTCGCCACGTTGGAGCTGCCCCTGGGCCTCACCGGTGGCCAACCAGGCGACGTACGGGTGCGGCAGCCCCAGCTCGACGAGCTCCTGCCGGCGGCCGGCGAGGCGCGCGGTCCAGCGGGGATCGGCGTTGCCGCCGATGGAGTTCGCCTCCCACATCGCGGCGTGACCGAAGGCGAACCCGTCGCCTGACCGCGCAGCGCACGCCACGGCCTCCGCTCCCCAAGCTCCGGCCTCGTCCACGTGGCTGAGGTAGACGGCATGCATCGCGTTGGCGGTCAACGCATAGGCCAGCGCCCGAGGGTGACCCACTGCCCGGGCTCGGGTCAGGGCCTCGGCGGCAAGGGCGGGAGCCCCGGGGTCGTCGGCCCACAGCGCAGCGTGGCCCGACTCGGCCAGGGCGAAGGCGTGCTGCCACGAAGCCGGTTCCACGGCCGAGAGCTGGGTGGCGCGCGCCAGCTCGCCACGGTCGAAGAAGCCGAGACCCTTCATGAAGCGCAGGTGTTGGCGGCGGACCACGAGCTCGGCCTCGTCGAGAGGGTCCAGCCGCCCGTGGTCCAGGAGTGACTCCGTCGCGTCGAGCTCGCTGTCGAGGTCGCCGTCGCGCTCGGCCGCAGCGCGCAGCCGCGACCACAGCTCCGTGGGGGTGGCGGAGGGGTGGTGCACCCGCGGCCCGACCTCGATCATCCGGCGCAGCATCCGGACCGCCTGCCCCCACGCCTGCTCGTGCTCGGCGGCGGCCGCCGCGCGACCGGCCCCGCCGTAGGCGCCCTCGACGTCGTCGGCGCGGTACCGGTGGTCCGCGATCAACACGAGCGAGTCGAGGCCGGGCCCGGTGGAGGACAGCCGGGTCTCGAGGACCTGCGCGTACGACGCGTGCAGCCTTCGGCGCTCGAGGGGCGACAGGCTGGCCTCCAGGGACTCGGCCTGCAACGGGTGGTGGAACCAGTAGCCGTCGCCCTCCGCCACGTCCAGCAGCCCAGCCTCGACGCACTCACGGAGCAGGGGGCCGGGGTTGTCGACGCCGGCCAACCGGGATGCGTCCTCGAGCGCCTGGCCTCGGGTGACCCCGCCGCCCAAGGCCATCACCCGGGACAGCTCCCTGGCCGGTGGCGAGAGCCGGTGCCATGGTCGCAGCACGGCCGACACGAGGTCACCAGGGAGGGCACCGTCTCCGAGTCCGGTGGCGGTGGCAGGTAGCCCCGCCACGAGCAGCTCGTTGAGGTAGGCGTTGCCGCCGGTGCGAGCGTGGACCTCGCGGATGAGGGTGTCGTGGGGCTCGTCGCCGAGCAGCCCCCGGAGCTGGGCCCGCGTCTCCTCGACATCGAGTGGACCCAGGGGCAGCTCGCCGAAACCGGGCAGGCGGCGCACGTCCGAGAGCCATCTGGCCAAGGGATGGTCCGGACCGACCTCGCCCCGTCGCACGGTCATGAGGAGGGCGAGCCGGCGGGCGCGCAGTCCGGCCACCACCCACATGAGGACGTCGAGCGTGGCCTGGTCGGCCCACTGGAGGTCGTCGAGGACGAGGGCCACCGGTTGCTCTGCGCACCGTGCCCCCAGCCAGTGGTCGAACTCCTCGGCCGGGTCGCCGCCGAGGGGACCACCCACCACCATGCGGAGTGGGAGGAGCGGCACGTTCAGCGTGGAGAGCGGCAGGCAGGTGCCGGTGAGGACGACGAGGTCCTCGGCCAGTGTCGTGGCTCGCTGGACCAGTCGCGTCTTGCCGATGCCAGCGTCCCCCGTGACCAGCACCGCTCGGCCGCTGCCGGCCCGCGCTGAGTCAAGGGCTGAGCCCAGCTCGCCCAGCTCGTCCACCCTGCCGACGAAGACGTCCCCCGCAGGGGTGTCCGACGGTCCCACGACACCCAGTGTGGCCTCACGTCGGGGATCACGGCACCTTCTTTTGAGGGGGTCGGGGCCGGCTTCTCAGGGGGTGCACCCGATGTGGCTGAGGTGTCCTTCGCCGGACCGTGGAGGTGTCGGCAGGGATCACCTCTCAGCACACCAGGAGCACACCATGAACGCCAGCCAGACCACCGTCACCTCGGGCCGACGCAGCCGCCGCGCCCGGCGCATCCTCGTCGCCACCACGGTCGCCGTCGCCCTGGGCGCGCTGCCGGCCGCAGCACGGCAGGACCCCGGTCGGATCGACACCCCGGCGCCGCCGACGACCGCCATCTACTTCTGTTCGCCGGAGCGCGTGGGGACCCAGTTCGTCGCCTGCGACAACCTGACCGGGAACGGGGTCCCGGTCCCGGCGTGGGTGCCCGAGAGGTGACACGACACGGCCCCACAGTGGCCCCGGCGCTCTTCGTGGCGCCGGGGCCACGCTCGTTTCGGGGCCCGGTGGGGACGGTCGACCAACTCACCCCACGCCACGGCATACGCTGACCCAATGGCTTCACTCGACGACCTGTTGCACGCCGCCGTCCAGGGAGTCGGAGGAGTCGAGCGACCGGGCCAGGTCGAGATGGCCCACGCCGTCGAGGACGCCGTGGCGAGGGACGAGCACCTGCTGGTGCAGGCGGGCACCGGCACCGGCAAGTCACTGGCCTACCTGATCCCGGCCGTCATGCACGCCCAGAAGACGGGCAAGCCGGCGGTCGTCGCGACCGCGACCCTGGCCCTGCAGGCCCAGATCGTCGACCGCGACATGCCTCGGCTGGCCGAGTCGGTCGCGCCACTGCTCGGGAAGCGACCCACCTACGGCTTGGTCAAGGGACGGCGCAACTACCTGTGCGCCCACAAGCTCGAGGGCGGCTTCCCCGACGACGAGGACGGGCTGTTCGAGGTCGGCGAGGTGGACCGCGCGGCGTCCCGGCTCGGCCAGGAGGTGGTCCGCCTGCGCGAGTGGGCCGAGACCACCGAGTCCGGCGACCGCGACGAGCTGGTGCCCGGGGTGAGCGAGCGGGCCTGGCGCCAGGTGTCGGTCAGTGCCCACGAGTGCATGGGGAGCAAGTGCCCCGCGTTCGCCGACTGCTACGTCGAGCGCTCGCGGGAGGCCGCCAAGGACTGCGACGTCATCGTCACCAACCACTCGTTCATGGCGATCGACTCGTTCGAGGGTCGGCAGATGCTGCCCGAGCACGACCTGCTCGTCGTCGACGAGGCGCACGAGCTGGTCGACCGGGTGACCTCCACCATCACCGACGAGATCACCCCCTCGATGGTGGCGGCGGCAGCCAAGCGGGCCGGCCGGATGGCCGAGTCCACCGAGGCCGTCGACGACGCCTCGGTCTTCCTCCAGTCCGTCCTCGACGAGCTCCCCGAGGGCAAGCTCAACGGCATACCCGATGCGCTGTCCCTGGCCCTCGCCCGGGTGCGGGACACGACGCGGCAGGTGCAGTCGGAGCTCAAGCCCGAGAAGGGGGTCGAGCCCGACGGCGCCCGCAAGGTGGCCCAGGCCGCCATCGACGAGATGTTCGAGAACTCGTCCCGCATCCTGGAGCAACGCGACCTCGACGTCGTCTGGGTCAGCCGCGACCAGCGACGCGGATCGGTGTTGCGCGTCGCGCCGATGAGCGTCGCGATGTTGTTGCGCGACAAGGTCTTCGGTGACCGCACCGTGGTCATGACCTCGGCCACCCTCGAGCTCGGCGGCACCTTCGACGCCGTGGCCGGCACGATGGGGCTGCGCGGCGAGGGGGCCCCGCAGTGGCGCGGGCTCGACGTGGGCAGCCCGTTCGACTACCCCCAGCAGGCGATCGCCTACGTCGCCCAGCACCTTCCTGCGCCCGGCCGCGACGGCCTGAGCGAGCAGACGCTCGACGAGATCGAGGCGCTCGTGCGGGCGGCGGGCGGACGCACCCTCGGGTTGTTCTCCTCCATGCGGGCGGCCAAGGAGGCGACCGAGGCGATGCGCGAGAGGTTCGACGGCGACATCGGCTTCCTCTGCCAGGGCGAGGACCAGATCACCACCCTGGTGCGGCAGTTCGCCCGCGACCCCCGCACCTGCCTCTTCGGCACGCTGACCCTGTGGCAGGGCGTCGACGTCCCCGGCACGGCGTGCCAGCTCGTGATCATCGACCGGATCCCCTTCCCGCGACCCGACGACCCGCTGTCGTCGGCGCGCTCGCAGGCGATCGCCCGGATGGGTGGCAACGGCTTCATGGCCGTCTCCGCCACTCACGCCGCGCTACGCCTGTCCCAGGGCGCCGGGCGGCTGATCCGCCGCGCGGACGACCGCGGCGTGGTCGCCTTCCTCGACTCCCGCATGGTGACCGCGAGGTATGCCGGGTTCCTCCAGCGTTCGCTGCCCCCGTTCTGGCCCACCACCGACCGCGAGCGGGTGCTCGCCGCCCTGCGCCGGCTGGACGAGACCGCCGCCCCGCCGGTGGAGGTGCACGAGCCGGCGCTGCGTGGCATCACCGGTGCCCTGGTCGGGACGACGATGGGTGGGACGGGCGAGGACGCCACCGAGCACCCGCGACCGGTCGCCGATGCGCCGCCGCCGGCCGAGTCGGCCCGGACCGCGGTCACGTCCGGCCACGCCTGGACGGCCGAGTCCGACGAGGAGCTGCGCGACGGGGTGGAGCTGGGCCTGTCGGTCGACGAGCTCGCCGAGAGCCTCGAGCTGCCCGCCGACGTGGTGGCCGCCCGGCTCAAGGGTCTCGGCCTCGAGGCGTCCGGGGCGGCCACGCTCTCGTTCGAGTAGCCGGTCCTGGGCGGTTCCATCCGGACCCTGTCCGCGTGCGCGGTGAGCGATACTGACGGCATGACTGGTCCCTGTGCACTGCACGTCGTCGGTGACGGTCCGGTGGCCGAGGCGCTGGTCTCCCTGGCGGGCCCGCTCGGGTGGCTGGTCACGACCTCCACGGACGACCCCGAGCTCCCTTCAGGTGTCGACGCGCTGGTGGTGACGAGCCACCACGACGGGGTGGACGGCCCGGCGATCCGAGCGGGACTGGAGGCTGGCACGGCATACGTCGGGGGGATGGGGTCCCGTCGCACCCAGGACCGGCGGCGGACCTGGTTGCTGGACCACGGGGTGACCGAGGACGCGCTCGCCACGGTGCACGCGCCGATCGGGCTCGACATCGGCGCGAACGCGCCGGGCGAGATCGCCGTGGCGATCCTGGCCGAGGTGATCGCCGTCCGCGCCGGCCGCACCGCCGCGGGATCGGTCGGTGACAGGGAGGGACCGATCCACCCGGACCTGCCCGCCGGCGACGCGTACTGCCCCGGCGGGTGACCGAGCGGACCTGTCGGTCGGTCATGGGAGGCTGTGCCCCGTGACCGCCACCGCGACGCGCAGCGTCCCGCCCCTCGTGCTGATCTCGGGCCCCGAGGCCGTCATCGCCGACCGGGCGCTGGGCGCCACCCTCGACGACCTGCGGTCCACCGACCCCGAGATCGAGGTGATCCGGCTCGCCGCCGAGACCTACGAGGCCGGCGCGCTGGGCATGCACGCGAGCCCGTCGCTGTTCGGGGGCGCGAAGTGCATCGTTGTCGCCGACCTCGACGAGGCTCCCGACGAGCTGCAGGAAGACCTGCTGGCCTTCCTCGCCGCGCCCGAGCCGGACGTCACCCTGGTCGTCACCCACAAGTCGGGCCAGCGCGGCAAGAAGGTGCTCGACACCCTCAAGAAGTCCCAGGCGCGGGTGCTCGAGGCCCCGGCCATCAAGTCCGACCGTGACAAGACCGACTTCGCCATGCACGAGTTCCGGGCGGCGGGACGCCGAGCCACCCCGGACGCCGTCCGTGCGCTCATCGAGGCGGTCGGCAAGGACGTCCGTGAGCTCGCTGCCGCCTGCCAGCAGCTCGTGGCCGACACCACCGGCACGATCGACGAGGAGCTCGTGGCCAAGTACCACGGGGGCAAGGTCGAGGCGACCGGCTTCAAGGTGGCCGATGCGGCGGTGTCCGGCAACGCCGGCGAGGCGCTGCGCCTGCTGCGGCACGCGATCGCCACTGGCGTCGACCCGGTGCCCATCGTGGCGGTGCTCGCCCAGCAGCTGCGTCAGCTGGTCAAGGTCGGCGCGGCGGGGCGCGGTCGGTCCGCCGAGGTGGCTCGCGACCTGGGCATGGCGCCGTGGCAGGTCGACAAGGCCCGTCGTGGGCTCGCCGGCTGGGGCCCCGAGGGGCTCGCCGAGGCGATCCAGGCGGTGGCCCACGCCGACTTCGAGGTCAAGGGTGGCGGCCGCGACCCGGTCTACGCCGTCGAGCGAGCCGTGCTCACGATCACCCGGGCCCGCACCGGTCGATGACGTCCGCCGTGACGTCCGCGGTGACGTTTTGGGGGAGTGGGCTCCTCGCTGGTAGATTTACCCGTCGCGTGCGCGCATGGTCGTGCGCGCATGCAGCTTCATCCAGAGCCCCTCAACCACAGGTGCCCCACGCCTGGTCCCGAGAGGCTTCTGCCGCCCTCTAACGGCAACCACCGACCAACCAAGAGAGACACACCTGTGGCAAACATCAAGTCCCAGCTCAAGCGGATCAAGACGAACCGCACGGCGACCGAGCGCAACAAGGCCGTCAAGAGCGAGCTCAAGACCTGGATCCGCAAGTTCCAGAAGGCCGTCGACGCCGGCGATGCAGCGGCGGCGAAGGAAGCCCTCGCGACCGCCAGCAAGAAGCTCGACAAGGCCGCTGGCAAGGGCGTCATCCACGCCAACCAGGCCGCCAACAAGAAGTCGGCCATGGCGAAGAAGGCCGCCTCGCTCTGACGCGAGTCGCCTCCACGGCAGCAAGGGCCGGTCACCCCACGGGGTGACCGGCCCTTTCGCGTTCCCGCCCTCCGGCTCCGGCCCACGACGGCGGGTAGGGACCAACGGCACTGCCCGGACGCGAGCCCTGCGGCGATCATCGGGTCAGGATCCTGGCTCGGACGAGGGTGGTGCCGGTGGAGTTCGTCAACAGGGTGGATGCCGGGCGGCGACTGGCCCGACAGCTGAAGCCCCTGCTCGGTCAGGATGCGGTCGTGCTCGGGCTGCCCCGTGGCGGGGTGCCCGTGGCGTTCGAGGTGGCGACCGCGCTGGACCTGCCGTTGGACGTCATCGTGGTGCGCAAGCTCGGCGTCCCGTTCCAGCCGGAGCTGGCCATGGGGGCGATCGGCGAGGGCGGGTTCCGCGTCGTCGACACCGACCTGGTGCGCCGCGCCGGGGTCACGTCGCAGGACGTCGATGCCGTCGAGCGCCGCGAGCGCAAGACCCTCGAGGCGCGCGTCGCCCGGTTCCGGCGCGGCCGGGAGCGGGTGGACCTCAACGGTCGCACCGCAGTCATCGTCGACGACGGCGTCGCGACGGGGTCGACCGCGCGGGTGGCGGGTCAGGTGGCCCGTCACCTCGGGGCGAGGAAGGTGGTGCTCGGGGTCCCGGTGGGGCCGGTCGCCCTCCTCGACGGGTTCGACGGGTTCGACGACGTCGTGTGTGTGTCCACGCCGCGGCCGTTCCTTGCGGTCGGACGGCACTACCGCGACTTCTCGCCCACGACCGACGACGAGGTGGTGGTCCTGCTGGACGCGGCCGAACGACGACGGCGGCAGGGGAGGGCGGCCGGCGAGGCGCCTGACTGCGACGAGGAGGTCGAGGTCCCGGTCGACGGTGTCGTCCTCAGGGGCCACCTGCACCTGCCAGAGCAGCCGGCCGGGGTCGTGCTGTTCGCGCACGGGAGCGGCAGCAGCCGACACAGTCCACGCAACCGGTTCGTGGCGTCGGTCCTGTTCGAGGCGGGGATGGGCACGCTGCTCATGGACCTGCTGACGCCCGACGAGGAGCGCGACCGCCAGTTCGTCTTCGACATCGACCTGCTCGCCGACCGCCTCGTCGCGGCCACGGCCTGGCTGCGGAACCGCCCCGAGGTCGCGAGGACCACGTCGATCGGGCTGTTCGGCGCGAGCACCGGGGCAGCAGCGGCCCTCGTGGCGGCCGCGGCACCCGCCGCCGGTATCGCCGCGGTCGTCTCGCGCGGTGGGCGGCCGGACCTGGCCGGGGCCCGGTTGGGTGACGTCAGGGCCCCGACCCTGCTGGTCGTCGGGGGCGACGACGAGGTGGTGCTCGACCTGAACCGACAAGCCCTGGCCAGGCTGCGGTGCCCCAGCCGGCTCTCGGTCGTGGAGGGCGCCACGCACCTGTTCGAGGAACCCGGCACGCTGGCCGAGGCCGCCATCCTGGCCCGCGACTGGTTCCTCCAGCACCTCGTCGTCCCGCACGACGCTCCCGCCGTGGGGCTCCCGCGATGAACGACCAGCGAGCGGTCGTGCTCGAGTCGGACGTCATCGCGCAGATCCGGGCGCTCGCCCGACCACTGTCCTCGGCCAGCCACCTGGATGCGCTGGTCGAGCGGGTGGGGTCCGCGCGGTTCGCGTGCCTCGGTGAGGCGTCGCACGGCACCCACGAGTACTACCGGTGGCGGGCCGAGCTGAGTCGTCGGCTGATCCAGGAGCACGGGTTCACCTGGATCGGGGTGGAGGGCGACTGGCCGGACTGCTGGCGGATCAACCGGTGGGTGCGCGGACAGGAGCACCAGGACCTGGATGCGCGCCACCTGCTCGCCGGGTTCGAGCGGTGGCCCACGTGGATGTGGGCGAACCACGAGGTCGCCGACTTCCTCGACTGGCTGCACGAGTGGAACCGGTCCCGGCCGGAGCCGGAGCGGGTCGGCTTCTACGGCCTGGACGTGTACTCGTTGTGGGACTCCCTGCGCGCGACGATGGCCTGGCTCGAGACCCACGCGCCGGATGCGCTCCCCACGGCGATGCGGGCGTGGCAGTGCTTCCTTCCCTATGGCGAGGATCCCCACCAGTACGCGTGGAGCACCAGGCTGGTCCCGACCTCGTGCGAGTCCGACGTGGTCGCCCTGCTCACCGAGACCCGTCGCCGGGCCCGCGACCTCACCCGCGGCACAACCGGCGACCCCACCCGGGACCGCACCTCGGACGAGAGCGCCTTCGACGCCGCCCAGAACGCGGAGGTGGTGACCGACGCGGAGCACTACTACCGCATCATGGTGCGGGGCGACCGGCAGTCGTGGAACATCCGCGACGTCCACATGGCCGACACGATCGACCGGCTGGCCGAGCACCTGGGCCCGGGCTCCAAGGGCCTGGTGTGGGAGCACAACACCCATGTCGGGGACGCCCGGGCGACCGACATGGCTTCCGCGGGTCTGGTCACGGTCGGGCAGCTGGTCCGGGAGCGGCATGCCGGGGAGGGCGTGGCGTTGGTGGGGTTTGCCTCACACCGTGGGTCGGTCATCGCCGCGGCGGGGTGGGGTGACCCCGAGCAGCTCCTGCCGCTGCCGGTGGCCCGTCACGGGAGCCACGAGGACCTGCTCCACCGTGCGCTCGACCACGACGCGGTGCTCGTGTTCGGCGACGACCGGTCGGGGCCGTGGCTGTCGTCGCGGCTGGGTCATCGAGCGGTCGGGGTGGTCTACCACCCGGCTCGCGAGGCGGGCAACTACGTCCCGACGGTGATGGGTGGCCGGTACGACGCCCTGGTCTGGCTCGAGGAGACGACCGGTCTGCGGCCGTTGCACCACGAGGCCCGCCCTCGCGAGCCAGAGCTGGAGACCGAGCCGACGGGCTTCTAGCGGTCAGTGCACCGCACGCACTGCGTCCGCCACCTGTGCGAACGTGGCGCGGTCGAGGACGGCGCCCTCGCGCCGGACCGCCAGCGGATCCACCCGCAGGACGCGGTCGACCCGCACCTCGCTGGGTCGGCCCTTGCTGTCCCAGGCGCCGGACCCGATGTCCTGCCAGTGCCGGCCCTGGCGGGCTTCCTGGTCGTGGTCGCGGTCGTGGTCCTTGCTGGTCAGCATCAGGGCCAGCAACCACGCACCGTCTCGTCCCACCAGCAGGACCGGGCGGTCCTTGCCCTGGCGGTGGTCCTCCTCGTAGGGGACCCAGGTCCACACGATCTCGCCGGGGTCAGGCTGCCCGTCCGGGTGGGGCGCGTAGGTCAGGTCGGGAACCCCGGTGAAGTCGCCGGGGTAGCTGCCGGGGGTCGTGGGTGCTGCGCGTCGGCCAGTGGTCGTGCCCGTGGTCTTCCCCGTGGACCGGCTGGCCGGTGCGTCGGGTTGGCGCCAGAGCCGGGACAGTCGTGAGCGAAGGGAAGCCATGGCCCGACACGCTAGCCGCACGGGTGTGGGACGGCTCGCCCGGCAGGGACGCCGCCCTGCCGGCGGTCTCGCCCACGTCCGTCCCGCCGGAACAGCGGGCAGCTGAGGGGCGTCTACTCCGGAGCTGTAGCCACCTGCCCCGAAGGTGCAGCCACCTGCTCCGGAGGTGCAGCCACCTGCTCCATGAGCCCGATCAGGTGCCCTGCCGGGTCGTTCACGAGCGCGAAGCGTCCGACGCCGGGGACCTCCATGGGTGGCACTGCGCTCGACGCGCCGAGGGCCTGCGCGTCCCGCAGCGCCTGCTCCAGGTCGTCGACGGCGATGTAGATCGTGAGGTAGGGCGGCATGCCGCCGGACGTCTGCATGACGCCGCCGCCGATGCCACCTCCTCCGGGCACGAGCAGCCAGTACTCGGGACCACTGGGTGTGACCTCCCAGCCGAAGAGCTTCTCGTAGAAGCGTGCCAAGTCCGCGCCGTCGGGGGCGCCGAGCTCGAAGTGGATCACCGGGTGGGCCATGGTCAACCTCCTTGACCCACCCACCCCACCACCGGTGGCGACCCGGCGGGCAGGGCCCTTGGTCCTGACGGGCGACCGCGGCGACTCAGGCGTTGCGGCGCACGCCGGCGGCCACCGCGGCGAAGCGCTCCGCGTCGATGGCCGCGCCCTCCCGCCGGATCTTGCTGCGCTTCACCCGGATGATGCGGTCGACCCTGGCCTCGCTCGGTCGTCGCTGCCGGTCCCAGGCCCCGACGCCGACGGGGACCCGGCCGGACGGCTGCCGTCGCCGCTCGTCCGTGCCCACCCGCAGCTTGGTGGTGAGCATGACACCGAGCAGCCAGCGACCGTCGCGCCCGATGAGGAGCACGGGGCGGTCCTTGCCCTTGCGGTGGTCGTCCTCGAACGGCACCCAGGTCCAGACCACCTCTCCGGGGTCGGGCCTTCCGTCGGGGACGGGGGAGTACTCCATCTCGGGCAGCCCCACGAAGTCACCCGGGTAGGCGTCGGTCAGCCACCTGACGAACCGCCGCAGCCAGCCGTCCTGCCTGACCATCGTGCGCGTCGCGTCCCCCATGTCGGCCACGCTACTGGCGTGGTGCGGATGCTGGGGGGCGTTCGGCCGTCAGACCTGCGCCCAGCCGCGGCGGCTGGCCACCAGCGCCGTGAAGGTGCGCGCCATGTGTCGCTGGTGAGCGCGCACCGCACTCCGCGAGCCCGGCACCGTCGGCTGCACGCAGGCATCGACGAGGTATCCCACGAGGATCGCGAGGAACGCATCCACCGCCTCCGCGTCGACCCCCTCCAGCAGCGGCGACCGCGCCGCCATCCGCTCGACGTCCAGCCCGTGGTGCGCCATCAACGGCAGCAGGCCGACCCAGTCGCACCACACCGGCCCGCGCGTGACCCAGTTCCAGTCGACGACCCGTGCGCGCCCGGCCGGGGTGACCAGCATGTTGTCGGGTCGCAGGTCGCAGTGGACCAGGCGCTCCCCGGCCAGGGCCTGGCCGGCCAGCCCGCCGAGCCGCGCGAGCTCCCGCGCGTGGTCCGGCGTCAGCGGGGGTATGCCGTCCGGCCAGGACCGCGCGCCGCTCGCCAGCTCGTCGAGGCAGGCCAGGGCCATCGGGTCGGCCCCGACGTCGGCAGCCAGGGAGGAGTCGGTCAGGGCGGCCACGTCGGTGGGCTCGAGCGCGGCGAGCTCGAGGCAGGCCCCGTGCGCCGCCTCGGCGTCGGCCGCCGTCCACGGCATGCCCGGCAGGCGCCCTTCGATGGCCTCGAGCACCAGCAGCTGCCAGTCCCCGACGGCGGCCGCCCCGACCAGTGCGGGGGCGGTGACCCGCCCGTCGAGCTGCCCGAGGATGCGTGCCTCACGCGGGATGGCCTCCAGCGCGAAGGGAGCCAGCGGGCCGGCCGCCTTGGCGAACACGCGGCGACCGTCCCCCAGCGCCAGCAACCCGGCATACGCGCCGGTGAACCCCGTCGTGACCGAGGGGAAGGCGACGTCGACGACGGACCCGGCGGCCGACTCGATGCCGGCCCGCACCGGGGCCGGCAGCTCGGCGAACGCTGGTCGGGTGACGGTGTTGCGGTAGTCGGGCTCCTGCGTCACGGTCGGTCCTTGGGCCTCCACAGCAGGCGGCCCGGACGACGTCGGTCGCGCAGCGCGTGGGAGCGCCAGACCAGCACGGGGTGCGAGGCGAGGGCGTTGACGACCCAGACGAAGAAGCCCTTCTCGGTGGTGGCCCGGTCGGCCAGGACGTTCACGTCGACGGTCCGGTTGAGGTACTTGCCGGCTGCGAGCGTCGACATGGCCCCGGCGCTGCCGTGGGGGACGAGCGAGTAACCGAAGTTGTCGGCGGTGTACTCCTGGCTGCGGCTGAGCGTGGACCCGACGAACGGGATCCACTGGGCGCCGCTGATCGCCAGGACCCGCCAGTAGCTGGTGTGGCCGGCCGCGATGTGGCCGACCTCGTGGCCGAGGATGAAGCGCAGTGCCTCGGGGTTGCGGGCCTGGCCACCGATCTCGAACAGGTCGCTGTAGACGAAGATGAACCGCCGGAACCCGTGACCCGACGCCGCCGCGTTGATCATGCCGTTGCCGAGGACCACGTAGGCGTCGGGAACCTTGGGCAAGCCGTAGTGGGCACAGGCGTCGAGGAGCATCTGGTGAGCCTCGGGGTACTGCGTGGGGGAGATCTTCACCCCGGACAGCCGCAGCCGGGCGTACAGCTGGCCACGGACGAAGTAGATGATGACCGGCGCGGCCAGGAAGAGGACGGCGTACGGGTCGGGCTGCCGGCGGTCGATGATCGCCGAGGCCACCTCGTAGGTCGAGACGGCCCACACGAGGAACGACCCGAGGATCACGACCACGAGGCAGAGGTTCTCCAGGGGGTGCCGCAGGTGTGATCGCACCTGCCTTCGGTAGCGCTGGGTCGCACCGGCTGCGGGCGCGAACGGGGTCGCAGGCGGTGTGGCGTACTGGATGGGTTCGGACATGGTCCCCTCGTGCGGTCGGCGGTCGGGTCCGACTCTAAAGGCCGGGCCCGGTCGGGAATGTCCCGGGCGCGCCCCGTCGTTGCACCCGCGTGACCGACGCCATTGCCGACCCGTCCCGCGACCTCGGTGTCGACGCCGTCGTCCGCCCGACGCACGTCAACCTCGCCCTGCTGGCCCTGGCCGTCGGGGGGTTCGCGATCGGCACCACGGAGTTCGTGACGATGGGCCTGCTCCCCGAGGTGGCAGAAGGGGTGGGCATCGACATCCCGACCGCCGGCCACGTGGTCTCCGCCTACGCGGCCGGGGTCGTCGTCGGCGCCCCGGTGCTGGCCACCCTCGGCTCCAGGATGCCGCGCAAGCGCCTGCTCCTCTGGCTGATGGGCGCCTTCGCCGTGGCCAACGTGCTGTCCGCGTTCGCCGACAGCTACGGCCTCCTCATGGCGGCGCGCTTCCTGTCCGGCCTGCCGCACGGCGCCTACTTCGGCGTGGGCAGCCTCGTGGCGGCCTCGCTGGTCCCCGCCCACCGGCGCACCTGGGCCGTCTCGATGATGATCACCGGCCTCACCGTGGCCAACATCGTCGGGGTGCCCGTCACCACCCGGATCGGCCAGGCCTACGGGTGGCAGTGGCCGTATGCCGCCGTGGGCGTGATCGCGCTGCTCACCGTCCTGGCGGTATGGCGCTGGGTGCCGTTCTGCCCCCCTGACGGCGGGGTGTCCATGGCCTCGGAGCTGTCGGCGCTCAAGCGCCCGCAGGTCTGGCTGGCCCTGGGCATCGGCACGGTCGGCTTCGGCGGGATGTTCGCCACGTTCTCCTACATCTCGCCGACCATGACCGAGCTCGGCGGGTTCGGCCGGGCCACGATCCCGCTGATCCTCGCCCTCTACGGCGTCGGCATGACGGTCGGGGCGCTCCTCTCCGGACCGGTGTCGCGGATCGGCCTGCTGCGCGCCATCAACGGGTCGCTGGTCACGATCGCGGTGATGCTCTTCCTGTTCGGCCCCGCCGTGAAGGCGTCGATGGCCACCGCGCTCGCAGCGGTCTTCCTGCTGGGGCTCCTGCCGAGCGTGCTCGTCCCGATGCTGCAGACGCGTCTCATGGACGTGGCCCACGAGGGACAGGCGCTCGCGGCCGCGCTGAACCACTCCACGCTCAACATCGCCAATGCCCTCGGGGCCTGGCTCGGGTCGATCGTGCTCTCCGCCGGCCTCGGCTACGAGTGGCCCTCGCGGGTCGGCGGCATCCTCGCCGTCGCGGGGATCGGCATCGCGGTCTGGTCGGCGCTCCTGCAGCGCTCGTCCCGCCGCACCCAGCAGGCGCAGCCCGCCTGACCTGCCCCGTCAGGGCGTCCGGGCCTGGAAGACGCTCACGAGCACCCCGTGGTCAGGCTCGCGCGGCCCCGCCTCGGACTCGTCGTCCACCCCCACCTCGAGCTGACGCTGCCGATCGCCCGCTCGGTGAGCCTTTTCACCGGGGGAACTGGGAGGGGCACGGCATCCGCCCGGACGTCGAGGCGCCGGCCGAGGAGGCGCCGGACGTGGCCCTCGCGAGGCTGCGCGAGTCGTCGGGCTGACGCTGCGTCACGGGCACACCCGCTCGCGTGGGAGGATGGGCCGTTCCGTAAGTCCCCGACGCCCGTGAGGTTCGAAGCACCCGTGTCCCCGATGGCCCGCACCGCGCTGCAGCCGCACGCAACGCCGCCGGACCTGATCCGGAACTTCTGCATCATCGCCCACATCGACCACGGCAAGTCGACGCTGGCCGACCGGATGCTCCAGATCACCGGCGTCGTCGACGGCCGCGACATGCGCGCCCAGTACCTCGACAAGATGGACATCGAGCGCGAGCGCGGCATCACGATCAAGAGCCAGGCCGTCCGCATGCCGTGGGAGCTCGACGGCACGACCTACGCCCTCAACATGATCGACACCCCCGGGCACGTCGACTTCACCTACGAGGTGTCGCGGTCGCTGGCCGCCTGCGAGGGCGCCGTGCTGCTCGTCGACGCGGCGCAGGGCATCGAGGCGCAGACCCTGGCGAACCTCTACCTCGCCATGGAGAACGACCTCGCGATCATCCCGGTGCTCAACAAGATCGACCTGCCCGCAGCGCAGCCGGAGAAGTTCGCCGAGGAACTGGCCGGCTTGATCGGCTGTGAGCCCGAGGACTGCCTGCGCGTCTCGGGCAAGACCGGCGTCGGCGTCGAGCCACTGCTCAACGAGATCGTCAAGCAGCTGCCTCCGCCGACCGGCGACGCCGACGCGCCCGCCCGCGCGATGATCTTCGACTCGGTCTACGACACCTACCGCGGTGTCGTCACCTACGTCCGTGTCATCGACGGCAACCTCAACCCCCGCGAGAAGATCGCGATGATGTCGACCAAGGCGACCCACGAGCTCCTCGAGATCGGGGTCAGCTCGCCCGAGCCCACCCCGGCCAAGGGTCTGGGCGTGGGTGAGGTGGGTTACCTCATCACCGGGGTGAAGGACGTGCGCCAGTCCAAGGTCGGCGACACCGTCACCAACGCCGCCAAGCCCGCCAAGGAGGCCCTCGGGGGATACCGCGACCCCAAGCCGATGGTCTTCTCGGGTCTCTACCCGATCGACGGCTCGGACTACCCCGACCTGCGTGACGCCCTCGACAAGCTCAAGCTCAACGACGCGGCGCTGGTCTACGAGCCGGAGACCTCGGCGGCGCTCGGCTTCGGCTTCCGCATCGGGTTCCTCGGCATGCTCCACCTCGAGATCGTCCGCGAGCGGCTCGAGCGCGAGTTCGACCTCGACCTCATCTCGACGCTCCCCAACGTGGTCTACGAGGTCACGATGGACGACGGCAAGAAGCTCACCGTCACCAACCCCAGCGAGTTCCCCTACGGCAAGGTCACCTCGGTGACCGAGCCCGTCGTGCGGGCGACGGTCCTCGCGCCGACCGAGTTCATCGGCGCGATCATGGAGCTCTGCCAGCAGAAGCGCGGCACCCTGCGCGGCATGGACTACCTCTCCGAGGAGCGCGTGGAGATGCGCTACACGCTGCCGCTCGCCGAGATCGTCTTCGACTTCTTCGACCAGCTCAAGTCGCGCACCCGCGGCTACGCCTCGCTCGACTATGAACCCGACGGCGACCAGGAGGCCGACCTCGTCAAGGTCGACATCATGCTGCAGGGCGAGGCCGTCGACGCGTTCAGCTCGATCGTCCACAAGGACAAGGCCTACGCCTACGGCGTGATGATGGCCGGCAAGCTCAAGGACCTCATCCCGCGCCAGCAGTTCGAGGTGCCCATCCAGGCGGCCATCGGCTCGCGCATCATCGCCCGCGAGAACATCCGGGCGATCCGCAAGGACGTCCTGGCGAAGTGCTACGGCGGTGACATCAGCCGCAAGCGCAAGCTGCTCGAGAAGCAGAAGGCCGGCAAGAAGCGGATGAAGAACATCGGCAGCGTCGAGGTGCCCCCGGAGGCCTTCATCGCAGCACTGTCGAACGACGCCGCGACCAAGAAGTAGGGGACCCGCGCCGACGAGGTTACCGACGGGTAATGTCTGCCGCATGGTCGACACCTACGCGCTCTACCGGCGCCTCGCGGCATACCCCCGGGGCAAGCTGCTGTTCTCGCTCGTCTTCGAACAGGCGGCGCCCTACTTCCGCACCGCGCGGCCGCGGTTCGTCGAGCTCGGCCCCCACCGCGCCGAGCTGACCATCAGGAAGCGTCGCCGGGTGCAGAACCACATCGGCACCGTCCACGTCATCGCGATCTGCAACGGGCTCGAGGCAGCGATGGGCGCCCTCGCCGAGGCGACGATCCCGAGCACCCGCCGGTGGATCCCGAAGGGCATGGAGGTCGAGTACACCGCCAAGGCGACGAGCGACATCACCTGCATCGCGGAGACTGACCCGGCCGACTGGGCGCGCGAGGGTGACGTCGAGATCCCGGTGCGGGTCAAGGGAGTCCGCGACGACGGCACAGCGGTCGTGCAGGGCACCATCCGACTCTGGGTGACGGACAAGCCCTCGCGCTGAGCCGTGGCCGCCCGGCGACGACCCGGTATGCCGCGCGGGCTGGCTCAGCCGCGCAGGCTGGTCCGCAGCTCGGTGACGTCGTCGGCCGACCATCCCTGGGCGCGCAGCCACCCGGCGGCTCCGTCGTGCCGCTCGGCCAGCACCTCGAGGATCCGTCGCATGGTCTCCGGCCGCGGGCGGTGGTGGTCCACGGGCTGGTCCTGGAGTGCCTCGCTGTAGGCGGGACGAGCCAGCAGCCGGGCCATGATGCGCTCGATGCGCTCGCCCGTCGCGACGTAGTCGGCGACGACGTCGTCATCACTCACGCCGGCGACCGAGAGGGCCAGGCCGACGACGGTCCCGGTGCGGTCCTTGCCGGCGGCGCAGTGCACGATCGTCGCCCCCCGGCTCCGTGCGACCACGGCCAGGGCGGCACTCACCGAGTCGGGCCGGTGGGTCAGGTAGCCGAGGTAGTGGCTGGCCCAGTAGTCGTCGTCGAGGCGGGGCTGGGCGTCGGCCTTCTGCTGGTCCTGCTTCGACCAGGGCAGCACCAGCGCCTCCTGCGCGCTGACCGCGTGGACGTCGTCGCGGAACAGCGAGTGGTGGTGGTGCGTCAGGTCACGGGCCCGCAGCGGCCCGGGACCCTCGAGCGTCAGCTCGACGTTGCTGCGCAGGTCGACGACATCGGTGACCCCGAGCTGCTCGAGGGCCTCGACGTCGGCGTCGCTGAGGTCCTGGAGGTTGTCGGAGCGCAGCAGCCGGCCGGTGGCCACGACTCCACCGTCAGTGGTCGGCAGGCCACCGACGTCGCGCATGTTGACGACGCCGTCGAGCTCGATCCAGCGGGGTGTGGTCACGGCTCGACCCTACGGGGAGCCTGCGGACCGAGCCGCGAGGGGCCTTCGGGGGCAATAGGTGAGGGCCTCGGAAAGTATGAGTTTCCGAGGCCCTCTACGACCAGGACCGAGGTCCTGATCGACGCTCTCGCCGAAGCGAGTGCGTAGGCATATTTCTAATCGAGGGACCGGTCCGCGACAAGGGGTTCGGCCCAGATTTCCCCGAGATTCCGGGTCCATTTGCTCGGCCTGCGGCGTGTCGCCGAGACACGCCGGGTCAGGGCCACTGGCAGTCGCCTGCGAGGATGGAGCCATGCCCAGCGCCCTCCCCGACGGTGACCCGGCGCCGTCCGACGGACGGTTGCCGCAGGCGTCACTCGGGTCCCTCGAGCACCACCCGTTCGGCATCTACCTGCACGTGCCGTTCTGCTCGGTGCGGTGTGGCTACTGCGACTTCAACACGTACACCCTGACCGAGCTGGGGGTCGACGGTGCGAGCGTGGCCACCTTCGCGGACGCGGCCCTGCGCGAGCTGTCGCTGGCCCGGACCGTCCTGGGCGAAGCGCCCACGGTCGACACGGTGTTCGTCGGCGGAGGCACCCCCACGATGCTGGCCGCCGTCGACCTGGCGCGGATGCTGGACGGCATCCGCGCGGGCTTCGGGCTCGCTCCCGACGCCGAGGTGACCACCGAGGCCAACCCCGACTCGGTGACGCCCGAAGGGCTCGAGGTGCTCGCCGCCGCCGGCTTCACCAGGGTGTCGCTGGGCATGCAGTCGGCGGTGCCCCACGTGCTGCGCACCCTGGAGCGCACCCACGACCCGGCCAACGTCGAGCGAGCGGTCCGGGCCGCGCGGGCCGCGGGCCTCCAGGTCAGCCTCGACCTCATCTACGGCACACCGGGGGAGTCGCTGGACGACTGGCGCACCAGCCTCGACGCCGTCACGTCCCTGGCCCCCGACCACGTCTCGGCCTACGCGCTGGTAGTCGAGGAGGGCACCAAGCTCGCCGCCCAGGTGCGGCGTGGTCAGGTGCCCGCGCCGCAGGACGACGACGAGGCGGCCAAGTACGAGATCGCCGACGAGCACCTCACCTCAGCCGGCTACGGCTGGTACGAGGTCAGCAACTGGGCGCTGCGCGACGAGGCCCGCTGCCGCCACAACGAGGGCTACTGGGCCGACGGCAACTGGTGGGGCATCGGCCCCGGAGCGCACAGTCACGTCGGGGGAGTGCGGTGGTGGAACGTCAAGCACCCCAACGCGTACGCGGCGCGGGTCGGCGAGGGGCTGAGCCCGGCGCACGGCCGCGAGACGCTCACCGACGAGCAGCGCCACGACGAGCGCGTCCTGCTGGGCGTGCGGCTGGTCGACGGGCTCCCGATCGACGACCTGCACGACGACGGACGAGTGGCCGTCGCCGGCCTGATCGCCGAGGGGCTCGTGGACCCGACAGCGGCGCTGCGTCGTCAGCGGGTGGTGCTCACGAGGCAGGGCCGGCTGCTCACCGACACCGTCGTGCGACGGCTCCTCGGCCTGCGCTGAGACCCGCCCGGATCACTTCACCCAGTCGGGGGTCATCGGGTAGCGGTACCACTCACCGTTGTTGGCCTTGACCGCCGCGATGATCTGGAAGACCACGGACGCGATAGCCACGGCGATCAGGAGGGGCACCGTGATGATCAGCGTCACGATCGGCAGGGACAGCAGACCGAGGCCCACGTAGGCGACCAGCAGGACGAGCTGGAAGTTCAGCGCCTGCGCCGTGTGGTGCCTGATGAACGGACCCCTGTCACGCAGCACCAGGTAGATGACCAGCGGTCCCAGGAAGGGCATCCCGACCACGGCGGACGCGAAGGGTGACAGGTGCACGAGGGTGGCCCAGGTCTTCTCGTCCTGCGGGGACATCGGCCGCTGGGGGCTGCCATAGCCCGGCTGCGGCTCCGGCTGCTGCGGTTGGTCGGTCATTGCTCTCTCCGTCGTCTCCGTGGGTGCTGCCTCCAGTGAAACGCATCCGGGCCCCCGGGAGAACGTCTTTCGGGGTCCGACCGGGGGTCCCGTCAGGGGCAGGTCAGGGCCGACCCTGACGTGCCCCGCCCCCCGCCTGCCTCAGTGCCCCGGCTCCGTCACGAAGTCGATCAGCTCCTCGACGCTGGCGAGCAGGGTCGGCTCGAGGTCGGCGTAGGAGCGGACCGTGCCGAGGATCTGCTTCCAGGCCCGGGCGATGTCGGCCTGGGTGTCGTGCGGCCACCCCAGGTGGTCGCAGATGCCGTCCTTCCACGACTGGCCGCGCGGGATGACCGGCCAGGCGGACAGCCCCAGCCGTTCGGGACGCACGCTCTGCCACACGTCGACGTAGGGGTGGCCGAGCACGCGGACGTGCGCGGCATACGGACCGACGGCGGCGGCCTGCACGACGCGGTGCTCCTTGGTGCCGGGCAGCAGGTGGTCGACGAGCACCCCCATCCGGCGTCCCGGGCCGGGCTGGAACTCGGCGATGGCACCCACGAGGTCGTCGACGCCGTCAAGCATCTCGACGACCACCCCCTCGACCCGGAGGTCGGCGCCCCAGACCTTCTCCACGAGCTCGGCGTCGTGGCGGCCCTCGACGAAGATCCGCGACCCGCTCGCCACCTTGGCGCGAGCACCCGCGACCGTCCGCGACCCGGAGGCGGTGCGGGAGGCGGCGGCGCGGGCCTCGGCCAGCTGGGCGCGGGCGGCCGCCGTCGGTGGCGTCAGCACGACCGGAGCGCCGTCGAGGAGGAACCCCGGCCCCATCGGGAAGCCCTTGGTGCGTCCGCGCCGGTCCTCGAGGTGGACCACGCGCATCCCGCCGGCCTTCTCCACGCGGACGACCGCGCCGCACCAGCCGGTCTCGACGTCCTCGACGACCAGGCCGGTCTCGGCCTCGACCTCGCGGGAGCGCCCGCGCGGGGGGACCTTCCAGTCGCCGGACAGGACATCGGAGCCATAACGGTCGGACACCGAGGCAGGGTATGCCGCGCCCGCGCCTTCGCGACGTGGGCGCGCCGCCCGTGCTGGTTCCGGCCCGGGAACAACGTAGACTTGGCACTCGCTGAGCCTGAGTGCCAGTGCCAGCTGCCCAACGCCGTGTCCGTTGTCGGACCTTGAGTGGTCGAGGAGGTCTTCGATGAGTGAGGAACGTCGTCTCGCAGTGTTGCGCGCGATCGTGCAGGACTATGTCCAGACCTCCGAGCCGGTGGGGTCGAAGTCGCTGCTCGACCGCCACCAGCTTGGCGTGTCCGCCGCGACCGTGCGCAACGACATGGCCGCGCTGGAGGAGGAGGGGCTGATCGCCGCTCCCCACACCAGTGCCGGTCGCGTGCCCACGGACGCCGGCTACCGGCTCTTCGTCGACCGGCTCAGCTCGGTCAAGCCGATGACCGCCGCCGAGCGGGCCGCCATCGCGCAGTTCCTGGAAGGGGCGGTCGACCTCGACGACGTCGTCGACCGGACCGTGCGGCTGCTGGCCTCACTGACCCGTCAGGTCGCCGTGATGCAGTACCCCTCGCTGACCAGGTCCACGGTGCGCCACATCGAGTTCGTGCCGATGGGTCCCAGCCGGCTCATGGTCGTGCTGATCGTCAACACCGGCCGGGTCGAGCAGCGCGTCATCGAGACCCCGCACGACCTGTCCGACGCCGACGGCGAGGCGCTGCTCGGCCTGGTCCGCGCCAAGGTCAACGCCAGGGCCGTCGGGCAGCGCCTGGTGGGGGCCGCCGCGTCCCTGGCCAGCCTCGCCGACGAGTTCGAGCCCGCGGACCGTGACCTGGTGCGCTCGGTCGTGCAGTCCCTCGACGACGCGCTCGTCGAGGAGCGCGAAGAGCGGGTGGTGCTGGCGGGCACCTCGAACCTCGCGCGGGTCGGCACCGACTTCCCGCTCAGCATCGGCCCCGTGCTCGAGGCGCTGGAGGAGCACGTCGTGCTGCTCAAGCTGCTCGGCACGGCTCGGGAGACCTCCGACGCCGTCTCGGTGCGGATCGGCCACGAGAACCCCTTCGCCGGCCTCCAGTCCACGTCCGTCGTCTCGACGGAGTACGGCTCGGGCTCGGAGCTCGTGGCCGGGCTGGGCGTGCTCGGCCCCACTCGCATGGACTACCCCACGACGATGGCGTCGGTGCGGGCCGTGGCCACGTACGTCTCCCGGATCCTCGCGCAGTGACGCGCGTCGACCCGCTGCCCCGAACGTCAGCCTGCCTGACTCCACCCCCTGTGACACCAAGGACATCGCGTTGAACGACTACTACCAGGACCTGGGCGTGTCCCGGGACGCCAGCCCCGAGGACATCAAGCGGGCCTACCGCAAGAAGGCGCGGACGCTGCACCCTGACGTCAACCCCAGCCCCGAGGCCGAGGAGCAGTTCAAGAAGGTCTCGCAGGCCTACGACGTGCTCTCGGACGCCGACAAGCGCCGCTCCTACGACATGGGATCCGACCCGTATGCCGGTGGCGCGGCCGGCTTCGGCCAGGGCTTCTCGTTCAGCGACATCATGGACGCCTTCTTCGGCGCCGGTGCGGGCCAGGCGCAGCGCGGCCCCCGGTCGCGCCAGCGCCGCGGCCAGGACGCCCTGATCCGCCTCGACATCGACCTCGCGGACGCGGTGTTCGGTGCGGAGAAGGAGCTCGCGATCGAGACCGCCGTGGTCTGCTCCACGTGCCACGGCGACGGGGCCCAGCCGGGCACCTCCCGGCGCACCTGCGACGTCTGCGGCGGCCGCGGTGAGATCCAGCAGGTGCAGCGCTCGTTCCTCGGCCAGGTCATGACGACCCGTCCCTGCGTCACCTGCCAGGGCTACGGCGAGGTCCTGGTCAGCCCCTGCTTCGAGTGCTCCGGTGACGGCCGGGTCCGGACCCGGCGCACCCTCACCATCAAGGTCCCCGCGGGCGTCGACACCGGCACCCGGATCCAGCTCGCCGGGGAGGGCGAGGTCGGCCAGGGCGGCGGCCCGGCCGGTGACCTCTACGTCGAGGTCGCGGTCCGCCCCCACCAGACCTTCCAGCGTCGCGGTGACGACCTGCACTGCACGGTCGAGCTCCCGATGACGGCAGCAGCGCTGGGCACGACGGTCAAGCTCGAGACCTTCGACGGCACCAACGAGCTGGAGATCAAGTCGGGCACCCAGGCCGGCGACGCGATGACCCTGCGCGGGCTCGGCGTCACGCACCTGCGGGGCACCGGCCGCGGCGACCTCATCATCCACGCCAACGTGCAGACGCCGACCCGCCTCGACGAGCAGCAGGAGGCCCTGCTGCGCGAGCTCGCAGCCCTGCGCGGCGAGGAGCGACCCGAGGGTCGGCTGTCCCCGGCCCACCCGGGCCTGTTCGGCAAGCTGCGCGACGCCTTCAAGGTCAAGTAGCAGCCGACCGTCGTGACGCTGCCCCTGTTCCTCGTCGACCCCACCGTCGTCGTCGGCGCCGCGGTGGGCGGCCGGGTCGTGCTCGACGGCCCGGAGGGGCGGCACGCGGCGACCGTCCGGCGGATCGGCGTCGGGGAGCAGGTCCTGCTCGCCGACGGAGCCGGGCTGCGGCTCACCTGCGCGGTGGTCGCCTCCGGCAAGGCCGAGCTGGAGCTCAGCGTGGTCGAGGTCGACCACGAGCCCGAGGCCCAGCCCCGCTTCGTCCTCGTGCAGGCGCTCGCGAAGGGCGACCGGGATGACCAGGCCATCGAGGCGGCGACGGAGTTCGGGGTCGACGAGGTCGTGCCGTGGCAGGCGTCCCGCAGCATCGTCCAGTGGCGCGGCGAGCGCGCCGACAGGGCCCGCCGCAAGTGGGAGTCCACCGTGGTGGCGGCCGCCAAGCAGTCGCGGCGCGCGCGCGTCCCGGTCGTCGCGGACCTGGTCACCATCAAGGCGCTCGCGGCCCGCGTCACCGGCGCCGCGGCGGCATACGTGCTCCACGAGGACGCCACCCGGAGCCTCGCCACCCAGGTGCTCCCGGCCACGGGGGACGTCCTGGTCGTGGTCGGCCCGGAGGGCGGGATCACGCCCGAGGAGGTCGCGGCGTTCGAGGCGGCCGGCGCCCTGACGGTGCGGCTGGGCGACACCGTGCTGCGGTCCTCGAGTGCCGGCCCGGCCGCCATCGCCGTGCTGAGCGCGGCCGGCCGCTGGCGCTGACCGTCGCTCAGCGCACCGTGAACGACACCGCCTTCTCCGCACTCACGGAGCCGTCCTGGGCGCTCAGCTCGCGCACCCGGATCGTGTAGTCGCCGGCGGCGAGCCTGCCGAGCGAGAAGGAGTACGCGCCCTGCATGGGCGCTCCGATGGATGCCGTGGCGTGACCGGTCGACACCTGCGTGGTGCCGCGGTCGAGCTGCCAGTTCACGGTGGCCTCGAAGACGATCGCCAGGCCCTTCACCACCACCGGCTTGGCCGCCGGCAGGACCTGGTCGCGGGTCGGGGCGGTGACCCAGATGGGCGCCACGTCCTCGTAGAGACGGTCCGACGGTGGGCGGGTGAAGTCCTGGTCCGTCGAGATCGACCCGAACAGCGTGGTCGACCCGTCGGCGACCCGGATCCGCACGGGAAGGCTCGTCTGGGATGCGGCCTGTGCGGTCCACACGATCTCCTGGACCGCGAGCCGCTGGGTCTCGGCGTCGAACCCGCCCGCGCCGGGCCCGCTGAGCTCCACCTCGATGGCCTCGGGTGTGACCGAGGCAGTCGTCACCCGCGTACCGCTCCAGGGCTGGAGGTAACCGTCGGTGTTGCTGAACGGCTGGGCGTTCATGGCCAGGCCGAGGGCTGCCTCGACCCGGTTGGCCGCACCCCCGCCGACCGGGATCGTCCCGCGCAGGAACTCGCGGAACAGCCTGTACTTGGTGGTGTCGCCCCCCACTGGTCCCACGAAGTAGACCGGGAGCGAGACCGCCTCGGTCGCGGAGGGAGCACTGGTGGTGGGCGAGCCGGTCGAGCCCGTGGTGGGGGCCGACGACGAGACGGAGGGGCCGTGGGTGGCGGGCGGCGTGACCGTGGACCCGTCGTCCTGGCCGGACCACCAGACGCCGCCGATGATGGCGGCCACGGCGGCTGCCGCGGCGAGTGGCAGCACCCAGTGGCGGGTGCCGGAGCCGCCCGTGGCGGTCACCGGACCGACCTCGCGGGCCTCGTGCAGGATCGTGTCGAGCCGGTTGGACGGCCGCACCTGCTCGGCGTCGCGCGCCAGCGCCTGACGCAGCCGTCGCTCGACCTGGTCGAACTCGCCCGGCTCGTAGTCGGGGTGCAGGAAGTCGGTGCGGTCGCTCATGACGTGGCCTCCATCCGGTCGCGCAGGGCCGCGAGACCGCGATGCGCATGGGCCTTGACCGAGCCCGGGGAGATGCCGAGGGCATCGGCGATCTCGGCCTCACTCAGGTCGAGGTAGTAGCGCATCGTCAGGACCTCTCTCTGGCGCTGGGGTAGTCGGCCCAGCGCGCCGATCATGGTGGTGGTGGTCTCGGACTGGAGGGCGCGGTCCTCGGCGCTGGCTTCGGTGTGCCGGGCGTATGCCGTGGGACCGCCCTGCTGCTCGCGGGTCAGGTAGCGCTCTTCGACGCCGCGGTGGCGCAGGCCGGAGCGGGCCCCGTTGACCACGGCACGGCGCAGGTAGGCGGCCGCAGCCTGGTGCTCGCGGAGGGTGTCCCAGCGGCGGTGCACCGCGATGAAGGCGTCCTGGACGACCTCCTCGGCAGCCAGGTCGTCACGCAGGAGCAGCCAGGCCAGTCGCACCAGCCCCGTCCAGTGCGCGGCATACAGCTCGGTGATGGCCTCGTCGGCACTCGGCCGCACCTCATCACCCCGGTCGCGCTCGGCCACGCTCAACAGTCTCACGCCACCTAGACGCGCAACCTCACCGGCCGGTTGACGCGCCGATACCCTCTTTCTCCATGACGGACACCGGCATGGACGACACCGGCCCGGGCGACGCGGGCACCAGCGACGCGGGTACCAGCGACGCGGGCACCAGCGACGCGGGCACCAGCGACGCGGACACCAGCGGCACGCCCCCGGGCGGCGCGACGACTCGGGCCGTCGACCCGGCCTGCCTGTTCTGCAAGATCGTGTCCGGTGACCTCCCGGCCGACGTGGTGCGGCAGGACGCTGCGACGGTGGCGTTCCGCGACCTCGAGCCCCAGGCGCCGACGCACGTGCTGGTCATCCCGCGCCACCACGTCGCCGACGTCGGGGGGCTCGCCCACGAGCGGCCGGATGACGCGGTGGCCCTCCTGGACGCGGTGCGGGACGTAGCCGAGCAGGAGGGCCTGGCCGACCGCGGCTACCGCTCGGTCTTCAACACCGGTGCGGAGGCGCACCAGACGGTGTTCCACGCGCACGTGCACGTGCTCGGTGGCCGGTCAATGACGTGGCCGCCCGGCTGAGGCGCACCGTAGACTGGACAGACCATGCCAGATCCTGAACATCCGACCACGCTGGGGGGCGCGCCCGAGGGTGCTCTCCCGGTGCCCATCCACACCGTCGAGATCCCGCCGCAGGTGCAGATGGTGACGCTCCTGGGGCCGCGCGACGAGCTCCTCCGCACCATGGAGCGAGCCTTCCCGCAGCTGGAGATCCACGTCCGCGGCAACGAGTTCCACCTGTCCGGCCCGAGCGCCGAGGTGGCCCTGGCCGAGCGCACGATCGACGAGCTGCTGCTGGTCATCGCCGGCGGCCAACCGCTGAACCGCGACGCAGTCGAGCGCTCGATCAGCATGCTGCGCGCGCAGACGACCGAACGTCCCGCCGACGTGCTGACGATGAACATCGTGAGCAACCGCGGTCGCACCATCCGGCCCAAGACGCTCAACCAGAAGCACTACGTCGACGCGATCGACGACCACACCATCGTCTTCGGGATCGGCCCGGCCGGCACCGGCAAGACCTACCTCGCGATGGCCAAGGCGGTCGCCGCACTGCAGGCCAAGCAGGTCAACCGGATCATCCTCACCCGCCCGGCCGTGGAGGCGGGGGAGCGGCTCGGCTTCCTGCCCGGCACCCTCAACGACAAGATCGACCCCTACCTGCGGCCGCTCTACGACGCGCTGCACGACATGGTCGACCCCGAGTCGATCCCGCGGCTGATGGCGGCCGGCACCATCGAGGTGGCGCCGCTGGCCTACATGCGCGGCCGCTCCCTCAACGACGCGTTCATCATCCTCGACGAGGCCCAGAACACCTCGCCCGAGCAGATGAAGATGTTCCTCACCCGGCTCGGGTTCGGCTCGAAGATGGTCGTCACCGGCGACATCACCCAAGTCGACCTGCCGGACGGCACCAGGTCGGGGCTGCGGGTGGTGCGCGACATCCTCGCCGACGTCGACGACATCCACTTCTCGGTGCTGACCCCGCAGGACGTCGTCCGGCACCGGCTCGTGGGCGCGATCGTCGACGCCTACGGCCGCTGGGACGACCACCAGGCGGGCGGTCCGCAGGTGCGGCCGCACGTCTCCGGCGCGGAAGGACGAGGGCCGCGTGAGCGTCGACGTTCTCAATGAGACCGACTACCAGCTCGACGAGCTCGAGCTGGTGGCGCTGAGCCGCTACGTCATGGGCGAGATGCGGGTCCACCCCGGGGCGGACCTCTGCCTGCGGCTGGTCGACGAGGCGGCCATGGAGGTGCTCCACGTGCAGTGGATGGACCTGCCCGGCCCGACCGACGTGATGAGCTTCCCGATGGACGAGCTGCGGCCGGGTCGCGAGGGCGAGGAGCCCGAGGAGGGCGTCCTCGGCGACATCGTGCTGTGCCCCTCCGTGGCAGCCAGGCAGGCCTCCGAGGCCGGTCACGCGACCGAGGAGGAGCTCCTGCTGCTGACCACGCACGGGATCCTGCACCTGCTCGGGTACGACCACGCGGAACCCGAGGAGGAGCGCGAGATGTTCGAGCTCCAGCGTCAGCTGCTGCTGACCTTCCTGGCGGGACGCGGGCGTCCCGCCACCTGATGGTGTCGTCATGACCGGACTCGTCTTCGCCGCCCTCGTCAGTGTCGGGACCGCGTTCCTGCTCTCCGCCGCCGAGGCCGCGCTCTGGCGGATGTCGCGGGTGCGCGCCCAGGAGCTGCTCGAGGAGCGGCGCCCCGGCGCGAAGGCGCTGTCGCGGATCGTCGCCGACAGCGCGGCATACCTGTCGGTGACGGCGTTCCTGCGCGTCGTCGCCGAGTCGACCACCGCCGTCCTGATCACGCTCGGGACCATCGACCTGGTCGACGGCTTCTGGAAGCGCCTGCTGATCGCGATCGGCATGATGGCGCTCGTCTCCTTCGTCGTCGTGGGCGTGTCTCCGCGCACCCTGGGCCGCCAGCACTCCGACTCCGTCGCCCTCCTGGCCTCCCCGCTCATCGTCGGGCTGCGCACCTTCCTCGGCCCCGTCGCCCGGGTCCTGATCGCACTCGGCAACGCGGTGACCCCCGGCCGGGGCTACCGCGACGGCCCGTTCCAGAGCGAGTCAGAGCTGCGTGACCTGGTCGACCTCGCGGGCGAGAGCTCGGTGATCGAGGCCGGCGAGCGCGAGATGATCCACTCGGTCTTCGAGCTCGGTGACACCGTGGCGCGTGAGGTGATGGTGCCCCGCACCGACATGGTGACCATCGACAGCGAGAAGTCGCTGCGGTCGGCGATGTCGCTGTTCCTGCGGTCCGGCTTCTCCCGCATCCCGGTGGTCGGTGACGGCTCCGACGACATCCTGGGGCTGCTCTACTTCAAGGACGTCGTGCGGCGGGTCAATGCCGACCACGAGGCAGGCACGCTCCCGGTCACCGCGCAGATGCGCCCCATGCACTACGTGCCGGAGAGCAAGCCGGTCGACGACCTCCTGCGCGAGATGCAGCGCGACCAGAGCCACTTCGCCGTGGTCGTCGACGAGTACGGCGGCACCGCCGGGCTGGTGACGATCGAGGACATCATCGAGGAGATCGTCGGCGAGATCGCCGACGAGTACGACCGCGAGGCGCCCGGGGTCGAGGACCTCGGTGACGGCACCTACCGCGTCCCTGCGACGATGGACATCGACGACCTCGCCGACCTGTTCGACGTCGACATCGAGGAGGAGGAGGTCGACACCGTCGGCGGACTCATCGGCAAGTCGATCGGCCGGGTGCCCATCGTCGGGTCCAGGTGCGAGGTCGCGGGGCTCTCGCTGACCGCCGAGCGGATGGCGGGGCGGCGCCACCGCATCGCCAGCGTCATCGTCGAGCGCGTCGCCGCAGCACACCCGGATGGCGGCCCCGCGGTGTCCGACGAGGGCCTCGAGCGCACTACGGTGGAGCCCGAGCGCGAGGGAGTGTCATGACTACGAGTGGTTCGGGTCCGTCCGACGGCTACGTCGCCGGCTTCGCCTGCCTGGTCGGTCGGCCCAACGCCGGGAAGTCCACGCTGACCAACGCCCTCGTGGGGCACAAGGTCGCGATCACCTCCTCGAAGCCGCAGACCACGCGGCACACCATCCGGGGCATCGTCACGACGCCGACCTCCCAGCTGGTGCTCGTCGACACTCCCGGGCTGCACAAGCCACGGACCCTGCTCGGTGAGCGGCTCAACGACGTCGTGCGCGAGACGCTGCTCGAGGTCGACGTCATCGGGTTCTGCCTGCCGGCGGACCAGCGGATCGGTCCCGGTGACGGGTTCATCGCGCGGGAGCTCAAGGAGATCCAGCAGGACCGCCGTCGACCCGTCGTCGCGATCGCGACCAAGATCGACACCGTCGACCGCCAACGGCTGGCCGAGCACCTGATCGCCATCGACCAGCTCGGCAACTGGGACGCGATCGTGCCCTGCTCGGCGGTCGACGGCCGCCAGGTGCAGGACGTCGCCAAGGTCCTGGCGACCTACCTCCCGAAGTCACCCGGGCCGCTCTACCCCGAGGGACAGCTGACCGACGAGCCCGATGTCGTCATGATCGCCGAGCTGGTGCGCGAAGCAGCCCTCGAAGGGGTGCGCGACGAGCTGCCCCACTCACTCGCGGTGGTGGTGGAGGAGATGGTGCAGCGCCCCGATCGTCCCGAGGACAAGCCACTGCTCGACATCCGCGTCAACGTCTTCGTGGAGCGCTCCTCCCAGAAGGCGATCATCATCGGACGCGGCGGGTCGAGGCTCCGCGAGGTCGGCACGAACGCCCGCATCGGCATCGAGAAGCTGCTCGGCCAGAAGGTCTACCTCGACCTGCACGTGAAGATCGCGAAGGACTGGCAACGCGACCCCAAGCAGCTCCAGCGCTTGGGATTCTGACCCTTCGACGGCTGGGCTCGGCCCTGTGTGGCGAGGCTCACGGCATACCTTGATCCGTTGCGGGACAACGGATTTGGCGACTTCGTTCGCGACCTGCTCCGTCGCGACTTGAGATCATGGCGCGTTCTCGACAGGGTTGGCGGTCGGCCGTATAGGTATTGAGCTGCAACGGTTTTGACCTGCACTGACGTGATACGCAACTGACGAGAACGAAGGAGCGGCGCCCGCACGCGCCAACCACACCCTGTGAGCACACTGACGAACACCGGCCCCACGGCACCCGCCGAGGCCTCGGGCGAGCACGACGCCCTCCAGCACCTGCCCGACAACCAGCACCCTGCGCTCGACCCCGTCGTGGTCGAACACCGGGCCGACGAACCGCAGAAGGTCGACACCATCGTCTTCGGTGTCACCGCTGCCATCGCGGTGGCCTTCGTGCTCTGGGGCTTCCTCAGCACCGACACCCTCAGCTCGGCGTCGGGCGCCGGCCTCGGCTGGGTGGTGCACAACATGGGGTGGCTCTTCTCCCTGGTGGCGTCGGGCTGCGTGTTCTTCGTCATCTGGCTCGCGGCCGGCAAGTACGGACGCATCCCGCTGGGCCGTGACGACGAGCAGCCGGAGTTCAACACGGTCTCCTGGATCGCCATGATGTTCTCGGCCGGCATGGGGATCGGCCTGATGTTCTACGGCGTCTCCGAGCCGCTCTCGCACTTCGTGACGCCGCCGCCCGGCACCGGCGCGGCAGGCAACCCGGAGGCCGTCCAGAACGCCATGGCCACCACCTTGTTCCACTGGACCCTGCACCCGTGGGCGATCTACGCGGTCGTCGGGCTGGCCATCGCCTACGGCGTCTTCCGCAAGGGCCGCTCCCTGCTCATCAGCTCGGCCTTCGCGCCGCTGCTCGGTGAGCGGCGCGCCGCCGGGCCGGCCGGACGCGTCATCGACATGCTCGCCATCTTCGCCACCCTGTTCGGGTCGGCCGCCTCGCTCGGCCTCGGCGCGCTGCAGATCGGCTCCGGGTTCGAGATCGTCGCCGGCGTCGGCAAGGCGGGCAACATGCTGCTCGTCGCGATCATCGCCGTGCTGACGGTCTGCTTCATCCTCTCGGCCGTCTCCGGGGTCGCCAAGGGCATCCAGTGGCTGTCGAACATCAACATGGTGCTGGCCCTCGCGCTGGCGGTCTTCGTCTTCGTCGTCGGCCCGACCGTGTTCATCCTCAACCTCGTCCCGACCGCCGTGGGCTCCTACTTCCAGGACCTCGCGATGATGTCGGCCCGCACGGACGCCGCAGGTGGCGACGCCATGAAGGAGTGGCTGTCCGGCTGGACGATCTTCTACTGGGCCTGGTGGGTCAGCTGGACGCCGTTCGTCGGCATGTTCATCGCCCGCATCTCCCGTGGTCGCACCATCCGCCAGTTCGTCACCGGGGTGCTGCTGGTGCCGAGCGTCGTGTCCCTCGTGTGGTTCGCCATCTTCGGTGGGGCCGGCATCCAGCTGCAGCGCACCGGCACCGACGTCGCCGGCGCAGGGTCCTCCGAGGGCACCCTCTTCGCGATGCTCTCGCATATGCCGCTGTCGACCGTCACCTCTGTCGTGGTGATGCTGCTGGTCGCGATCTTCTTCGTGTCCGGTGCCGACGCCGCGTCGATCGTCATGGGCACCCTCTCCGAGCGCGGGACCCTCGCCCCGAGCCGCAAGACCGTCGTCTTCTGGGGCGCGGCCACGGGTGCCGTCGCCGCGGTGATGCTCCTCGTGGGCGGTGAGGACGCGCTGTCAGGGCTGCAGAACATCACCATCGTGGCGGCGCTGCCGTTCCTCGTCGTGATGGTCGGGCTCGCGATCGCGCTGGTCAAGGACCTCAGCAACGACCCGATGATCGTCCGTGGCGCCTACGCCGTGGCAGCCGTCGAGCAGGCCGTCGTCGCGGGTGTGACCGAGCACGGCGACGACTTCACGCTGACCTTCGAGGAGTCCGCTCCCGGCGAGGGCGTGGGCGAACTGGTGGGTGCGACCCCCGCTGATCCTGCCCCTGAGCGCGCAGGTTCCGCCACATCGTGAGCCGCTGAGCCGGCGCACGTCCGGGCCGACCTATCCTTGGTCCCATGAGAATTGGTGTCTTCGGGGCCACCGGGCAGGTCGGCTCGGTCATGCGCGCACTCCTCGCCGAGCGGGGCTTCCCGGTCGACGAGATCCGCTACTTCGCGTCGGCGCGGTCCGCCGGCACGACGCTGCCGTGGGCCGGTGGCGAGGTCACCGTCGAGGACTCGGCCACGGCTGACTTCGCCGGCCTCGACATCGCGCTGTTCTCCAACGGGGGAGCGGCGTCGAAGGAGCTGGCTCCCAAGGTCGCGGCCGCCGGTGCGGTCGTCGTGGACAACTCGTCGGCGTGGCGCAAGGACCCCGACGTGCCGCTCGTCGTCAGCGAGGTCAACGCCGACGACCTCGACACCATCCCCAAGGGCATCGTTGCCAACCCCAACTGCACGACCATGGCCGCGATGCCGGTCCTGAAGCCGCTGCACGACGAGGCCGGGCTGGTGCGCCTCACGGTCGCGTCCTACCAGGCGGTGTCCGGCTCAGGCGGCAAGGGCGTCCAGGAGCTCGACGGCCAGCTGCGCGGTGGGTATGCCGCGGGCGAGCCTGCCGAGCTCGCGCTCGACGGGCGGGCGGTCGAGATCCCGGCCCCCACCGTCTACGCCGTGCCGGTGGGCTTCAACGTCATCCCGCTCGCGGGGTCCATCGTCGACGACGGCTCGCTCGAGACCGACGAGGAGCAGAAGCTCCGCAACGAGTCGCGCAAGATCCTGCACATCCCCGACCTGCTCGTGTCGGGCACCTGCGTCCGCGTGCCGGTCTTCACGGGTCACTCGCTGGCCATCCACGCCGAGTTCGCCGACGACATCACGCCGGAGCGCGCCCTCGAGCTGCTGGCCAAGGCGCCGGGGGTCGTGGTGGCCGAGGTGCCCAACCCGCTCGACGCCGCCGGTCGCGACGAGGTCTACGTCGGTCGGGTGCGGGTCGACCAGTCCGCCCCCGCGGGCAAGGGCCTGGTGCTCTTCGTGGTGGGCGACAACCTGCGCAAGGGTGCGGCGCTCAACGCGGTCCAGATCGCCGAGGAGCTGCTGAAGCGCCGCTAGGCACCGTTGTTCGGAGGATCGACCGGGTCAGGACCGGGTGGATCCTCCGAAGACCGGCGAGCTGCCCGAAGACCGGCCAGCCGCCGGGCTCAGCGGACCGCGCGCCAGACCGACTCGGACTCGCTGGCGCCGGGGGACCACGGGGCGATCCACGGCCCGGTGCCCTCGCTCTGGTCGAGGACCCCTTCCTCCAGCCAGGTGTACTCGCCGGCCAGCACACCCTTGGCGAGCCGCAGGTCCGCATCGTCGCTGTTGGACCAGAGGTCGGTGAACAGCCGCTCCACGCGCAGCCGGCTCTGTCGGCAGAACACGTCGGCGAGCTGGTAGGCGGAGCGGCCGCGCGCCTCGTCGTCGGTGCGGAGCATCTCGGCGCGGCTGCAGGCCGCGGCGATGGCGAACAGCTCGGCGCCGATGTCGACGACCCGCCCCAGGAACGCCTGCCGGTACTCCATCCGCGCCTGCCAGCGCGACATGCCGTAGAAGGTCTGCCGCGCGAGCTTGCGACTGGACCGCTCCACGAACCGCAGGTGGGGGGCCAAGGCGCCGAACTCGGCATACGAGGTCGGGGCGGCACCCTTGCCGACGACGAGCTGGGGGAGCCACTTGGCGTAGAAGCCGCTGGCGCCGGCCGCGGCGCGCGCCTTGTCCTCGAGCGAGGCGTCCTTCTCCGCCAGGGCGCCCGCTGCCTTGAGGTGGGCGTCGACCGCCTCGCGGGCGATCAGCAGGTGCATGATCTCGGTCGAGCCCTCGAAGATCCGGTTGATCCGCAGGTCGCGCAGCATCTGCTCGGCCGGGACGGCGCGCTCGCCGCGCGCCCGGAGCGACGCCGCCGTCTCGTAGCCGCGCCCGCCCCGCACCTGGACCAGCTCGTCGGCGATCTGCCACGCCATCTCCGACGACCAGAGCTTGGCCAGCGCCGCCTCGATCCGGATGTCCTTGCTCCCGGCGTCGGCGAGCTGGGCCGACAGCTCGAGCACCGACTCCAGGCCGTAGGTCGTCGCCGCGATGAAGGCGAGCTTCTCGGCCACGGCGCCGTGCTCGCCGACCGGGCGACCCCACTGCACGCGCTCGGCCGACCACTCGCGCGAGATCTTCAGGGCCCACTTGCCGGCGGCGGCGCACATGGCCGGGATGGACAGCCGGCCGGCGTTCAGGGTGGTCAGCGCGATCTTGAGCCCGTCGCCCTCGTTGCCGAGGCGGTTCTCGGCCGGCACCCGCACCTGGTGGAACCGCGTCAGGCCGTTCTCGATCCCCTTCAGCCCCATGAAGGAGTTGCGTCGCTCGACGGTGATGCCCTCTGCCGTGCCCTCCACGACGAACGCGGTGATCCCGCCCTTCTGTGGGTGGTCACCGTGCCCGTCGTGCGCGGGCACGCGGGCCATCACCACCAGCAGCTCGGCGACCACGCCGTTGGTGGTCCACAGCTTCACCCCGTCGAGCAGGTATGCCGTGCCGTCCTCGGTGGGGGTCGCGGTGCTGCCCATCCGGGCCGGGTCCGAGCCGACGTCGGGCTCGGTCAGGAGGAACGCCGAGATCGCGCCGGCGGCGCAGCGGGGGAGGAAGGCCTGCTTCTGCTGCGCGGTGCCGACGAGCTTCACCGGCTCGGGCACGCCGATCGACTGGTGTGCCGACAGGAGGGCGCCGAGGCTCGGGTGGGCCGAGCCCACCAGCATCAGGGCCTGGCCGTAGGCGGACATCGTGAGGCCGAGCCCGCCGTACTCGCGGGGGATCTTCATCCCGAAGGCACCGATGTCCGCGAGCCGCGCCAGCACGTCGTCGGGGATCAGCGCGTCCCGCTCGATCTGGGCGCCGTCGATGCCCTCGCACACCTCGCGCAACCGCACGAGGAACTCCTCCCCACGGGCCTGGTCCTCGGGCGTGGCCCGGGGGTGTGGGTGCACGAGGTCGAGGTCGAAGTGCCCCAGGTAGAGCCCCTTGGCGAAGCTCGGACGACTCCAGTCGGCCTCGCGGGCTGCCTCGGCGACGGCTCGCGACTCGCGTTCGGTCGCGTCGACGGTCGGTCGGTCCTGCTCGACGTCACTGCTCATGGCACCGCCTCCTGACCTCACGCTACGCCCGAGTAGCCGGGGCGACCACCGGCTCGGGGCCGCAGGCCTCAGAGGTCGGTCATCCAGTGCCGCCAGGTCTGCGTGACCTGCATGCCGACGTGCTCGTAGAGCCCGAGGGCGCCGGTGCGGGAGTCGGTGGAGAGCTCGCTCACCGTGGCGCCGTGGGCCTTCGCGCGCTCGAAGGCGTCGACCAGCAGTGCCCTGGCCAGTCCCAGCCCGCGCTGGTCGTTGCGCACCGCGATGGCGTCGACGTAGCCGGTGGTGCCGGCGAGGATCGTGTAGCAGACCCCGACCTCGGTGCCCTGCGGGTCGACGACGAACCGGATCTGCCACGGCTCGAACCCGGGCCGCAGCGGACCCCGGGGTGCCCAGTCCTCGAAGGTCGAGGGGTCGCGGTCCGGCCACTCGTTGAAGGCGTCCTCGATCAGCTGGAAGGCGACCCGGCCGTCGGCGGCACCGGCGAACTCGCGCAGCGTGTAGCCCTCGGGCAGCGGCTGTGGCTCGATCGGCCGGTCGGCCGGGACCTGCAGCACCCACGAGGTCCACCCCGGGCGGTAGCCCCGCGCCCGGAAGAACGCCTCGGGGCCGGTGTCGCCCGGCACGGTCTGCCCGACGAGCTTCGAGCCACGCCGGCGGGCGCAGTCCTCGAGCCAGTCCGCGAGCCAGGTGCCGATGCCGCGTCCTCGGTAGTCGGGGTGCACCGAGGCGTCGGCGCGCCGGCCCTTGAAGACCTCGCCGGAGGCCACCAGCCGGCCGCCGTCCCAGACGCCGATGCTCTCGGTCGCCAGGTCGAAGCTGCCGCGGGCCCAGTCGCCTTCGACGTCCTCGACCTCGATGGCGGCCTCGCCCACGTCGTGGGTCTCCGCGGCCGCGACGATCTCGAACACGGCCTGCGCGTCGGGCGGGGACAGGGGACGGGCCTCGAGCCCGGCGGGAAGATCCATGGGCGAAAGCGTGCCCGTGGCGGCGCGTGGACGCACGCGGTTTTCGGGCTGACACTGGGTGAATATTGTGAGTGAGTCCTCTCACAATATTCACCGGTGGGTGCCTCACCATGGTCAGCACAGTCTGGAGCGGTCGTGTCCGAGCAGCGCGGTGACAACGAGCAGCGCGGTGGCAACCCGTACGGCGACGTCGAGCTCACCCCCCGGGGGATGCGGGCGCTGGCCCACCCCGTCCGGCTGGCGATCCTCAGCCGTCTGCAGGTCGATGGCCCCAGCACGGCCACCGCGCTCGCCCCCCACGTCGGCGCCACGCCGTCGGTGACGAGCTGGCACCTGCGTCACCTGGCCGAGCACGGGTTGGTGCGGGACGCCGAGGTCGAGTCGGACCGGCGGCAACGGTGGTGGGAGGCGGTCGGGCGCGGGTTCCGCTTCACCCCGACCTCCGACGACGCCGGCCGCGACGCCGGCACGCTGCTGTCCCGCGTCATGTTCGAGCAGGCCGAGGGTCTGCCGGGCCGCTGGGTGAGGGACGTCGAGCCGCTGCTCGAAGACGAGTGGCGTCGGTCCGCGGGCCTGTCCAACACCACCTTCGTCGTCACCGCCGACGAGCTCGCCGAGGTCGAGGCGGCGATCGAGCAGGTGTTGGCCCCCTACGTCCTGCGCAAGGCGCACCGCGAGAGCGTGCCCGACGCGCGCAACGTGCGGATGCTGCGCTACCTGCTGCCCGAGGCAGAGGTGCCGGCATGAGCGAGGCAGCGGCGTCTGCCGTTGCACCGGCCAAGGCGCCCCTGTGGCGGGACCGACGGTTCGCCACGTACTGGGTGGGACAGGGGGTGTCGCAGTTCGGCGACCGGATCACCGAGCTGGCACTGCCGCTGATCGCGGTCACCGCCCTGCACGCCAGCGCCCCCACGGTGGGCCTGCTGACGGCCGCGGTGTGGGCCCCGAACCTGTTGTCGCTGTTCGTGGGCACGTGGGTCGACCACCAGGTGCGCAAGCGCCGGCTGCTCATCGTGGCCGACCTGCTGCGGTGCGTGGTGCTGCTGTCCCTGCCCGTCGCCCACCTCCTCGGGGCGATCACGATGGGTCAGCTCTTCGTGGTGGCGCTGCTCGCGGGAGCCGGTCAGGTGCTCTACCAGACGTCGTACCCCAGCTTCTTCGTCGCGCTGGTCCGGCGCGACCAGTTCGTCGAGGCCAACAGCCTGCTCAGCGGCACCCGGTCGGCCTCGTTCGTGGCGGGTCCGGCGGTGGCCGGTGGACTGATCCAGGCGGTGACGGCCCCGGTCGCCATGCTGGTCGATGCGGTCACCTTCGCCGTGTCGGCGCTGCTCATCGCCCGGGTGCGGGTGCCCGAGCTGCCGATCGACACCTCGAACGAGGCCGGTCTGCTCCGGCGGGCGCGCGACGGCATGGGCCTGGTCCTGAGGGACCGCTACCTGCGGGCCTCGCTCGCGTGCGCCACGACCATCAACCTGTTCAACCTGATGGCCGGCGCGCTCCTCATCCTCTTCGCCAGCCGCGAGCTGGACCTGTCGGCCGGGGTCATCGGTCTCGCCCTCGGCATCGGTGCGACCGGTGGTCTGCTGGGCACGGTGCTGGCTGGCCCGCTGGCACGTCGCATCGGCCTCGGTCGCACCATCGCGGTCGGCGCGGTGGTGTTCTCGGCTCCCTTCGCGCTGCTGCCCCTGGCGGGCGGTCCGACCTGGTCGAGGGCCGGGGTGCTGGCCCTGGTGGAGTTCATCTCCGCGCTGGGCGTCATGTGCCTCGACATCCCGCTCAACGCCCTGATGACCGCGGTGACGCCGGACGGCGTGCGAAGTCGTGTGACGGGGGCGTTCTCGACGGTCAACTACGGCATCCGTCCGCTCGGGGCGGTGCTCGGCGGGCTGGTCGGGGAGTGGATCGGGCTGGCCCCGACCATGGTGGTCGCCGCGATCGGTGGCTCGCTGTCGGTGCTGTTCCTCCTGTGGTCCCCGGTCTTCACGACGGCCTCCATCGAGGAGCTCGACCCCGGGCGGCGCGCGCTCGGTCCTGACGAGCCGACCCAGCCCACCGCAGCGGACCTTTGACCCTGTCGGCGCTCCACCCGTGCCGCTTGTCTGGAGGAGGCAGGGCGAATGGTTGAGGAGGTGCGCAGATGGTGAGGTCGCCGAGTCCCGGCCCCCAGCTGGCGAGGCCGGTCAGACGGCGTGCGGACCGCCAGTCCGCTGCCGCGCGACGTGCCGGCTTCGTGATCGGGTCCGTGGTCAACGCCGTGCTGCTCTTCCTGGTCAACGTGCGACCGGGGTGGGAGTCGGTGCCCTTCCTCACCGCCGACACCTCCCTCGTCCTCGGGCTGGTCAACGCCACCCTCGTGGTGGCCCTGCTGTCCGGCCTGCTGTGCGCGGCGGCGGTGGACGCCCCGCGGGTCCGGGCGCTGACCGACCTCGCCCAGAACGCGGTCGGGCTCGCGGCGCTCGTGCGGATCTGGCAGGTGTTTCCCTTCGCCTTCGACGGTGACGGTGTCGACTGGGCGCTCGTGGTCAGGTGGGTGCTCGGCATCGGGATGTTCGGCTCGGTCATCGGCATGGTCAGCGCCGTGGTGCGGCTGGCGCTCAGGCGCGACCGCGCGCGCTGAGCGACGTGCGGGTGGCGGGTGCCGTCGACGGCTCGACGGCTCGGCGGCTGGACATCGGCTCGCCCGCCGTGGCCGGGTGGGAGACGCTGGTGACCCCGCTTCAGCCGGCCGGCCACGTCACCTCGCACGCACGCCAAGGAGTCCCCATGTCGATCCACGACTTCGAGCGCTACCCGCTCACGTTCGGCCCCAGCCCGGTGCACCGCCTGAGACGGCTCACCGAGCACCTCGGTGGCGCGCGGGTCTGGGCCAAGCGCGAGGACTGCAACAGCGGTCTGGCCTTTGGTGGCAACAAGACCCGCAAGCTCGAGTACATCGTCCCGGATGTGCTCGCGCAGGGCGCCGACACCCTGGTGTCGATCGGCGGGTACCAGTCCAACCACACCCGGCAGGTGGCAGCCGTCGCCGCCCACCTCGGCCTCAGGTGCCGCCTGGTGCAGGAGAAGTGGGTCGACTGGGACGACCCGGTCAACGACAGGGTCGGCAACATCCTGCTGTCGCGCATCATGGGGGCAGATGCGCGGCTCGACCCGCACGGCTTCGACATCGGCATCCGCTCCTCCTGGGAGGACGCCCTGCGTGAGGTCGAGGAGTCCGGCGGCAAGCCCTACGGGATCCCGGCCGGCGCCTCAGAGCACCGCCTGGGAGGGCTGGGGTTCGCGAACTGGGCCTACGAGGTCGCCGCGCAGGAGGAGGAGCTGGGCGTCTTCTTCGACACGATCGTGGTGTGCACCGTGACCGGGTCGACGCACGCCGGCATGGTCGCCGGGTTCGCGGCGCTCGAGGACGCCGGTGGTCGCCCGCGACGGGTCCTCGGCATCGACGCCTCGGCCACCATCGACAAGACGCGCGACCAGGTCCGGCGGATCGCCCAGCACACGGCCGACCTCATCGGGCTCGGTCGACCCCTGCGCGACGACGAGGTCACCGTGCTGGAGGGCTGGGCCGGCGACCTCTACGGCATCCCCGGCGACTCCACCGTCGAGGCGATCCGGCTGAGCGGCCGGCTCGAGGGCATGATCATCGACCCCGTCTACGAGGGGAAGTCGATGGCCGGTCTCGTCGACCTGGTGACCTCCGGCGAGATCGCCAAGGACTCGACGGTCCTCTACGCCCACCTCGGCGGCCAACCCGCCCTCAACGCCTACTCGGGGATCTTCGACTGAGGCCGGGTGCCCGGGACGCGCTCAGGGGCCCGCCCCGGGCAGACGACCCGGGGTGGCGAAGTCCCACCCGCACCCGGTGAGGGCGTCGCGCAGGAAGCGCAGGGCGATCGGACCCACCCCGTGCAGGGCTGCCAGGCTTTCCTCGCTGCGGTCCCGCACCTGCTCGAGCGTCCAGATCCCCTCGGCCCGCAACGCTCGTGTCGCAGGGGCGCCGATGCGGGGCAGCGGCGTGCCAGCGGGGGCCGGGGGGCGGTCCTGCCGGGGAGCGCCCGACTCGGCGTCGACGACCGCGGCCCCGCGAGGGGACAGCCGGTAGCCGATGTCGAGCGACTCGGTGAGCCCGAGCTCCTTGAGCTTGCGGACGTCGCGCTTGAAGCTGGGGGTGTCGCGGCCCAGCTCGGCGGCGAGCTCCGGGGCACGCACCGTGGGAGAGCGGTCGATGATCGCCAGGGTCACCCTCGTCCAGGGCCCGATGGCCGACGCGCGGTCGAGCCGGTCCAGGCGCTCGCGGATCGTCGACACCTCGTCGGCGTCCGGGACCGTGGCGCGCAGCTCCTCCCTCGGGTCGGCGCCAGCGTGGCGCAGGCCCACTCGCCAGACCGGGCGGTCGGCCTTGGCCTCCAGCATCCGGCGCAGCTCCGCGACGGACTTCGCGCCCGCTCGCCGGGCCTCCTCGGCGGTGATGCGCGAGGGGGCCACCTGGTCGACGGACGTCACCTCCAGCAGCCCGACCCTCGTGCGCAGCCGGGTGCCGACGACGACCCGTGGACGGTCCCAGCGGCGGAAGGCGAGGTCGACGTCGCCCGCCTTGATGGCCGCGAGCGTGTCCGGTCGGATCATCATGGCGGCAACCTACCTGCCCGCCGTCCGGATGGTGGGCGACCGGGTTGGGACGTTGGACGTATGCCGGTCACGCGGCATACCCTCGACTCGTGCGTTCACTGCGCCTCCTCCTTCGCCGCCGCGGCGGGGCCTGACCGATCAGCCGCCCCTCGTCGCGGAGTTCGCGTTGCCGGCTGAGACCCTGAGTACGGCCAACTGCAGCGAATCGTGAGGCGAGAGAACATGATCCACCCCCAGCAGCCGTCGGGCATGCCGGTCGAGAAGTACGTCCCCTTCCAGGACCAGATCCCCTTCGCACTGCCCGACCGCACCTGGCCCACCCGGGTCATCGACAAGGCGCCGCGCTGGTGCGCCGTCGACCTCCGCGACGGCAACCAGGCGCTGATCGACCCGATGAGCCCGGACCGCAAGAAGCGGATGTTCGAGCTCCTCGTGCGGATGGGCTACAAGGAGATCGAGGTCGGCTTCCCGTCGGCGAGCCAGACCGACTTCGACTTCGTGCGCATGCTCATCGAGGACGACATGATCCCCGACGACGTCACGATCCAGGTGCTGACCCAGTGTCGCGACCACCTCGTCGAGCGCACCTTCGACTCGATCCGCGGCGCCAAGCAGGCCATCGTGCACTTCTACAACTCCACCTCGATCCTGCAGCGCCGGGTGGTCTTCGGGCTCGACCAGGACGGCATCGTCGACATCGCCCTGCAGGCCGCCCGCCTGTGCCGCAAGCTCGAGGAGACCATCCCCGACACGACCGTCTACTACGAGTACAGCCCGGAGTCGTACACCGGCACCGAGCTCGAGTTCGCGGTGCGGATCTGCAACGAGGTGGCCGACGTCATCGACCCGACCCCCGACCACAAGATGATCATCAACCTGCCGGCCACGGTCGAGATGGCGACCCCGAACGTCTACGCCGACTCGATCGAGTGGATGGTCAGGCACCTCGAGCGGCGCGAGTCGATCGTCGTGAGCCTGCACCCGCACAACGACCGGGGGACCGGGGTGGCGGCGGCGGAGCTGGGCTACCTGGCCGGCGCCGACCGCATCGAGGGCTGCCTGTTCGGCAACGGCGAGCGCACCGGCAACGTCGACCTGGTCACGCTCGGCATGAACCTCTTCAGCCAGGGCATCGACCCGCAGATCGACTTCTCCGACCTCGACGAGATCCGGCGCACGGTCGAGCACTGCAACCAGCTCCCGGTGGGGGAGCGCCACCCGTGGGGCGGCGACCTCGTCTTCACCGCGTTCTCCGGCTCGCACCAGGACGCGATCAAGAAGGGCTTCGAGGACATGGAGCGGCAGGTGGCCGCCACCGGCAAGTCCATCAACCAGCTCGTCTGGGGCGTGCCCTACCTCCCGATCGACCCGCACGACGTGGGCCGGTCCTACGAGGCCGTGGTGCGCGTGAACAGCCAGTCCGGCAAGGGCGGTGTCGCCTACCTGCTCAAGGCGGAGCACCAGCTCGACCTGCCGCGCCGGCTCCAGATCGAGTTCAGCGGCGTCGTCCAGGCCAAGACCGACAGCGAGGGCGGCGAGGTCAGCGCCGCCGAGCTGTGGTCGATCTTCCAGGACGAGTACCTGCCGGCGGTCGACGGTGCGGTCAACACGTGGGGCCGGTTCACGCCGATCAGCCACTCGCTCCTCAGCGAGCAGGGCGGCGTCGACCGGATCAGCGCGACGATGCTCGACCGCGGCGTCGAGGTCACCATCGAGGGCACGGGCAACGGACCCATCGCGGCGTTCATCGACGCCATGTCCACCCTCGGGGTGGACGTCCGGGTCCTCGACTACGCCGAGCACGCCCTGTCCGCCGGCGGCGACGCGAAGGCTGCGGCCTACGTCGAGTGCGCCGTGGGCGACCGCGTCCTGTGGGGCGTCGGGCTGCACTCCTCGATCGTCAAGGCGTCCCTCACGGCCGTCCTGTCCGCCGTCAACCGCGCGGAGCGGATGGCACCGGCCGAGTGAGCCGAGGTGTGCCGCGTTGGCTCGACCACGCGGCAACACCTCGCCTTGGTGTGTCGGGCGATCTTGGTGTGCGGGTCGATCTCGATCTGGCAGCACCGCGCGTCTATGTCCGTCGTTGGATGGTGACGCGTTTGCGTCCGCCGGCCTCCCGGGTGATCCGGTGGTGGAACCCCGGGTGGTGGATGCGCCGGTGGTGGAACCCGCACAACGGAACTGCCTGGTCGAGGT
>NZ_BAAAQS010000004.1:0-29662 GCF_039531795.1 Pedococcus bigeumensis | reverse complement strand
CGCCCGACGGCACCGCGCCCGACGGCCCCGCCCTGGTCTGAGGCCGGCCGTGCTGCAGGCGAGCCCGCCGTTCGACGTCCTGCCTCGCGACGTTGCCGGTTACGACCGGGCGGTCGCGCGGGGGCAGGTGCGTCCGGTCCCCGACCAGCCGCCGGCCCTGCTCCCCGGTCGCAGTGCGAACACCATCCTCTGGTGGGTCGTGGGGGAGTTCGTGGGAGCGATCCTCAGTTCGGCCCTGTTCTCGAAGTTGCTGCTGGACGACCGGTCCGTGGTCGACAGCGGCGGCCGCGGCTGGGTCTTCGCCGCCTCGATGGTGGCCTGGGTAGGGGTCCTCCTGCACGAGCTGCGGGCCATGAGCCAGCGCCTGCTCGCCGAGATCGACGCCGGTTACGTCACCACTCAGGTCCTGGCCGCGCAGCTGACCCTGCGGGCGAACCGGCACTACCCGCGGCAGTTCGCCTACGGTGAGCGACAGACGCCCTGGAACTGCGCAGGAATCTGGGCGCTGCACGGGCGCACCGGCCGCGTCCTGCACGCGCCCGACCGCTCGTTCGACGCCCCTGGCTTCTACCCGTCCCCGTACCGTCCCGGGCTCCTCGAGCTGTGGACCGGGGCAGGCTGGGCCGACCAGTACCGACCCATGGGCTGACCCGCGCCGGCCGCGGGGCTCGTCAGTCCGCCCCCACTCGCGCGGCCGTGCCCGACCGGCCCGAGCCGAGTGCGGCGGTGGCCACGGCGACCGCGGCCACCGCGAGCGCCACCCAGGTGCCACGCGGTCCGAGGAGCCCAGCCAGCAACAGCGCCACGGCGGTGCCGATGGCCGTGCCGCTCTGTGCCGTGGTGTTCAGCAGCGCCGCGGCGGCGGACTTCGCGGAGGTCGTCACGGTCGTGCCCAGGTCGTTGGCTGCGACCGACGCGAGACCGAGTCCGGCACCGCACACCCCGCTGGCGACCCCGATACCCAGCGGAGTGGGCGTCGCGGCCATCGCCAGGTTGCCGGCACCGATCACCACCAGGCCGGTCGCGGTGGTGACCGACCAGCCGCGCGCCCGGATCAGGCGGGGGGCCACCGTGGAGGCCAGCACGACCGCGAGACTGACCGGCAGCAGGACGCCTGCGGCTCGAAGGGGGGAGAGCGCGAGGTCGCTCTGGAGGAAGAGGGTCGCCACCGTGATGGACGAGCTCGTCGTGGCGGTGTTCGCGGCCGAGGCGACCGCACCCCATCGCACGTTCGGGGAGCGACGCACGGCCGTCGGCACCAGCTCGGCCGCACCGCGCCGCTCGAGTGCGCGATGGGTCATCGCGGCGGCCGCCGCGAGAGCCAGCACGCAGAGTCCGAGACCCAGGTGCCTACCGTCCCCCAGCAGCGTGGCTCCCACGACGATCGACGCGATGGAGGTCGCGAGCGTCAGCCCCGGCACCCATGGGACCACCGGCGGGTCCGGCGTCGCCGACGTCGACGGCAAGTAGGCCATCGTGGCCGCGACCAGAGCCACCCCCAGGACGAGCATCACCACGAAGACCAGTCGCCACGAGGCCCACTGGGTGAGCGAGCCTCCCACCACGAACCCGAGGGCTCCCGCGGCTGCCCCGGTTGCGCTCCACGCAGCCACGGCCCGCTGTCGGGCGCGGCCCGCCGGGATGACCGAGGTCAGCAGCCGTAGGGCCGCCGGCACCGACGCTGCGGCCGCCGCGCCCTGGAGCGCGCGAGCCCCTGCCAGGACGACCATCGAGCTCGCGGCCGCGGCGAGCACCGAGGCGAGGCTGAACAAGAGGACCGACCAGACGAGCAGCCTGCGGTGACCGTGCCGGTCGCCCAGCCGGGAGGCCACCATCAGGAGGCCACCGAAGGCCATGGCGTATGCCGTGACGACGGCAGTGCCGCCCGCCCGACCGCCACCGAGCTCCTGGGACATCTCGGGGAGGGTCGTGACCACGACCGTGACACCCATGACGTCGACGAACTGCACTGCGCACAGGGTGAGGACGACGGGGCTGTCGCCCCGCGGTCGGTCCGGAGTCCTCGGAGTGCTCGGTGTGTGACTCATCCGACCACCGTGCCAGCGGCCGCAGACAACACCCCATGACCCCGGCGTGATGACCCCGACGTAATGACCCCGGGGGCCTGCGCGTCCTAGTGGTTGACCGGAGCACCCAGCCAGTGGTCCGGTCGCGGACGGCAGCCACCAGGTCACCCCCTGACGGACTCGGCAGCCGTTCGTCACGAACGACGGGCGCCCGCACCCCTCACCCCCTGGGCGCCCGTCGTTCAGGCGGGCCACGGCATACCTGCCTGTCGGGAGGCGAGCCGCGGTGCAGGCCTCGCGTCACCATGGGGCCCGTTGCACGTCGTACGGGTGGGCGGCGTGGTTGCAGGGGGACTACGCCGCCCGACTGCCGAGTGCACGCCCGACGACAAGGGTTTCTGGTCGGCGAAAGGCACGCTCAACAACGCCGATGCCGCCGGTTCCGATGTCGGAACCGGCTCTCTCGTTTCCTGCCCCGACGGCCGAGCGTCATGGGGAGCGCACGGCGAGAGAGCGCACCTGATACTGGGTGGACCGCGATGGGGGAGTGCGACGAGGGCACGACAGGGAGCGCTCAGGGTGCGGAGCCCGAGGCCAGGTCGGCCCGCCACTGGTTGCTCTCGTGCACCAGGTGGTGCGCGGCGGTGTACACGTCGGAGAGTGCCTCGAGCATGCAGCACGGATCCAGCAGGTCGGTCCGGGTGGGGTCGGTGTTGAGGAAGTTGGCCCACCCGACCGCTTGCCTCAGGGACTCCAGGTCCCGGGTCGACACGGGCGTACGGTCAGATGCCTTCATCACGACCTCCTGCGGGATGATGCATTCACGACGATGGTCGCCGGGTGGTGGGTTGCGCCGAGAGCGGGAGCTCACGGGGGCCAAGTGGTCCCGACAGAGCCCGTCGCTGGCGAGCCATTGCTGTACGTGCCACTCACGGTGGCACGCACCCGGCCCTGCGAGTCGGCAGCCCAGGCCGTGTGGATCGTGCCGCTCCATCGGCCGTCCGCGGCTGCACGAGCTGTGCACGTCACGACGTTCTGACTCTGCGTGCACGGGTCCCAGGCGCCCTCGCTCCCGGCAAGGCTCACGCCGTCGGGCAGCTCCAGCACCAGGCGAAGTGGGCCGACGATGCCCTCGGCGGCTGCTGACACCTGGATCGAGGTGCCGGACCGAGGACCGGTGATCTCGAGGTCCACGGCCAAGGGACTGGTCCGTGGTGCGGCGGTGGTGGTGGTGGGGGTCGCGGCGGCGGAGGAGGGGGTCGCGGCAGCGGAGGAGGGGCGGGCGACCGCCGCCGGGCTGGGCGCTGGCGCCGTGGTCGAGCGCATCGGGGTGGTCGGCGCCGCGGTCGACGTCCGCGGGGGGGCCGTCCTGCGCGGGACCGTCGGCGGCCGCGTCGTGGGGGAGGGGGAGGCAGAGGGCTGTGCTGAGCTCGGCAGGGTCTGCGCCACCGGAGGTGGCGTGATGACCTCGGGTCTCGTGGCGAACAGGATGGCGACGGCGGCTCCGGCCATGGCCGCTGAGCCGAGAGCCCAGCGCGCACCCGGTCGGAACCCGAGGAGGTTCGTCGTCGGGCCGGGGCCGCCGAGCAGGCCGCCGGCGCCCCCGCCCGCGCCGCCGGCACCCCCGCCCGCGGCACCAGCGCCCCCGGCCGCGCTCACGCCGGCCGCACCCAAGAGCATCTTCGACGGGAAGAGGCCGACGATGGCCGGGCCGAGGACGCCGGCGAAGTGGAGGTTGACTGCCCGGAGCTCGTCGATGCGGTGGGTGCACGCGACGCAGCTCGCCACGTGGGCCGTCAGCGCGGAGGGCGCGTCCGGCTCGGAGATGGAGAAGTCTGCGAGCCCGTCGATGAAGGGCTTGCACTGGGCTTCCACCCCCCGGTCCGACAGGTGGGCGCGCAGGTAGGACAGGCGGAAGCCGCGTCGGGCGCGCTTGGCCAGGGCCGCGACACCGTTGGGAGACAGGCCCATGGCTCGGCCGACCTCGATGTTGCTGTCCTTGTCGACGGCCGTGCGCCACAGCACGATCTGCCACCGTTGCGGCAGCTCGGCGAACGCGACTCGGACGAGCTGGAGCTCGCTCATGTGGGCAGTCGTGTCGGCGGTCGGCTTGTCGAAGAGGGCCACGTCGTCGGTCATCACGTCGCCGGCGGAAGAGCGGGTGGCTCGGCTCGCGGCGAGGTTGCGCACCGACGTCACGAGGTAGGCGCGGACCGACGTCGTGGGGCCCGCGCCACCGGACAGGGCCGAGAGCATCCCCGAGAAGGCGTCCGACGCGATCTCTTCTGCATCGCGCGGTTGTCGCGTCACCCGCCGGGCGGCCAGGAGCACGGACGGGTAGTGCCTCGTCCAGAGGTCGACGGCAGCCTCACGGTCCCCAGCTCGGAGACGATCCAGCAGCGCCGCGTCAGGAGTCGGCTCGTCGAGGTCATCCACAGTCAGGGCCCGACTCCGGCTCGGCGTGTGCAGCGGGGAGCTCCTGCAGGTCCTGGAGATCCAGACCGGGGTAGAGGGGCGCGACGCTGAAGCGCACGTCGCCACTGCCTCCTGCTGCAAGGTCGGCTCGGCGTTCGGCCTCGGCGACCGCAAGGGCGGCGAGGCCGCTGGCGTACGGGCCGGAGTACGTGGCCAACGCGCACCCGGAGATGTTGGTGACGACGACATGGGGCATGTCGATCTCGTCGATCTCCATCGAGTACATGATCCGCGCAATGCGCTCCATGTCGCCCGCGCCGTGCGGAACCTGCGACTCGTTCACCTGCCCACATCCTCGATCGCCGAAAGCCCTGCTCTCCACGCATGAAGACTCCCCAGCGCGCGATGCATGACGCGATCCGTGCTGCCTCAGGCGCTGCGGCTCGCCGGCGCGTCGTCGCAGGCCCTCCACGGCGGCATCGTCGCCGCGACCCGGTCGCGGTAGGTCCTCCCGAAGGCCGCCCGTGCGCGGAAGCTCAGGGCGGCCGCCGCGTTGGAGCTGATCGCCCTGCTCCGCCGCATGGCCTCGTCGCGACCTGCCGCCGTGGAGGGGCCGCCCGGTCCGTAATGCCCGATTGCCCGGATCGGTCTATGGGGTGACACCGTTCCCCTCCAGCCTCCGGGGTCGGCCCCCGCAGTAGTGGTGGCAGGCGCGGCAGGCGCGGCAGTCGTGCCGGGGTGCTCGGGGAGTGGGCGTCCAGCACGGCTCTCGTGGGCCACCGGTCCTCGAGGGAATTCGCTATGCCTGGAGAGGTGTGACTTCGAATGACCTTCGCAACGTCGACCAGGACCCGTCGGGCCGATCGCCCGCTCGCTTCCCAGCAGCACCACCACCCGTCCCGACGACGCGCACGCGGCTCGTGCTGTGCAGCGGCCGGGGCCGTCGTGGCCGTCGTGGCCGTCGTGGCCCTCTCGGTCCCGACGACCTCCGCGCGGGCCGGTGGGGAGGCTGTCGGGGAAGCGGTCACCGACGCGCCGACAGCCGCGTCCAGCCAGCTGCGACCCGACCTGCCGATCCGTCTGCCGTGGGCGGGTCCGGCTCGACCGACGCCCCGGACGGGCACGGGGCAGCTGGCATCCACCTCGTCGCCCCGGCAGGCCCGTCGGGTCTGTGTGCGGGTGGCCAACGTGCGCTCCGGCCCCGGTCTCTCCCACCGCGTCATGACCACGCTGAAGCAGGGCACGATGGTCCGAGGGACGACCACCCGGGGGTGGCTGCGGATCCGCGCCACCAGGTGGATCTCGGTGTCCGTCACCTGCCGCTCGACCGGCGGTGCGAAGGCCGTCCGCGCGGGAGAGACCACCTTCACCGCCTGGGTCCGCGCTCTCGACCCGGCGGGGAACGCCCGCTGGACCATGGACCATGCGCGCAGGCACACGCGCGGCGACGTGCGTGGCCTCACGGTGTTCCACAGCTCTGGACCCGCGCGGTCGACCGTCTACATCCAGCCGGGGATGACCTGGTCGAAGACCAAGCTGGTCATGGCCCACGAGGCGATCCACGTCAGGCAGATCCGGTACGGCGGCTTCTCGCACTCGATCGTGGCCTTCGGCAGTGTCCGCGGGATGGAGCGGGCCGCCGACTGCGGGGCGACCATCATCCTGGGACGGGTGGTCAGGGCGGGCTGTCCGGCGGCGATGGCGCCCCGGGTCCGGCACCTCCTCGCGGGGCATCCGGCCTGACGGCTGAACCCTCAGCTGCAGGGTAGGAAACGGCGGGCGGTTGCAGGCCCGCCCGCCGTTTCCGGCAACCTGCATCCCCCGATGACAGGTCAATGGTGGAGACCGGCCAGGGGCCGGAGTGTGACGCGACGACCCGGGTCGACCATCGTGGCCCCGCGAGCCGCGCCCTCACTCGGGACCGGTGCTGACGTCATCTGCGGTGACGTCGTCTGCGCTGCCCGGCAAGATGTCGACCCGCACCACGGCGGCCGCGATGTCGCCGACCCGCCCGCCCGGGGCGAGGTCGACCGCACCCGAGCGGGTGTCGAGATGGACGTACTCGGCATAGACGACGCAGAGCGCGCCCGAGGCGGCCACCGCCCGCCGCCACCGCCGGTATGCCGGGTGGTCCACCCGGCGCGTCAGCTGCAGGAGGGGCACCTGCTCGCCGTCGAGCGTGCCCGTCAGTGCGAAGAGGGCGCCGTCGAGGGTGCCCTGGACCGCGGTGGTGGTGGGCGCGTGCGCGGTGACCCAGCCCAGCTCGCCGACGCCGAACAGCTCGAACCCGAGCTCGAGGTAGGTGGAGATCCAGGCCGAACGACCTTCCGCGTGGTCGAGCTCGCGGACGACGACCGGGTCCGGCGTCGTGAGGACGAGGCCAGGCAGGTCGGCCTCGTCGGGGTGGGGAGGAGCGATCAGGACGTAGTGCATGTCCGAGTCCGGCGTGAACGGCAATGTGGACGTTTCGTCGACTGTCGTGGGGACGACCCACAACCGGGGCGCCTGGCAGGACCGGTGGTGGACCTCGGCGACGAAGTGCCGGTAGCGGAACCCGGGCAGGGGCGGCGGCGGGTCGGGCACCGTCACCTGGACGGTCAGGGATCGACGGTCGTCGAGCTCGAGGGGACGCGAACAGGTGGCACAGGTGCGGGCCGAGGTCGCCGTCGCGAGGACGTAGTGGCTGGTGTCCGCGGTCTTGAAGACGCGCAGCTCGGGTGGCCAGTCGACCTTGTCGACTCCGGCGTCGCCCACGGCGTGCACGCTCGCTCCCTTCGTCGTCTCGGCTTCCTGGAGGGACGCGACAGCGGCTCGGACGTGACGCAGCGTGACTGGCTCGGTCCGTCACGCAGGGGTGTGCGGGGAGTCTCTGTGTGGAGGCGCCCGACCAGACGGCGCCGATCGCGAGTCGTGGAAGGACGAGAGTGACGAACACCGCAGACCCTGGCCTCGACCACCGAACCGACCGGGATGGCTGGTCCGGCCCCCCGACGTCCATCGCGTCCTGGCCCACCCTGGCGAGGGCTGCCCGCGAGGCCCTGTCCATGATCCCCGCCTCCGAGGAGGGTCGGGCCCGTCAAGCGCCGTTGCTGCACGAGCTGCAGCGCGCTGCCTGCACCCGCACTCCCGAGTGGCAGCCCGACGTGGCTGTGGTTGCGCAGGCCCGGGACCTGGTGGAGACGACGCTGGCAGGGCTGCGCGAGCCGGCCAGTGCCCGTCCCTACGACGTGGAGCGCGCGCAAGGGCTGCGCCGACTCGTCCTCACCTTCGTGACCACGGCCACTGACCAGGTCGCCCGAGAGGTCGCGGGCGACGACCCGTCGCGGACCACCGGGCACCAGGGGGTCCTCGCGGCCGTCCGGGCAGGGCGTCACGCTCGGGGGCTGCTCGACGACTCGACCACGGCATCGGGCTAGGCCGCGCCCACACCGCACGCCACCACCCGGACGGGAACCGACCGGACGGGAAGCGACCGGAGGGGGAGACGGCGTCAGCGCTGGTGGGCCAGCCGCCGTGCGTGCAGGACCTTGGCGTAGATGGCCGTGACTTCCGCCAGGGTGGACACCGGCACGGCGGTGACGTGCTTCCACCCTGGGGCCGTCGCAGTGACGCGGACGGTGCCGACGACGCCGGTCGGGGCGCCGGCGGCGGCATCCGAGGCGGGCCAGTGGGGCGGAGTGCTCCCGTCGTCGATCTGCCACTCGACGTGCCTGGTGGACGAGAGGCCGCTCGGCGTGGCCACCGTGTCCGCGCTCAGGGTGATGTCGCCGATCCGCTGCCGGCGCCGCGCCTCGGACGGAGATTGGTAGCGGGGGTGCCGCGAGGTGGCATGGGCAGCGGTCTCGTGTGCGGGCATGCCCCAAGAGACCCGGCGCCGGCGCGATCGTGACGGTGGAGAGGGTGTGGGGAGCCTCGCGGGGGCGACGGCGACGACCGCGTGGTACGCCGGCCGGCTGCGCATCAGGGACTGCAGCCGACCGACGTGGGGCCAGCGTGCTCTGCCTCTTGACACCTGTCAAGATTCTCCTTGACACTCGTCAAGATCCGGCGGCTTGCTACCCTCGGGAACCGGGATGAGCGTGCCAAGGACGCACGCGCCGAAGGACTCACCAGGGCTGGTCATCGGCTCGTCAGAAGATCGTCAGGACGTCGTCGACTCGGCAGGAGGCGTGCGCGTGACGCAGGCCGTGGAGCACCCGACCGACCGCTTCGACCGGGTCCACGTCGACAAGTTCGAGGCGCGCCGCGCCGAGCTGGCGGATGCGACGCTGGCCACTCTCGGCGAGCTCGGGTTCGCCCGCACGAGCCTGCGCGAGATCGCCCAGAAGACTGCCTTCTCGCACGGCGTCCTGCACTACTACTTCCGCGACAAGATCGAGCTCATCACCTACTGCGTGCGCCGCTACAAGGAGCACTGCGTGACGCGCTACGACGAGATCGTCGAGCAGTCGGCCAGCAGCGAGCAGCTCGCCGACCTCTTCGCCGACGCCCTCGTGGGCACCATGCTCGAGGACACGGCGATGCACCGGCTCTGGTACGACCTGCGATCCCAGGCCATGTTCGAGGTGGCCCTGCAGCCGACCGTGGTCGACCTCGACCGCCAGCTGGAGGAGATGATCTGGCGAGTCGTCTCCCGGCACGCCGAGCTGGGCGACACCGTGCCCGCCGTGCCGTCGGTCACCGCCTACTCCGTCTTCGACGGGCTCTTCGAGAACTGCCTGATCCGGCACCTCGCGGGCGACTCCGGCGCGGCAGAGCGTCTGCGCACCGAGGCGGCCTGGCTCATCCGCACGCTCATGAGCGCCTGACGCACCGCCCCGCCACTCGCTGAGTTCGGAGGATTCACCGGGTCCTGGTCCGGTGCATCCTCCGAACGACGGGTTTCACGGGCAGGGTCGGGTCACCGTGACCACGGTCTTGGTCGGCGGCCCGGCGGTCGCGGCCGGCTCCACCTCGGACGGGGCGGGCCCCAGGGCCCGGTAACCGAGCCCGATGACCACGTCGACCGACGTGCCGGCGCGGGAGTCGGCGAACAGCGTGGCGCCGGGGATCTGCGACGCGGTGAGCAGGGCCTGGTCCAGCCCTTCGGGGCCGTGGTGCACGACTGCGGTCTGGGTGACGTACCAGGCCTCCGGGGCGTTGGTGATGTCGCCGACCGAGAAGGAGCGCCTGGCCAGGCCGGCGGCGACCCGAGCGGCGACCCCCTTGCGACCGGTGGCGTTCATGACGTTCACCGTGAACGACGCCCGAGCCGGGGCCAGCGCCACGACCGGGCCGCACGTGGGCACGGGGGTCGGCGGGGTCATCCACCCGGCCGAGTAGGCGGCGGTCATGCTGGCGGTGCCCAGCAGGACCCCGGGAACGGTGACGAAGAGCATCACCTGGCGCAACCGGTGCTTGCGCCACCGCTGCGCCGGTGTGCGGTGGTCGTTCAATGTGGGTCTCTTTCGTGGACGGAGCCCGAGACGCATGGCGGCGTCCTAGGGCTCGACGGTGGATCGCCCGCAATGGGCAGCGGTCGTCGCTGCTGCGGCCCTGCGGCACCGCAGGGGATCCCTGGAGCTCCGGAGGCACCCGTCGGCGGAGGACGTGGAGGTGCGCCGCCGACGGGTGCCCGTGGTGTGACCGGAGGGTGAGCCGGTCAACCGATGAGACCCGGCCTGCGGCAAATCGTGACGCGGGCGTCAGGCGGCCGGGGCTGCGGCCACCTGGTCGGCGAGGAGCACCGCGACCCGTCGCTGGTCCGAGGTCGGACGGGACACGTGCGAGGCGCTGGTGAGCTCGAAGTAGCCGCGTGGGGTGCGTCCGCTGTGCACGGGGAGGAGGACCACCCGGTCGACGGGCAGGCCGGAGCGCTCGACGTCGAGCGAGGTGCCCCCGCGCGTGACCGAGCCGTCACGCTGGAGCACCGGACCGCCCGGGAGCGTCGGGCTCACCACGAACTCGCACCGGTCGAGGTCGAGCACCTCTCGGATCCGCTCTGCCACGGAGGCGGTCACGGTCACCAGGTCGCCGTCGAGGGCCACCGACTCGGCCGTGGCCATGACGCCGGCGAGGTAGCCACGTTGGCGTCCGACGTCGGCACGCTGGCGCTGGCCCCACAGCGCCAGCTCGCTCACGGCGACTCCGACGACGAGCAGCAGCACGGCCACCTCGACGTCCTCCGCGCTGTCGATGGCCAGGCTCCGGTACGGCTGGGTGAGGAAGAAGTCGAACCAGACCGCGCTGGACGCGGCAGCGACCAGGCCGGCGGCCCGCAGGCCGGTCACCGCAGCGGCCACGATCAGGAGGACGAGCCCCACAGCCGCGCTGGCGTCGGGCACCTTGTCCGGGGCCGCGCCGATCGCCGCGCACAGGATGAGGGGGGCCGCGGCCGCGCCGGCCACCGCCCAGTTCCGGCGCCGCGACGAGAGCTGCTCGATCTGCATACCGGCATCACGCCTCGCGTGCCCCACCACGGTCAAGGCCCTTGACGCGTTCTGTATGCCGCAGCGTCAAGATCGCGTCAACACGCGTCAGGGCGCCGTCAACGGAAACGTCGACGGTTGATGAAAGCCGTTGACTGACACCGTGATCGAAAATCTCGTGGCCGGAGTGCTCGGCCTCGCCCTCCTTGGCTACCTCGTCTACGCACTCATCAGGCCGGAGCGGTTCTGATGTCCGACACCCTCGGCGGCCTGCTGACCATCGGGCTGCTCGTCCTCCTCCTCGCGCTCTGCTACCACCCGCTCGGGGCGTGGATGGCCAAGGTCTTCTCCGACCCGAGGCACTGGCGGGTGGAGCGCGTCGTCTACCGCCTGGTGCGCGTCGACCCGGACTCCGAACAGGGCTGGCGTGCCTATGCGACGAGTGTCGTGTCGTTCTCCGTGGTGAGCGTCGTCGCGCTGTTCGGCCTGATCGTCGCCCAGACCCACCTACCCGGTCGGCAGGGTGCCGAGGGGATGGGCCTGACGACGGCGCTCAACACGGCGATCTCGTTCGTGACCAACACCAACTGGCAGTCGTATGCCGGTGAGGTGGGCGCGACCCCGCTGCTGCAGACCGTGGGCCTGACCGTCCAGAACTTCGCGTCCGCGGCGGTCGGGCTGGCCGTGGCCGTGGCGCTGATCCGGGCGTTGGCCCGCCAGTCAGCAGCGTCGCTCGGGAACTTCTGGGTCGACCTGGTGCGCGGTGTCGTGCGGGTGCTCCTGCCCATCTCCCTGCTCGCCGCGGCGCTGCTCCTGGTCGGCGGTGTGGTGCAGAACCTCAACGGCCCCAGCGTCATCCACTCCCTGTCGGGTGCCGACCAGGTGATCCGCGGGGGCCTGGTGGCCTCGCAGGAGGCGATCAAGGAGCTGGGCACCAACGGCGGTGGCTACTTCAGCGCGAACTCCGCGCACCCCTTCGAGAACCCGAACCCGCTCACCAACGTCTTCGAGATCTTCCTGCTCCTGGTGATCCCCCTCGCCCTCACCCGGACCTACGGGCTCATGGTCGGCGACCGTCGGCAGGGCTGGGCCCTCGGGGGGTTCGCCGCGGTGCTGTGGGCCGGTGGTGTCGGTCTCACGACCTGGGCCGAGGTGCACGCCTCCGGCACGTTGACGGGTGCGATGGAGGGCAAGGAACAGCGCTTCGGCGTCTGGGGGTCGACCCTCTTCGCGGCGTCGACGACCGGCACCTCCACCGGCGCAGTCAACTCCATGCACGAGAGCTTCAGCCCCCTCGGGGGCGGCACCGTGCTGGCCAACATGGTCCTCGGCGAGGTGTCGCCCGGTGGTGTGGGGTCGGGCCTCTACGGCATCGTCATCGTGGCCCTGCTCGCCGTGTTCGTGGCCGGCCTCATGGTCGGTCGCACGCCCGAGTACCTCGGCAAGACGATCGGGCGCCGCGAGGTCACGTGCGCTGCCCTGTACGTGCTCGTCATGCCTGTGCTGGTCCTGGTCTTCACCGGCCTCTCCCTCGCCGGCGACGGACCACGCTCCACGATGCTCGCCACCGGACCCCACGGGCTCACCGAGGTCCTCTATGCCTTCACGTCAGCGGCCAACAACAACGGCAGTGCGTTCGTCGGCCTCGGCGCCGACACCCCTTGGTACAACCTGACCCTGGCTGCCTGCATGCTCCTCGGCCGGTTCGTCCCGATGCTGCTCGTGCTGCGACTGGCCGGGTTGCTCGTGGGGCAGCGCATCCGTCCAGCCACGGCCGGCACGATGCCCACCCACACCCCCTTGTTCGTCGGCCTGGTGACCGGCATCGCCCTCGTCGTCGCCGGGCTCACCTTCTTCCCTGCCCTGGCGCTCGGTCCCATCGCGGAGGCTCTGTCATGACCCGCTCGTTGCTGCACGTCATCCCGCAGGCACTTGCCAAGCTCGACCCGCGTCACGTCTACCGCTCGCCGGTCATCTTCGTGGTCTGGGTCGGCTCGGTCCTCACGACGGGCCTGGCTGCCAAGGACCCCAGCGTCTTCAGCTGGTCGGTCGCGGTCTGGCTCTGGCTGACCGTGCTCTTCGCGAACGCGGCCGAGGCCGTCGCCGAAGGGCGCGGCAAGGCGCAGGCCGCCAGCCTGCGGGCCGCCAAGCGCGAGACCGTCGCCCGTCGGCTGCGTGCCGACGGGTCCGAGGAGTCCGTCCCCGGCAGCGAGCTGCGCGTCGGCGACACGGTGGTCGTCGAGGCCGGTCAGGTGATCCCGGGCGACGGGGAGGTCGTCGAGGGCGTGGCCACGGTGGACGAGTCGGCCATCACCGGCGAGTCCGCGCCCGTCATCCGGGAGTCGGGTGGCGACCGGAGCGCGGTCACCGGCGGCACCACCGTGCTGTCCGACCGCATCGTCGTCCGGGTGACCACGAAGCCGGGCGAGAGCTTCATCGACCGCATGATCGCCCTCGTCGAGGGAGCCCAGCGACAGAAGACCCCCAACGAGATCGCGCTCACCATCCTGCTCACCACCCTGACGATCGTGTTCCTGGTGACCGTGATGGCGATCCAGCCGCTGGCCTCGTACTCGGGTCGGGTGCAACCGGTCGTCGTCCTGGTGGCGCTGCTCGTCTGCCTCATCCCCACCACCATCGGTGCGCTGCTGTCCGCCATCGGCATCGCCGGGATGGACCGCCTCGTCCAGCGCAACGTCCTGGCCATGTCGGGGCGTGCGGTGGAGGCGGCCGGCGACGTCTCGACGCTCCTGCTCGACAAGACGGGCACGATCACCTTCGGCAACCGCCGCGCCACCGCGTTCCTGCCCCTCGGTGAGGACGGCAGCCACGACCTGCCCGACGCGGCATACCTCTCGTCGCTCGCCGACGCCACGCCGGAGGGCAAGTCGATCGTCGAGCTGGCCACGACGGATCATGCCGTCAACGGCGGGCGGTCCGCGCAGGTCCTCATGCGCGACGGGGCGGAGTTCGTCGAGTTCAGTGCCATGACACGCATGTCGGGGGTGGACCTGCCGGACGGCACCCACATCCGCAAGGGTGCCGCATCGGCTGTGCGGCACTGGGTGGAGGAGTCCGGGGGTGTGCTGCCCCCACAGGTGCAGGTCCTCGTCGACGACATCGGCAGCAGTGGTGGCACGCCACTCGTGGTGGCCCGCCAGGACGGCATGAGGCCGGCGCGGGCGCTTGGCGTCGTGCACCTCAAGGACGTGGTCAAGCCGGGCATGCGCGAGCGGTTCGACGTCATGCGTGCCATGGGGATCCGCACCGTCATGATCACGGGCGACAACGCGCTCACGGCCGCCTCGATCGCCAGGGAGGCGGGCGTCGACGACTTCCTCGCCGAGGCGACACCCGAGGACAAGATGCGCCTGATCCGCAAGGAGCAGGAAGGTGGCCGGCTCGTCGCCATGACCGGGGACGGCACCAACGACGCGCCGGCACTCGCCCAGGCCGACGTCGGTGTCGCGATGAACTCCGGGACGTCGGCCGCGAAGGAGGCCGGCAACATGGTCGACCTCGACTCCGACCCGACCAAGCTCATCGAGGTCGTCGAGATCGGCAAGCAGCTGCTGATCACCCGCGGGGCGCTGACCACCTTCTCGATCGCCAACGACATCGCGAAGTACTTCGCGATCATCCCGGCGATGTTCATCTCGCTCTTCCCGGGTCTCGACGCCCTCAACGTCATGAGGCTGTCGTCGCCCGAGTCGGCCATGCTGTCGGCGGTCATCTTCAACGCACTCATCATCCTGGCGTTGATTCCGTTGGCGCTCAGAGGAGTTCGCTATCGCCCCTCGAGCGCCGCCCAGATGCTGCGGCGGAACCTGCTCGTCTACGGGCTCGGCGGCGTCGTCGCCCCCTTCATCGGCATCAAGCTCATCGACCTCGGTGTCTCCCTCCTCCCCGGATTGGCCTGATCACATGTCCTCACTTCGCCAGCTCGTGGCCTCCCTGCGGATGCTGCTCGTCCTCACGGTGCTCCTGGGCGTGCTCTACCCCGCCGTGGTCTGGGGTGTCGGGAGAGCCGGGCTGTCAGACCGTGCGGATGGCTCCCTCGTCAGCCGTGACGGGAGGGTGGTCGGGTCGAGCCTCCTCGGCCAGGACTTCAAGGGTCCGAAGTGGTTCCACGGCCGGCCCTCCGCGAGCGCGTATGCCGGTGGTGTCAGCGGCGGTTCGAACCTGGCGGCGAGTGCACAGGGACAGGTCAGCGCCGTGCGTGAGAGGCAGGCTGCCTGGCCCGGCATCGGTGAGGGTGCGGCTCCGGCCGACGCCCTGACGGCGTCCGCCAGTGGTCTCGACCCACACGTCTCGCCGGCCAACGCGCTGGCCCAGGTGTCGCGGGTGGCGGCGGCCAACGGCGTGGAGGCCTCCGCAGTCCGACAGCTCGTCGACGCCCACACCCAGGGGCGTTCGCTGGGCTTTCTCGGCGAGCCGCGGGTCAACGTGCTGGAGCTGAACCTCGCACTCGAGGAGCTGGCGCACCAATGACCGGCCTGGCCGCCGCGCCCGGCACCCGAAGGACGACAATCGGCTCATGAGCAGGGGAGTGCTGCGGGTCTACCTCGGTGCCGCACCAGGCGTCGGCAAGACCGTCGCCATGCTCTCCGAGGCGAGGCGTCGTCGCGCGCGCGGGACCGACGTCGTCATCGGCGTGTGCGAGAGCCACGGCCGGGCCTTCACGGCGAGCCTGATGGAGGGCATCGAACGGATTCCCCTGCGCGCGGTGTCGCACCGGGGCAGCGACCTGGCCGAGCTCGACGTCGCCGCGGTCCTCGCACGACGCCCGGAGGTGGTGCTCGTCGACGAGCTCGCCCACACCAACGCCCCTGGTAGCGCCCATGCCAAGCGGTGGCAGGACGTCGAGCAGCTGCTGGTCGCCGGCATCGACGTCATCTCCACCGTCAACGTCCAGCACCTCGAGTCGCTCAACGACGTCGTCGAGGCCATCACGGGGGTCCGTCAGCAGGAGACGGTCCCCGACGAGGTGGTCAGGTCGGCCGACCAGATCGAGCTCGTCGACATGTCACCGCAGGCGCTGCGCCGTCGTCTGGCGCACGGGAACGTCTACGCCGCGGAGCAGGTCGACGCAGCCCTGGCGAACTACTTCCGCGAGGGCAACCTCTCGGCGCTCCGGGAGCTGTCCCTGCTGTGGGTCGCGGACCGGGTCGAGGAGGGGCTGGACCGCTACCGCGCGGACCACCACATCACCGAGCCCTGGCCGACCCGCGAGCGGGTCGTCGTCGCGCTGAGCGGGGGTCCGGAGGGGCGGACCCTGTTGCGGCGTGGCGCCCAGATCGCGTCGCGGGCCGGCGGCGAGCTGCTCGCCGTCTACGTCACCCCGCCCGACGGCCTGGTGGACACCAGGCTCGAGGGCCTCGCCGACCTTCGCCAGCTGACCGTCGAGCTCGGCGGCACCTTCCACACGGTCAAGGGCGAGGACATCGCGGCGGCCCTGCTGGAGTTCGCCCGCGGTGTGTCCGCCCGACAGGTCGTCATCGGTGCGTCGCGGCGTCGACGCTGGCAGGAGGTGCTGTCGACCGGTGTCGGCCAGCGCGTCGTGGAGGGCTCGGGGGAGATCGACGTGCACCTCGTCACCCACGAGCTGACGCGGACGGTGCGCGCGCCCCTGCGGTTCGGGCCGGCTCTCGGCGCGCGGCGCTCGGCGCTCGGCTGGGGACTGGCGGTGTTCGGCACAGCCGCGCTGGCCGGCATACTCCGTGCGACACCGGGGTGGCACGACCTGCCACTGGAGGTGCTCCTCTTCCTCCTCGTCACGGTGCTCACCGCGCTGGTCGGTGGGCTGTGGCCGGCCCTGGCAGCCGCCGTCCTCGGGAGCCTCGCCATCAACTGGTTCTTCACCGAGCCGGTCAACACGCTCACCATCAGCGACCCCCAGAACCTCATCGCGCTGCTGGTCTTCGTCGTCGTGGCGGCAGCCGTCTCGTCCGTGGTCCACGTGAGTGAGCGTCGAGCAGCCGCCGCGAGCTCGGCCCGCCGTGAGGCCGACGCGTTGGCGGCGACTGCGGAGTCGCTCCTGGGAGAGCGCGACCAGCTGCCCGCGCTGCTGCGGCAGTCGGTCGACTTCTTCGCCGTCGACGCGGCGGCGGTCCTGGCGCGCGAGGACGTGCGCTCACCGTGGGACGTGGTGGCCGCGACGGAGGGGTTCGACCTGGCCACGGTGGCCACCGCCTCGGTGCGCGCTGCTGTGGACGACACGCGGGTGCTGGTGCTCACCGGTCGCACACTGTCCGGAGCGGACCGTCGCCTCGTGTCGGCGTTCGCCTCGCGCGCCGGGGCGATCCTCCACCGCGACGAGCTGGTGGAGCTGGCCCGGGAGGCCAAGGTGCTCGCCAAGGACAACCGGGCCCGGACCGCCCTGCTGGCCGCGGTGTCACACGACCTGCGTACACCCCTGGCGAGCATCAAGGCAGCCGCGTCGAGCCTGCGACAGCCGGACGTCGCGTTCAGCGCGGGCGACCGGGCGGACCTGCTGGAGACCATCGAGGAGTCGACCGACCGGCTCACCGCGCTGGTGGCGAACCTGCTCGACATGTCACGGCTGCAGAGCGGCTCGGTGGTGCCGCGGTTGGGCCCGGTCGACGTCGAGGGTGCCGTCGCGCTCGCCGCGGCCCCGCTCGTCGACGCGCGGCGGGTGCGCATCCACATGGATGCCACGCTCCCCCCGGCCGAGGCCGATGCCGGACTGCTCGACCGGGTCCTGGCCAACGTCCTGGAGAACGCCCTCAAGCACTCGGGCGCGGAGGTCGTGGTGCAGGCGGCCGCCACGGGCACGCGCGTGCAGCTGCGGGTGGTCGACCGGGGGCCCGGTGTCCCGGAGGGGGCCAAGGAGACGATCTTCGCGCCGTTCCAGCGGTTCGGTGACACTCCCCGGGGGACAGGGGTGGGGCTGGGCCTCGCGGTGGCCCGCGGGCTGGTCGAGGCGATGGGCGGGTCGATCGTCGCCGAGGACACCCCCGGTGGGGGCCTGACCGTCGTGATCGAGCTCGCGCGACACGGCAGCGCCATCACCCCACCGGACAGCCGCATCGTCGGCCGACGCGACGGCGGCCCCGTCGTCCTGGAGAGGGGTGGCACTGCCGACGCGGCTGGCGCCACTGGTACTGCAGGCATCACTGCGAGGATGGAACCGTGAGCTCCATCCTCGTCGTCGACGACGAACCCCACCTGCTGCGGACGCTCGCGATCAACCTGCGGGCGCGCGACTACACGGTCGAGACGGCGGGGGACGGCCGCACCGCCCTCCAGTCGTTCCACGACGCACCGCCCGACCTCGTGGTGCTCGACCTGGGGCTGCCGGACCTGGACGGGGTGGAGGTGCTCCGGCGCGTCAGGCAGGTCTCGGACGTGCCCGTGATCGTGCTGTCGGCACGCACCGACTCCGTCGACAAGGTCGAGGCGCTCGACCTGGGAGCCGACGACTACGTGACGAAGCCCTTCGCGATGGACGAGCTGCTCGCCAGGGTGCGGGTGGCCCTGCGCCGTCGTGCCGAGGGTGGGGCGTCGTCGGTGGCGCCGGTGCGCACCCCGCACTTCAGCCTGGACTTCACGGAGCGGCGGGCCGTCGCGGCCGGGGCCGAGGTGCGCCTGACCCCCACGGAGTGGAGCCTGCTCGAGGTCCTGGCCCGCCGCCCCGGCCACCTGGTCTCGCAGCGCGAGCTGCTCCGCGAGGTGTGGGGCCCTGGCTACGGCAGGGAGTCGAACTACCTACGGGTGTATGCCAACCAGCTCCGTCGAAAGCTCGAGCCCGACCCCGCCGTCCCGCGTTACGTCGTGACCGAGCCCGGGCAGGGCTACCGGCTGGTCGTGCCGGGCGAGTGAGCCGGCGGCGGCGCGACGGGCTGCCCGTGGTGCCAGCGGAACTCGTCGGAGGCAACCGAAACCACACGGCTGACCCCGGGCAGGCATTCCCGGTGCTCGACCCCTCCTATACCGCCGACCCCGCTGGCATGCTGGTTTGGCTCTCCGAGGTGGTCTAGTCCGTTCGGTCAGTAGTGCGCAGGCCAAACGTGCCAAGTGGCCTCCGAGGTCTATCCAGCCTCGGTGTGGGCACCCGTATGTTTCCGTTCATTCAAGAATGTTCTTGCTCAAGTCGTCGCATGTCGTGAGGAAAGGTGGCTCCGTGTCCAGACTGCAGTCGACGGCTGGCCGTGTCCCCCAACGCTGGTCGTTCGGTCACTGGCCACTGCGTCGGAAGCTTGCGGCCGCGATCGTCCTGCCCGTGCTCCTGGCCTTCGTGTTCGGCGGCCTGCGCGTCAAGAACGACTTCGACTCCTCGCGCCAGCTCTCCCAGGCAGCCGACACGGTCCTGGTCATCCGCCCCGTCGTCGACTACAACCTCGCCGTCCAGCGGCTCGCCGCGGCAGAGAGCGTCGGTGGTGGCGGTGTCATCTCGGCGATCACCAAGTACGAGTCGGCCGCGGCTGACCTCCGTATCGCCCTCAAGGCCGACGGGGTCCCCGACTCCGTGAAGGCCAGTGGCCAGAGCGCCCTCGCGCTCGGCCAGGCGGTCCGCACGGCGAAGACGCAGAGCCCGTTCTCCGACGTCGTCATCGACAAGTCCGGCAACATCGCCACCCTGATGTCCTCGGCCGTCAGCGACCTCGGCCTCAGCGACGACTCGGCCTCGGCCAAGATCGTCGTGGCCCTGCAGGACGCGATCGCCGCCCAGCGCGCCATGACCGGCGAGCAGCTCAACCTCTCCAACACCGACGACGCGTCAGCCAGCCTGCGCGCGATCGGTCAGGTCGGGGCCGAGACCGCAGCCCTCACGCGACTGCTGTCGACCGCCCCCGCCGACCAGGTCAGCCAGACCCGCCAGCTGCTGAACGAGAACGGCCGGCGCAACTACACGCTGCAGCAGCAGCCCCCGGACAAGGCCCAGATCGCTGGCCTCGGCATCGTGATCGAGTCGAGCAACGCCGGCTACGCCAAGCTCATGGACGGCCAGCTCAAGGCTCTCGAGAGCAACCTGCGTGACCGCGCTGCCCAGCACCGCGCCGAGGCGATCCTCAACGCCGCCATCGTGGTCATCGCCCTCGCGCTCGCCCTCGGCCTGGTGCTCGCGCTGATGCGCTCCCTGCTCATCCCGATCCGCGCCGTGCGTCAGGGCGCCCTCGACGTGGCGAACAACCGCCTCCCCGAGGCCGTCGCCGCGATGCGCGACGGTGAGGAGCTCCCCGAGTTCGTGCCGATCCCGGTCCACACGACCGAGGAGATGGGCCAGCTCGCCCGCGCCGTGGACGACCTCCACACCCAGGCCCGCACGCTGGCTGGTGACCAGGCCCGCCTCCGGGTCCAGGTCGGCCACATGTTCGAGACCCTGTCGCGCCGCAGCACCTCCCTCATCGACCAGCAGCTCAGCCTGATCGAGCGCCTGGAGAGCGACGAGGAAGACCCCAAGCGCCTCCAGAGCCTCTTCCGGCTCGACCACCTGGCCGCCCGTATGCGCCGGAACAGCGACTCGCTGCTGGTGCTCGCAGGCACCTCCACCCGGCGTGGCATGTCCGGCTCGGTCTCGGTGTCCGACGCCGTCCGCGCGGCGGTTTCCGAGGTCGAGAACTACGAGCGCATCGACATCGGCGACACCTCGAACGACCACGTCCTGGGCGCCGTCGGCTCCGACCTCATCCACCTGGTCGCGGAGATCGTCGACAACGCCCTGTCCTACTCCCCGCCCACCTCCCGGGTCGCCATCCGTGGTGCCCGCACGCCCGAGGGCGGGCTCCTCATCGAGGTCGCCGACCGTGGCCTCGGTATGCCGCCCAAGGACCTCGCGGCCCTCAACGACCAGCTCGCGCACGGCGGGGACATCACCGCCGACACCGCGCGTCGCATGGGCCTGTTCGTGGTCGGGAGCCTGGCCAAGCGGCACGGCATCGCAGTCCGCCTGCGTCGCAACGGCGACGACAAGCAGGGCGTCACCGTGTCGATCCACCTGCCCGCCGGCCTGCTGGCCGACAGCGCCAAGGGCGAGCGCCCGGTCCGTCCGGCTGCCGCCGCCGCGGCACCCGCGGCCGCCGCTCCCGCACCGACGACGCCCACGACGTCCGCCGTCGGTGGCACCACGAAGGCCGGCCTGCCCACCCGCGTCCGCGGGGCCAGCGGCGCCACGCCCAGCCCGGTCACCGACGCGGCCAAGAAGCTCCCGACCCGCACGCCCGGTGCGCACGGCCCGACGGCCGCGCACGCCATCCAGGCGCCGCCGGCCAAGCCGGTCATCGAGGGGTCCGAGGCCGCCGAGGAGAAGGCGGCCACGAACGGCCACGCCGACGCCTCGCCGGTCAACGGCACCGCGGCCAAGGCCGACAAGGCCGAGGTCAACGGCTCGGCACCGGCCGAGCAGCCGGCCACCCCGACCAAGGACGCCAAGGACGCCAAGGACGCCAAGGACGCCAAGGACGCCAAGGACGCCAAGGACGCCAAGGACGCCAAGGACGCCAAGGATGCTGCGGCCAAGGCCGACAAGGACGACAAGGCAAACAAGGCAGACGCCAAGGCGGACCTGCCCCAGGCCGAGGCGACCGAGCCCCAGCGCTCCGCGGCCGGCCTGCCGGTCCGCAAGCCGCGTGCCACCGGGATCACCGAGTACCGCGAGTTCGAGGACGCCCCGTCCACCGAGCAGCCGGACGCGAACCCCGACAAGGCCGCCGCGAAGGCCGACGCCCCCGCAGCCAAGGGTGGCCGGCTCAGCTGGCTCCCCGGTCGCGGCAAGGCAGCAGCCGAGGCCGCCCGCCTCGAGGCCGAGGCCGAGGCCAACCAGCCCCGCCAGATGCCGTCCAACCTGTCTGCCTGGCTGGACCACCGCGCCAAGCTGGTCGAGGCCGCCAAGGCTCGCGAGCTCGGTGCCGACGCCCCGGTCGAGGCCACTGCGGCCGGCGACTCCACCGCGTCCACCACCGACTCCGGTGCCGAGATCCACGTGCCCGCCGAGTGGGTCGCCGAGGCCAACGTCGACGCCCCGCAGGGCCCCACCGACGACGTCGTCGCGGCTGACGCGACGCCGGTCGCCGAGGCTGAGACCGAGGCCAAGGCCCAGACCGAGACCCAGACCGAGGCGCAGGCCGAGGTCGCGGCACCCGTCGACAGCACCCAGGTGCTCGAGGCGCCCGCTGCCGAGGGGGCCGGTCACCTCCCGACCCGCGTCCCCGGTGCGACCGCCTCGGCCACCGCCGGCCTCCAGGAGACCGAGGTCCCCAGCTCCCGCCCGCGGGTGCGTGCCCACAACACGTCGTTCTTCGGCGCTCGCCGGGCCCGCGACGTGGCTGCCGCCGACGCGACCCCGGTCGCCGAGGAGCCTGCTGCTGCCGAACTGGCCCCGGCCGTCGAGGAGACCGTGGCAGTCGAGCCGGTCGCCGAGCAGCCGGCCGAGGAGACCACCGAGGTGCTGGCCGCTGTCGAGTCGGAGCAGGTCGAGCCGGTCGTGGCCGAGCTGACCGAGCCCAAGCACGCCGAGCCCGAGCACGCCGAGCCCGAGCACGCCGAGTCGGTGCAGGTCCAGCCGGCCGCCGAGGCCGACGTCGACAGCGAGGCCGACCACGCGGAGACGCCCAGCGGCAACCTCAACGACACCCCCATCTTCCGGGCGATGATGTCGCGCTGGCTGACCGATGACACCGATTCGGCAGCCACAGGGACGTCATGGTCCACCAACGAGGCGGACCAGGCCTGGTCCGCCGCCGCACGGATCGAGGAGACCCAACCCCTGGAAGAGTCAGCAGCCGGTCTCCCCAAGCGACGCCCCGGGAACTACCTGATCCCCGGTGCGATCGACGAGGCCGACGAGAAGCCCGCTGCCCCCGCAGCATCGCGACGCGATCCCGAAGCGATCCGCCGCAACCTCAACCGCCACAAGAACGGTGTGAGCTCCGCTCGCACCGAGGCACAAGATGGAACACACCGAGAGGAAGCCGATGTTCACCACTGACGCCATGGCCCAGCCCAAGGGCGAGTACGACTGGCTCGTGGCCAAGTTCGCGACGGAGACCCCTGGCGTGTCACACGCCATCCTGGTCTCGGCCGACGGGCTTCCCATGGCCGCCAGCGAGCAGCTCCCCGTGGACCGGGCCGAGCAGATGGCAGCCGTGGCCTCGGGCATGGCCAGCCTCGCCTCGGGCGCGGCTCGCCTGTTCCAGGGAGGCACGGTCCTCCAGTCCGTCATCGAGATGGAGCTGGGCTACCTGCTCCTCATGAGTGTCGGCGACGGATCGCACCTGGCAGCACTCACCAGCACCGACTCTGACATCGGTCAGGTCGGCTACGAGATGGCGGTTCTGGTTGACCGCGTCGGCAAGATGATCGACGCATCAGCCCGGACCCCCATGACGGGCTAGTCCCTTGGCCCCGGACGGACGCGACGTGTCGGCAGGCCCCCGCCTGGTCCGGCCCTACGCGTTGACGTCAGGACGGACCGAGTCCGTGGTCGACCTCCCCATCGAGGCCACGTTCGAGGTGCTGCCGTCCGCCCGCACCACGACCTGGCCGGAGGGTGACCTCTCGGGCCGGATCATCGAGCTGTGCGCGGCCACCGAGTCGGTGGCCGAGGTCTCGGCAAAGCTGCACATCCCACTCGGCGTCGCCCGGGTGCTGCTCGGTGACCTGGTCACCGCCGGTCACCTGAAGACGCGCACCACCATCTCCGAAAACACGACATCCGACGAACGACGTGAACTGATTGAAAGGACACTCAGTGGACTACGCGCCCTCTAACCGCAACAGCGCCTCGACGAAGATTGTCGTGGCCGGCGGCTTCGGCGTCGGCAAGACCACCTTCGTTGGTGCCGTCTCCGAGATCGACCCCCTGCGCACCGAGGCACTCGTCACGAACGAGTCCGCGGGCCAGGACGACATCTCCAAGGTGCAGCAGAAGCACACCACCACGGTGGCAATGGACTTCGGCCGCATCACGCTGGCGGAGAACCTCGTTCTCTACCTGTTCGGCACCCCTGGGCAGCGTCGTTTCTGGTTCATGTGGGACGACCTGGTCAAGGGCGCCATCGGTGCCGTGGTGCTCGTCGACGTCCGTCGCCTGGACGACAGCTTCGCCGCTGTCGACTACTTCGAGGCCAAGGGCCTGCCCTTCATCGTCGCGCTGAACCAGTTCGACGGCGCGCAGGAGTTCGGCCCCGACGACATCCGGGAGGCCTTGGCCATCCCCTCGCACATCCCCGTCATCGAGGTCGACGCCCGCGACCGGGAGTCCGCCAAGCAGGCCCTCGTCCGCATCACGGAGTTCGCCCTGACGCAGCTCACCGGGGTGAAGGCCTCGGCCTGACCCGCGGCACCGACGGAGCCCGGCTGCCCCAGGGGCGGCCGGGCTCCGTCGTGCGCGGGGAGTGCTCAGCTCAGGCCGAGCACCGGCGCGAGGCGCGCGACGTCGTCCGGCCCGTCCAGGTCGGGAAGCCCCACGAACACCGTGCTGACCCCGAACTCGTCGGCGAGCCGGCGGTACCGCTCCCGGTGGGCGGGGGCCTCGCCGGCGTGGTGGCGCCTGGCGAACACCGCCGCTGCCGTCCGTCCCCGCAACCGCTCGACCCTCCGCCAGGTGTCGTCGCGGTCGGTCCCCACGACCGGGAGGTCGAGCACTGTCACCGCCACCTGCGACGGGTCTCGGCCCACCGCTGCACAGTGGGCCCGCAGCACCGCCAGCTTGCGGCTCAGCGCGTCCTCGTCGCTGGGTAGGTTGCAGGCGTCGGCCAGGGCGGCCGCGATCCGCAGCGTGCGCCGCTCCCCGGAGCCGCCCACGATCACCTGTGGTCGCCCGACCGGGCGGGGGTATGCCGTGGTCTCGGGCAGCGTGACGCGGCTCCCGGCGTACGCCTTGGTGCCCTTGTCCCACAGTGCATGGAGCGTCTCGATGCAGGTCTCCAGCTGGTCGAGCCGCTCAGTCGCAGGGGGAAAGGGGAGGCCGAACGCCCGGTGCTCACGTTCCCACCAGCCCGCACCGAGACCCACGAAGGCGCGTCCTCCTGACAGGACATCAAGCGTGGCAACGGTTTTCGCGATGATGCCCGGCGCGCGAAAGGTCACTGGTGAGACCAGCGTCCCGAGCCGCAGGTCGGTGTCGAGGCCGGCGAGCAGGCCCAGTGTCACCCAGGGCTCGGGGATCGGCTCCCACGCGCGGTCCACCTGGGGGATCTGGATCAGGTGGTCCATCAACGCGATCCCGGCGAAACCGTGGTGGTCCGCGGCGATGGCGACCGAGCGCAGCCAGCCGGCCGGGTCGGCGCCCCAGGGAAACCGCGACACCTGGAGCACGACGTCCGGGCCCGGGCGCGGGCGACCTCTCTCGGAGGGGGCAGCGGGGCTCGGCGACGGTGCAGCCGCAAGGCCCCGCTCCTGCGTCGGCGCGGCGGAGTCCACGACGTGGCGCACCTCGTCCCAGCCCTCGCCGGCCACCGCCTCGCGCGCCAGGGCGAAGGCCGCGTGCTGCTGGCCGAGGACCCGGGCGGGCACCGGCCGGTCGCGGACGGCGTTGCGCTGGCGGGAGACGGGCTCTGGTGTCTCGAAGAGCACTGCGACGCACGGCAGTCCGGCGAGGCGTCCCTGCTCGCGTAACCGGTCCCTCAGGTCCGGGTCGAGCCCGAGGGTGTCGACGACGACGGTGAGGCCGCGTCGGGCGCGCCCAGCCACGATCTGGTGCAGCAGGGCGAATGCGTCGGCCGAGGCGTCGAGGTCGGACTCACCACTGCCGACCACGGCTCGCAACGCGTCCGACGACACGACCTCCTGCTGCCGGTAGTGCTGTGCCGCCCACGTCGACTTGCCGGAGCCGCTGGGCCCCACGAGCACGACCAGCGCGTGGTCGGGGAGGGGGCCCGCTGCGGTCAGCTGTCTGCCCTCGGAGCGTGGCTCACGAGTCCGACGAGGTTGTCCTCGCTGTCGCGGATGAACGCCATCCACTCGTCGTGGCCGGCCGGCCCGAGGGTGTCGTCGGTGTGGCTGAAGATGATGTGTGGCTCGGCCTCGACGACGACCCCGTCGGCGCGGAGCTCCTCGATCCGGGTGGGTACGTCGTCCACCCGGAGGTAGAGCATGGCCGAGCTGGCCCCCTCCTCGAGCAGGAGCCTGGTGCCGTCGCCGAGCGGGAAGAAGAGCAAGCCGGGCGGGTCGAAGCGGGCCAGCGGCGGCGCCCCGAGCAGGCGTTCGTAGAACGCGGCCGCCCGGTCGAGGTCCTGCGCGTACTGGGCCACCTGGGCCAGGCCCGTGCCAGCGGTCATCACCCACCTCCTGGCGAGAATCTACTGCGGGAGGGTGCGCCGCCGCTCGAGGATGGCGGCGGCCACTTCGTCCGGGTGCGTCTCGGGGAGCCAGTGGCCCGCGTCGAGCTCGGTGAACGTGTAGTCGGCCGCGACGTGGTCGCGGGTCCGCTCCGCCGCGGCGCGTCCGAGCGCGGGATCGTCCCGACCCCACAGGTAGGCGGTGGGGGTAGAGATGCGGCGCGCGGCAGGCTTGTCAGATCCCTTGCGCCGCAGGGGAATCGCGCGATACCAGGCCAGGCTGGCACTGGCTGCACCCGGCTCGCGGAAGCGGGCGGCATACCTCTGCACGTCGGGCTCGGGCAGGCCGGATCGCCGCAGGACGGTCGCCAGCCGGCGCCGCAGGACCACCTCGGGGACGGCGGGGAGCTGGAAGGCGGCCAGGTACCAGCTGCGTCGGGCCTGGTCCGCATGGCGCAGCGCCCACGCGATGGCGTCGTGGTGCGGAGTCGACAGCACGGTGAGGCTGCGCAGCCGTTCCGGGTGGCGCTCGGCGAAGGCCCACGCGACCGAGCCGCCCCAGTCGTGACCGACCAGGTGGACCCGCGCGGTGCCGAGCTCGTCGATGAGCGCCAGGACGTCGGCGACCAGCTCCTGCATGCGGTAGGCCCGGCGCCCGGCCGGGCGTGCGCGAGGCGAGTAGCCGCGCTGGTCGAACGCCACCACCCGCAGCCCGGCCTCGAGCAGCGGTGGGGTCACCCGCGACCACGCGTGGCGGTCCTGCGGCCAGCCGTGCAGGAGGAGCACCACCTCCCGGGCGGCAGGGGAGGCGTCGGAGGTGTCGGTGTCGCCAGGGTCGGTGTCGCCAGGGTCGGCGTCGCCGCGGTCCGGGCCGGTGTCGCTGACGTCGAAGACCAAGCCGTCTCGGGTGAACTCCTGCACCCCGTGAACCTACCCGGGCGGCCACCCCCGGCCGGAACGGGCGCGGCAGTGCGGGACACTGGGGTGTGACCAAGCCCGCCCCCCAGTTCCCCCTCGGTGGACGGCGGGCATGGGTCGTGTATGCCGCGTCGGTGTCGGTCTACGTCCTGGCGGTGTTCCACCGCAGCTCGCTCGGCGTGGCCGGCCTGCTCGCGAGTGAGCGCTTCGACATCGCGGCCACCCAGCTGTCGGTGTTCACGATGGTCCAGCTGCTCGTCTACGCCGCCATGCAGATCCCGGTCGGGGCGCTGCTCGACCGGTTCGGGTCCAAGCGCCTGTTGCTGACCGGCGTCACGCTGATGACGGTGGCCCAGCTCGGCTTCGCCTACGCCGACTCCTTCGCCATCGGCATCGTGGCGCGGGTGTTCGTGGGGATCGGCGACGCCATGATCTTCATCCCGCTGCTGCGGATCGTGGCCCTGTGGTTCCCGCCCCTGCGGATCCCGATGGTGTCGCAGCTGACCGGGTTGCTCGGCCAGCTCGGCGCCCTCGTCGCGGCCACGCCCCTGGTCTACGCGCTGCACACCTGGGGCTGGACCCCCTCCTTCCGGGGGGCCGCCCTGTTCGGAGTGGTCCTGGCCGCCATCGTCCTGGTCGTCGTGCGCGACTCCCCGAACCCGGACCACGAGCTCGACCAGATCAAGGTCCGGGCCATCGCCCGGAGTGTCCGGGCCGCCTGGCGGACGCCCGGCACCAGGCTCGGACTCTGGTCGCACTTCTCTGCCCAGTTCGGCGCGACGGTCTTCGCGCTCCTGTGGGGCTACCCGTTCCTCGTTGCGGGACAAGGACTTTCGCCATCCGCGGCCGGCACGTTGCTGATGTTGATGACGATCACGACGGTGGTGTCCAGCCCGCTGATCGGCGGGTTCGTGACGAAGTACCCGTTCTCGCGCTCGACCCTGATCCTCGGGATCGTCTTCGCCATCATGACGGTCTGGGCAGTGGTGCTGCTCTGGCCGGGCCGGGCGCCGCTGCCGCTGCTGGTGCTGCTGGTCGTCATCACGGCCGTCGGGGGACCGGGGTCGCTGGTCGGCTTCGACCTGGCGCGGACCTTCAACCCGCCCACCCGGCTCGGCAGTGCGACCGGCATCGTCAACGTCGGTGGTTTCCTTGCGTCGCTGTCGACCGTGACCCTCATCGGGATCATCCTCGACCGCGTCGCCCCCGGCGGGCCGAGCACCTACGACGTCGACACCTTCCGGGCCGCCATGTCGGTCCAGTACCTCGTCTGGGGGGCCGGGGTCGTGCAGATCCTGCGCTACCGGCGCAAGACCCGGCGCGGTTTGCGGGAGAGCGATCCCAAGGCCTACGAGGCCCTGCGCTCCGGTGAGTCGATCACCCCCTGACCCATCCGTGACCCACCCCTGACCCACGCTTGGCCCACGCCGGGCCCACGCCGGGCCCACGCCGGGCCCACGCCGGGCCCACGCCGGGCCCACGCCGGGCCCACGCCGGGCCCACGCCGGGCCCACGCCGGGCCCACGCCGGGCCCACGCCGGGCCCACGCCTGGCCCGTGCGCGCGCGCCCACGCAAGCCCGCCGAAAAGGCCTCCGACCTAGCTGTCAGCAGAGCGTTCCCGGGGCTCTGCGAGGGCTCTCACCTGCGAAAACGCCGATTTCGTTATCGATTTGAGACCATCGTTGGACACCTGATCGAAGCGTGGTCATCACCTGCTGAAAGACATCGGTGTAACTCCGGTAATCACAGTCATGTCATTTTCCGGAAGGCCGTGTAAGGCGTGGGATTTGTGTGACGAAAGGGTTTCGAGTGAAAAGTCGGCTCTAGTCTCGACCGGCTGTCACCCAGTCGCCCGCCCACCCACTCGAGAGGCATCCCCCCGTGCCGAAGGCCCACCCCGCACGCCGCGCGTTGCGCACTGGCGCGACGCTGTCGCTGGTCGGCGTCCTCGCCGTGTCCATGGCGCTGTCCGCGGCCGCCGACCCGGCCCCGGTGTACCCCTCGAAGGCACAGGTGGCCAAGGCGAAGACCGCCGTCGCGACGACCAGCGGGAGGATCGCCAGCCTGGACGCGCAGTACGTGGCCGCCAGTGCCCGCCTGGCCCAGGTGCAGGACAGTGCCGCAGCTGCGGCCGAGGCCTACAACGGCGCTCGCTACGAGCTCGACCAGCGCTCCGCGGAGGCGACTGCCGCCAAGAAGCGCGCGACACAGGCCCAGCAGGTCGCGGACTCCGCGGGTCTGCAGGTGCGCCGCTACGCCGCCAGCGTGTACCAGCAGGGCGGCAACCTCGGTGAGCTCGAGGCCTACCTGTCCAGCACCGGACCCCAGGACCTGATGGACCGCGCCACCGCCCTCGAGGCCGTGAGCGCCGCCCGCGCCCAGGCCCTCCAGAAGGCCTCCGCCGCCTCGATCGTGGCCGACACCATGCGTCAGCAAGCAGCGCAGGCCCAAGCAGCGCAGGCCAAGGCCGCCCGCGCGGCGGAGTCGGCCCGCAACGCCGCCCAGTCGCAGGCCGACGCGGCCCAAGCGGCAGCCGCCCAGATCCAGAAGCAGCAGAGCGCGCTCACGACGCAGCTCGCCACGCTCCGCAAGACGTCGGTCGCGCTCGAGAAGCAGCGCCAGGACGGACTCGCCGCCGCAGCAGCAGCGCGGGCC